>NZ_CP011524.1:2579604-3224506 GCF_004154955.1 Intestinimonas butyriciproducens | reverse complement strand
CGCGGGACCTCCCTTTTTTTGTAGTGTCCATATCTAATTAATTATATCAAAAAAACTGGTTGGAGGCAACGGTTTTCCACCTATACATTATTTATAAATATAACCCAGCCTCGGGCAGAATAGACAACCACAATATCTTGTATGGAAGGGGAAATCCTTGTCATAGACTGAAAAAAGAAGAAAAAAGGTGGTTGACAGGGGATAAAAATATAGGCTATAATAACGATTGCGTCCTGAAAACAAGGGAGACGTATATTCTGACGACCGCGGCCGGTCAAAACGGCCGTTGTGGTAGACGGGCTCAGCCCGTTTTATGCCGCGTACAGGAGGTGTACAGAGATGAAGCGTACCTATCAGCCCAAGAAGCTCCAGCGCTCCAAGGAGCATGGCTTCCGTAAGCGCATGGCCACCCGGAATGGCCGGAAGGTGCTGGCCCGCCGCCGTGCGAAGGGCCGCGCTCGCCTGACCTACTAAGGCAGATGCAGGCAGAACCGGAATAGAGCGTCATCAAGGGGCGGGGGAGCATTCCCACCGCCCCTGTAGTGCATACGCAAAAATTCCGCCTCAATGTCCGAAAGTGGGGTACCTTTTTTGAAGTTTACCGTCACCATCAAACGAAATCATGAATTCCAGCGCCTTTACCACAAGGGAAAGAGCGCGGCTACGCCCTATCTGGCCCTCTACTGTCGGAAAAACCGACGCATGGAGAACCGGTTGGGCTTGACGGTAGGCAAAAAGGTGGGCGGCGCTGTGACCCGGAACCGGGTCCGCCGCCGCGTCCGGGAGATCTACCGGCTCCATGAAGGAGAGCTCCGTCCCGGTTACGACATCGTGGTGGTGGCCAGGGTCAAGGCAGCCTTCGCCACGTACCGCCAGTTGGAGTGGTCCTTTCTTTCCCTTGCGGACAAGCTGGGGCTGAAGGCCAGGGAGGCGGGAGAGCCGTGAAGGCACTGCTGCTGAAGCTGATCCGGTTTTACCGAAGCAACCTGTCGCCCGCCCGGCCGCCCTGCTGCCGTTTTATTCCCACCTGTTCGGCCTATGCCTTGGAGGCGGTGGAAAAGTACGGCGCGTGGAAGGGCGGATGGCTGGCACTCAGGCGTATCCTGAAATGTCAGCCCTTCCATAAGCAAAAGAGCATCGAGTATGATCCGGTGCCCTGACTCCTCTTCTAAAATATTGTGTGGAGGACCCTAAATGGATATTTGGTACTACATTCTCACCCCCTTTACCTGGCTGCTCCAGCTGTTTTATAACATCACCGGCAGCTATGGCTTTGCTCTGATCTTCTTCGCCGTTGTGGTGAAGCTGATCCTGTTCCCCTTCTCGCTCAAGGGAAAGAAGAGCATGATCCAGATGAATATGCTCTCCGGCAAGATGCAGCAGATCCAGAAAAAGTATGCCAATGATAAAGAGCGGCAGAATCTGGAGATTCAAAAGCTCTATGAGAAAGAAAAGGTCAACCCCATGGGAGGGTGCCTGTGGTCTTTTCTTCCCATTTTGGTGCTGTTTCCCCTGTATGCCATCATCCGTCAGCCGCTGAAGTACATGATGGGCCTCAACGGCGAACAGATCTCCGCCGTGGCCGACGCCCTGAACTGGGCCACCATTTCCATTGAAAACGGCTGGGTCAAGAACGTGGCTGAGGGCGCGGCCAACGCTTTCAGCAATACGGGCTACAACCAGCTTTTCCTGGCCTCTCTCATCAATCCGGAAAACCTCTCTGCCGCTCAGGCCGCAGTAGGTGAGGGCGCCGCGAAGATGTTTGCGATGAACTTCCAGTTCCTCGGCCTGGACCTCTCTCAGGTGCCCAACGCCAAGTTCTGGGTCAACGGCATCAGCTGGGGCAGCATAGGGCTGTTCCTCATCCCTGTGATTTCCGCCGTTACGGGCCTTCTGTTCTCTATCATCTCCATGCGGACCAATCAGATGAACAGCCAGTCCCAGAATGCCCAGCAAAACTCCACCAACCGTATGATGATGATCATGAGTCCCCTGATGTCCCTGTGGATCGGTTTTATCATGCCTGCCGGTCTGGGCGTGTACTGGGTGGTGAACAACCTGCTGTCTCTGCTGCAGGAGTTTGTGGCGGGTAAAATTCTGAAAAAGGATTATGAGGCCGCTGCCGCGGCCCGCGCCGAACAGGAACGCCTGGAGAAGGAAGAGGAGAAGAAAAGGCGCCGGGAGGCCGCGGAGCGGAAAGCCCAGGCGCTGGCTGAGGCCAAGACCAATAAGGGTAAGAAAAAGGCCGCCGCGGTGGAAAAGAAGAAGAGCGACGCCTCTGTAATCGAGGTGAGCCGTGTGGGCATTCGCTCCTATGCCCGGGGCCGGGCGTATGACCCCTATCGCTACAGCCCCGACGGGCCGACCCTTTACAAGGATCCGGGAGCCCCCATCGATGAGAACGCCGTGGAGGCCGCTCTGGAGAAAAAATCGGACAAGCTGCAAGAGGCGGCTTTAGAGGCCGCCGCCGATGAGATGATCGCAGAGGAGCTTGTGGAGGAGAAGACTCCGGAAGCTCCCGACAAGAATCCCGTTTCCGAAAGCGCTGTCGAGGAAAACGGGACCGATTCTGAGGACCCCTGGGCCAAGCTGGATGAGGAAATCGAGGAGATCCAGAAGCCTGAGGGACGGGAATGACCCCAACATAAGGAGAAGAGAAGACCTATGTTGAAGTATATTGAGTGTACTGGAAAAAATGAGGAAGAAGCCATTACCGCCGCGCTGAGGCAGTTGGGGCTGGATCGGGACGAGGTGTCCGTGGAGGTCCTGGAGCGGGCCAAGAGTGGTTTTTTGGGCATTGGAGGAAGCCCCGCAAAGATCAAAGTGACTTATGAGGCGCCCGATGAGCCGGCCCCTGTCCCTGTTGTGGAGAAGAAGCCTGCTTCGACCGCGGAAAAGGAGCCGGCTCCTGCGGTCGAAAGGGCGGAGGACACGGCCGCTCCCGCCGATTTGACCTCTCAGACGACGGCTGCCCCGGAGGAGTTGGGGGACAAGGCTGAATCCATTGATCGCTTTCTCACCGGACTGATGGCCCACATGGAGGTGGAGGCCACTCCGAAGATCACTATGGGGGAGGACGGTAGCTACAAGGTGGAGCTGGTGGGTGAGAACCTGGGGGCTCTCATCGGGCGCCGGGGCGAGACGCTGGACGCGATCCAACAGCTCACCAGTTACGCGGTGAACCGCGGAGCGTCCAAGCGTAGCCGCATCCATGTGGATGCGGAAAACTACCGGGCCAAGCGGGAGGAATCCCTGGAGCGTCTAGCCAGAAAGGTGGCGGGCAAGGTGGTGAAGTACCGCCGGAACGTGACGTTAGAGCCCATGAACGCCTATGAGCGCCATGTGATCCATACGGCCCTTCAGGATTATCCAGACGTGACGACCTACTCCACCGGCACCGAACCCAACCGCCGCACGGTGGTGGCCTACTCCAGAGGAGAGCACAGAGCATAAGATTCCAAACGGGAAGCGGCATACTCTCGCCGCTTCCCGTTTTTTTCTTTCTGACCCGGGGCAGAAAGAAAAAACATCTTTCATATTTCTGCGAAGTAGGTTATAATATAAAGAATAAGATAGGCATATTGTAAAGAGGCAGTATGCCTGTCCCTGAGGAGGGAGTTCTATGAAACTGATCCTTGCTATCATCAACTTTGACGACGCCAATGCGGTGACCCATGCCCTGACTAAGAAGGGTTTTTCCTCGACCAAGCTGGCCACCACCGGCGGGTTTCTGATGGCCGGAAACGTCACTATCCTCGTGGGCGTGGATGAGGAGAAGGTGCAGGCTGTGATCGACATCATCAAAGAGCACTCTCACAGTCGGAAGCAGATGATCCCCACCACCACTGAGATGAGCTACGGCTATTATCCCAGTATGCCTGTGGAGGTCACGGTGGGAGGTGCTACCATTTTTGTGGTGGATATCGAACGATTTGAGCGCGCCTGATGCGGGGACTTGACGCTCTGGTAGGCAACGCGCAGGTCAAGCACCGACTTCAGACCGGTCGTGGGCTTTCACATGCGTACATTTTGGCAGGGCCGTCCGGGACCGGTAAGCGGACACTGGGGGGGGTCCTATCCTCGGCACTGGTCTGCTCCGGCCGAGGGGAGCCACCCTGCGGACACTGCCCCGACTGCCGGAAGGCGGGAGCAGGTGTCCACCCGGATGTCATCCGTATCGGCCTGGATGGGAAGGATATTAGCGTATCCCAGATCCGGGAGCTCCGGGCGGACGCCTATGTCCGCCCCAATGAAGCGGCGCGGAAGGTCTATGTGCTGGAAAACGCCCAGACTATGAACGGAAGCGCTCAGAACGCGCTTTTAAAGCTGCTGGAGGACGGTCCGGCCTATGCCGCGTTCCTGCTGCTCACCGACAATGCCGGAAATATGTTTGCCACGGTCCGTTCCCGCTGTGAGCTGCTCAACCTCAGCCCGGTGACCCCGGCGGAGTGCCGGGAGTATCTGCTCACCAGATTTTCTACCCTGCCGAGAGAAAGGGTGCTGGATGCCGCAGGGCGCTGCGAGGGCGTTCTGGGGCGGGCGGTAGCTTGGCTGGAGGGCGGAGGAGAAGAGGAGGAACGGATCCGTGAGGCCGCTTCCAGGCTGGCTTCTCTCCTGAAGGACGGGGGAGAGGGCGAGTTGCTGGAATATTGCGTGGGGCTGGAGAAATGGGATCGGGACGCGCTCTCCGGCCTGATGGATGAAACGGTACAGCAGCTCCGGGACGGACTTCTTCGCGGAGATGCGCCGGGCCGTTCCCTTCGGCTCATCAGCCATATTCAGCTACTCAAGGAGGCGCTCTCCTTCCATGTAGGGGCCGGCCATATTGCCGGTTGGCTCTGTGCGGGAGCCTTTGCGCATGTTTGAACAGGTCCCAATCAAAAGAGATACGAGGTACCCCAATGACAGAAATTATAGGCGTCCGTTTTAAAAGCGGCGGAAAGCAATACTATTTCGATCCGAAAGGCATTCAAGTGGAGCCCGGACAGGGCGTCATTGTTGAAACGGCCAAGGGGATCGAATACGGAGAATGTTTGAAGGGCAATACCATGGTGGAGGATGAGGCCGTAGTGGCTCCGCTGCGCCCCATGCTTCGGGTGGCCACGGAAGAGGATGAGCGGACCGTGGCCCGGAACCGGGAGAAGGAGGAGCGGGCCTTCCACATCTGTCAGGAGAAAATTGCCGAGCATAAGCTGGATATGAAGCTGGTGGAGGTAGAGTACAATTTTGAGGGGAACAAGATATTGTTCTTCTTTACCTCAGAGGGCAGGGTGGACTTCCGGGCCTTGGTCAAAGATCTGGCTGGTATTTTTCACACCCGTATCGAACTCCGCCAGATCGGTGTGCGTGACGAGGCCAAAATGCTGGGGGGCCTGGGGATCTGTGGAAAGCCCTTTTGCTGTGCCACTTTCCTGGATGAGTTCCAGCCGGTGTCCATCAAGATGGCGAAAACGCAGAATCTGTCCCTTAATCCCACGAAGATATCAGGTACCTGCGGACGACTGATGTGCTGCCTCAAGTACGAGCAGGACGCCTATGAAGATGCCGTCAAGCGAATGCCCAAGCCGGAGTCCTTTGTGGAGACACCGGACGGTGTGGGCAATGTGTGTCAGGTGAATTTGCTCCGGGAGCAGGTAAAGGTGCGTTTGGACGATGCGCCTGAGACGCCAAAGTGTTACCACAACTGTGAGATCTGCGTGGTACGCAATGGAAAGGGAAAACGGCCGGAGGGCTATGTGGCCCCGCCCCCTGAAGAGTTGGCAAAGCTGCGGAAAACGGATCCCAAGGAGGCGCTGGAGGAGCGGCCCGCGTCGGAAAAAACGGCTCTTTCGGAGGCGCTGGAGCGTGTCTTTCAGACGGCTGAGGAAAATGCCGCTCCCCTGCGGGAGAAAAAGTTGCCTCCGGAGCGGCGGGGAGGGTCTCGGCGTCCGGAGCGGCGGCGGCGTCCCCGGAATGAGGAAGAAGAGGAGTATGAGCAGCTGACCCAGCGGATTCCGCAGGAGCGGAAAAAACAGCAGCCGCCCCGCCATACAGACAAGCCTAAGGGGGACAAGCCGCCCCGGACAGAAAAACCAAAGGGTCCTGAGACCGAGGGCGAAAAGACCGAGAAGAAACAGAGCGGGCGGAACCACCGCCGCCGTCATCGGGGCGGGGGAGGGCAGCCCAAGCCTCCGGCAGCGGAATAGGAGCAGGCCCCGGCGGAATAGAGCGGGATCGCCCTCCATGCGGATAAATGCTGTTCGCATGGAGGGTTTTTCTATCACAATTTTTTTGGAAGAGTCATGGCTTGTTTGAAGATTGCGGGCCCGCCTAAGCGCCGGGTATTCTGGTGCCCGGGCTATGCCCTGTGTATGATCTTGTCGCTCGCTCTCGTACCCTGTTTTGACAGGGTGGCGGATGGATGTGGAGAGATACAGGTTTAACGGAACAGGTGGAAAAGAGACAGAACACACTTTTCCACATATTTTTCCACACATTGTCTCATGTTGGCGAACAGTATCTTTCAAAAAGGAAAGTGCAGAGATATTGTGATGTGCAGAATATCCCAAAAGGAAAATCCCCACTTCTTGGATTTGAAATTTATCCGAATGACAAAGTTCAATTCCCATGTTAAAACAATCATCAAGAGAATGTGATTTATAATATTTTTCTGCTTCATTTTTTACAAGTTTAAGACTATCTTTTTCGGGATTATTTTCGCTAAATATTCCATATATTCATTCATTTACCCATATCTCCAATACCGGTTTTTTCATTTTCTAAAATTGCTTGGTAAACTCCAATTTATCGAATTGATATGGTAAATTATACCACCAATCCGAACAATGTTCAACCTTTTTTGACGGACGTTGACAGTAGTAGCAAGCAACGCCTCGGTATATACCCGGCGCAGCTTGTTGGTGGCTGACGGCGCCCAAGCCCCAGTATATCGACGCAGCGGCGTCCGATGCCCAAGCCGCCGTTGGCGTTGGCGTCTGCTGTATATACCGGCGCAGGGGGAAGCTGACGGCGGAGCCGCCCCACCCCCGTCCCCCGGAGGGCGCACGCTGGCCGCAGGCCATACCACCACCGGCCAGCGGCGGGTGGTGAGTAAGTGCGCCCTTACCGGGGCCTATAAAAAGAAAGAGTGTCCAGGTCATTCCCAGACGCTCCCGCTCCGGCCCCCCTGCGGGTCGATCACAGAATTCCAGTTTCTGATATTTTGCCACAAATGAGCCGTCGGTCAATGTGATGTATTGGGCGGTTGATTTACCCTTTACATAGTACATCTCAAACGGACCATTACGGAAGGAGCCCCGGACCTTTGAGGTCCGGGGCTCCTTCCGTCACCAGGGCAAGCCGGGATCATGCTTCCGGCTCTACCAACGCAATATGCAGCTCGTCCAGTTGTTTCTGGCTGACGGTGGAAGGGGCATCCATCATCAGATCCTGTGCATTTTTGTTCATAGGGAAGGGGATGATCTCACGGATAGAATCCTCACCGGCCAGGAGCATGACCATCCGGTCTACGCCGGGGGCGATACCCGCATGGGGGGGAGCTCCATAGCAAAAGGCGTTGTACATGGCGGGGAACTTGGCCTTGACGTCCTCTTCACCCAGCCGAACCAGCTCAAAGGCCCGGATCATGATCTCAGGGTCGTGGTTCCGGACTGCACCGGAGGAGAGTTCCACGCCGTTGCACACCAAGTCATACTGATAGGCCATGATGGTGAGGGGGTCCACCTCTCCCCGGTGGGCCTTTTCCAGGATCTCCAGTTCACCGATGGGCATGGAGAAGGGGTTGTGGCAGAACTCCAGCTCACCGGACTCCTCGCCGATCTCATACATGGGGAAGTCGGTGATCCAGCAGAACGCGTACCGTTCCTTATCCATATGCTCGGGGGCCAGGGCGGGGAGCATCTTGATGAGTACGCCAGCGGTCTTTTGGGCCGCCAGCTTTTTCCCGGCGGTCAAGCCCACAAAGGTATTGGGTTTCAAGCCCAGGGCCGCAGTCACGGCCTCCTTCCGGTCCTGTAGGAACTTGGAGATACCGCCCACCAGCTCTCCCTTTTCGTCCAGCCGGAACCAGTAGACTTTGCCACCTGACTGTACCTCCACATCGGCGCAGAGCTTGTCGATCTGCTTGCGTGTGGCGGTAAAGTTGGTGACAGGTACGGCCTTTACCACACTTCCCTCAAAGGGACCGAAGCCGCAGTCGGCGAGGAGCGCTGTGGCGTCCACCGCGGTGAGGTCGATGCGCAGGTCCGGTTTGTCGGAGCCGTAGGTGTCCATGGCCTGGGTAAAGGGAATGCGGGTAAAGGGTGCGGAGGAGGCCATATGATACTTGCCGTACTTGGCAAAGATGGGAGGCAGCACATCCTCCAGCACGGCGAAGACATCCTCCTGGGTGGCGAAGGCCATCTCCATATCCAATTGATAGAATTCGCCGGGGGAGCGGTCGGCCCGGGCGTCCTCGTCCCGGAAGCAGGGGGCGATCTGAAAGTAGCGGTCGAAGCCGGAAGCCATCAGGAGCTGTTTGAACTGCTGGGGCGCCTGCGGCAGGGCATAGAACTTACCCGGATGGTTTCGGGCAGGCACCAGATAATCCCGGGCCCCCTCGGGGGAGGAGGCGGTGAGGATAGGGGTGGTGATCTCCAGGAAGCCGTGATCGGTCATGGCTTGGCGCAGGGCCGCCACCACCTGACAGCGCAGCACGATGTTGCCCTTTACAGCGGGATTCCGGAGGTCCAGGTAGCGGTACTTGAGTCGGGCGGCCTCATCCGCCTCGCGGCTGCGGTTGATCGGGAAGGGGAGCTCATGGTAGCGGCACCGGCCCAAAACCTCGATTTTGCTGGGCAGGACTTCGATATCCCCGGTGGGCAGCTTGGAATTCTTGCTGTCGCGCTCCCGAACGATGCCCTCTACCCGGATGGTGGATTCCTTGTTGATGGATTTGACGAGCTTCATCATGTCTTCGGTCTCGACCACTACTTGGGTGGTGCCATAGAAATCCCGGAGGATGACAAAGGCCAGATTTCCGCCCACTTCCCGGACATTTTCCATCCAGCCGACAAGGGTGACCTGCTGCCCCACGTGCTCGATGCGGAGCTCGTTACAAGTGTGGGTGCGGGACTGAAACATATCAATATCTCTCCTTAATGTTTATTATAAAATAAAATATACAAAATGGAATCAAAAATGACTGTTCTCAAAGGAAAGAGTCAGGCTTCAGGGCTGCCATCTCATGTGCTCTTAAACCTTGTCCTGAATGGGCGTGCCAATACTGCGCTGTCGAATACCCGTCTGGATGAGCGTCACAGCCTGGTCAGGGTCGGCCTTGACCTGTTCGCCGGAGCCCATGTCCTTGACGGCACAGACCCCTGCGCTCACCTCGTCCTCTCCCAGGAAGATCACATAGGGAATCCCCAGCTTGTCGGCATAGTTCATTTTAGCCTTGAATTTTTTCTGCTCCGTATAGAGCTGGGTCCGGACCCCCGCCTCCCGAAGAGTGGTGGCCAGTGAGATGGCGGGGGAGAGATCCTGGGTCATGGGGAGGATGAGGACATCCGCCGGCGCGGTGAGGAGTGCGTCGTTGAGATAGCCCTGGTCCTCCAGGACAAAAAACAAACGGGTGAGACCAATGGAAATTCCGACTCCAGGGAGTTGTTTATCAGTGTAATATTCCGATAAGTTGTCATATCTGCCGCCGGAACAGATGGAGCCGATCTCGGGGTGATCCAGCATGACGGTCTCATAAACGGTCCCGGTATAGTAGTCCAGGCCGCGGGCGATGGTCAGGTCCACCATAAAGTGGTCGGCTGGCACACCAAAGGCGGACATATAGCCCACCACGGTGGAGAGCTCTTCGATCCCCTGATCCAGGAGGGCATTTTGACCGCGGTAATGTTCCAGAGCGGACATGGGGTCCTTGGTGGCAAGGAGAGCGAGAAGCTTGTCCGCTGTGTCAGCGGGCACGGCAAAATCCTCGGTGAGAATCGCTCTAACCTTTTCCGCGCCGATTTTCTCCAGCTTATCAATGGTGCGCATCACGTCTCCGGACTGCGCCCGGAGGCCCAAGACGTCAAAGAGGCCGTTGAGGACCTTGCGGTTGTTGACACGGATCTTAAAGCGCCTGAGGCCCAGGGCGGTGAAGGTATTGTAGATGATGGCGGGCACCTCGGCCTCGTTGGCGATATCCAGCGCGCCGTCGCCGATCACATCGATATCGGCCTGATAAAACTCCCGGAACCGGCCCCGCTGTGCCCGCTCTCCCCGGTAGACCTTTCCGATTTGAAAGCGCCGGAAGGGGAAAGTAAGTTCATTGTGGTGCAGCGCCACATACTTGGCCAAGGGGACGGTGAGATCAAAACGCAGGCTGAGGTCCGTGTCCCCTTTGGTAAAGCGGTATATCTGCTTTTCGGTCTCTCCGCCGCCTTTAGCCAGAAGCACCTCGCTGGCCTCGATGGCGGGGGTATCCAGGGGGGTAAAACCATAGAGAGAGTAGGTTTTGCGCAGGGCCTCCACCATGCGCTCGAACTGTACCTGCCGCTGCGGCAGTAGCTCCATAAAGCCGGAGAGGGTTCTGGGTTTGATACGGTCCATGGAAACGCTCCTTTGTGATAAGATGTTGGGGTCTTGTCTGTAAAAAGGACAAAAAGGCGCTTTCGTCCCCAATGGGACGAAAGCGCCTGCTTTCGTGGTGCCACCCATTTTTAACGGCCTGCAGTATAACGCGGGGCCGTCCTCCGACCTTCTGTTGCGGGAAGGGGACCGCACCCGTCTCCGGGCCCGCTGCTGGGGCCGTCTTCTCCCACTCCTGGCCGTGGAGCCCTTTCAGCCTTGGGGTTCCTCTCTGTCCGGCGGTGCTGCGGGGTACTCATGCTCCGTCTTTGCGGTTCGATTCTTTCAAATAGTATCCCACTTTTGGGAAAAAGTCAACCAAAAATCACAGCTTTTTGGAAAGAAAGCGGCTCCGGCGGCCATCACCGTCAGGGCAGGGCATGCGGCCCTGTCATACCCGGAAGGGCGCAGTTTTGGGGCTGACAATATCGCGCCAGTCCAGATCGCCCCGCTCCAGGCCCAGAATAAGCATTTCAGCGGTGGCCACATTGGTGGCGAGGGGAATGTTATACTGGTCACAGAGCTTACGGATATAGCGGACATCGTCGTCCAGGTCGTCGGACTGGGGCTCGGTGAAGAAGAGCACCATATCGATCTCATTGTAGGCAATGCGGGCGCCGATCTGCTGGATCCCGCCGTGCTCGTGAGACAGAAAAAGATTGACCGGCAGACCGGTGGCCTCGGCCACCAGCTTGCCGGTGGTGTTGGTGGCGCATACGGTATGCTTGGAGAGAATGCCGCAGTAAGCGATACAGAACTGCACCATCAATTCCTTTCTACGGTCGTGGCTCATCAGTGCAAGATTCATCTTAGCTCATCCTCTCTAAAATATATCGTCAATGTATTTTCATCAGGGGGACACGTTCGCCCAGCAGCCGTTTGGCGATGTTCAGATAGGCCAGGGCCGCGCCCTTTCGGCTGGTCAGGATCAAGGGCTGGGAGGTATTGGCGGCCAGAATGACCTGTGCGTCCTCGGGCACCACGCCCAGGAGGGGAAGACCTGCGGCATCCATGGCGTCGTCGATGGTGGTCCTCAGCCGGCGCATCAGCTTGGGCTGGATGCGATTCATCACCAAGTGGATGGTGTCTATGCTGCGGCCCAACTCGGTAACAGTTCGCTGTGCGTCCCGAAGGGCGGAGGAGTCGTTGGTGGAGACGACCACGGCGCGGTCTGCGCCGCAGGAGGCCAGGCGAAAGCCGGAGCCCAGGCCGGCGGGGGAGTCGATGAGCACATAGTCAAATCGTTCCCGGGCCTGCCGCAGCAGGTCCAGCATGGAACTCTCTCCCAAAGGGTGGGGGGGAGGGCTTACCGGTGCGGTAAGGAGGTAGAGGTTTCGGATGACCGGATGTTCCACGGCGGCCCGCTCCAAAGAGCAGCGGCCCTCCAGTACGTCGGTAAAGTCCATCAGGGCCCGGTCGGTCATGCCCAGAGAGATGTCCAGGTTGCGCAGGCCGATATCCATGTCGATACACAGCACCTGTCTGCCCAGCGCCGCCAGACAGGAGGCCACGCCGCCGGTGAGCGAGGTCTTTCCAGTTCCGCCCTTGCCCGATGTGACGACGATTACCGTACCCATAGAGTGCCTCCTACCAGATGGTTACTATTATACCATTTGCAATCAGATAGTTCAAATCATTTTATGCGAAATGTGAAATTTCTTCTCGGGCGCGCCGGCGGTGTTCCGGCGGGCGGACCGTCGTCAGGAGAGAGGCGATTTCTGGATCTTGGCCCAACGTCTGGGATAGCCCTTGGGCGTGGGGGCGACCTTCTCCACGACGATGACCCTTCGGTCGACCTCTGTGCCGGGGATATGGTACCGATAGGAGGGGAGAAGCCGCCCCCCCAGGAGCTCTGCACCGTGTGCAGCAGCGGAGAGTTCTTCGTCGCAGTCCGCGGCTTTCATGGCGAGGAACCGGCCGCCCACTTTTACATAGGGGAGGCAGATCTCACACAGCACCCGCAGCTCGGCCACGGCTCTGGCCGTTGCAAAGTCAAAGGAGTCCCTCCAGCCCGACTGGAGGGCGAGCTCCTCGGCGCGGGCGTGACGGCGCTCCACCCCCTCCAGTCCCAGTGCTCCGCACACCTCGCCCAACCAGTCCAGGCGCTTGCCCAGACTGTCCACCAGGGTGAGCCGCAGCTCCGGGACCATGAGCTTGAGCACCATGCCGGGAAAACCGGCGCCGGTGCCCACGTCCACCAGGGATTTTCCCCTCAGGTCGGCACAGCCCAGCAGGGCGGCGGAGTCCAGAAAGTGAAGGGCTGCCACCTGCGCAGGCTCTTTGATGGCGGTGAGATTCATCACCTTGTTTTGCTCCAGGAGCAGTCCGGCGTACTGGGCCATCTGTGCCACGGCCCCTTCCGGCGGTGTAAGCCCCAATTGGGCCAGCCCCTCTTTTAGCTGTTCGGTCATGGCTCAGCCTCCAAAATTCCGCAGCAGTGCGGGAATACCGATCCCCAGGTTGAGGAGCAGCAGCACCGCGCAGAGGGCGGTCAGAACGGCGCAGGCTACCGGTCCGCCCCGCCCTTCGCCGGTGCGATAGCGCAGTACGGCGGTGGCTCCCAGCCCCGCCAGCGCGGGGCAGAAGAGGAGAGGACCTATGCCGGTGAGTATCCTCGCGGTGGCCAGATAGTAGGTGAAGGTGGCCAGGGTGATGAGCATATAGGAGATTCCCACCCATGCCCAGGCCCGTTTGACGGGAGATGCGTAGACGGGAGGTTCGCTCTGCTGACCGGGGTCCTGATTCTGCTTTTCGTCAGGCATAATGTTCTCCTTGCGGATTGAAATAGAGGTTACTTCCGCTCCTTCAGCAAATCGCGGATCTCCATCAGGAGCTTTTCTTCCTCAGAGGGCTCGGCGGGTGCCGGGGGAGCGGCGGGCGCCTCTTCCTTTTTGCGATGGAAGCGATTGATACCCTTGACCAGGCAGAATACGACAAGGGCCATAATGAGGAAATTGAGCACAGCCTGAATGAAATTTCCATATGTAATGACGGCGGTCCCCACGGTGAGGCTTAGGTCCGCAAAAGAATTTTCGCTGACAAAGATACCAATGACGGGCATGATGATATCGGCGGTGAGGGAATCGGCAATGGCCTTGAACGCGCCGCCGACGATGACGCCCACCGCCATGTCCATGACGTTGCCGCGGGCAATGAATTGCTTGAACTCTGCGATAAACCCTTTGGTTTTTTCCTGATACATGATCTGACCCTCCTTTTGGTTATGAGCAGCCTGTGTAATACCATAAAAATAGAAACTAATTCCTGGAATTAAAGGAAACTCTTTGCTGTGGGTCCAGAACTCTGGCCAATACGGCAGCCAGTTCGGCGCGGGTAAGGGTGCGATTTCCTGCAAACGTACCCTGTGCATCCACACCGGTGAAGATTCCCGCGCGGTAAAGCGTGAGTACGCCCGGATCTTCGGTGTCAGGGAGGGAGTCCACGGTGGTGGTGGCGGGAAAACAGTCCGCTGGCAGTGCGGACAGGATCCACTCCCCCAGTTCTTCCCGGGAGGCGGGGGCTTCAAAGGGGGTTTCCATGGGCTGCGCGTCCATCAGGCCGTGTTCGCGCGCATACCACAGGGCGTTTCGATACCACAATCCACGGGCCGGTGCGGGAAGAAAAGAGGAGAGTTCGCGGTGGAAGGCAGTGTAGTCGAGACCTACGGCGGCGGTAAACTCGATGCGGAGCGTGCCGTCGGATGCGGGTGCGAGGAAGCCTGTGAGCACAATGGCTCCATTCAGCGTCAGACTCACCTCTGCGGCTCCGCCGGCGGGGGAGAGGGCTTTATATTCCTGGCTGTTCACCTCCAGCAGCAGGTGGAGACGGCGGGGTGTGGTACTGTCAAAATAATAGGACAATTTGTGGTCCAGGTCTTCAGAGGAGAAGGAGAGCAGGACTGCACCGGCAGGCGTGTTGATCGAACCGGTTCCCCAACTCTCCGGAGCCGTCGGGAGGTCTCCGTTTCCGCCTGACTGCTGGTAGGACAGACGGGCGGCCACAGTCATGACCTCTGCCAAGGTGACGGTTTTGTCTGGGGAAAAGGTGTCTGAGGAGGTGCCTTTGAGCAGGCCGGCCTGTTGACATTGGGCTGCGCTGCTGGCGTACCAGGTGTCTGCGGGCACGTCGGAAAAGGCGGCCGCGGGGAGGGCGAGCAGCACGGACAGCGCCAGGGCAAGGGGAAAAAATCGGGGTCTCATTGGATTCCTCTCTTTCAGCGGGAGACGCGGAAGGGTATGGGATCTGCGGGCGGCAGTTCTTATTTTGTCTTCGGGACCAGGAGCGCCTTTCCTCCCATATAGGGTTGGAGGACCTTGGGGACTTTTACGCTGCCATCAGCCTGGAGATTGTTTTCCAGGAGGGCGATGAGCATGCGGGGAGGGGCCACACAGGTGTTGTTGAGGGTGTGGGCCAGATAATTTTTCCCATCCTCGCCCCGGATGCGGATTTTCAACCGCCGGGCCTGGGCGTCGCCCAGGTTGGAGCAGGAACAGACTTCAAAGTATTTTTTTTGCCGGGGACTCCAGGCCTCGATGTCGCAGGATTTCACCTTTAGATCGGCCAGGTCGCCGGAGCAGCACTCCAGTTGCCGGACGGGGATATCAAAATTGCGGAAGAGCTCTACAGAATACCGCCATAGCTTTTCATACCAGTCCATGGATTCCTCGGGCCTGCAGACTACGATCATCTCCTGCTTTTCAAACTGGTGGATGCGGTAGACGCCCCGCTCTTCAATGCCGTGGGAGCCCTTTTCCTTGCGGAAGCAGGGGGAGTAGGAGGTGAGGGTCTGGGGGATCTTTTCCTCTGGAATGATCTGATCGATAAAGCGCCCGATCATCGAGTGCTCAGAAGTACCGATGAGGTAGAGGTCTTCCCCTTCGATCTTATACATCATGCCGTCCATATCGGTCTGACTCATCACGCCCTCCACTACGTTCCCGTGGATCATGAAGGGGGGGATACAGTAGGTGAAGCCCTTGTCGATCATGAAGTCCCGGCCATAGGCCAGAACAGCCTCGTGGAGGCGGGCAATATCGCCCAGCAGATAATAGAAGCCGGAGCCGGACACCCGCCCGGCGGCGTCCATATCGATGCCATCAAAGGACTCCATGATGTCGGTGTGGTAAGGGACTTCGAAGTCGGGCGCCAGTGGCTCACCGAAACGCTGGACCTCCACATTGGCGGAGTCGTCTGGTCCAATGGGGACGGAGGGGTCGATGATCTGGGGGATCACCAGCATGATTTTTCGGATCTCCTCAGCAAGGGCGGTTTCCTGTGCCTCTAATTCGGCCAGGCGCTGGGCGTCGGCCGTGACTTTGGCCTTCAGGGCTTCAGCCTCTGCCAGTTTGGACGGGTCCTTCTTGGCCTGCCCCATCAGCATTCCCACCTGCTTGGAGAGGGTGTTTCTCTGGGTCCTCAAGTCTTGGGCCTCTTGAATGGTCTGGCGGTTTTGGCTATCCAGTTCCAGCACCTGGTCAACCAGGGGAAGCTTTTCCTCCTGGAATTTTTTCCGGATGTTTTCTTTCACCGCCTCGGGATTTTCGCGGATAAATTTGATATCCAACATGTTGTTCACCTCATTGTTAGTCGTTCAGCGCTGGGATGTTTCACGTGAAACAAAGGCCCTCGGGGGCGTTCTATCTGTTCGGCTACGCCTTAGTATAGCACGGCGAGGATCTCCTGATACTGCTCGGCGGGGGAAGGACCCTCAGGGTCCGCAGGATGGTCGGTGGGCAGGCAGTCCTCCAAGCCGGTGGCCTGGAATGCCTCCACCAGGGAACGCGCTGAGCCGTAACGGCCCCGGGAGAGCTCCCGCTGAATTCTCCAGAACCAGTCCATGGCCTCGGCAGCGTGTGCTTGCTCCTCGGCGGCGCTCTGAAGCGCCGCAGTTTCATTCTGGAGGGCGCTGACCTGGCCTTCCAGGTGGGCGACCTGCTCCTCCAGCAATGCCACTTGGGACTCCAGTCCCTCTTTTTCTTTTTGGAGGCTGTCGATGGACTGCATGGCGGAAACCGACTGTTTCAGCCCCTCGATGGTTTCGCTGTTGGTGCGCTGCTGCATCAGATAGCTGAGGAGCAGCAGCAAAAACGCGGCGGCAAAGAGGATGGTGAGGTAATTCATGACGGAGAGCCGCTTATGGGGCCGCTCATGCTCGGCGGCGTGTTGGAGCCCTCCGGATTCATGCTCCTGCTTTTCTTCTGGTTCCCGGTTCAAGACTGGCCTCCTCCCCTCAGGTCGGAGAGCCTGTCCAACAGCTCGGTGAGGTCTTCGTCATTATAGAACTCAAATTCCAGCTTTCCCTTTTTGGGCCCCATCGTGATTGAGACCTTTCTGCCCCAGCGGGTGGTGAGGTCCTTCGCTGCGGCGTCCCGATAGAGCTTCATGGGGTCGGGCGGCGCTGCATATGCGGTTTCCTCCTGCGCCTCTTCTCTGGCAAAGCGTTTTGCTAGGGCCTCGGTCTGCCGGACGGAGAGTCCCTCGGCGATGATCTTTTGGGCCAGCTTTTTTTGAAGGGTGCTGCTGGAGATGCTCAGAAGCGCTCTGGCATGGCCTGCGGAGAGCTGTCCCTCTTCCACAAGATGACGGATGGCGTCGGGCAGGGCGATCAGCCGCAGCGCATTTGCTACAGCGGGGCGTGATTTGCCTACGCGCTGAGCAGTCTCTTCCTGAGTGAGACCGTATTCCTCCATTAGGGTTCGATATCCCATGGCTTCTTCCATGGGATTGAGGTCCTCGCGCTGGAGGTTTTCAATAAGGCCCAGCTCCATCACCTTGCGATCGTCGGCCTCTATGATGACAGCGGGCACCTCTGACAGACCGGCCAGCTTGGCGGCCCGCCAACGGCGCTCGCCTGCGATGATCTGATAATAGCCGGAGGACAGCCGCCGCACAGTAAGGGGCTGGATGATACCGTGTGTACGAATAGAGTCGGCCAGATCGGCCAGAGTCTCTTCATCAAATCGTTTCCGGGGCTGTTTCAGGCCCGGCTCCACCTGGGCCAGGGGGAGAGAGACCGAGCCGCCCTCCTGGGATTGCAGGGCCGCGTCGCCCAGCAGAGCGCCCAGACCTTTGCCCAGGCCGCGTTCTGATGCCATAGGATCACTCCTTCTACGTTACAGTTTACTTGGGTTTTGACAAAAGAAAGCTCGTTTGCGCCGCAGGAAAACAGGCGGGGCTCAGACTCTTGTCACTGCGCAGCCGTTCTTTTCCACCAGCTCTTCCGCCAGGGCGCGATAGGCTTCGGCGCCCCGGGAAAGGCCGTCGTAGGCAGTGACAGGCTTCCCGTGGCTGGGGGCTTCGGAGAGGCGGACGTTCCGGGGGATGACCGTGGCATAGACCTTACCGGGGAAATGACGTTTGACCTCCTCCGCCACCTGCATGGAAAGGTTGGTCCGTCCGTCAAACATGGTGAGGACCACCCCCTCCAGATCAATGTCCGGATTCAGGGACCGCTTTACGATGCGTATGGTAGAGAGAAGGTCGCTGAGGCCTTCCAGAGCGTAGTATTCGCATTGAACGGGAACCAGAATGGTGTCTGCGGCGCACAGTGCGTTGAGGGTGAGAAGTTCCAGCGAGGGGGGACAGTCCACAAAGATGTAGTCATATTCCTCATGGAAGGGAGCCAAAGCATCCTTGAGCAGATATTCCCGCCGGGACATACCGATCATCTCCACAGTGGCCCCGGCCAAAGCCTTGTTGGAGGGGATCACATCGGCCCAGACGGTGGGGACGATGGCTTTCCGGCAGTCGGCACCGTCGATCAGCACATCGTAGATGGAGGGGGAAGAGGCGGTCTTATCGACCCCAAATCCCGAAGTGGTGTTGGCCTGTGGGTCAAAGTCGCAGACCAAGATGCGACGGTCCAGGGCCTTGAGTGCGGCGGCCAAGTTGACGCAAGTCGTGGTTTTGCCGACGCCGCCTTTCTGGTTGACGATTGCGATGGTTTTTCCCATGGGACACCTGCTCTCTTTCTTTCGGGAGGTTGGAAGGAATGCGGATTGAGGACCAAAGGCCGGAGCGGGCGGGCACCCCCTTGCAGGGGTGCCCGGTATTTCAACAGGTTCTATTATAATGCGTGCGCCGTGGTAATTCAACTAAATTTCCGTGTTTCACGTGAAACATTCCAAAAAGAAGCCGGCGGAATGTTTCACGTGAAACATTCCGCCGGGGGAGAAGAGGGGAGCCTGTCAAGAGCACTTTGGAATGCGGATGGTGAGAAGAATGGCATCTGCAGTCTCCTGCCGGCCACACTGAGCATCAATTCCGGCACCCTTCATCAGTGAGAGGCCACGGGTAACGGTATTGAGGAAAAATCGCACATCTTTAATCAGATAAGTGGGCTTCCGCTTTTGCGGCTTGGGAGAAAGAAGGCTTTCCACATAAGCCTCGGTTTTGGCCACCGTCAAGTGATTGGCGGCCACATGGCGAAGGGCGGAAAGCCTTGCCTCATTCCCCTCCAAGCGGAGCAGCGCCCGGGCGTGACGCTCAGTAAGTCCGCTCTCACGGAGCAGGTACAGCGCTTCCGGAGGAAGCTTCAAGAGCCGCAGCTTGTTGGCTACTGCCGATTGGGACTTCCCAATGCGCCGGGCCGCCTCCTCCTGGGAGAGGTGATAGGTGCGGATCAGCTTGTCCAGCGCAAAGGCCTCCTCCAGAAAGTCCAGATCCCGGCGCTGTAGATTTTCCACTAGGGCCAGAAGCGAGGAAGCGGTATCATCTACATCTACCGCGATACAGGGGACCTCCCTCAGCCCTGCCAACTTGGCGGCTCTGAGGCGCCGCTCTCCGGAAACCAATTCATATCCGCCCTCAACCCGCCGAACTGAGAGAGGCTGGAGAATCCCGTGCTCCTGAATACTGGCGGATAGCTCCTCCAGGCCCTCCTGAGAAAATTGAGTCCTGGGCTGATTGGGATTGGGTCGCAGGGAGTCCACCGACAGATAGAGCACCCTGCCAGACTCAAAGAGGCCTTTTTTGCGAAGAAACTGCATAGAGAGGACTCCCTTCTGCTTTGATAACCATATTTTACCATAGCTGTAAGAGAAAGAAGGGGAAAACCGTCGAGGGGGAAATTTTTTTATTTCCGGAGTATGGCAGGAGCAAACACACTTGCGTCCATAAGCAGGGCACTTAGGGATTGTTTTGAATATTGGAACGATGCGCTAAAAGAGATGGGCACAGAAAGGCACCTCATGGAGCATGCATAGCCCGCTGACCAGGGCCACCCGTTCCCGATGGTAGGGATCGGCATGGAGGGCCAGAATACAGACCTGAGCGGATCGACGGACCAGACAGCCGTAATAGGCGCGATCGGTGTCAAAGCGCTGCCAGAAAGAGCGGGGGATGGAGATGATACCGTGGCTCCAGGGGAGAGGGGAAAGGTCGAAGAGGGGGAGATCCGTCCAAAGAAGGGCGCCGTCCCGCCTCGCCTGTTCCATAGACTCCTTCGCATGGAAGAGAACGGTCTTTCGCAGGGCTTCGGGAAAATAGCCGCCGGACAGGAGAAGAAAACGCTCAATCATAAAACCACGCCATTCGCCGTTATTTGCTATTCAAAACTAATTATACGCAGAATTCGGCCATTATCAAGTAAATATTTTCTGATTTGGGCAGAATATAAAAATGAGGTGGAGAGGGAGAATACTCTTTTCCCGAAGTGGGGGTCATTGCAATGGAGGGTGAACGTCTGGCGGAGCTCCGAAAGGGCAGAAAGATCGGCCAGAAGGAATTTGCGGAATTGATGGGGATTTCAGTGAGTGCGCTGTCCAAATATGAGCGCAATGTCAATGAACCTGAGGACGCGCTGAAGAAAAAGTTCGCTGAATATTTCAACGTGTCAATGGACTATCTCATGGGGCTGACCAGAGAAGAGGTGCCCATCCGGCACACGGAGAGCGGATTTCTCTATTTTGACAACCTGCCCGAGGCGGCCCGAACGGAGCTGTGCTCTTTTCTGGAATATCTGCGCAAACGCTACCGTCTGTAGGACGGTGTCCAGCCGTAAAGCGCAAAGCCGGCCCAGAGCGGGGGCCTCATTTAGGAGGTCCCCGCTCTGGGCCGACTTTGCATTACGGGTCAGGCCCTGAGAAAGCCTTTTCCAAAAATCTCGCTGGAATTGGTGACGATCATAAAAGCCTGGGGATCCTGTGCCTTCAGATGGCGGCGGAGGAGGACGGCCTGACTCCGGGAGAGGACCGTGAGCACGATATGGTGTTCCTGATGGGTGTAGGCCCCCTCGGCATCCCAGAGGGTGGCGCCCCGGACCAGATTGTCAGTGATGTAGCCGCAGGCGATCTCGGGATGAGAGGTGACGATGATAAAAGCTTTTCGGCGATTCAAGGATTCGATCACATTGTCTACCAGCACTGATTTGAGGACCAGACCCAACAACGAGCACAGGCCGGCCGTAATGTCAAAGACAAAGAGGGCAGAGGCGGCGATGAGCACATCTGAGTAGAGCAGAGCCCTCCCCACATCCAGGCCGGTATATTTCTTGAGGATCATGGCCGCAATGTCTGTACCACCGGTGGAGGAGCCCAAATTAAAGAGGATGGCCGCGCCCAGGGCCGGCAGAATGACGGCGAAAAAGAGCTCCAGCATCAGCTCGTCGGTGAGGGGACGCTCCATGGGATAGATCCACTCAAGGACCTGGACCAGACCGGAGTAGAGAAGGGAGCAGTACACCGTACGGACCCCAAAGCCCTTGTCCAGCACCACAAAGCCCAAAGCGAGAAAGATGATGTTGATTAGGGTGTTAAAGGTGGAGGGGGTGAGCCAGGGAGCGGAAAAAAGCTCACCCAGCAAAATAGAGAGACCGGAGACGCCGCCCATGGAAAAGTGGTTGGGAAACTTAAAGAAATAGACGCCGATGGATACCAGAGACGTGCCGAGGGAGAGAAGCAGAAATTCCTGAAGGGTCTTCTTTGTGAGCATGGGCGCATCATCTCCTGATCAATGGGCGCAGCAGCTTCACCGCTGGGCCAAAATGGCGGACCAGACGTCATAATTAGGGACGTCGGAGTAGGCAGGAATATTTCCCAAGCGCCACACCGACACCCCTGTGATGCCGAACATCCGGGCCAGGGTCAGCTTGTCCGCCACACTTCGGGCATCCTCGTACCAGAGAAGAATGCGGCTGCCGTCCTCAGTGGTATAGAGGGCCGCAGGATTGCGGGTGTGGTCGTCGTAAGTCACCACCGTGTCGGACTGGAGCAGGCGCTTGGCAATGGTATTCTGGGTGGGATGGTAGATGGTGGAGGAGAGGAGGTTCCCGTTCTCATCCACCTGAAAACCCGCCGTGCCGAGGGAGATCTGGAGGGCGATTTTGCGCTTGTCCTGCACACCGGTCTCCGCGTCGGTGATGGCCTGCAGGGCCCGGTAGACGTCGGGGAAGGGGGTGACTGGGGAGGAGGTATCCTCCGTGGTCCCCATGGGCTTGCCAATCTGATAGCTGGGTACGCTGGTCCACTGATAGTCATGTACCATGTAGATAACCTTGTCGCACACCTCGCCAAGGGCCCTGAAATCATAGCCCTTGTACCAGTCGTTGGGGGGAACGCAGACAAAGAGGGTCTTGCCGGAGGGAAGCGCGGCCCGCAGTTCGGTCATGAAGGAGACAAAGTCGGCCTTTAAGAGATCGGTCCGCAGTCCTTCAAAGTCGATGGTGATGCCCGCATAGTCCGAAGCCGCGTCGGTCAAGGCGGCCACGGCCTGCGCCCTGACCGACGGGTCGGGGAGAATGGTCTCCAGTACACTGGTCCTGGAGCCGTCTGGAAGGGCGACGTCCTGTGTGGTGTCTGCATAGACGTTGAGCGTATAGAGCGTGCCGTTTCCCTGGAAATAAGAGGTGGCGGTGGAAGCGTCCTGCGGCTTGACCCAGTCGTTTCCCCCCGAGCTGGTGGAGTTGAGCCAGGGGCCGGCGTCGGCGTCATAGCTCATTCGGGCCCAGCCCACCGACACCACGTCCATCTCGTCGGTAAAGGAGATTTGGGAATACGAGGAGAAGGCGTAAAAGCCATTGAGCCAGTCGATGGTTGAGCAGTAGCGCTCGTAGACACGGGAAAGCATGGCGGCGGCCTGTCCACGGGTGGCGAAGGCATCTGGCTGGAAGAGAAGCTGGCCGTCCACCTCCACGCCGGTGGTCATACCGATGGCGGCGGAGAGGGCGATGTGACCGGGGTGGGAGGTCACATCGGGGAAGGGGACGCCCAGGGAGGCGATGTCGCCGGCCAGGGATTCATACCCCAGGGCCCGCACCAGCATGACCGCCATATCCTCCCGCGTGATGTAGGCCATAGGCTGAAAGAGCGTCTCCTCGCCGGTAACGCCGTGGGCACGGGCTGTCTCGGCGGCCGCGTAATACCAGTCGCCGGGCCGGACATCGGAGAAGGAGGGAGAGGCCGGCAATACGTCCTCCCAGGAGAACATGCGCTGAAGGATGGTGACGAAAGAGGCGCGGTTCAGGGTCTCCTCCGGACGAAAGGTCCCGTCTTCCAGCCCCTGAATCAGCCCGTATCCCGAAGCCTTTTGAATGTCGGCATAGGCCCAGTGCTCCGTGGACACGTCGGGAAACTCCACTGCCTGGGCCGAAGCGGTGAGCCCACTGAGCAGGGCAGCGCAGACCAGGAGCGCGGAGATGCGTTTGATAAACATGGATTTCCTCCTCCAGGCTGCCGCCGGGGACCGGCGGAGCAGCGGCAGAGATCCGCGCCCTCCTGAGGCCGGTGGAAGCGGACCGTAAAACAATTGATTCGACAGACCCTATTTTAGCAGGTCGGAGGCGGTTATACAACGGTTATTTCCAGGAAGGAAAGAGGTGGAGGGACGGCTGGACATGCCGTCGCTTTCGTCAAAAGCGTGTGGAATACATTGGGTTTTTTGTTACATTTGCTTCATTGAACGCTGGTAGATTTTACTGTAGAATAAGGTTATCTTACTTTTGCTTTTGAGTATACTTACAGAGGAGCGGCTGCAATGAAGCTTTTGGAGGATCGGATCCGGAAGGACGGAAAGATTAAGGGCGGCGACGTCCTCAAGGTGGACAGTTTTCTGAACCATCAGATGGACGTGGACCTCTTCAATGAGATCGGCAAGGAGTTTCAGCGGCTGTACGGGGACTGCGGAGTCACCAAGATTTTGACCATCGAGGCATCGGGGATCGGGATCGCGTGTGTGACTGCGCAGTTTTTTCATTGCCCGGTGATCTTCGCCAAAAAAAATAAGACAAAGAATATCGCGGGGGATGTCTATACCTCTCAGGTGGAGTCCTTTACCCACGGCAAGGTGTATGATATCATTGTGGCCAAGGAGTTTCTGCTTCCCACCGATCGGGTCCTGCTCATTGACGATTTCCTGGCCAACGGCTCGGCGCTGCAGGGACTCATCAATCTGGTCCGGGATGCGGGCGCCACCTTGGTTGGGGCGGGCATCTGCGTGGAAAAGGCGTTTCAGCCCGGCGGAGACCTGATCCGCAGCATGGGCGTCCGGGTGGAATCTCTGGCGCGGGTCAAGTCCATGAGCGAGGAGAACGGGATCACGTTCTGCTGACGCGCCTGTTTGCATACCAAATTTCGCGGGGCCCGCGCGCCCCGCATGCTGCCGCAGCCAGAGAGAGCGCCGCTCTCCTGGGATGAGCGGATGGAGCCCTTCGGCTGCCCGCTGGCGGTATACGACATTTTCTTGGATATCCCGGCTGTGGCAGCCGTTTTTCATTTTGACGGATCCGGATATCGACCAACTATTTTGAGGAGGAATGAAAAGAATGAAGAAACGTATTCTTGCCCTGTTCCTGGCAGGCGCCATGACGCTGAGCCTCGCCGCATGCTCCGGCGGCTCCGGCAACTCCACCCCGGCCCCCGCCGACACCACCGCCCCCGCGGATACTTCCGCGCCCGCCGACACCACTGAGCCGGCTAAGACCGTGAAGGTGGGCCTCATCTGCATCGGCGACGAGAACGACCAGGGCTATACCTACAACTTTGTCCGCGGCAAGGAGGCCGCCACCGAGGCGTTGGCCGCCAAAGGCATCGAGGTGGAGTGGGTCGTCAAGTGGAACATCGGCGAGGACTCCGGCTGTGAGGACGCCAATATCGAGCTGGCCGAGGAGGGCTGCGACCTCATCATCAACAACTCCTACGGCTTTGAGCCTTACATGCTGAAGGTGGCTCCCGATTATCCCGAGGTGGAGTTCATCTCCTGCACCAACCAGGGCTCCTGGAACGACGGGCTGGAGAACACCCACAACGCCTTCGCCAACATCTACGAGGGCCGTTATCTGGCCGGCGTGGTGGCCGGCATGAAGATGCAGGAGATGATCGACAACGGCGACATCACCCCCGAGCAGGCCGTGATCGGCTATGTGGGCGCCTATTCCTTCGCGGAAGTGATCTCCGGCTTCACCGCCTACTATCTGGGCGCCAAGAGCATGTGCCCCAGCACTACCATGAAGGTCCAGTTCGTGGGCTCCTGGTCCAACGCCACGGAAGAGGGGAACGCCGCCGCCGCGCTGTGCGACCTGGGCTGCATCATGATCTCCCAGCACTCCGACAACACCTCTCCCGCCACCACCGCCCAGTCCAAGGGCGCTTTCAGCTGCGGTTACAACAACGACATGATCTCCGTGGCCCCCGAAGCCTCACTCATCTCCACCCGCATCGACTGGTCCGTTTACTTTGAGTACGCCATCGAGGCCGTTGCCAACGGCGAGAGCTTTGACCAGGACTGGTGCCACGGCATGGATATGGGAGCCGTGGTCATGACCGATCTCAACGAGGCCATTGCCGCCGAGGGCACCGCCGAGAAGCTGGCCGAGGTGGAAAAGGCCATCCATGACGGGACCCTCCAGGTGTTCGACACCTCCACCTTCACCATTGACGGCGCTGAGCTGACCCAGGCCTTTGCGCTGGATACCGACGGCGACTTCACGCCCGACTCCGAGGAGGCCGTGTTTGATGGCGCGTTCCACGAGTCCTACTTCCAGTCCGCTCCCTACTTCGCCCTGACCATTGACGGCATCGAGTGGCTGAACTCCGCATTCTGATGCGCGTATCACCAAGAGGGGGCTGCGACGGCAGCCCCCTTTTGCTCTTGTGAAGGGCGCCCGCCCGCACCCGGATCGGCGCGCCGAATTTCCCAGCGCAAGTCTGGCGCCCAGGAGCCAAAGCCGAAGGGATTTCGCTCCTGCCGCATGAAAAGGAAGGATGACAGCCTTGGAAACTGTCCATGCAATCGAACTCCGGCACATCACCAAGCGCTTCGGCAAGGTGGTGGCCAACGACGACATCGACCTGGCCCTGGACCGCGGTGAGATACTTTCCCTGCTGGGAGAGAACGGCAGCGGAAAGACCACCCTGATGAACATGCTCTCGGGCATCTACTTTCCCAACGAGGGGGAGATCCTGGTGGAGGGCAGGCCGGCGGCTATCCGTTCCCCCAAGGACGCCTTCGACCACGGGATCGGGATGATCCATCAGCATTTCAAGCTGATCGACGTCTTTACCGCCGCGGAGAACATCGTTCTTGGCCTTCACGACGGCAGCAGGCTGGACCGCAGGGAGATCGCGGCGAAGGTGAAGGAGATCAGCGACCGGTATGGCTTCGGAATCGATCCCAACAAGAAGGTCTACGATATGTCGGTCTCCGAGAAGCAGACGGTGGAGATCGTCAAGGTGCTCTACCGGGGCGCCGACATCCTGATTCTGGATGAGCCTACAGCGGTGCTCACGCCCCAGGAGACAGACCGGCTCTTCGATATTCTCCGCGCCATGCGTGCAGACGGCAAGGCCATCGTTATCATTACCCATAAGCTCCACGAGGTCATGGCCCTCTCGGACAAGGTGGCGGTGCTGCGCAAGGGGAAATACATCGGCACGGTGAACACCGCCGAGACCAACCCCCAGGCGCTGACCGATATGATGGTGGGACACGCCGTCACCCTGAACATTGACCGCCCTGAGCCTGTGAACCCAGAGCCCCGTCTGGAGATCCAGGGGCTCACCTGCCTGGATGCCGAAGGCGTGAAGAAGCTGGACGATGTGAGCTTTACCGCCCGGAGCGGCGAGATCCTGGGCGTGGCCGGTATCGCCGGCTCGGGCCAGAAGGAGTTGCTGGAGGCCATCGCCGGCCTTTACCCCATTGCCAAGGGGTCGATCCGGTATACGCCGGAGGGGAAGGAGACCTTCGATCTGGTGGGGAGGACCCCCATGCAGATCAAGCAGGCCGGCGTATCTCTGGCCTTCGTGCCCGAGGACCGGCTGGGTATGGGCCTGGTGGGCGGCATGGGAATGACGGGCAACATGATGCTCCGCTCCTGGCGGAAGGGGAAGGGCGCCTTCGTCAACCGGAAGGACCCCAATGAGCTGGCCCTAAAGGTGAAGGAGAGCCTGGAGGTGGTGACGCCCAGCGTGGAGTTCCCCGTCCGGCGGCTCTCCGGCGGCAACGTCCAGAAGGTGCTGGTGGGTCGGGAGATCGCCTCCTCGCCCACGGTGCTGATGAGCGCCTATGCCGTCCGGGGTCTGGACATCAACACCTCATATACCATCTATAATCTGATGACCGAGCAGAAGAAAAAGGGAGTGGCCGTTCTTTTCGTGGGGGAGGACCTGGACGTCCTGCTGGAGCTGTGCGACCGGATCCTGGTCCTCTGCGGCGGCAGGGTGAGCGGCGTGGTGGATGCCCGTACCGCCACCAAGGAAGAGGTCGGCCTGCTTATGACCCGGGTGGGCGGCGGAAGGGAGGAAGCGTAGATGCACGAACAGAACACGCCCCTGATCCGTCTGGCCAAACGGGACGACATGCCCCGGTGGCAGGTCTGGTGCATCCGCGGCGGCTCCTTTGTGGCGGCCATTCTGCTGGGTGCGCTGATTTTCCTCATTATGGGCCATAGTCCTGTGTCGGCCTATGGCACCATCCTCTCCGGCTCCCTGGGCAAAAAGACGGCCGTCTGGCAGACGGTGAAGATCGCCATCCCCTTGCTGGGCACCGCCCTGGCCATCGCGCCCTGCTTCAAGATGCGGTTTTGGAATATCGGGGCCGAGGGGCAGATCACCGCGGGGGCTGTGGCGGCCAGCTACTTTGCCCTCTTCTGGTACGACAAACTGCCCTCTCCGGTGCTGCTGGCGGTCATGGCGGCGTCCGGCGCGCTGTTCGGCGGCCTGTGGGCCCTGATCCCCGCCTTTTTCAAGGCCAGATGGGGTACCAACGAGACCCTCTTCACTCTGATGATGAACTATATCATCATCGGTGTGGTCAAATGGCTCCAGGGCGGCCCCTGGGAGGGGCGCCCCGGGTCCCAGATTATCCCGCAGTTCGACTCCGCCGCCGTATTGCCCAAGGTCCTCGGGGTCCACTGCGGCTGGATCATCGTGCTGGCGCTGACCGTGCTCATGTATATCTACATGAAATATACCAAGCAGGGCTATGAGATCGCCGTCATCGGAGAGAGTGAGAACACCGCCCGCTATGCGGGCATGAACGTGGGGCGGATCATCATGCGCACCATGTTCCTCTCCGGGGCCATCAGCGGTCTGGTGGGCTTTATCGTGTGCTCCGGCGCCAACAACACCCTTTACGACGGCGTGGCGGCCGGAGTGGGCTTTACCGCCATCACCGTGGCGTGGCTGGCCCAGCTCAATCCCTTTGCCATGATCGGGATATCCGGGCTGCTGGCCGTGCTGGAGAAGGGGGCGGACACCCTGCAGACCCGCATGACGGTCCCTGCCTCCATCTCCGACATCATCACCGGTATCTTCCTCTTCTGCATGCTGGGCTGTGAATTTTTCATCAACTATCAGATGATCTTCCGGGGAAAGCACAGGGAGGAGGTGTCCGGCGCATGAACATCAATCAGAGCTTTCTGGTTCTCCTCATCAGCGCCGCAGTGCTCAACGGCACGCCGCTGCTCTTCGGCACGGTGGGAGAGATCCTGTCGGAGAAGTCCGGCAACCTGAACCTGGGCGTGGAGGGCATGATGTATATGGGAGGCGCCATGGGCCTAGGCGGTGCCTTCTATTACGAGATGATGACCGGCGGAAACACAAACGGTCTGGTGGCCGTGCTCATCGCCATCCTGTTCGCCTTCTTGGGGGGCGCGTTCGGGGCCCTCATCTACAGCTTCATCACCATCACGCTCCGGGCCAACCAGAATGTCACGGGTCTGGCCTTGGCCATCTTTGGCACCGGCGCGGGGCAGTTCATCGGCGAGTATATGCGCGTGACCTCCGGCGGTTATGTGGCCATCAGCAACGAGCTCAAGGCGGTCTTTCAGGGCTCGCCTTTTCCCGCGGCACTCCAGAGCATTCCCGTGGCGGGCCCGCTGCTGTTCAGCTACAACATCTTCGTCTACCTGGGCGTGGCCATTGCGGTGGCCATGGCGTTCTTCTTCAACAAGAGCCGCCCCGGCCTCCATCTGCGGGCGGTGGGGGAGAGTCCCGCCACCGCAGACGCTGCCGGAATCAACGTCACAAAGTACAAGTACCTGTCCACTGTGATCGGCGGTGGGATTTCGGCCATCGGCGGCATGGTCTATATTACGACCATCGCAGGCTGCGTCTGGAACCATGAGGGCCTCTCCGGCGAGGGCTGGCTGGCGGTGGCGCTGGTCATCTTCTGCCTGTGGCGGCCCGTCAACGCCATCTGGGGCTCGGTGCTCTTCGGCGCTCTGATGATCCTCTACCTAAGGCTCCAGCTCCCCTTCATCCCCGACCAGCTCTATAAGATCCTGCCCTATGTGGTAACGGTGATCGTCCTGATCTTCACCAGCATGCGCAACAGCAAGGATAAACAGCCCCCGGCCAGCCTGGGCCTGCCCTTCTTCCGCGAGGAGCGATGACTGCGGCCGTGGTCTGTCAAAAAAATGCCCGCAGGCGCGCTTCACAGAATCCCGGTGTCCACATACGACGGAAGAAACACAAGATTCGCCGTTTTCGGGGACATACGCCTCGGAGATGACACTTCTCATGACGGACAGGGTGACCTTTTCGACAGCCTAAGGCCGCCGCCCGGTATTTCGGGCGGCGGCCGTCCTTGTGGGAAGCGTTGACAAAGGAAATAAGTTGTAGTATCATCTATCAGGTTGATACTACAACTTGTTTGGGAGAGATGACAGTGGACATCACACAGCGGAGAATGACGAAGATCGCGCGGGAGGCCGCCAAGTTCACCACCCGTACGCTGCGGGCCGACGGGGTGGGGACGGCGGAGTTCGACCTCATCCATGTGGTGCGCCATGCCCCTGGCATCACGCAGGCGGAGGCCTGCAAGCGACTGGGCGTGGACAAGGGAGCCGTGGCCCGGCAGGCGGCCAACCTGGAGAGTAAAGGCTATCTGATCCGGGAGCGCAACCCCAAGGACGGCCGGAGCCAGCTCCTCTATGCCACGGAGAAAGCCGAGCGGCTGAAGAACTCAAAGACCCAGGTGGAGACGCTCTTTTACGAGTGGCTGCTGGAGCCTCTGGGAAAGAAGGAGCGCAGGGAGTTCGTCCGGGTCCTGGAGCTCCTGTATCAGCGGTCCAAGGCGGAGAGCCGGGCGGGCTTTCCCAATGTAGCGGAGCGGATAAAGGGAGAGGATCGAAATGAGGAATGAAAAAAAGAAGCGGAGGCTGTCCCAGGCCATGCTGTTTATCCTGCTCTTCGGTGTGGTGAGTCTGTTCTCCGACATGACACATGAGGGAGCCTCCAGCATACGGGGGGCCTACCTTACGCTGCTGGGAGCCTCTTCGGCCGCCATCGGTTTTGTCTCCGGACTGGGGGAGCTCATCGGCTATTCCATGCGCTATGTGTTCGGAAAGCTCACGGACAGGACGCGCCAATACTGGACCATGACCATCTTGGGCTATGTACTGGATGTGCTGGCCGTCCCGGCGCTGGCCCTGGTGGGAGAACACGGCTGGCTCTGGGCCTGCGCTCTGCTGGTGGTTCAGCGCATGGGCAAGGCCATCAAGAAGCCTGCGAAGGACACCATCATGTCCTTTGCCGCCACCCAGGAGGGCACGGGCAAGAGCTTTGGACTCCAGGAGCTGCTGGATCAGATCGGGGCCTTCCTGGGGCCGGTGCTGCTCTATCTGGTGATGCTCTTCCAGACGGAGGGGAGCACCTTTCAGATCTACTCGGCTTGCTTTGCCGTGTTGGCAGTCCCCGGAGCGATCACCATTGTGCTGCTGCTGGTGACCAAGCACAAATTCCCCAATCCGGAGCAGTTTGAGCCGGAGCCCAAGGAATACGTGCCCTTTCGGATGAAAAAGGAGTTCGTGCTGTATATCGCCGGGATCAGCCTCTTCGCCTTCGGTTTTATCGACTACTCCATCATCCTCATGCATGTCTCACGGCTGTATACGCCCCTGGCCTCGGGCCTTGCCGAGACCTCCGCACTGGTGAACAGCGGCACCCTGCCCCTGCTGTACGCCGGAGCCATGCTGGTGGATGCGGCCGCCGCCCTGGTGTTCGGTCACATGTACGATAAAAAAGGAGTCAGGGCCCTGGTTTGGTCCACCCTGCTCTCCGCCCCCTTCGCCCTGTTTGTATTCGCCTTTGACTCTATTCCCGCACTGCTTCTGGGCATCGCCCTCTGGGGAGTGGGGATGGGGGCCCAGGAGTCCATTCTGAAGGCCGCCGTGAGCAGCATGGTGCCCAAGAGCAGTCGGGCCACGGGTTATGGTATTTTCGAGTGCTCCTTCGGCGTGTTCTGGTTCCTGGGGAGCTGGCTCCTGGGCGCGCTGTACGATGTGAGCATTCCGGCGATGGTAGCTGTCTCCATGGCCGCGCAGTTGGCCGCGATCCCCCTTTATCTCTGCTCGGCCAGGGAGAGGGAGACCCCCTGAGCATAGCAAAAGCCGGACGCCTGCTCCTGACGTCCGGCTCTCACCAAAGGAAAGAGGATACAATGAAATGAAAAGAAACTGTCTCTTGCAAGTAGTATAATACCCGGGAGTTGTTAAGAATCAAATCTGGAGTTGTTACAAAAAGATTAAATCTTTGCAGAAAGCAGTAAAATCTGTGTAATTTGCGTTTGGACAGAAAAAAGCGGCGGATATTCCGCCGCTTTTTTCCGGATTTGGAGGATAGAATGAAAAGAAGTATCGTCTCTTGCTGAGGATATCCTATCAGGGCTTTGTTAAAAAAGAAGACCGGAGTTGTTACAAATGTTTTAAATCAGCGTGGATATCCCGCCTTTTTTGCGCAAGGTGTGGAAAAATTCCTGGAGCAGCGCGGCGCATTCCTCCCGGAGGACGCCGCCGTAGAGCCGGGGCTTGTGGTTGAAGTCCTCCATAAAGAGGTTGAGGACGGAGCCGCAGGCTCCGGCCTTTTCATCCCGTGCGCCGTAGCAGACGCTTTTGAGCCGGGCGTTGATGATGGCCCCGGCGCACATGGGGCAGGGCTCTAGGGTCACATAGAGGGTGCAGCCGTGCAGGTTCCAGCCGCCCCGGCGCCGGCAGGCGCTGCGAATGGCCTCCACCTCGGCGTGGGCCAGGGCGTCCCCTTCGGCTTCCCTGCGGTTCCAGCCCTCGCCGATGATCGCCCCATCCGCATCCGCGACGACGCAGCCCACGGGCACGTCCCCGGTGCTGAGGGCGCGGCGGGCCAGGACGAGGGCGCGGCGCATATAATCTTCTGAAGTCACGGCGGAGCCTCCTTCTCGGGATTGTCGATGCTATCTTAGCCGGTTTTCCTCCAAAAGGCAAGGGTCCGGCATAAATTCAGGTGGAAAAGCATATGTTCCTGTGCTATAACAGTATTGACGAGGGCGGTGATCGGGTGCCTGTGACGATTCTCCTCATCGCGGTGAGCCTAGCGATGGATGCCTTTGCCGTGTCCGTATCCTGCGGCATCTCCGTGCCCGGATTTGGGGTCCGGCAGGCGGCGCGGGTGGGACTCTGGTTCGGGCTCTTTCAGTTTCTCATGCCCCTGGCGGGGTGGGCTCTGGGCACCGGCGTCAGCGGCTGCATCCGGGCGGTGGACCACTGGGTGGCATTCGCGCTCCTGGCCTTCATCGGCGGACGGATGGTGGCCGGGGCCCTGGAGCAGAGCTGTGGAGGAGAGGGGGTCCGGGTCCCGTCGGAGCTCACCCGGCGGCGGCTGTGCCTGCTGGCTGTGGCCACCAGCATCGACGCCCTGGCCGTGGGCGTCTCTATGGCGTTTCTCCAGCATGTGAATATCCTGTGGGCGGCCTTGGTCATCGGCGGTGTGGCATTTGCCTTCTCCCTGGCGGGCGGGCTGCTGGGGCGGCGGTTGGGCTGCCTCTTTCAGAAGCGGGCGGAGCTGGCCGGCGGACTGGTGCTCATCGGGATAGGATTCAAGATTTTGGGGGAACATCTCGGATAGCCTGAGAAAGGCAAGGAGGTAGAAGGATGAAGGACGTGATCTTGTTCAAGCTGACCTATTGTCCCCACTGCAAGTTGGCCCTGCGGCTTCAGGAGGAGCTCTTTCAGGCGCACCCCGAATGGCGTGACATCCCGCTGCAGATGATCGACGAGGCGGAGGAGCCGGAGCTGGCCAATTCGTATGATTACTATTATGTCCCGACCTACTACGTGGGCGGGGAAAAGGTCCATGAGGGCCACGCCGAGCGGGAGGACATCGAGCGGGTCTTTTGCCTGGCGGCCGGAGAGCCGGCGGCCGCATCTGTAAACGGCGGACAGCATTAGCTGTCCGCCGGTCAGTCTGTCGATAAAGTGTAATTCTGCGATTTTTATTGCAAGAGCCTCGCAGAGTTCCGTCGCCCGCAGACGACGGAAGCACATCAAAGCGTGTTTTTCGACGGCGTGTACGTCGAAAAACACTCATTTCAGGCCGCTAGTGTGCGAGCGCCAGCGAGTGCGCGCAGCGGCCTGCATCCCCTCGAAAAAATGCTTGCATTTTTGAGAAGCGTGTCGAACTTTTTCGACACGCTGCGGCGGACAGCATTAGCTGTCCGCCGTCTTTGATGTAAATAGAACAAGATAATCCACAGACAAAGGATTCTTTGGGAGGGGGCGCCGCATCTGATACGGAGCGGCCTACAGTTCCTCAGGGTAGTCCACATCGGAGAGCTCGCGGGGAGATCCCGCCTCGGTGAGGCGGAGAAGTTCCGCGTGGCGCCGGATGACCGCGCTGCCCCCGGCATCTCCGGTGAGGGCCATCAGCTCTGGAAAGAGAGCCTTGGGGAAGAGGACCGGATTGCCCCGCCGTCCCTGCCAAGAGAGGGCATAAATGAAATCGGGCGATTCCAAAAAGGAATTTATCAAGCTTTCAATACTTTTTGTTGTCAAATTTGGCTGATCGCAGACCGAAAACAGGACTCCGTCCATATTCCGCAGGGCGGCGAGGCCCAGCCGAATACCCGCCGCCACCCCCTCCCAGGGGTGGCAATTGAGGAGAGGAAGGTAGCCCAGCTTTCCCGCCTGGGCCAATATCTCGCCATACTGGCTGGTGACCACCGCCTTTGTAAAGAGGGTGGGGGGCAGGGCGGCAAAGGCCCGGCGATAGAGGGGAACTCCGTCCAAAAGGGCCAGCAGCTTGTTGGAGCCGAAGCGGCGGCCGTAGCCGGAGCAGAGGAGGACGCAACCGATCTCCATGGTCCCGCCCTCACCGCCAGAAACCGCTGGGCCCCCGAGAGACATAGCGGCCCCGGCGCTCCAGCAGCACCCGGCCGCCCTCCACCGCCACCTCGCCCCCCAGGAGGACGGTGTCCACCCGCCCGCGGAGCTCCATTCCCTCGTAAGGGGTGTAATCCACATTCTGATATTGGGTCTCAGCGGTAATACGGCCTGTATCATTTGGATCAAAAATAACAAGATCAGCATCGCTCCCCACGGCCAGGACCCCCTTTTGGGGATACATCCCGAAGAGACGGGCCGGATTTTCCGCAAGCAGCCGGGCCATATCCACGGCGGTAATGCGCCCCGCCGCCACCCCGTAGGTGTACATCAGGCTGGGACGGTGCTCCACGCCGGGGATGCCGTTGGGGATCTTGGAGAAGTCCTCTCGTCCCAGCTCTTTGGCGCCGTGGAAGCGGAAGGAGCAGTGGTCGGTGCCTATGGTGTCGATCTCTCCCGCCTCCAGGGCGTCCCACAAGGCGGCGCAGTTTTCCTGCGCGCGCAGGGGAGGAGAGAGCACGAACTTGGCGCTCTCAAAGCCGGGCAGACGGTAGCTCCGCTCGTCCAGCAGCAGATACTGGGGACAGGTCTCCACATACAGCCGCTGTCCCCTGGTCCGTGCGGCCCGCACGGCCTCCAGCCCCCGGAGGGTGGACAGGTGGACAATGTTTACCGGGCAGCCCGCCAGCTCGGCGATGGTCAGCCAGCGGCCCACCGCCTCGGCCTCCACCGCAGGCGGGCGGGACAGGGGATGGGCGGCCGGACTCAGATTTCCGGCCGCCTGCTGAGCGCGGATGCCCTCGGTCACCAGGTCGCCGTTTTCACAGTGGCAGCTCACCACGCCGCCCTCTGCCCCCACGGCCTTCACCACCTCATAGGCGGCGGCGTCGGAGAGGCGGAGGTTGTCGTAGGCCAGATAGACCTTGTAAGAGGTGACTCCAGCGGCGGTCATCTCCCGCAGTTCGCTGCGGATGGAGGGGGACCAGTCCTTGACAGTCATGTGAAAGCCGTAGTTGCAGCAGGCCGCGCCATCCGCCCGGCCATGCCATGTCTCCAACGCAGAGGCCAGAGTGGCGCCGCGCTCCGGCTCGGCGAAGTCCAGCACCGTGGTGGTGCCCCCGGCCAGCGCCGCCCGGGTGCCGGTGTACCAGTCGTCAGCGGTCTCGTTGGGAAAGCCCTTGTTCATCTCAAAGTGGGTGTGGGTGTCGATAAAGCCGGGAAAGACCAGCCGTTCCTGGGCGTCGATGACACGGGAAGCGCCAGGGGCGAGGCCGGGCCCCAGCTCTGCAATCCTGCCGCCTGCCACCCGCAGGTCGGCCTGGATAGGGCCCGTGGGGAGGACGAGGATGCCGTTTTGGATCAGAATGGACATCAGGAGACACCTCTTTTCAAATGCGGCGGAATTTGTCAAAAGACACTGTAAAACGATATTATTTTATTAAAGTGGACAGAGATGCGGAAAGAAAAACGGGCCCCATTCTGACCCTGCCGCGTCAAAATGAAGCCCGCGCGCTGCGGCGCGGGGCCGCCGGGTCAGCGAAAGAGCACCCAGAGGGCCACGGGGACCGCCAGCTTGAGGAGGGAGGAGGCGACCAGCATCAGGGTAAAATACCGCATGGCGGTTCCGTGATCTCCCGTGTTCTGCTCCCAAAGGGCGATGGTGTTTTGAAAATTCTGCGCTTTTTTGTGCTGGCCGGAGAGGACGTCGCTAAGCATGTGGATGAGGGAATACACTCCCAGGGCCAGCCAGGCCATGAACACGACGGTGCGGGTCAGGCTGCCGCCGCTGCCGCTGATGAACAGGGCAAAGGTGAGAGCTAGGTTGGCCACGGTGATGATGCGGTTGACGATGACGCCGGTCGTGACGGCCTTGGAAGTCTGATCCATAGGGGGTATCCTCACTTTTCCTTATTTTAGGGGGCGATGCGGCGCTGGGCGAAGGCGGAGAGCAGGGCGTCCATATCCGGCGGGACCAGCATAGGCTCGCCCGCGGCCCGGATGCCGCTCTGCACGTCCTTGAGACCGTTGCCGGTGACCACGCTAACCACAGTGGAATCCGGATCGATAAGGCCGAGCTCCAGGGCCTTTTTTATGCCGGCGGTGCCGGTGACACCGGCGGGCTCGCCAAAGATCCCCTGGGTGCGGCCCAGCAGGCGCATGGCATCCAAGATCTCCTCGTCGGAGACGATGACGGCCAGCCCCCGGGACTCCCGGATGGCGGCGAGGGCCTTGTCCGCGTTGCGGGGGACGCCCACGGCGATGGAGTCGGCCAAGGTGTTCTCCTCCATGGGGCGCCAAGGCTCTCCCGTCTGAATGGCCCGGTTCAAGGGACAACAGCCCTCCGCCTGAACAGAGATCAGGCGGGGCAGCCGGTCGATAAACCCGGCGGCGCAGAGGTCCTTGAGTCCTTTCCAGGCTCCGGCGATGGTGCAGCCGTCCCCCACGGAGAGGGCGATATAGTCCGGGACCTGCCAGTGGAGCTGTTCCATGATCTCCAGGGTGACGGTCTTTTTTCCCTCGGAGAGGTAGGGGTTGATGGCGGCGTTCCGGTTGTACCAGCCCCAGCGGTCGATGGCCTCCTTAGAGAGGGCAAAGGTGTCCTCATAGGAGCCGTCCACCGTGATGACGGCGGCGCCGAAGATCATAAGCTGGGCCACCTTTCCCTTGGGGGCCCGGGCGGGCACGAAGATGTAGGTGCGGAAGCCTGCGGCGGTCGCGTTCCCGGCCAGAGAGGAGGCGGCGTTGCCGGTGGAGGAGCAGGCGATGGTATCCGCCCCCGCCTCCCTGGCCTTGACCACCGCCATGGCGGAGGCACGGTCCTTCAGGGAGGAGGTGGGATTCTGGCCGTCATCCTTGAGGTAGAGGGTCCTCAGCCCAAGCGTGCGGGCCAGCCTGTCGGCCCGGTAAAGGGGGGACCAGCCCACCCGCAGGGGCGTGGGCGGCGAGCGGTCCTCCACCGGGAGGAAGGGACGGTAGCGCCACATGGAATAATCCCGGCATCCCTCCAGGTCCGCGGGGGAAAAGTCGGCCCGGATGGCCTCGTAATCGTACTCGATGTCCAGCATGCCGCCGCAGCGGCAGGTGGTGAGGGCGGGGACGGCCTCGTAGACGGCGCCGCAGCGGACACAGCGGGCGTGGCGGACATATTTCATATCGCCGCCCCCTACAGGCCCTTCAGCACGCCGGTGGCCTCGTTGAAGGCTTCTATGAGTTCGTCCAGCCCGTCGGCCTGGGCGTGGACGCCCTTCCAGGTCTTTTCCTCATCATACCACAGGTCGTTCAGTTCGTCCACCGTCCGGCCCTGCTGCTCCACCCAGGTGTAGTACTTGAGGTTGTGGACCCGCTTGCGGTCCTGGTAGGTGAGCTCCTCCATGGAGTCGGTGCGCAGCCCCAGCATGTGGAGATGGTGGTCCACCGCGGCGGATTTGGCGTCGTAGGGACCGTACTGCGCAGAGAGCTCCTGAATGCGGGAGCCGTACATGGCGGCCGAGTCGGTAAGGACGGTGCACACCACGTCCCGGCCGGTCAGCTCGTAATATTTGGCCATTTTGATGCAGCACAGGACGTTGGCGATGCCGGAGATGCCCAGCCAGGAGAGCCGGGAGAGGGTTTCTTCGTCCACACCGGCCTCCGTCCCGAGGTAGCGGAGCCCGGCCGGATCGTTGAAAAGGCGCAGGAGGCGTTGGGAATCCTCATCGTCGATGGCAATGACCATGTCGGTGTTTTTCACGTTGTGGATCCAGGGGATATGCTTGTCTCCAATGCCCTCGATGCGGTGGCCGCCGAAGCCGTTGTTGAGGATTGTGGGGCACTGGAGGGCCTCTCCCACCGCCAGACGCATGGCGGGATAGTGCTCCTTGAGGTAGTCGCCGCAGCCGATGGTGCCCGCCGACCCGGAGGTAAAGCAGGCCCCGGCCATCCGGTCCCCGGGGCGCTTGACATGCTCAAAGACGGTGGCGATGGCGTCGCCGGTGACCTGATAGTGCCACAGGTGGTTGCCCATCTCCTCGAACTGGTTGAAGACCATCATGTGGGGCTGGCGTTTGAGCTCGTTGGCCTTGTCGAAAATCTCCTTCACGTTGGACTCGCAGCCGGGGGTTGCGATGACCTGACCGGCGATGGAGCGCAGCCAGTCGAAGCGCTCCCGGCTCATGCCCTCGGGGAGGATGGCAACCGAGTCCACCGCCAGCAGCTTGGAATTGAAGGCGCCGCCCCGGCAGTAGTTGCCGGTGGACGGCCAGACAGCGTGATCTGTGGTGGCGTCGAACTGACCTGTGACCAGACGGGGCACCAGACAGCCGTAGGAGGCTCCCACCTTATGGCAGCCGGTGGGAAACCACTTTCCCACCAGGCACACGATGCGGGCGGGGACGCCGGTGAGAGAGGGGGGGAGCTCGATGTAATTGGGCACGTCCTGATAGAGCCCGCCGGTCTCCTTGGCCTCGTTTTTCCAGGTGATGCGGAAGAGATTGAGGGGATCCACGTCCCAAAGCCCCACAGCCTTCAGCCGATCCCGGATGACGCCCGGAATGGTCTCGGGGTGCTTCATTTGCCGATAGGTGGGGATAACGACGCGGTTTTCGCGGGCCTTGCGGATGTTGTGGGCCAAGTTCTCATGGTGGATGGTCAGGTCGATCATGGAAAAACCTCCTTTATCAATAGACCATTTTTAAGGTGAGAAGGTGAGGCGGCGCAAACAAGGGCTCGGCCTCTTTGGGACGTGGGCCAGGCAGCCCGGATATCCGTCCGCGGGCGGCGCGGCCGCGCCCGACAGGCCCAGGAGAGCAGGGGAGGCAATGGCCCCCAGCCTGCGCCCGGATATCTTGCCGTCATTTTATTGGTATCTCCATCATAGCACATGAGAGACAGAAATCAAGTCGAGAATCAAAAAACAGTTTGGACGGCTAAGAATTTGTAAGATGCATTGACAGGAGGCCGCCGGGTGGCTATGATGGGTGGTAAGAGAAGAGGCGGAAGGCCGATTACGTCAGGAGGAAAGACCATGAGCCAGTTTCAGGAGATTTTGAAGGAATTGGGGACCCTGGATGTCTCCAGGCTATACAAAAACGACTTTTTCCTCACTTGGGACAAGACGGACCAGGAGATCGCCGGGGTGTTCGCCGTGGCGGACGCGCTGCGGGATCTGCGGGAGCGGAACATTTCCGCCAGGATCTTTGATTCCGGCCTGGGCATCTCCCTCTTCCGGGACAACTCCACCCGGACCCGCTTCTCCTTCGCCAGCGCCTGCAACCTGCTGGGCCTGGAGGTCCAGGACCTGGACGAGGGCAAGAGCCAGATCGCCCACGGCGAGACCGTGCGGGAGACCGCCAATATGATCTCCTTCATGGCCGATGTCATCGGTATCCGGGACGATATGTACATCGGAAAGGGTCACACCTATATGCAGTCCGTGGCCGACGCGGTGGCCGAGGGCTACCGGGACGGGGTGCTGGAGCAGCGGCCTACCCTGGTGAATCTCCAGTGCGATATCGACCACCCCACCCAGTGCATGGCCGATATGCTCCATATCATTCACGAGTTCGGCGGCGTAGAGAACCTGAAGGGCAAGAAGGTGGCCATGACCTGGGCGTACTCACCCAGCTACGGTAAGCCCCTGTCGGTGCCCCAGGGGGTGATCGGGCTGATGACCCGCTTCGGCATGGATGTGGTGCTGGCCCACCCCGAGGGCTACGAGGTCATGCCCGAGGTGGAGGAGGTGGCCCGCCAGAACGCCCGGCGCTCCGGCGGCACCTTTACCAAGACCAACTCCATGGCGGAGGCCTTTGCAGGGGCGGATATCGTCTACCCCAAGAGCTGGGCGCCCTTCGCCGCCATGGAGAAGCGGACCGAACTGTACGCCGGGGGCGACAGCGCGGGCATCCAGGCGCTGGAGAAGGAGCTGCTGGAGCAGAATGCCCGGCACAAGGACTGGTGCTGCACCGAGGAGCTGATGAAGACCACCCGGGAGGGCAGGGCGCTGTATCTCCACTGCCTGCCCGCCGACATCAACGGCGTCTCCTGTGTGGACGGCGAGGTGGAGGCCGGTGTCTTCGACCGCTACCGCACCCTCCTCTACAGGGAGGCCAGCTTCAAGCCCTATATCATCGCCGCCATGATCTTCCTGGCCCAATGTGAAAAGCCCGTGGAGATGCTCCGGGAGCTGGAGCGCCGGGGCCGGGTCCGGAGGAAGAAGTAAGGACCCATATCCGCGGGAGAGACAGCGCCCGCGCGGCGGCCGAAAGGCTGGAAAGGGGGATTGCCTATGAAACCCAAGCGCATTGTTCTGGCTCTGGGGGGAAACGCCCTGGGGGAAAACCTGCCTGAGCAGATGAAAGCCGTAAAGCGCACCGTCAAGACTATCGCCGACCTCCTAGAGGAGGGCCATCAGATGGTCATTACCCACGGCAACGGTCCCCAGGTGGGGATGATCAACATGGCCATGACCACGCTCTCCCGGGAGGACCCCAGCCACCCCATGGCCCCTCTCTCGGTATGTACCGCCATGAGCCAAGGCTACATCGGCTATGATCTCCAGAACGCCCTGCGGGAGGAACTGCTGAACCGGGGCGTTCGCCGCAGCGTGGCGACGGTGCTCACCCAGGTGGAGGTGGACCCCGCAGACCCGGCTTTCCAGCATCCCACCAAGCCCATCGGAGCCTTTATGACCCAGGCGGAGGCGGAGGAGATGCGCCGCCGGGGAAATCCGGTCATGGAGGATGCCGGGCGGGGCTGGCGCCGGGTGGTGGCCTCTCCCCGGCCCCGCCGGGTGGTGGAGCTGGACACCATCCGCACACTGGCCGATGCGGGACAGATCGTCATCGCCTGCGGCGGAGGCGGCATCCCGGTGTTGCCGGATGGCAACCACCTGCGGGGCGCCGGTGCCGTGGTAGACAAGGATTTCACCGCGGAGCTCCTGGCGGAGGAACTGGGGGCGGACTGCCTCATGATCCTCACCGCCGTGGAAAAGGTGGCAGTCCACTTTGGAAAGCCCAATCAGCGTTGGCTCACCCATATGACCGTGCCTGTGGCGGAAAAATACATCGCGGAAGGACAGTTTGCCCCCGGTTCCATGCTGCCCAAGGTGGAGGCCGCTGTGGCGTTCGCCAAGTCGAGCCCCGGCCGGCAGACCCTGATCACCCAGTTGGAGAAGGCGCTGGACGGGATGCGGGGTCAGACCGGGACCATCATCGGCTGATGGGATCCATTGGAAAGGGGGCTGGACGCCCCCTTCCTTTTTGGACAAAACTGTGTTATATTACCTTTAAAAGGAGGTGTGTTTTGTGGAAGTTGGCAGAAGTCTGACTCGCGTAGACGCCTTTGACAAGGTGACGGGGCGGGCCAAGTATACGGACGATCTCCACGGTGAGGCCATCCTTGTGGCCAGAATCCTCCACAGCACCATTGCAAACGGCGTGGTCAGATCCATGGATATTTCAGAAGCCCAGGCGGTCCCCGGCGTGGTGAAGGTGCTCACCTGTTTTGATGTGCCCGACATCCAGTATCCCACGCCGGGCCATCCCTGGAGTGTGGAGGAGGCGCACCAGGACGTGGCCGACCGAAAGCTGCTGGCCACCCGGGTACGCATCTATGGGGACGACATCGCCGTAGTGGTAGCGGAAAATGAGCTGGCAGCGCAGCGGGGGCTGGAGGCCATCCGGGTGGAGTATGAGGAGTACCCCGTTTGCACCACGCCGGAACAGGCGATGGCGGAGGGGGCCCTTCCCATCCACGAGGAGCACCCGGACAATGTCTTGAAGCACACTCTGTTCAACGTGATCACCCCGGGCGCGGCGGTAAAGGATGTGGATGAGGTCTTTGCCGATCCCGCCTACCGGGTCTTCGAGGACCACTTCGACACCCAGGCCGTTCAGCACTGCCACATCGAGAACCCGGTGTCGTACGCCTATATGGAAGCCGGACGCATCGTGGTGGTGTCCTCCACCCAGATCCCCCATATCGTCCGCCGCGTCATCGGCCAGGCCTTGGGCATCGGCTGGGGCAACATACGGGTCATCAAGCCCTATATCGGCGGCGGGTTCGGGAATAAACAGGAGGTACTCTACGAGCCTCTCAATGCCTGGATCACCACCCAGGTGGGCGGCCGACCGGTGAAACTGGAGTGCACCCGGGAGGAGACCTTTCAAAATACCCGCTCCCGCCATCCCATCCACTTCGACCTGAAGGCCGCCGTGGGGCCGGATATGCGCCTTATGGCCCGGGAGTGCCGGGCGGTCTCCAATCAGGGGGGCTACGCCTCCCACGGCCATGCCATCGTGGCCAATGCCGTCACCGGCTTCCGCCAGACCTATCCCGATGTCCTGGCCCACCGCTCCGAGGCATGGACGGTGTACACCAATCTGGGCTCTACCGGCGCCATGCGGGGCTACGGCATCCCGCAGTGCAATTTTGCCGGCGAGTGCATGATGGACGACATCGCCCGGGAGATGGGGTGGGATCCGCTGGAATTCCGGCTGAAAAACAGTATGCCGCTGGGCTATGTGGACCCCACCAACGGCATCACGTGCCACTCCACCGGACTCCGGGACTGCATCCGTAAGGGTGCGGATTTCATCAGGTGGAGGGAGCTGCGGGAGAAATATGCCCATGAGACCGGAGCCATCCGCCGGGGTGTGGGCATGGCGGTCTTTTCCTACAAGACCGGCGTGTGGCCCATCTCCCTGGAGACCTCGTCGGCCCGGATCATCCTCAACCAGGACGGTACCGTGCAGCTCCAGCTCGGGGCCACGGAGATCGGACAGGGGGGCGACACCGTCTTTTCCCAGATGTGCGCGCAGGCCGTGGGCATCCCCACCGAGGATGTACATATCGTCTCTTTCCAGGACACCGACACGGCGCCCTTTGACACCGGCGCCTATGCATCCCGGCAGACCTATGTCACCGGTAAGGCCATCAAAAGGGCGGGAGAGATCTTCCGGGACAAGGTGCTGGACTATGCAGCCGAGCTCACCGATCTGGACCCGGGCAATCTGGACATCCGGGGCCGGGATGTGGTGTCCACAGTCAGCGGTGCGCCTGTGCTGCGCATGGCGGACCTGGCGATGGAGGCCTTTTACTCTCTGCAGCACTGTGTCCACATCACCGCTGAGGCCACCGTCCAGTGCAAGAACAATACCTTTTCCTTCGGCTGCTGCTTTGCCGAGGTGGAGGTGGACATCCCGGTGGGCAAGGTGCGGGTGCTCCGCATCGTGAATGTTCACGATTCCGGAAGGCTCATCAATCCCAAGCTGGCCGAGGCACAGGTGCACGGCGGCATGAGCATGGGGATGGGATATGCCCTCTCAGAGGAGATGAAGTACGATGACAAGGGCCGCCTCCTCAACGGCAATCTGCTGGACTATAAGCTGCCCACCGCGATGGACCACCCGGAGCTCCACGCCCTCTTCGTGGAGACCGACGACCCCTCGGGGCCCTTTGGGAACAAATCCCTGGGAGAGCCGCCGGCCATTCCTGTGGCCGGCGCGATCCGAAACGCCGTGCTCCAGGCCACCGGCGTGGGCCTCCGCCGCCTGCCCATGAATCCGCAGCGGCTGGTGGAGGCCTTTACGGAGGCGGGACTCATCGAGAAAGTGGGGGATTGAGCCGTGTACGATATTCAATCCATTTACCGGGCCGTATCCGTGGAGGACGCCATTTCGGCGCTGCAAAAGGACCCGTCGGCCGTGGTCATCGCGGGCGGCTCCGATGTGCTCATCAAGATCCGGGAGGGAAAGCTAGCCGACAGCCGTCTGGTGTCCATCCACGGACTGCGGGAGGAGCTGGAGGGGGTGACGCTGCTGGAAAACGGCGATATCGCCGTGGGACCTCTGACCACTTTCCGGGGTGTCACCGGCAGCGAGATCATTCAGGAGAGGGTCTCCGTGCTGGGGGAGGCCACCGATTTGGCCGGCGGCCCCCAGCTCCGGGCAGTGGGGACCATCGGCGGCAACGTCTGTAACGGCGTCACCTCTGCCGACTCGGCCTCCACCCTTATGGCCCTGGACGTCCGGATGCACCTGCGGGGCCCCGCGGGCTGGCGGATCGTGCCCATTTCCCAGTGGTATCAGGGGGTGGGCAAAGTGGACCTCGGCCCCGCCGAGCTCCTGTGCAGGATTGTGATACAAAAAGAAAATTATGACGGCTGGAGCGGACACTATATCAAATACGCCCAGCGCAACGCCATGGACATCGCCACACTGGGGGTCTCCTGTCTGGTCCGGCTTTCCGCAGACAAGAGGATCTGTGAGGATGTGCGCCTCGCCTTTGGCGTGGCCGCGCCGACGCCCATCCGTGCCCGGACGGCGGAGGAGGGGGTCCGCGGCCTCCCCGTATCGGAAGCGGCTGCGCGGCTTGGAAGCCTGGCGCTGGAGGACGTCAGCCCACGGACCAGCTGGCGGGCCTCCAGGGAATTTCGCCTTCAGCTCATCCGGGAACTGTCCGGGCGGGCCCTGCTGGAGGCGGCCCGGAAGGGAGGGGCGCAGCTATGATGGAAATTCTGCACTGCACCGTCAACGGAAGGCCGGTGGAGGTGGGGTACGACCTGCGGGAGTCCCTGCTGGACACCCTGCGGGACCGGTTGGGCCTTACCAGCGTCAAGCGGGGCTGTGAGGTAGGGGAGTGCGGGGCTTGTACTGTTCTGGTGGACGGCGTGGCCATCGACTCCTGCATCTACCTCACCTGTTGGGCGGAGGGAAAACACATCCTGACTGTGGAAGGACTCCAGGGGGAAAACGGGGAGCTCACCGAGATCCAGAGGGCGTTCATCGAGGAGGCCGCCGTCCAGTGCGGCTTCTGCACCCCGGGCATCATTCTCTCCGCTGTGGAGATCGTGGGAACAGGGCGAACGTACACACGGGAGGAGCTCCGAAAGCTGATCTCCGGCCATCTGTGCCGCTGCACCGGCTATCAGAACATCCTCAACGCCGTGGAGAAGGCGGTCAACGTCTGCAACGGCTACGTGGGGGAGAAACAGAGTTAAAAAGGAGCAGCCCGCCGTATGGCGGGCTGCTCTTTTTAATAGAGCCGGGCTGGGAGAAAAAAAGATTCCCCGGACATCTGTCCGGGGAATCTTGATAAGAAAAACTCAGGCGGTCATATCCTTGAGGTCCTCGGCCACAGTGAAGTCTGCGGCGGTGGCGGCCTTCACATCATCTACCGTGAACTCAGGGTTGATCTCGGTCATCACCAGGCCGTCCTTGGTCACATTGAATACGCACATCTCGGTGATGATTTTGGTGACACAGTGCACGGCGGTATAGGGCAGGGTGCACTTCTTCAGGATTTTGGGGTTGCCCTTGGCGGTGTGCTCCATGGCCACGATGACTTCCTTGGCGCCCACCAGCAGGTCCATGGCGCCGCCCATACCTGGCATCTTCTTGCCGGGGATGATCCAGTTGGACAGAGAGCCCTCCTGATCGACCTCCAGACCGCCCAGGATGGTGGCGTTCACATGGCCGCCGCGGATAAAGGCAAAGGAGGTGGCGGAATCAATGTAACAGCCGCCCTTGGCAGCCTGAGCGGGAGAGCCGCCGGCATCGGTCTTGTAGGCGGGTTCAGCGTCGGTGCCGGTGGGTTTGGCGCCGGTGCCGATGATGCCGTTCTCGGACTGAAGAATCACATGTACGCCCTCGGGCAGGTAGGCGGGGACCAGGGTGGGCAGGCCGATGCCCAGATTCACCACGTCGCCGTCCTTGAGCTCCTTGGCAACACGCTTGGCGATAAAGCCCTTGATCTCAGACTTTTCCATTACAGCTTCCCTCCATCCACGATGTATTTGATGTAGGCGCCGGGGGTGACAACGTTCTCGGGCTCGATGTCGCCGATCTCGACCACGTGATCGGCCTCGGCGATAACGATGTCAGCGGCGGTGGCGGCTACAGTGTTGAAGTTGCGGGTGGTGCCCTTGTACCACATGTTGCCGGCCTTGTCGACGAAATGGGCGTTGACCAGAGCAAAGTCGGCCTTCAGGGCCTTCATGAGCAGGTACTCCTTGCCGTCGATGGTCTGCTTGCCCAGGCAGAGAGGGGAGTCCTCCACGATGGTACCCACGCCGGTGGGGGTGAGCACGCCGCCCAGGCCCGCGCCGCCGGCACGGATCATCTCGGCCAGAGAGCCCTGGGGGACCAAGTCCACGGTGAGGGTCTTGTCCACCATGTTCTGAGTGCCCACGTCGGGAGTCATGCCCACATGGGTGGCGATGACGCGCTTGACCTGGTGGTTGTGTACTAGTTTGGCCATGCCGTACAGGTCGCCGTTGGGGCCGGTGGCCATGCCGCAGTCGTTGCCAATGATGGTAAAGTCCTTCTTGCCACTTTTGGACAGGGCATCGATGATATGGTGAGCGCTGCCGCAGCCCAAGAAGCCGCCGAACATGATGGTAGCCCCATCGGGGATCATGGCGATGGCTTCCTCAACAGAAATAATTTTTGCCACTGTTACGTTCCCTCCTAAAATTGTTTCTATGCTGACTTCGGCGGACGGACCCTGCCCGCCCGCCGAAGAACCGCAAGCTTATTTTAGCACTTTTCAAAGATGGTGGCAACGCCCATGCCGCCGCCGATGCAGAGGGTGGCGAGGCCCTTCTTGGCGTCGTCGCGCTTGAGCATCTCGTGGAGCAGGGTGACGATAATCCGGGCGCCGGAAGCGCCGACAGGGTGGCCGATGGCGATGGCACCGCCGTTGACGTTGACCTTGCTCATGTCGAATTTCAGCTCACGGGCAACCGCCACGGACTGGGCGGCAAAAGCCTCGTTGGCTTCCACCAGGTCGATGTCCTCGATGGTCACGCCGGCCTTTGCCATGGCGTTCTTGGAGGCGGGCACAGGGCCCACGCCCATGATCTTCGGGTCCACGCCGCCCTGGCCCCAGCCGATCAGCTTGAACATGGGCTTCAGGCCATACTTCTCCACGGCCTCCTTGGAGGCCAGAACAATGGCGGCGGCGCCGTCGTTGATACCGGAGGCGTTGGCGGCGGTCACGCGGCCGCCGTCGGGCTTGAAGGCGGGCTTCAGCTTGGCCATCTTCTCCAGGGAGACGTCGCCCTTAATGAACTCGTCGGTCTTGAACTCCACGATCTCCTTCTTCACCTTCACGGGCACAGGCACGATCTCGTCGTTGAAGCGGCCGGAGTCACGGGCGGCGGCGGCCTTCTTCTGAGAGTTGTAGGCGAACTCATCCAGCTCCTCGCGGGTGATGTCCCACTGATCGCAGACATTCTCGGCGGTGATGCCCATGTGATAATTATTGAAGGCGTCGGTCAGACCGTCGTTCACCATGGTGTCGATGATCTTGTTGTTGTTCATCCGGGCGCCCCAGCGGGCGGCGGGGATGGAGTAGGGGGCCGCGGACATGTTCTCGGTGCCGCCGGCCACGATGATGTCGGCGTCACCGGCGACAATGGAGCGGGCACCCTCAATGACGCTCTTCATGCCGGAGCCGCAGACCATGCCCACGGTGTAGGCGGGGACCTCAATGGGAATCCCGGCCTTGAGGGAGGCCTGGCGGGCCACGTTCTGGCCCAGGCCGGCGGTCAGAATGCAGCCAAACATGACCTCATCCACATTCTCGGGGGCAACATTGGCGCGCTTGAGCGCTTCCTTGATGACAATGGCACCCATCTCGGGAGCCGGAACGTCCTTCAAGGACCCGCCGAACGAGCCGACAGCGGTACGGCAGCAGTTCACAACATAGACTTCTCTCATGGGACTAACCTCCATAAATTAAGTATTTTTGTATTTTGCTTTCCCATCCTTATGCTTCGTGGTTTATTATATATGATTGTCCCATAAAAAGCAACGGGACCTTTGAGAATTGTTTGTGTATAAGTTAAGGTTTTTTTATACTTTGTGGTATATCGCGGAACTTAATTGCCGGATGTTCTGATTAGCGGAACCAGATGAGAGAAAACAAAAAGATTGTCTGCATATAGGCTCGAATTGGTATTACCAATATAAAGGCAACTTGGAGGCCGCGGGATCGGAGCGTCAGGCGGCAAGGGCTATTTTGCGGGGGAAGGGAGCGGTGTGGCCCTGTACTCCTCCACCAACCGGGCGGCTAGTTTCAGCGCGTCCTCTCCCTTACGCACCTTGAGGGCCAGGTAGGGATTTTCCCCGGCGGAGAAGAGAAGGCGGCCCCGGTAGGCCGCTCCACCGCACAGAGAGGAGACCTTGGCGAAATCCACCTGGGCCAGCGTGAAGTTCAGGCGTTCCCCTTTCTGGGCGATCTCTGTAATGCCGCAGCCGGCAGCGGCGGCGCGGAGCAGCGCCACGGAGATGAGATTGTTTACGGTCCGCGGGGGATCTCCGTAGCGGTCGATGAGCTCATCCACCAGGTCGTCGGCCTCCTCTTCGCTGCGGATACGGGCGATGCGGCGGTAGAGGTCCATGCGCTGTTCCGGCGAGGGGACATATCGATCCGGGATAGAGGCGGCCACCGCCAGATCGGCGGCGCATTCGGCCTGGACCTTGGGCGTCTCGCCCCTCTGTTCCAGGACCGCCTCCTCCAAAAGCTTCAGGTACATATCATAGCCCACGCTGACCAGGAAGCCGGACTGCTCGGGACCCAGCACGTTACCCGCGCCCCGGATCTCCAGGTCCCGCATGGCGATTTTGAACCCAGAGCCGAATTCGGCGAACTCCCGGATGGCAGAAAGGCGCTTGGCCTGGACCTCGGTGAGCACTTTGCCCTGGCGGTAGGTCATATAGGCGAAGGCGCGACGGGCGGAGCGCCCTACCCGACCCCGGAGCTGGTGGAGCTGGGCAAGCCCCATCCTGTCCGCATCCTCTATGATGAGCGTATTGGCGTTGGGGATATCGATACCGGTTTCGATGATGGTGGTACACACGAGAATGTCCACCTCGCCGTCGGTCATCCGGCTCATGACATCGTTGATCTCTTCCTGGGTCATGCGGCCATGGGCGATGGCGATGCCTGCATCAGGCAGCATGGCCTGGATACGGGCCGCCGTGCGCTCGATGGTCTCCACACGGTTGTGGAGATAGTACACCTGGCCGCCCCGCTCCAGCTCGCGGCTCATGGCGTCGCCCAGCACGGACCAGTCGTGCTCAAGCACATAGGTCTGGACCGGTTGGCGGTCCTGGGGCGGCTCCTCCAGGGTAGACATGTCACGGATACCGGAGAGGGCCATGTTCAGCGTGCGGGGAATGGGGGTGGCAGAGAGTGTAAGCACGTCCACCTGCTTGGAGAGCTCCTTGAGCTTCTCTTTGTGCTGGACGCCGAACCGCTGCTCCTCATCCACCACCAGCAGCCCCAGGTCCTTAAAGTGGACATCCTTATTGAAAAGGCGGTGGGTCCCGATGAGCAGGTCCACCTTTCCGGACTGCACGTTCATCAGCGTGGCCTTCATCTGGGCCGGTGTACGAAAGCGGCTCACCACATCGATCTCCACGGGGAACTGCGCAAAGCGGCGTTTGGCGGTGAGAAAGTGCTGCCGGGCCAGCACGGTGGTGGGGGCCAGGATGGCCGCCTGTTTGCCGTCCAGCACACATTTCATGATGGCACGGAAGGCCACCTCCGTCTTGCCGTAGCCCACATCCCCGCAGAGAAGCCGGTCCATGGGCTTGGGCGTCTCCATATCGCGTTTGATCTCCTCGATGCATCGGAGCTGGTCGTCGGTCTCAGCGTACTCGAACTGATCCTCGAACTCCTTCATCCAAGGGGAGTCGGGCGAGAAGGCATAGCCGGGCATGCGCTCCCGCTCCGCGTAGAGCTGGATGAGCCCCTTGGCCAGGTCCTGCACCGCCTTCCGCGCCCGGGTCTTGGCCTTTTCCCAGTCGGTGCCCCCAAGCTTGGAAAGCTTTTTATGCTCGGTGTCATCGCCGGAGCCGATGTACTTGGACACCAGGTCGAGCTGGGTGGCGGGCACATAAAGAATATCGGACCCGGCATAGGCGATTTTTACATAGTCTTTCTGCACGCCGTCGGCGGACATTTTTACCATGCCCACATACCGGCCGATGCCATGGTGCTCATGGACCACCAGATCGCCGGGGGAGAGGTCGGCATAGGAATCCAGCTTCTGGCGGTTGGATGCCTTCCTGCTTTTCGGCTTTTTGGCGGGGGCGGCCCGCCCTTCGGTAAGTACGGCCAGTCTGGCGTCCGGATACTCAAAGCCGGCGGAGAGGCCCCCCACGCAGATGACCGTCTTGCCGGGCGCGGGCAGATCGTGAAGGGCGAAGTCCACGGCGGAGCGGACCTTCCGCTCCCGCAGCAGCGACTGGAGGTTCAGACAGCGCTGCTCGCCGGCGGCCAGGGCGATGGACCGGAAGCCCACGGACTGGTAGTGCTCCAGGTCGGCGGCGGCGGTCTCCGGGCTCGCGCCGTAGGAGGGGAGCTGTTTGGCCATCACGTCCAGAAGCGATCTGGGACGCAGAGGGTAGGAGGACGAGGAAAAGGTGTCCAGAAAGACCACGGGGTAGTCGGAAAGCCCGTGGGACAGGTCGTCCATGGTGCGGGAGAAGGCGGCCAGCTCCCCGGGGAGGAGGCCGGATTCCATCAGGGTCTTGGCGTCCTCCTCCAGCCGCCACTGGTAGTTCCTGGCCCGCTCCGCCACGCGGGGACTTTCAGAGAGGCAGACCACGGCGTCCTCGGGGAGATAGTCGACTGCTGTGGACATCTGAGGATAAATAAGGGCGATGTACCGGTCCACGGCGGGAAAGGAGCCCCCCGCCTCCAGGCGGTCCCGGTCCTCGACCAGGGTGGCGAGAAGCTCCGGCTGTGGGTGTTTGGCCCGTTTTACCCGGGAAATGAGCTGGTCCATGGACTCCAGGAGCCCGGGATAGCCTCCGGGGGCAAACTGAGGGAGGACTTCTGCCACCGGAAGGATCTCCGCCTCCTCCCGGTTTTCCGTCCTGCGCTGACTGGAGGGGTCAAACAGACCCATGGAGTCGATCTCATCTCCAAAAAATTCGCATCGAACAGGCCGGTCGTAAGCAGGGGAGAAAAAGTCCAGAATACCGCCCCGCAGAGCAAACTGGCCCGCGCCCTCCACCTGCTCACAACGGGCATATCCCGCGGCGGCAAGGCGTTCGGCCAGCTCTGGCAGGTCATGGACCTCCCCCACGCGCAGAGTCTGTGCCGCCTGGGACAGCAGTGTTTTCGGGAGGGTCCGCTGGAGGAGGGCATCCACAGTGGCCACGACCAGCGGCGCCCGTCCGGTGGACATGGCCCGGAGAACGGAGAGCCGCCGGTGCTCCCACTGGCGGGAGACCACGGCGGCGTTGTGGAAGGTAAACTCCCTGGCGGGCAGCCGAAGGACCGTCTCCCCGGTCAGAGCGGCCAGGTCCTCCCCCAGACGGGCGGCCTCGGTTTCGTCGGCGCACAGAAGGACCACCGGACGCCCGGTATTAGCCCGGATGCCGGCGGCAAAATGGGCGCGGTGGACCGCCGCCAGCCCTGTGACGGCCGCGGGACACCCGCCGGAGTCGATGGCAGCCAGAAGCTGGGGAAATTCCGGGACCTGGGATAAGATCGAGAGCAATTGATTCATAACAGGCGGTACTCCTTGGATCAGGTTTCTCCGGCGACCGGCGCGGAGCTGCGGAGCAGTGCTTCTGCGTCGGCGCGGTGGTGGAGCCACCCACCGTGGGCGGCGGCGTATTCCAGATGGGGGCAGGCCTCCTCCGACCGGCCCGCATTTCAGGCAGAGGCGGCCCAGCAACAGACAGACCCACACGGAAGTGTAGCGGTCGGGAGCGGGAGCCATCGGGGAGAGCAGGTCAGCCTCTAGGCCGACACGCTCTTCCTGGTCAAACCGGAGCAGCAGACCGTTGAGACAGAGGTTCCACTGGAGGGAAAAACGATTTTCCCCGCTCATAGGTCCATGGCGGAAGGATTCCACGGCCCGGTTGCGGTTTTCCGCCGCCTCCTGCCAGAGTTCGCCGCCGGCGAGGGCGCAGCTCAGGGCATACCAATAAGGCGGCACGGAGCGAGGCACGGTTGGGAAAGACGGCATCGGGCTCCATCCGGCACAGGAGGGAGAGCGCAGCGCTCTCCTCTCCCATGTCCACGTTGACATCCGCCAGATTGAGGGCATGGAGGAAGTAGAGCTGGGGAGAGGAGACGGCCAGTCCGGCGTCGGCCATGGTCCTGCGGGAGACATCCAGGAGCGGTCCCGGGTCGCAGTCCTCTTTCAGATGCCGCATGGCGCGTTCGCCGCTGTGGGCGGTGCGGTGCATGTGGAATAGATTTGCCCAATTTCCCATGCCGGACCCTCCTCAGAATCAGAGCGGCCGGGGAGAAGGCCCCATCAGCCGTTGTAGCGGTTCATGGCCTCCTCGGGGCCCCGTTCGATGAGGCATTCCACTGCGTCGGCGGCGCGCTTCACCGCAGCTTCCACCGCTTTTTTGTCCTCGCCCTGGAACTTTCCCAGGACCCAGTCGGCCATATCACAGGCGGGGTGGGGCTTCTGGCCCACCCCCACCCGAACCCGGGGAAACTGGTCGGTGCCAAGGTGGGCAATGATGTTTTTCAGGCCGTTGTGGCCGCCGGCACTGCCGTTTTTTCGGACCCGGATCTTTCCAGGGGGAAGGGCCACCTCGTCGGAGACCACCAGGACCCGCTCCGGAGGGATCTTGTAAAAGGAAGCGGCCTCGTGTACCGCTTCGCCGGAGAGATTCATGTAGGTCATAGGCTTCATGAGCAGGACCTTCCGGCCGCCCAGCGTCACCGTGTTGGTGAGGGCGCGGAACTTCAGGCGCTGAACGGGTACGTTCAGGCGGTCCGCCAGCTCGTCGGCCACCATAAAACCCGCGTTATGGCGGGTATTCTCGTACTGGTCGCCAGGATTACCCAGGCAGACCAGCAGCCAGTCCACACCGCCGCTCTTTGGGGAGAAGAACATGGTTTCACCTCGATGATCTGGATAAGAAGCGGCCCAGCAAGGGGAGGGGGACTCCGGCGCAAGGCGGGCGCCCAGCCTTACAGAGGCCGACTTTCTTCCGATGCACAACGGGGGCGAAGCTGCCGCTCCGCCCCTGTCGCAGTGTTCAGTTGAAGCCGATCAGTTGAAGAGCTTGGAGACGGAGATCTCCTCGTAGATGCGCTCGATGGCCTCGGCAAACATCTCAGCCACGGAGAGATACTTGATTTTAGCACACTTTACCTCAGGACGCGCGGGAATGGTGTCGAGGAAGATGACCTCGTCCAGGACGCTGTCCTCAATGCGCTGGATGGCGGGACCGGAGAGAACGCCGTGGGAAGCGCAGGCGGTGACGGACTTGGCGCCGCCCACCTCGACCAGGGCCTTGGCCGCGCCGCAGAGGGAGCCGCCGGTGTCCACCATGTCGTCGAGGAGGATGACCCGCTTGTCGCGGACATCGCCGATGATGTTCATGACCTCGGAGGAGTTGGCCTTCTGGCGGCGCTTATCCACGATGGCCAGCGGCATATCCAGCTTCTGGGCAAAGGCGCGGGCGCGGGCCACAGAGCCCACGTCGGGGGAGACCACCATGACCTCCTGGTGACAGTCGGCATACTTCGTCATAAAGTGATTGACAAAAATGGGAGAGCCCAGCAGATTGTCCACGGGAATGTCGAAAAAGCCCTGGATCTGATTGGCGTGTAGGTCCATGGTCAGCACCCGGTCGGCGCCGGCGCGGGTGATGAGGTTGGCCACCAGCTTGGCGGAGATGGGGTCGCGGGGCTTGGTCTTGCGGTCCTGGCGCGCATAGCCGAAATAGGGGATCACGGCGGTGACGCGCCCGGCAGAGGCACGGCGCATGGCGTCGATCATGATGAGGAGCTCCATCAGGTTATCATTTACAGGAGAGCAGGTGGACTGGACGACAAATACGTCGGAACCACGGACGGTCTCATAGATGGAGACGGACTTCTCTCCGTCGGAGAACGTGCCCACCTCGGCGTTGCCCATCTGGGTACCCAACTTCTTGCAGATGTCCAGCGCCAGCTTGGGGTTGGAGTTGCCGGAGAAAATCTTGATGTCCTTGCCGTGTGCGATCATTTCAGCATCCCTCTCATTTTTTGTGATGTGTTTCACATAATTTGCAGGCGTTCCCGCCTGGAAGCTACGTTATTTCCGGCCCTTGGCCCTGCGGCGTTTGGCGGCCCACTGCACTTTGATGGTCTGGGGCGAGCGGGCGATGCACAGGCTGTCCGCCGGCACATCCTCGGTGACGGTGCTGCCCGCTGCGGTGTAGGCCCTGTCCCCGATTTTCACAGGGGCCACCAAATTGGTATTGCAGCCGATAAAGGCGTGGTCGCCGATGGTGGTGCGGTATTTGGCCGTGCCGTCATAGTTCACTGTGACAGTGCCGCAGCCGAAATTCACATGGCCGCCCACGTCGGAATCCCCCACGTAGGTGAGGTGGGAGATCTTGGTGCCGTCGCCGATGGTGGAGTTTTTGAGCTCCACAAAGTCGCCCACCTTCACGTCGGCGCCCACATGGCAATGGGGCCGGACATAGGCAAAGGGGCCAACCTTGGTCCGGTCGGCCACGGTGGACTCGTTGAGCTGGGAGGCGTTCACCGTCACACCGTCGCCGATGACACAGTCCTGGATCATGGAATTGGGGCCGATTTCGCAGTCGGCGCCGATGGTGGTCTTGCCCCGAAGGATGGTGCCGGGCAGGATCACCGTACCCTTGCCGACCCGCACGGTAGGGTCGGAAAAGAAGGAGCCGGGGTCGATGAACCGGGCGCCCATCCGCTCCAGACGGCTCACCTCCAGCACTTGCGCCTGACCCTGGTACATGCGCCACATGGCGGGGTTCCGACTCTGGAGGGGCATGGCGCAGGTCTCGCTCACCGCGCCGCCATGGAGCTTGAGGGCACCGGCGAAGTCCTCGCCGGCGGCCAGGTCGGCGGCCAGGACCTCGGTGGACATGCAGTACATGCCGGTCTCCACCTTGGGAGACTGTCCGGCGGGCAGGAAGTTGAGTCCGTCCGGCGCCAGAAGCACCGGGCGGGTGACGACCACCACCTTGCCCGGTTCCCGGGTGAGGAAAGCGGAGAGCTTTGCGCCGGCGTCGTCCGCGCCGGTGGTGACAAATTCCGTATCTGCGGGGAAACAGGCTGCAGCCGCCTCACGGTCATCATCGTGGCAGACCACCAAAAAACGGCCAACTCCTGCGCTTTTCAGGGCTTCGCACAGCCACACCGCGCCGGGAGAAAACAGCAGCTTCTCCAGCAGCAGGGGCATTTCATTGGCGTGATCGCGGGGCAGAAATACAACGGCGCCCACAGATTCCATATCAAAGCCTCCCAGAAAAAAGTCGAACGGACACAGTATAGCATATAAGAAGGGAAAAAGCGATGTCCAGTCTTGCAAGAACATTATATCAGAGCGAGAGGTTTTTTGCACTGATATATAAAAATTTTTCGCACAGGAATACAAAAAGCCGGCCTCGCCCCCTGAAAGGGGCGCGGCCAGCTTCCTGTTATACGGCGGCGGCAATTCGGCGGCGATATTTGCGGTTCCGGATGCGGCGGATACCGTGGTAGAGGTGGGAGACCTCAGCGGTGGCGCACAGTTTGTCCGCCAGATTGACCACCAGGGACTCCTTGTAGCGGGGCATCCGGCGGGAGAGGGGCCACATGTGGGAGATGATGATGTTCTCCTCCATAGGGGTGAGGCTCCCGCACAGGGCCCAGGCATTCTTCAGCGCAGCCACCGGATGGGCGAAGCACTGATTGCCGTAGTAGGCGGGCTTGTTCCGGGCGTCATAGAGATAGAGGTCATGGAGCAGCCCCGCTCTGGCCGCGGCCCTGTAGTCCAGGCCCCAGCGGCGGGCCAGACGGAAGGATACATAGGCCACAAAGACCGAATGTTCATAGCAGGAGGTGCCGGGGTGATGGGGCAGCGCCCGCATGGACTGGACTTCGGGGGAGTCCAGAAGGTCCCGGACACAGTTTACGAAACAGCGGATATTGACGTCATAGTACATGATGTGCCTTTCATCTGAGCGGAATAGATTCGTGGGGAGAGCCGTGTCGGGCGGCTTTCGCCGGGACGGAGGGGAGGGCCTGCTGCTTGCAGGAGTTATTTTTTATTATAGTGTGTAAGATGGGATTTGTCATGCGATTTCTCAGGAAAATAGGAAAAACGTTATAATAAATTAAGACTTGCAGCGGCAGGTCCGTGTATACTAAACTGTACCAAGCGATCTAGTACAGTCGGAAAGGAGGCCGGAAGTGTGTTCAGTTTGAATTATCGGGACGCCCGGCCCATCTATGAGCAGGTGAAGGACGGTCTGCGGCATCTGGTGGTCACAGGGGCCATCCAGCCTGGGGACCAGCTCCCCTCGGTGCGGGCATTGGCGTCGGCCCTGGCTATCAATCCCAACACCATCCAGCGGGCCTATGAGTCGCTGGAAGCGGAGGGATATCTCTACACCATGCCGGGCAAGGGATCCTATGCTTCGGAGCAGACTGGTGTGAATCAGGACCGGCGGCGGAGGCTACTGGAGCAGTTTGATGCCGCCGCCTCGGAACTCATCTTTCTGGGCATGACGGCGGAGGAGCTGGCCCTGCGGGTGTCCGGTGCGAAGGAGGGGAGAGTATGATCGAAGTTAAGCATGTGACAAAGACCTTTGACAGGTTTCGGGCGCTGGACGGACTCACCATGTCGGTGCCGGACGGGTCCATCTACGGCCTGGTGGGGCCCAACGGCGCGGGCAAATCCACCATTCTGCGCCACATCACCGGCATTTACCGCCAGGACGAGGGCGAGGTGCTGGTGGCGGGGGAGCCGGTGTACGAGAATCCGGCGGTCAAGGCCCGCATCGCCTCCATTCCGGATGAACTCTATTATTTCCTCTCCGCCTCCACCCGGGACATGATGCGGCTCTTCCGGGGCTTTTACCCCCGCTTCGATCAGAAGCGGTACGAGGCCATGAAGGACATCTTTACCACCGTAAATGAAAAACAGCCCATCCGGCGGCTCTCCAAGGGCATGCAGAAGCAGTCGGCCTTCTGGCTGGCCATGTGCTGCCGCCCTGAATTACTGGTGCTGGACGAGCCGGTGGACGGGCTGGACCCGGTGATGCGGCGTCAGGTGTGGAGCCTCCTCATGTCCGATGTGGCCGAATACGGTACCACGGTACTGGTCTCCTCCCACAACCTGCGGGAGCTGGAGGACGTGTGCGACCATGTGGGCATCCTCTCCCATGGGAAGGTCCTGGTGGAGCGGAGCCTTTCCGACCTTCAGGAGAATGTGGTAAAGATGCAGGTGGTCTTTCAGGAGAAGGAGCTTCCGCAGCTCCCCGCCGATCTGGAGATCCTCCATGTATCCCAGGTGGGGCGCATCCACACGCTTATCATACGGGGGAACGCCACCGACATCACCAACCGTCTGGCGGTCTACGCCCCCATCCTTATGGACGCCCTGCCCCTCACCCTGGAGGAGATCTTTATTTACGAGCTGGGAGGTGAGGACTATGAAGTCCGCGACATCGTGCTCTGACAGGAGGCTCTTCTATCCTGTCCTCTGGAAAAAGAACATGGCCCGGTTCTGGCCCATCTGGTCGGTATATGGAGCGTGCTGGCTCCTGGCCCTGCCCCTCAACCTGCTGATGTTGCGGGCGGAGGATACTTACGGCTCTATGCCGTCTCCCCAGTATTTTGCCGATCTGGAGGTCCTCTCCATGATCAAACCCGGCAGCGTGATCGCCGCGCTGGTGTTCGGCATCCTCTCTGCCATGGCAGTGTTCTCCTATCTCTACAACAGCCGCAGCGTGGGGCTCTTTCACGCGCTTCCGGTCAGGCGGGAAGGGCTGTTCCTCACCAACTACCTGTCCGGGCTCTCCTTTATGCTGCTGCCCTCTCTGGTTGTGTTTTTCTGCACCCTTTTGGCGGAGCTGGCCAAGGGATGTCTCAACATCGGGGCGCTGTGCATGTGGCTTGCCATGCAGGTGCTCCTTACGCTGTTTTTCTACTCCTTTGCCGTGTTCTGCGCCATGTTTACCGGACACATTCTGGCCCTGCCCGCCTTTTACGGGATTCTGAGCGTTCTGGCCGTGGTGATGGTCCAGCTCGTCAACGAGGTGCTGAGGGCGTTTGTCTTTGGCTATCGGTATGTGGATACCCTCAACACCCTGGGCACATGGCTGAGCCCGGTGATTCTGTTTTTGGAAAAACTGCGGGTGGACCGCGCCTGGGACACCGATGGAAATCTGGAAAGAGCCGTCTTTCAGGGCCTGGGGTACGGCCTGATCTATGCGCTGATCGGCGCTGCGCTGGCGGCGGTCGCCCTGGTGCTCTACCGCCGGCGGCATCTGGAGGGGGCGGGAGACGTGGTCACCGTGCGCTGGGTGCGGCCCATCTTCAAGTATGGGATGGCTTTCTGCTTTGCGCTGGCGCTGGGCCTGTTCCTCTACCTGTTCTTCGGCTACAACCTGCCCCAAGGGGCCTGGACGCTGCTGTGCTTCATGGTGCTCTGTGGAGCGGTGGGCTATTTTGCCGCTGAAATGCTGCTCAAAAAGAGCTTTTGGGTCTTTCTGGACAGCTGGAAGGGCTGTGTGGCGTTCTCTGCCTGTCTGGTGGTCCTGATTGCCGGGATGGAACTGGACGTGACGGGATTTGAGCGCCGGGTACCCGAGGCCGGACAAGTGACGGCAGTACGGATCAGAAATGTGAGCAGCGCGCCCTATGACAGAGGGGACGGCAGGGAAATCCACACGGCGGACCCGGAGCTCATCAGGGCGATCACGGAGCTCCACCAGAGTATCGTGGACGAGCGGGCGCGCCATGAGGGGACTACGTTCGGCGGCAGCTATGAGACGCGCACCCTGGCTGACGGGACTTATCTGGAGAGCGTACAGACCGAGGGCATTGTGAGCCTGCTGCTGACCTACGAACTGGCGGGGGGCGGCACCCTGACCCGGGACTACACCCTGGACGTCACGGAAGAAGACCTTCAAGACCCGGATTCGGCCGCGGCGCGGCTTACGGCGATCCTCAATCAGCCCGAGGTGATCCTGAACGCCTACTTCCCCCAGAGCTACGAAGGGCGGCAGATCACCAATATCAGACTGAATCTGATGGACATGGAAACGGGTGAATATGACAATTATCCCGTCCCCGCCGGATTCCGGGAGGATCTGGTGGCTGCGATAAAGGCGGATATCCAGGCCGGGCGTTTGGGACAAAGGTACCTGCTGGACGACGAGGCGCGGCTCACCAACTGCTATGTAAACGACCTTTTCATTGAGTATGCGCCGGTGGACCGGGAGAACAGCGCCGAATACGAGGGCGACGGATACAGTATCACTCTTCAGGTCAGCGCAGTGGAGACCCTGGAGTGCCTCCGGGAGGCCGGAGTACTGGACGAGACCCATATACTGGAGACCCAGGCGGAACACCAGCAGACCGAATGGCTGGAGCGCCGGGCTGAGGAACTGTTCTGGGAAGAGAATATGCGCATGGCGCCTGCGGCGGCGGAGCAGTGACCGCCTGAGCTGCGGTCATCCATCAGAAAAAGGCCCCCGGAATGCTGTTCACAGCATTCCGGGGGCCTTTTTCTGACAAGAGAGATCATGCGCCAAAGCCAGACTGCTCCGACAGCCACTGCAGCGCAAGACGCAGCAACTGCCCGTAGTCGGCGGCGGTGGCGTCGGCCAGCGAGACGGCCTGCGGGAGACTGCCGGCGGTCAGTCCGACCACAAACATCCCGGCCCGCTTCCCGGCCAGGATGCCGGGCGGAGAGTCCTCCACCACCATGCAGTCCTCGGGGCGCGCCCTTAAGAAACGGGCGGCATGCAGATAGGGGTCGGGGGCGGGTTTCCTCCGCGGGGCCGATTCGCCCCCCAGCACTACGTCGAAAAGTGGCAGCAGGGAAAAGCGGTTCAGCGCGTCCAAGACCTCCCGGCACTGGGTGGAGGACACCAGACCGGTTTTGGCGCCACGCTCTTTCACGGTACGGAGGAAGTGTTCCAGGCCGGGGAAAGGGCGCAGGCCCTCCGCCTCCAGATAGAGCCCCCGGCAAGTCCGCGCCAGCGCCCTTTGGCAGGCGGCCGCAGAGAGAGGCAGCTCAAAGCGCCTCGCCAGCCGCCGGGCGGCGTCGCGGTTGCTCACTCCACTCAGATCCAAAAGCGCCTCGGCCTGCACCTCGATCCCCTGCTGTTTTAAGAAACGCCTGATGTAGGCGAGACGTACCATTTCACTGTCCAGAAGTACGCCGTCCATATCCAGAAGAATCGTTTTCAATGCTTTTCCTTCTTTCTGCTGCGCTGTTCTGTGGCCCCCCTTTTTTGACGGCGGAGGGGGACGCCTCCCCTGCGGGACACGAAAAAGACAGAGCAGAGGAGGAGACCACGGCCCAGCGGCGTAAGGGGGAGAGCGGGTCGCGGAAGACCAGCGTGCTGACCGCCGGCCCCAGCATGTTGATCGCTGTAGCCGCAGAGGCCCCAACGTCGCGTGTCCCCAGGGCAAAGAGCACAATGGAGCTTATGTTGCAGAGCTGGTTCAGCAGGGTGAACAGATAAGCCCGAGGTTGCTGCATGGTAAGTACTAGTACATTCATTCATGTATATACAAGTATAATTGAGCTACAAATTGAATAATAGTCGATTTCTTGGATAAAGTCAACATATTTTTTGAAGCTTTTTTCGGTTTTATTTGGACTTGCTTAAGGATTAAAAGAAAGACTAAAAAAATCCCTTGACAAACTACCCGGGTTGATATATCTTGTATATACAAGTAAAAATAGATTGACCAAAGCTGTTTTTTTGCGCTCCCACACTTTTTGTCAGAAAGGAATTTGCCCTATTATGAAAATTGCAATTGGCAACGATCAGCATGGATTGGCCTATAAACAAATGCTTTTGAGCGCTTTCGCAGAGCACGAGTTTGTCGATATGGGCTCCTATGATACCCAGGCGGTGAGCTATCCCGCCGTTGCAGAGGCCGTTGCCCGCAAGGTGGCTTCCGGGGCGTGTGAGCGCGGCATCCTCATCTGTGGGACTGGTATCGGTATGGCCATGGCGGCCAACAAGATCAAGGGCGCATATGCCGCGGTCTGTCACGATATCTACTCCACACAGCGCTCCATCCTTTCCAACGACGCCAACATCCTCTGCATGGGGGCATTAGTGATCGGACAGAAAACGGCGGAGGAGTTGGTGCGCCTGTGGCTGCCGCTGCGCTTTGATCCCAGCAGTCCGTCTGCGGCCAAGGTGGCCCAGCTCCGCCAGCTGGAAGAGGTGTGACATGAAACCGTTTGACCGTGAAGCGCTGGAGCGGAGCGCCTTCCATATCAGGAGCAACATCGTGCGGACCATTGCCAGCAACGGTGAGGGGCACGCCGGCGGCGCGCTCTCCGCTGCGGATATCCTGGCGGTGCTCTACTTCGCTGTAATGGACTATGATCCGGAGGACCCCGTCCACCGCGACAAGCTGCTGCTCAGCGGCGGACACAAGTGCCTGGCCCTCTATGGAGCGATGGTGGAACTGGGGGTGCTGGAGCCGGAGCTACTGAAAACCTATAACCAATTGGGGACCCTCTTTCCCGGACACCCGGACGCCACAAAGTTGCCCTGCCTGGATTTTTCCACAGGTTCTCTGGGGCACGGCCTGCCGCTGGGCTGCGGCTATGCCCTGGCGGCAAGAAAGGCAGGTCTGCCGTACCGTACTTACGTATTGATGGGTGACGGAGAACAGGGGGAGGGCACCAACTGGGAGGCGGCGGCCTTCGCCGCTCACAATCATTTGGACAATCTGGTGGCGATCCTGGATGAAAATACCCTTCAGATCAATGGACGCACCAGCGAGATCTGCAAGCCCACCTCCTATGAGTCCCGATATGCTGCGTTTGGGTGGGCAGTAAGGCCGGTCCCCGGGCATGACGTTGGGGCCCTGTATGACGCCTTCGCACAGATCCCTCTGGAGCCGGGAAAGCCCACGCTCCTGGTGGCCAAGACCACAAAGGGAAAGGGGATATCCTTTCTGGAGGATCAACAGAAGTATCACCACTGGAACCCGGATGCGGGCGAAGCGGCCCGCGCCCTGGAGGAACTGGATGCCCGTGCGGCGGAAAGGGGTTGGTAAGCATGTGTTTGCGGGATCCCCGAAAGGCATTTGAGGCCAAGCTCCTGGAGCTGGGAAAAGACAATGAAGCGATTGTGGCGATTTCCTGTGACTCCGCCTCCGGCGGAGGCCTGGGCGCCTTTTTCCAGGCCTATCCCAATCGGAGCGTGGAGGTCGGCATCAGCGAACAGACCGCTGTGGGAATCAGCGCGGCGATGGCGCGTCAGGGCTTTATTCCAGTGGTCGTCGCCATCGACCCCTTCCTTACCATGCGGGCCTATGAGCAGATCCGGGATGACGTGGGTTATATGCACACCAATGTCAAACTGGTGGCCTCCGGCGGCGGTCTGGCCTATTCCACACTGGGGTCCACCCATATGGCTCTGGAGGACGTGGCCCTGATGCGCACCGTTCCCAATCTGGTGGTCCTCTGTCCCGGCGACGCCGACGAGGTGGAGTTCTGCCTGGAGGAGGCCATAAAGATAGACGGTCCCGTTTTTATCCGGATGCCCCGTCAGGCCAAGGAGCCGCCTGCAAAGCGGACGCAGCGAAAGCTGGAGCTGGGCAGGGGGGAGGTACTGGCGGACGGCGGTGTAGCCGCGGCACTCTTTACCTATGGGCCCAGCACGGCCGAGGCTGTAGAGGCGGCAGAGATCCTGCGGGAGCAGGGGGTATCGATGTCGGTAATCAATTTCACCACCTTAAAGCCGCTGGACGAAGAATTGATCCGACACTACGCGTCCTCCGCCAAAAAGGTTTTTGTCTTGGAGGAGCACGCACCCAACGGCGGGCTGGGCTCGGCGGTGGCCGATGTGCTGGCGCGGAGCGGAATATCCGTGCCGCTGAAGGTCTTTTGCGTACCGGAGGGGGCGAAGCAGACCGGGCCGTATGAGGCGCTGCTGAACTATTACGGCATCTCCGGAAGCGCCGTGGCCCGACGGGTCATGTCGGTCCTCTCCGGCGACTGATGCCCGCCCATGACGCTGTAATGTAATGCATTGGAAATAAGTATTAAGTATTAGGGGGACAAACAGAATGACAGTAAACTACCGTAGCCAGGGCGAGGGCACGCTTGGCCTCCACTTCCCACTGACCGCTCTGGGAGCGGGTGCGGCCAAAGGTGAGGAGGCATATATCGAGCGGGTGAAGGACCTGTGCCTGGAGCCGCAGCTTTTCTCTCTGCTGGAGGGGAAAGTGAAGTATCTGGCAGCCACGCCCCGGTTCAAGGATGTCATCCAGACCTTTGCGGTTCCCGCCGGAGAGACGCCCGCCGGGTTTCGCATCGAGAGCACGCTCCAGGAGGACGGACTTTTACTGATTGATTTAGTCCGCGATATCTCTTATGATAAAAACGGAGTGAAACGGCCTACCGGTATCCTCTACTCTGCCGACTCCGCCAACCCTTACGAGGTGGCGCCCATCGCCCCGCTGCTTGCAAACCTCACCTGCAATCCCGGCATCGTGTACGACCTGTTTATCAACAATCCCAAGGCCAATGTAGGGAATGCGTTCCATACCCGCGACGAGGTCATGACTGAGCTGGGACGTATTCTGGGACCCGGCTGTGACATCAGCGTGGAGCTCAACAACCCCTTTGAGGAGGACTTTGACAAAATCCTGGAGGAATGTGAGACCTTCAAGAGCATTCTCTCGGAATACCGGCTGGTGGTCAAGGTCCCCCACACCGGCCCTGTCAACCCCAACAATGTACATGAGCTGCTGGAGGGCGACAAGAAGCTCTCCACCCGGTACGACCAGGCGTCCACCGCGGACGCCCTGCGCGGCCACAATCTGGCACTCAGACTCAGGGAGCACGGATACCGCATCAATTACACCCTGATGTTTGAGCCCTATCAGACCGCCATGGCACTACAGGCAAAGCCCTATTTCATCAACAGCTTTGTCCGGCATCGCGCCAAACAGTCCTCTGCCATCAAGGTGCTGCTGGACTGCTATGACCGGACGGCGGACCGCAAATATCTGGAGGCGCTGCGGGCGGAACTTCTGGCCAACGATTACCTCAGCAGCGGGGAGGCGGACCGGGATCTGCTGGATGTGCTGAAGCTGGGCCGGGATGTCCTCAGATACCGCAATTTTGAGAACCCCGAAGGGGCCGATGGGCTGGACGGCGTGCGCCATAACCTCCGTCTCCTGCGCCAGACCAACCTGCCGGATACACGCCTGATTATCTGCTCCATGGAGGGCGAGTATAACTACCCCGACATCGACAACCTGATGGCCGACCCCGCCTATGCAGATATGGTGGACCGGGTGGTCATCACAGCAGAGCCCCAGTATCTGGCGCGGTTTACCGCTACCAACCAGGTGGTCTCGTATCAGCGCCGCTTTATGAACGCCGCCAACGGTCAAAAGTAGGAAACACAATATTTGAGAAGGGAGCCGTCTATGAACGAAAAGCTGATGGGCGTGTTCGCCCCCATCACGACCCCGTTCACCGCTGATGGGACCGTGGATTACAGCGGACTGGAGCACAATGTCCGCGCCTATGCCAAAAGCGGGCTGAAGGGGTTCCTGGCCCTGGGCTCCAACGGAGAGAACAAAAGCCTCACCAATGAGGAGAAGCTCAAGGTCCTGGAGATCATCTGTACCTGTAAGAGAGAGGACCAAGTGGTGATGGCCGGCTGTATCTTTGAGTCCACTTTCGAAACCATCGAGATGGCACATAGAATGGAGGCCTATCACCCGGATTTCCTCACCCTGCTGCCTCCCAACTATTTCAAAAAGCAGATGACCGACGATATCCTCTGCCGCTATTTTACGGATGTGGCGGAGGCCGTTCACACCCCATGCCTGGTCTACAACGCGCCGCAGTATGCCGGCGGTGTGGGCCTGTCCATCCCGCTCATCAAGCGGGTCGCCCAGCATCCCAATATCGTGGGCGTGAAGGACAGCTCGACTGGCAATATCGAGAGCATCCTGTTTGCGGTCCGGAATCACTTTGACGTGATGGCCGGCTCCATCAACAACTTTTTCATGGGAATGATCACCGGCGCCTCTGGGGGCGTGCTCTCCCTGGCGGATTCTTTCCCCGAGATAACGGTGGAGCTTTACCGCCTGCTGGCCTCCAAGCACTACGACAAGGCGGCGGCCCTCAATGACCGGATCCTTCAGATCAATAAGATCGTGTCCGGAAAAGGCGGTGTGGCCGCCGTGAAGTATGCCATGGACCTCAACGGCCTTGTGGGAGGATATCCCAGGCTGCCCCTGCTGCCCCTTGCGGAGGAGGACAAGGCGGGAATCCGGGAAAAACTGGCGGCGGAGGGACTGCTCTGACTCTTGTGGGACGCAGATCTACTACCATAAAAATAGGAGGCATATGTTATGGCAAAGTATGATTTCATGAGCTTTGGCGAAGCGATGGTCCGGTTTACACCTCCCGGCCACGACAGACTGGGACAGGCGGAGGAGCTCCAGCTGGGGATCGCGGCGGCGGAACTCAACTGCTGTGTGAATATCTCCAACCTGAGCCGAAAGCTGCTCAAACCTCAGCTCAAGACCGGCTTTGTGACCAAGCTGGTGGACGCCTGGGACGGAGACTACATCATCAAGCACGCCCAGATGCATGGCGTGGATATGTCCAATGTGGTGGTCTCTCCGTATGACAAGATCGGACGGAACGGGCGCAACGGCAAATGCTTTATTGAGGTGGGCATCGGTCCCCGTCCCAGCTATCAGACCTATGACCGCGGACACTCCGCGGTGGCCATGATCCAGCCCGGGGACATCGATTGGGAGTCTGTGCTGGATACCCGCTGGTTCCACACGACCGGCATTATCACCGCTGTGGGCGAGCATACCGCTACCGAGGTGGCCGCCGCGCTGCGGGCGGCCAAGAAGAACGGCGCGACCACCAGCTATGATCTGAATTTCCGCTCCACGCTCTGGTCCAGGGAGGATGCTCAGAAAGCCATGGTGGAGATCATGCCCTACGTGGATGTTGTCATCGGCAACGAAGAGGACTTCGAGACCATGCTGGGGATCAAGGCCGACAATACCGACCAGAACTTTTCCAAGCTGGATCCCGAGAGCTACCGCGGCGTGGCCCAGAAGGTCATGGAGAAGTACCCCAATGTGATCTGTGTGGGCACCTCGCTCCGCGAGGTCACCTCCGCATGCCTGAACAACTGGCGGACCGTGATGATGACGCGCAACGGCTTCTTCGTCTCCCGCAAGTACGACAATATCGAGATCTATGACCGTGTGGGCGGAGGTGACAGCTTTGCCTCCGCCCTGATCTGGGGCTTCCTGGAGGGCCATCCGGAGCAGGAGGTCATTGATTTTGCAGCAGCTTACTCCGCGCTGTGCCACACCATCCGCAATGACTGGAATCTGGTCACCACGGAGGAGGCCTACGATGTGATGAAGGGCGGCAGCGCGCGAGTGAAGCGCTGAGCGCAGCTCTGAATGAGTTTGTATGCTCTCTTTCCCTGTGTGGAGACCTTGTTTACGCGGAAAACCCCGCCTGCATCCTCTGGATGCAGGCGGGGTTTTCCGCGTGCGAAACCGAAGTTAAAACTCCAGCGTAATTTTGATTTTTTCCCCCCGAAAGGCGACCTTGCTGTATTCAAAAGTCAGGCCGTCCTCGTTCTGAATCACATCCTGTAAGAGAAGAAGGGGCTGGCCGGGCGCAATATTGAGGAGATCCGCTTCGTGGGCGGTGGCGGGGACGGACTCCAGCGTCTCTATGGTCTTTGCCCGGTGCAGGCCGTAGTCCTGACTCAAGATGGTGCACATCTGCTCTGTGGCGATGTCATGACGCCCCAGATCCGGGCACAGTTCGGCGGGAATATAGGAAGTGTGCACGCTAAGAGGAGTCTTTTTGAGATACCGCAGCCGGCGGACCACAAAAAAGACAGGACTTTTGATCCCGGAAAATTTGGCAAAGGTCTTTTTGTCCAGCGTCTCTTTCGTGATAGACAGGACCCGGGTGGAGACCTCATAGCCCATTTTTTCCAACTGCTCCCGAATTCCAGCGTAGGACAGAGACTGCGCCACGATCTTGGGCTCGGCGACATAGGTGCCCTTGCCTGGGATACGGAAAAGAACCTCTTCCTGCACCAGCTTCGTGATGACGTTGCGCACCGTGGTGCGGCTGATGCCGTACATATGGCTCAATTCATTTTCGGAAGGGATCAGAGCTCCGGGGCTCCACTCACCAGAATCCAATTTCCCCCAAAATAACTCTTCCATTTGAACATAGAGTGGCTTCGCGCTTGCTTTATCAAGAAGCATCTCTCTCCCCCATTTCTAATTGCTGGTGAGCCGGGGTTATGGCACTGCCAACCGCGCGTGTGTTCCCATTCCGTGCATCTGAAACTTTCAAAAAATATTCAGATAAACCGGTATAAACTCATATATACAGGGTGGAGTAAAATATACATTTCCTGTATGCAGAGTGCGCCGGCTCCGCTCAGGAAAATAGGGCTCACCAATCCCCCTTGTATATTTTTTATCATACATCAAAAAGCCATTATTTGCAAGCGTCGATTGTGAGGGTGTAAAAAACACACTTATGGACACAGGGGATATCTTGTGCAATTTGAAGCGTGAGAGAAAGAAAGGGCGGGGCGGATTTGTGTGCCGGCGTCTCCAAGCGAACTGTGCTGTGTAAAGAAAACATGAACTTGACGGCTTTCCCGTTGTGTTTTTGGAAAAAGGGTGGTATATTGAAAAGCGTCTATTGCGACGGTTAAGGAGAGTTATGAAATGAAATTTGGAACAAAGATGCTCAGCGCGGTCACCGCGGGGCTGGTTCTGGCCGCCTCTCTGGCGAGCTGCTCCAGCGGGGCGGCCACCGCTACTCCCACCCCGATCCCCCTGCCCGAGGGGGTGCCGGAGGACGTGATTCTGGAGGCGGCGGGGATCGCCAAGGACACCCCCCTCATCACTGTGGACGGTGCAGGTGTGCCGGCGGAAGAGCTCCTCTATTGGGTCACCTATTCTGCAGATCAGTATGCTCAATGGGGGATGACCGACCTCTCTATGGATATGGGCAGCGGGCAGACGCTGGGGTCATATTATCTGGACAGCGCGGTGGAAAACGCGACCCTCTATCAGGTGGTACGCAATCACGCGGAAGAGCTGAAAATGGGTTGGAACGAGGCAAATGAGGCCGACTACGAAGCGCAACTGTCCCAGTTGAAGTCCAGTCTGGCCGCCCAGATGGGGGTTGGCGCCGCCTCCGACGGCGAGTCCGCCAGCCCCGATCCTGAGATAGCTGCAAAGACGGACGCGGAATATGTCCGGTTCCTGGCCTATATGGGCCTGTCGGAAAACAGCTTTTTCCACATCAACGAGGTCTCCTATCTTTTCCAGAATCTGCGGCAGGGGCTCTATGGGACTAAGGGCACGGAGGCTCCCGACGGGGAAAAGATCGACGCAGCAGGCGTGCTCCACGCCAAACATATCCTCATCAAGGCGGTCCCTGTCACCGACGAGTCCGGTAACGTGACCGACGACGGTATGGCATCCGCCCTGGAGAAAGCCAACGCGCTCTATGATGAGATCACGGTGGCGGAGGACCCCATGACCCGCTTTGAAGAACTGATGAATGAGAACAGCGAGGATGTGGATTCCAGCGGAAATGTGAACGGCGGAGCCGACGGCTATACCTTTGGCCCGGGCGAGATGGTGACCGAGTTTGAGGAGGGCACCGCCGCGCTGGCGGTGGGGGAGATCAGCCAGCCCATCCAGAGCGACTACGGCTACCATATCATCCTCCGTCTGGATGCCGACAATGAGGCCGGCCAGAGCAAGTACGCGGACATAAAGATGAACGAGCTGGTGGACCAGTGGATGGAGGAGGCCAAGGTGGAGCGCACCGAGGCGCTGGACGGCTTGGACGTGCAGGCTTTCTACGATACCCTTGCGGAGCTCCGGCAGACCATGACCGCCGCCGCTGAGGCCGAGGACGCCCCTGCGGCCACCGATGCCCCTGTGGAGACGGGAACACCCGTCCCTACCGCTACTCCGGTGGGCTAAGAAGATAAAGATGACCGGACGGACAGCAAGAGCTGTCCGTCCGGTTTTTTGATGCGTCTATGCGCCGTCCCTCTTATTTATGACCACAATCGTCCGTCACGCTTCCCTTGGAAAGGGGACAAGCGGGGCGCTATACTTTGGGACAACCAGAATGTGGAAAAGAGGAGACGGTACTTATGAGCGCGTGGCATGCAAAGCGCACCGAGGAGGTGCTCAAAGAGCTGGGAACCGGCAGGAGATCGGGCCTTTCGGAGGCGGAAGCCGGAAAACGGCTGGGGCGGTATGGCCGCAACGAGCTGGAGCACCAAGAGCCGGAGGGGATGCTCAGACGTTTTCTGGCCCAGATGCGGGACCCGATGATCCTGGTCCTGCTCGCCGCCGCGATACTCTCCCTGCTGGCGAGCGGCGGGGAGGACTGGATTGACGCAGTGATCATTCTGGTCATCGTGGTGGTCAACGCCATCATCTCCATCTCCCAGGAGGACAGCGCCGAAAAGGCCCTGGAGGCCCTGCGGAATATGTCGGCCCCTCTGGCCAAGGTGATACGGGACGGGGGGCTACGCCGGGTGGAGACGGCCCTTCTGGTCCCGGGGGATATCCTTCAACTGGAGGCCGGGGACCTGGTGCCCGCCGACGCCCGGGTGCTGGAGGCGCACAGCCTCAAGGCAGACGAGTCCTCCATGACGGGGGAGTCGGTTCCTGTGAGCAAGGAGGCATGTGGAGCCCTGCCCGCGGATACCCCGCTGGGGGACCGGAGAAACATGCTCCTTTCCGCCACGGTGATCACAGGAGGAAACTGCACTTGTGTGGTCACGGGCACGGGGATGGACACGGAAGTGGGGCGCATTGCCGGAATGCTGATGGAAGAGGGAGATGGAGAGACCCCCCTCCAGCGAAAGATGGCGGAGATCTCCAAGACGCTCTCGTTCGTCTGCCTGTGCGTGTGCGCGGTAATGTTCGGCGTAGGACTTCTCCAGGGCAAGGAACTGCTGGACATGTTTATGACTGCGGTCTCCCTGGCGGTGGCGGCCATACCCGAGGGACTCCCGGCCATTGTTACCATCGTGCTGGCTCTGGGGGTGCAGCGGATGGTAAAGCGGGGCGCCATCGTCAAGCGTCTCCCCGCGGTAGAGACTCTGGGCTGCGCCGGGGTCATCTGCTCGGACAAAACAGGTACCCTCACGCAGAACAAGATGACGGTGGTGGACATATGGACCATCGGCGGCCGGCACAGGCAGGAGTGTCTGACCATTGGGGCGCTGTGCAACGACACGGTGCTCACCTACAGCCCCGGCGGAGAGATCGCCACCGCCGGGGATCCCACCGAGGCCGCGTTGGCGGCAGCGGCCTGGCGGGAAGGGCTGGACAAGAATGAGCTGGAGTGGAGCCAGCCCCGGCGGGCGGAGCTCCCTTTCGATTCGGAGCGGAAGCTGATGAGCACGGTCCATCCCTTGGCAGGGGGCGGGTTTCGGGTAATGGTAAAGGGGGCCCCGGACGTGCTCCTGGACCGGTGCAGGACCGCCTTGGGGCGGGTGGGGAAGACGCCCCTCAACGGCCCCCTGCGCCGGGACATCCTCCGCGCCAATGAGGATATGGCACAGCGGGCCCTTCGGGTGCTGGGAACGGCCTATCAGGATATTCCCGCACTGCCCGAGCGGCTGGACTCCGATGTTCTGGAGCGGGGGCTCACCTTTGTGGGGCTTGCGGGGATGATGGATCCGCCGCGGCCCGAGGTGAAGCGGGCCGTGGAGCAGTGCTATGGGGCGGGCATCCGCCCCGTCATGATCACCGGAGATCACCGGCTGACGGCTCTGGCCATCGCCAAGGAGTTGGGGATCTTCCGGCCCGGAGACCTGGCGGTCACCGGGGAGGACCTGGACTTCATGCCCCAGGAGATGCTGGAGCAGGACGTAGAGAAATTCTCAGTTTACGCCCGCGTGTCCCCGGAGCACAAGATGCGAATCGTGAAAGCCTGGCAGAAGCGGGGCAAGGTCGTGGCCATGACGGGGGACGGGGTGAATGACGCCCCGGCCCTCAAGGCCGCCGATATCGGATGCGCCATGGGCCTGTCCGGTACCGACGTGGCGAAAGGCGCATCCGATATGATCCTGACCGACGACAATTTTGCCACCATCGTTTCCGCGGTGGAGCAGGGCCGGGGGATCTACGCCAACATCAAAAAGGCCATCCATTATCTGCTCTCCTGCAACATTGGAGAGATCATCACCATCTTTTTTGCCACGGTGCTGGACTTTGCGCAGATGCCGCTGGTGCCGGTGCAGCTGCTGTGGCTCAATCTGGTCACGGACTCCCTGCCCGCACTGGCTCTGGGAATGGAGCCGGTAGAGGAAGGGATCATGAAGGAGAGGCCCCGGGCCGCCCACGAGAGCCTTTTTGCCCATGGGTTCGCGTTCCGCCTGGCCTGGCAGGGGGCCATGGTGGGGCTCCTTACCCTTGCGGCCTATATGCTGGGGGAGTATGTGCTCGGTACGCCGGGCACGGCGGATGGAGTGGCCAACACCATGGCCTTCGCCACGCTGACCATGTGTCAGCTCTTCCATGCCTTCGACGTGCGCAGCGAGCACCACTCCCTGCTGCACATCGGGATCTTTTCCAACAAGGCCATGAACAAGGCATTTCTGGTGGGCATGGCCATGCAGCTCGCCGTGCTGTGCCTGCCGCCTTTGCAGTTGGTGTTCGACACAGTGCCCCTGGATGCGGCGGAGTGGGCCTGCGTACTGGCTTTGGCCGTGGCTCCCGTGGTGATCTGCGAAATCGGAAAACGATGGGGCAGACGGGAGGGTTTCCATCCCGCAAGCTCCGGGAGGAGATAAAAAACGCCCGTCCGGCTTTAGCCGGACGGGCGTTTGCAATTGCTGAAAGAAGGCGCGGGCTTTTCCCGGGAGAGACTTACTCGGCGGCTCGGTTCTGCTTCCGCCAAGCGTCCAGCACGGCACAGAACACCAGGGAGAGATAGGTCTCCTCCTCATTGGCGCTGCGGCTGGTGAGGGCGATGGGCACTTTGGCGCCCACCACTGCGCCGCAGGTGACGGCATGGGCATGGATGAGCCAACTCTTGACCAGCGTGTTGGCGGTGGACAGGTCGGGGGCGATGATGCCGTCAAAACCGCCGCCGCTCCAGGGACAGTCATAGTGCTTCAGGCGGGCGGCCTCCTTGCTGAGAATGAGATCGTAGGAGATGGGACCCCACAGCTCACAGTCGGCAAAGGGCTTTTGCTTCTGCTCGGCGACCAGACGCTGGGCCTCCACCGTGTCCTGCATGTGGAAGGTCACGTTCTCCACCAGGGACAGCAGAGCCAGCTTGGGATCCTCATAGCCGAAGGCCTTCAGGGCATCGGCGGTATTCTTGATGATGGCCTTTTTCTGAGTCATATTGGGATGGATGACCACGGTCATGTCAGAAAGGGCCAGCAGCTTGGGGTACTCGGGCAGAGAGCACAGGGAGACATGGCTCATCAGCCGCTCGGTCCGCAGGCCGTTTTTGCCGTCCAGCACCGGCATCAGAAAATCACGGGTGGGGATGTTGCCCCGCATCAGAACATCTCCGTCTCCGGAGTTGATGATGTCGATGGCCGCCTGGGTAATGTTGTGTCCGGGAGGGGTATCCACCATGGTGTAGGGTTCCTTCTCCAGACCGAACTGCTCCAGCACCGTCATGGTGCGGGCGCGGTCGCCCACCAGCACAGGCTGCACAAGGCCCTTCTCCTGGGCGGCGAAGATGCCCTTGAGCATGTTCTCACCGTCAGAACCGGCCAGGATCACCCGCATGGGGCGGGACATCTTCGGGACGCGCTCCAGGATCGCGTCAAAGTTTTTCAGTTCCATTCTGTCATCTCCGATTCTTTATCCGACTCGCCGCAGGGGCGTGATTCAGGTTACAATTCAGTATACCGTATTTCCCGGGCAAAGACAAGAAGAAAAGAGGCCGAAGCCGGCGTAAAAATGAAGGAATAGGGCCTGAGGTCTGGTTAAAACTGCAAACACGCCCGACACCGGACCTTTTGCGCCCTGGAAGGCGCCGTTTCCCCCTGCAATTGAAATCCGTCCCCTGCGGTAAACCGGCGCCCGGGAGGGCAAGGACCCCTCGGTGCCGGGCATATTGCGAATATACAAACAGGCCCTAAGCAATACGGACGCTCCGCGACAGCGCGCCACGGGCGGCCAGTGCCAGCAGGAAGGTGGCCCCGCCGCCCAGGAGGACCGCCAGCCAGGGTACGGGCGCCAGGACATCGAACAGCACGCCGTACAGGGCCTGGCCCGCCGGCATTGCACAGACGGAGACCGTGGTGACCAGAGCGCCCACTTTGCCCAGCAGCGGGGCGGGGGTCTGCATTTGAAGAAAGGTCTGCGCCGAGATGGTGAAGAGTGCGGCACAGGTGAGGCCCAGCCCCATGCAGAGCAGGAGCGCGCCATAGGAGAGCAGGGGCGGGACCGGAAGGACCAGGGCAACGGCGACGGGGAGCAGGAGCAGTGCGTTGCACAGAAGATAGCGGTGGGAGGATTCGAAAGGGATTTGCCCCACGGGGGCGGCGGAGAGAAGGCCGCCCAGGATGGAGCCCAGGCCCAGGGCCGCCTCGGCCAGCCCGTAGAGCTGGTCGGAGAGGCCCAGGTGGACCTTGACCAGATAGGGCAGGCCTACGGTAAAGAGGGAGGAGAGAAACAGATTGATGAGGGCCACGATACCCAACAGCCGAAGGAGGGCAGGGTAGTCCCGGGAGAGAAAGCGGAAGGCAACGGCCAGGTCGTCCCTGGCCTGGGCCAGGAGGGGCGCGGTACGGGGCTGGGGCGTAAAGGGGATGTGGAGAAAGAGCTCCAGCACGGCGGAGCCGAAAAAGCATCCGGCGGAGACGGCCAGAATCGGATAGAACCCCAAAAAGCCCATGAGAATGCCCCCGAGGATGGGGCCCAGCAGCCCGGCCAGCGCCTGTACCTGGAGCACAACACCGTTGGCGGCGTTCAGGCGATCCTCCGCAACCAGGGCGGGGACGCTGGCCTGGACAGAGGGCTGATAGACCGCCTGAATGAGGGAAAGAAGCACCATAAAGAGCGTGACGGCGGCCAGATTGCCCGAGCGGGCAAAAAGCGCGTCGAAGACAAGGATGCACGCACAGGTGGAGAAGTCCAGGATCACCATGATGCGTGCCCGGGGCAGCCGGTCGGCCAGAATACCGCCTAACGGGGAGAGCAGCGCGGTGGGGACCATGGAGAGAGCCAAAATGCCGCCGAAAACAGCAGCTGAGCCGGTCAGCGCCAACACATGGAGAGAGAGGGCAAAGCGGAGGATGGCGTTTCCAAACAGAGATATGATCTGACCCACGGTCATCAGGGTAAAGTCGCGGGTAAAGAGACGGGGAACAGGCATAGGGAAGACTCCTTTCAGTTTAAATACCGACGGTTGGTATGTAATCGGAGGAGAAAAATCCCGGCGGGCAGAGCCGGGATTTTTTCGCACGGGGACGCGAATGCCGGGCTGGGGCAGCTCACGGTCCAGGCCGGTGAGCGCCTCCCTGCGCAGGGAGAGCGCTGCCTGAAGCGGAGGGCATCCCCACCTCCGGCGGAGGGGGCTGGGAGGAGAGGGCGAGGATGCGTTCGTAATAGACCTGGCAGACCGAGAGCAGGTGGTCGTCCAGAACGGGCAGACCCATATGGTCGGTAAGATCCTTCAAAAAGTGCATTTTGGACATAAAATCCTCCCGCGTGGAGGAGAAAACGCCCACCCACAGATTCATGAGGATCATAAAGGCCTCCGAGAACTCCTTGGGCTGGGCCACGGCGATGGAGCCATCGGCAATACCCTCCCGGATCAGAGCCTCCAAAAAGGGGCCGGAGTCCGCTACAGAGGCGCGCAGCGTCAGGGTCAGCAGCTTTGGGTCCATGGTGGTGGAGCTGGTGAGCCGATCCAGATCCAGCTTACCGGGATCGGAGAGCAGGCGGAGCAGAACCTGCCGGACCTTCTCCAGTCCTGTGAGGGAACTGTCTAGCCGGATGCCCCGAAACCAGCCCATCTCGTCATAGTACCGGTCGGTCAGCTTGTCCAGGATGTCCTCCTTGGACTTAAAATGGTGGTACACCGCGCCCTTTGACATGCCCAGGGCATCGGTGATGTCCTGAATGGTGGTGTGGTCGTAGCCTTTTTCCCGAAACAATTGATGGGAGACATCCAGGATTTTTTTTACCGTCTCCTCCGGGTATTTGTTGCGGGCCATGGGGGCCCCTCCTTTATATACATACCGTTGGTATGTTTAATATATATCGCAGCTCCCGTCTTGTCAAGGGGAAAATATCCGCGCACGAAAAGGCCCGGACGGGGCGGAGACCACGTCCGGGCCAAGCTGCGGGAGACGATCAGAGCGCCCCTTCGCCGCGGGCGGCGATCTCCGCCTGGGCCCTGGCTTCCAGCTCGGCGGCCTCTTCCTGGGGGACCTCACGGATGAGGATGAAGGGGGTGAGCTGGCGGACCTGGCCGGCCGGGTTGTCGCCGATGAGGCGGGAGAGCGTTTCATCCGGCCAATCCCGCAGGGCGTCGCATTTTCCCAAGATCTCCTGGGCCAGGGCATTGGCGTCCACGATCATAGATACCACGCCCGTCTCCTGAAAGACCTTGTTGCACACGCCGTCCGGATCGGCGGGGATGCGGATACCCATTTCGGCGTACTCTTCAATATCGTGGCCGAAGAAGCCGTCCAAGCCATAGACCTCGTCTCCGGCAATTTTGTAGAAGGTGCCGTGGACGCCGCGGAGCTTGTCGATGGCGGCGCGGAAAGCGGCCCACAGGATCTTGGGGGTGCCGCACTGGTTGATGGCAAACTGCATCTTATAGGGGACGCCGGCGCCGGGGCCGGCCTTGGTCTGGGCCACAAAGCGGCAGAGGATCCTGGCCAGCAGGCCGGGCTGAACATCCTGGGCGTAGACCACCCGCTTTTGGCACAGGGCCACGATCTTCTCGCTGACCGAGACGATGTCGCCGCTCTGCCAGAGGGGGACCACATACTGCCGCACCAGCGCGTCATAATCGTCGCCCACATTGACAAAGGGGATCTGAATGGCGTGGCGGGCATAGGTCTTGCCATCCACCTCAATGATGAGCTTTTTCGTTGCGTTGACGTAAAAATCTTTCGCTTCCATAGCCGCTCCCTCTTTTGCATTCCCTCCGGCAGGGCGCCGGAGTACACGCATGCATCAAAAATAAGGCCGGGCCCCCGCACAGGCGGGGGCCCGGCTACACCCTTTAAAAGTATATCCGTTTTGCTATAAAAATCAACCCTTAATCCTCATTTTTGGCAGAAAGCGCCTCGTGGATGGCCTTGGCAGCCCTCTTGCCTGCGCCCATGGCCAAAATCACAGTGGCCGCGCCGGTCACCGCGTCGCCCCCGGCATAGACATGCGGCCGGGTGGTCTCCATGGTGTCCTCGTGGACGACGAGGCATCCCTTCCGGTTGGTTTCCAGGCCCGGGGTGGTGGAGCGGATCAGAGGATTGGGCGTGGTGCCCAGACTCATGATGACGGTGTCCACGTCCAGCACGAACTCGCTGCCCGGCACCTCCACCGGGCGGCGGCGTCCGGACGCGTCGGGCTCACCCAGCTCCATTTTGATACACTCCATTCCGGCTATGCTTCCCTTGCCGTCGGAGAGAATCCTGGTGGGATTATTCAAAAGATGAAACTCGATCCCTTCCTCCCTGGCGTGGTGGATCTCCTCGTTCCGGGCGGGCATCTCCGCTTCGCTGCGGCGGTAGACCACATATACATGCTCGGCACCGATGCGCTTGGCACACCGGGCGGCGTCCATGGCCACGTTTCCGCCGCCCACCACGGCCACGGCCCTGCTTTTTTTGATAGGCGTGTCGTATTCCTCCAGATAGGCCTTCATGAGATTGACACGAGTGAGATATTCATTGGCGGAGTAGACCCCACTGAGCGTCTCGCCGGGGATACCCATAAACATGGGCAGGCCCGCGCCAGAACCCACAAATACGGCCTGGTAGCCCTGTTCAAAGAGTTCGTCGATGGTGATGGTCTTGCCGATGACGGTATCCAGCCTCAGCTCCACGCCCATATCCAGAATGCCCTCCACCTCATGGCGGACAATCTCCTTGGGCAGCCGGAATTGGGGAATGCCGTAGACCAATACGCCGCCGGCGGTGTGGAAGGCCTCGAAGATCGTGACGGCATAGCCCAGCTTGCCCAGGTCGGAGGCGCAGGTGAGCCCGGCGGGGCCGGAACCCACCACCGCCACTTTGACGCCGTTGGAGGCGGGCTTGGCGGTTTTCTCCGTACCGTGCCCCCGATACCAGTCGGCGACGAAGCGCTCCAGGCGGCCGATGGCAACGGGCTCCCCCTTCTTGCCGCGGACACACAGACATTCACACTGGCTCTCCTGGGGGCAGACGCGGCCGGAGATCGCGGGGAGGGTATTGGTGGTATGTATGATCTCATAGGCGGCCTGGAAGTCCCCCTCCGCCACCTTAGCGATAAACTCGGGGATGCGGATGTTCACCGGGCAGCCGGCCACGCAGGGGGAATTCTTGCAGTGGAGGCAGCGTCCGGCCTCCTCCACGGCCATCTCAGCGGTATAGCCCTGGGCCACCTCCTCAAAATTGCGGCTGCGGACGGCGGGGTCCTGCTCAGGCATGGGGAGTTTGGTCGCACTCATATTCGCCATGGCTTACTCAACCTCCTTTTGCATCAGCCGGCAGGCATGGGTCCGGCGGGTCTCCGCTTCGCGCTCCTGATAAGCCCTGTTCCGGGTCATCAGCTCGTCAAAATCCACTTTATGCCCGTCAAAGTCGGGGCCGTCCACACAGGCAAACTTCATCTCGCCCCCCACGGATACCCGGCAGCCGCCGCACATCCCGGTGCCGTCAATCATGATGGGGTTGAGGGAGACTAAAGTTTTGATGCCGTAAGGCTCGGTGGTCTTACAGACGAACTTCATCATGATGATAGGCCCAATAGCGATGACGGCGTCGTAGTGGATGCCGGAGTCGATGAGCGTTTTGAGCTTGTCGGTGACCAGCCCCTTTTCCCCGCAGGAGCCGTCGTCGGTGGTGAGATAGAAGTGGTCGCAGGCTTTTTTGAACTCCTCCTCCAGAATGACGATATCCTTGGAGCGGAAACCGGCGATGACGTCCACCTCTACGCCGCGGGCGTGGAGATACTTGGCCTGGGGATAGGCGATGGCGCAGCCTACGCCGCCGCCGATGACGGCCACCCGCTTGACAGGGCCCAACTCCAACCCGGGGTGTTCACGGTCCAGCAGGTCGGTGGGAGTGCCGAGGGGGCCGACAAAGTCCAGAATGTCATCGCCCTCCTCTAGCCGGTCCAGCAGCTCGGTGGTCAGACCTACCTTTTGAAAGATAATGGTGACGGTACCCCGCTCCCGGTCATAGTCCGAGATGGTCAGGGGGATTCGTTCGCCGTGTTCATCTACGCGGAGGATGATGAATTGGCCCGGCTGCGCCTTTTTGGCGATAAGGGGGGCGGACACCTCCATCAGAGTTACCGTGGGATTCAGGCGGCGCTTATGCTGGATCAAAGCCATGTTACTACCACTCCTTTGAGACGCTGCAAAGCAACTGTTCAGACGTTGATTTTTACTATTATAAAGGACAAATGCGCTGTTGTCCATACTATGGGTGCAGACAGCGGAACAGACTTTCGACAACTGCGCGCGGACGCATATCCGCCCGCGCTCCGGGAGAGAATAGCAGGATAGAAAAGGAGGCGTGGCTGTGGGCTTTTTTGGGAGAAAAAAGGTCGAGGTGCCGCCCCACCCCAGGCGGGAGCCCAGGATCGATCTGCCGCTGACAGTGGAGAGCGTCCGACAGGTCTTTGCGGACTGTGTGGATTTTTCCGAACGGGAAGCCGCCTTGGGTGGAGATCCGGACAAGCTGGTAACGCTGTGCTATATCAGCGGGATGGTGAAAATGGAGCGGGCCAGCGACTACGTGCTTCGCCCTCTGGCGCAGGACACCGTCCTGAGCGGGTGCGGCATGGCGCAGGCCATGGAGCGCATCCGGAAAGGCGCCCTCTACAATTTAGGGGTGGAAAAACGCGCCACGATGGACGAGGCCGTATTCGATATGATTGGCGGGAACTGCATCCTCTTTTTTCCAGGGGAAAAGGAGGCCCTCTCCTTTAATGTAGGGACCGAGGAGAAGCGGTCCATTTCCGATCCGGAGAACGAGCCTCCGCTCAAAGGGCCGAGGGATTCCTTTGTGGAGTCCGTGCGTACCAACACCTCCCTGTTGCGGCGGCGGGTACGCACCCCGGATCTGCGGATCAGGGAGCTGCTGGTGGGGCGGCAGACGGTGACCCCCGTGGATATTGTGTGGATCGAGGGCATCACCAACCCCGAGACGGTCCGCGCCGTAGAGCGCCGGGTGGCGGAGATCGACATCGACGCCCTCATCGCCACAGGGAATCTGGAGGAATATATCGCCGACGACATCCACACCGCCTTTCCCACCCTGGCGTACACCGAACGGCCGGACCGCTTTTCCGCCGGCGTGGTGGAGGGCCGCGTGGGACTGCTTATCGACGGGCTGCCTTTGGGCTGGCTCCTGCCCGGGACCCTCAGCCAGTTTTTTAAGACGCCTCAGGATAAGTCCCAGGGCTGGATGGCGGCATCCGCCCTCATGGTGCTGCGCTACCTGTGTATGCTCATCACTCTCTTTCTACCGGCGGTCTATATCGCCGCTGTGACCTTCCACCTGGAGATGCTGCCCACCGAGCTGGCCCTGTCCATCATAGCGGCCAAGCAGGATGTGCCCTTTACCACGGTGTTCGAAGTCCTCCTGATGCTGGTGGCCTTTGAGATCATTCAGGAGGCCGGGCTCCGGCTTCCCAGTTCTATCGGTCAGACCGTCTCCATTCTGGGGGGACTGGTGGTGGGGTCCGCCGCTGTGGAGGCCCGTATCGTCTCTCCCGCGGTGCTCATCGTGGTGGCGGTGGCGGGTATTGCCGGATATACTATGCCGTCTCAGGATTTCGCGGGCGCGCTGCGGATCTGGCGCTTTGGTCTGGCGGCGCTGGCCTCTCTAGCGGGAATGTTCGGCGCGGCCATTGGGGCACTGCTGCTCATCTGTCATCTCGCCTCTCTGGAGAGCTTCGGCGTGGCCTACCTCACGCCCTTTGCCGCCAACGACGGGGAACAGGTGGAGGGGCATGCCGTGATCCGACAGCCGCTGCCCAGCGTCAAGCTGCGGGAGGCGGCGCTCAAGACCCAGAACAGGAGGAACCAGCGATGAGAGTGAAAAAATCTGCTGTCCTGCTGCTGTGCGCGGCGCTGCTCCCCCTGTCCGGCTGCTCCAGAGCCGAGGCAGCCCTGCCATACGCCCATGAGATCGAGGATACCGTCCTCATGGGGGCGCTGGGAGTGGATCTGGAAAAGGGGGCTCCGGGGAGGGTGGCGGTTACCGTCTCCAGCGGGGGACGGTCCGGCGCGGGGGACTCGCCCGGGCAGTCGCCGGTGGTGCTCTCCGCACAGGCTGAAACTGTGTCCGCCGCCTGCGCAGAGATACAGACGTTCGGTTCGGATTTTGTCTTTTTCGGGGATGTGGAGCATGTCCTGGTGGGGGAAGAGCAGGCTCTGACGGGCGTTATGTCGCTGCTGGGACACATGGCACGGGACCCGGAGCTGCGGCTGGAGGCCCGCCTCTGGGTGATAAAAGACGGCAGAGCCGGGGATATCCTCTTTGACGCCGCGTCTGACGGAGGCGCACCGGATCGCCTCACGGCGCTGGAAACCGACGCCGAATTGGCGGCTTCCCCCGCGCCGCGGACAGCGAGAGAGGTGCTCTCAGACCTGCTGGACAACGGCTGTGCGCTTCTCCCGGCACTGGAACGCCGACCCGCCAGGACCGGAGACGGAGCGGAGGGGGAGTATACTGTGGCCGGAGCGGGTTATGCGATCCTGCGGAACGGAGCACTGGCGGGCTGGACTGGGGGGGAAGGCGCGCTTGGGGCGGACCTTTTGACCGGGGATGCCCCGGGGCGGATACTGGAGTTTGCCGCGCCCAGCCTTGCACAGACCGCGCTGCGGCTCACCGAGGTGAAGACGGAGCTGACGCCGTCCTTTACGGACGGCGTCCTCGCCGGACTGGCCGTCACCTGCCGGATCGAGGCCCAGGTGGCGGAGCTGCGGGGGGCGGACGAACTCAGCGAGGAGGGCAGGATATGGCTGGAGGAACGCCTTGCGCAGACAGGTGAGGCGGCTATCCATACGGCGCTGGACTTGGCGCAGACCCTGGACGCCGACTATCTCCACCTGGGGAGGAAAGCCGCCCTGGCGGCGCCCTGGCGTAAGGCAGAGCTGGAAACACAGTGGAAAGCGGGGTTTGCCGCGCTCCCAATCTCCCTGACCGTAACGGGACAGGTGGCCCGCATGTAAGGGCGGGCCTGTTATTATTATTTAGGTGGTGATCCTCTGAACAGCGATAATATTTCCGCGCGGCAGCTCTATGTGATCCTGTTCACCGCGCTGCTGTCCCCGGCGGTGCGGGCGCTGCCGGGCTGGACGGTGGGGACGGCAGGAGAGAGCGCATGGCTCACCGGCATACTGGCCTTTCCGCCCTTTCTGCTGCTGGGGTGGATGGTTTTTTCGCTTTGCCGCCGGAGCGGAGGGCTGGCACAGGCCTATCAGGATGCCTTTGGTCCTCTGGCGGGAAAGGTGGTCATTGTAATTTACCTGTCCTGGGCGCTTTTTCTCCTGTGCGCCGAGGGGCGGCTCTACGCCGAACGGATGCTCTCTGCCGGATATCGAAGCGCCGCCCCCTGGGTATTTCTGCTGGTGCTGCTGGGGGTGGTGCTGTGGATGGGACGGCGCAAATTGGGCGCCTTTGCCCGTGCGGCGGAGATCTGCTACCTGGTCCTAGCGCTGACCCTGGGGCTGGTACTGCTTTTTTCCATCCTAGATATGAGCCCCGAGCATGTGCTGCCGGTCTGGATAACGGACGTTCCGGCCGTAACGGCGGCCACGCTGATGCCGGTTGGCGTACTGAGCTGCGGGGTGTTCGGAGGATTTTTAGGGGGGAACGTCACCAGGCGTTCTGGTGACGCCGGACGGGGACTGCTCTGGCTGTTGGCGGGATGCGGTGCTCTCACACTGCTCCAGTTCGGAGTCTTGGGACAGTTGGGCCCTGCGCTGTGCGGGCGCATGGATATCCCCTTCTTTGAAGTCGCCAGAGGCGTGGGAGTGGATGGAGCATTCCAGCGGGTGGAGTCTGTTGTGGTGGCCCTCTGGGTGCTCAGTGATTTTGCAATGCTGGGTCTGTTGGTGTTTGCCATCAGAAAAGGTGCGGGAGCGGTTTTGGGCTCCCGGTGGGAACATTGGGCCGCCCCTGTGGCAGTGATCGTCGCGTTTTTAGGCGGACTTACCCTGTTTCCGGACGACTTCTCTGTGGAAAAGGTCTCATCCGCATGGGTCCCTTGGGGTAATTTGATCTTGGCGTTCCCGGTCCCAGCCCTTGCATTGATTGTGACAAATGTCAAAGGGAGAAAAAAGACGGACACATCTTGTGGGGAGAAGAGGGGAAAAGACACAGGATATGGGTAAGCAAAGACGCAGTAAAAATAGATGAAAGAAAAACGGAAAAAGGAGTTGACAATTGGGGAGGAGTTTGGTATATTAACTGAGCGCCAAACGCCGGGCAGGAAAACAGTGGCAAAGAGCGGAAGAAAAATCCGTGAGCGGCTGAAAAAATGCTTGACAAGAGCTTGGCCATCTGCTAGAATAACAAAGTTCGCGTCAGCCGAGAGGCGGCACTGATTCAAGGGGATTTGAAAAAAGTGCTTGACAAGGGCTTGAAGATCTGGTAAGATATAAAAGTTCGCGTGAGACGCAAACGAGTCAAGTGTCGAAATGATTTCGAAAGAAATTGAAGAAAACGCTTGACAATGAGAGTGCCATGTGGTACAATCAAAATCCCGCCGCTGGAGCGGCGTGCACCTTGTAAATTAAACAACGTGAAGAAGAAACACGAAGCACCAGAAAAGGACTTGAGGTCCTTTCTAAAGTCGCAAGACTTGGAAAGGCTCTTGACAAATTTCTTTGAAGCTATGGAAAGCTTCAATAAGATGATTTAAGGAACGGAAGTTCTTTAGATACCATTTTATTGAGAGTTTGATCCTGGCTCAGGATGAACGCTGGCGGCGTGCTTAACACATGCAAGTCGAACGGAGCACCCCTGACGGAGTTTTCGGACAACGAAAGGGAATGCTTAGTGGCGGACGGGTGAGTAACGCGTGAGTAACCTGCCTTGGAGTGGGGAATAACAGCCGGAAACGGCTGCTAATACCGCATGATGTATCTGGATCGCATGGTTCTGGATACCAAAGATTTATCGCTCTGAGATGGACTCGCGTCTGATTAGCTAGTTGGTGAGGTAACGGCTCACCAAGGCGACGATCAGTAGCCGGACTGAGAGGTTGGCCGGCCACATTGGGACTGAGACACGGCCCAGACTCCTACGGGAGGCAGCAGTGGGGAATATTGGGCAATGGGCGAAAGCCTGACCCAGCAACGCCGCGTGAAGGAAGAAGGCCCTCGGGTTGTAAACTTCTTTTGTCAGGGACGAAGCAAGTGACGGTACCTGACGAATAAGCCACGGCTAACTACGTGCCAGCAGCCGCGGTAATACGTAGGTGGCAAGCGTTATCCGGATTTACTGGGTGTAAAGGGCGTGTAGGCGGGAGTGCAAGTCAGATGTGAAAACTATGGGCTCAACCCATAGCCTGCATTTGAAACTGTACTTCTTGAGTGATGGAGAGGCAGGCGGAATTCCCTGTGTAGCGGTGAAATGCGTAGATATAGGGAGGAACACCAGTGGCGAAGGCGGCCTGCTGGACATTAACTGACGCTGAGGCGCGAAAGCGTGGGGAGCAAACAGGATTAGATACCCTGGTAGTCCACGCCGTAAACGATGGATACTAGGTGTGGGGGGTCTGACCCCCTCCGTGCCGCAGTTAACACAATAAGTATCCCACCTGGGGAGTACGATCGCAAGGTTGAAACTCAAAGGAATTGACGGGGGCCCGCACAAGCGGTGGAGTATGTGGTTTAATTCGAAGCAACGCGAAGAACCTTACCAGGACTTGACATCCTACTAACGAAGCAGAGATGCATAAGGTGCCCTTCGGGGAAAGTAGAGACAGGTGGTGCATGGTTGTCGTCAGCTCGTGTCGTGAGATGTTGGGTTAAGTCCCGCAACGAGCGCAACCCTTATTGTTAGTTGCTACGCAAGAGCACTCTAGCGAGACTGCCGTTGACAAAACGGAGGAAGGTGGGGACGACGTCAAATCATCATGCCCCTTATGTCCTGGGCCACACACGTACTACAATGGCGGTCAACAGAGGGAAGCAAAGCCGCGAGGTGGAGCAAATCCCTAAAAGCCGTCCCAGTTCGGATTGCAGGCTGAAACTCGCCTGTATGAAGTCGGAATCGCTAGTAATCGCGGATCAGCATGCCGCGGTGAATACGTTCCCGGGCCTTGTACACACCGCCCGTCACACCATGAGAGTCGGGAACACCCGAAGTCCGTAGCCTAACAGCAATGGGGGCGCGGCCGAAGGTGGGTTCGATAATTGGGGTGAAGTCGTAACAAGGTAGCCGTATCGGAAGGTGCGGCTGGATCACCTCCTTTCTAAGGAGAGCTCGATGGGGAGAAGTACTCATCGAAAAGTCCTAAGGTCAGGCTTTTCTGGGGAGTGGATCGCTTCACGTTGTTTAATTTAGAGGGCGCACGCCATATGGGCCCATAGCTCAGCTGGCTAGAGCGCACGACTGATAATCGTGAGGTCGGTGGTTCGAGTCCACTTGGGCCCACCACTTTCTTTCTTTGGAGAAAGAAGGAAGGCAAAGGAAGCTTTAGCAGAGCTTGGCACACCGGACGCGGGGGTATAGCTCAGTTGGTAGAGCACCTGCTTTGCAAGCAGGGGGTCACCGGTTCGAGTCCGATTACCTCCACCATTTAGAACAGATTTCAGTGCTCGATGGAGATTGAGGACTGAAATCTGTCCTGAAAGGGACAGAGGTCTGCACCTTGAAAACTGAACAATGTGAAAGAAAGTATTGAGAGCAAGCAACAGAGGGCAATTAATAGCAAATGTTGTGGAACTTTAAGATAGAATGGCGAAAGCTGTTCTAGTGAAGGGTAAAAACAATAAGCCAATTAAGAACTCTTTGAGGCCTGCATAATTCATGATCATAACGTAGAACCAGGAGATGGTTCTGCGAAAGGTCAAGCTAGAAAGAGCGCAAGGGGAATGCCTTGGCATCAGGAGCCGACGAAGGACGTGACAAGCTGCGATAAGCTACGGGGAGCGGCACATACGCATTGATCCGTAGATTTCCGAATGGGGCAACCCGGCAGAGCAATACTCTGTCAGCGTGCGTTGAATCAAATAGGCGTACGCGGGGAACCGCCTGAACTGAAACATCTAAGTAGGGCGAGGAAGAGAAATCAACCGAGATTCCGCAAGTAGTGGCGAGCGAACGCGGAAGAGGCCAAACCAGAGGATTTATTCTCTGGGGTTGTGGACTCACATAACGGTGCAATAGTTTAGCCGAATGGTATGGGAAGGCCAGCCACAGCGGGTGAGAGCCCCGTAGGCGAAAAGCGAATTGCATCAGTGAGGATCCAGAGTACCGCCGGACACGTGAAACCCGGTGGGAAACAGGGGGGACCACCCTCCAAGCCTAAATACTACCTGATGACCGATAGAGGAGCAGTACCGTGAGGGAAAGGTGAAAAGGACCCCGGGAGGGGAGTGAAATAGAACCTGAAACCTTGTGCTTACAAGCACTCAAAGCCCGTTAATGGGTGATGAGGTACCTTTTGTAGAATGGTCCGGCGAGTTATTGTAACAAGCAAGCTTAAGGTATTCAGTACCGGAGGCGCAGGGAAACCGAGGGTTAATAGCCCGTATAAAGTTTGTTGCAATAGACCCGAAACCGGGTGACCTATCCATGAGCAGGTTGAAGTGGGGGTAAAACCCCATGGAGGACCGAACGCACGTTCGTTGCAATGACCGGCGATGACTTGTGGATAGCGGTGAAATTCCAATCGAACCCGGAGATAGCTGGTTCTCCCCGAAATAGCTTTAGGGCTAGCGTTAGTTTAGATTACCGGAGGTAAAGCACTGAATGGGCTAGGGGCCGATAAGGTTACTGAACCCTATCAAACTCTGAATGCCGGCTAATTGATGACTAGCAGTCAGACTACGTGAGATAAGTTTCGTGGTCAAAAGGGAAACAGCCCAGACCCACAGCTAAGGTCCCAAATGTATGCTAAGTGGAAAACGATGTGGAGTTGCGAAAACAACCAGGATGTTGGCTTAGAAGCAGCCACTCATTAAAAGAGTGCGTAATAGCTCACTGGTCGAGTGACTCTGCGCGGAAAATATAACGGGGCTAAGCATGCAACCGAAGCTTGGGCTTGTCGCAAGACAGGGGTAGGGGAGCGTCGAATATGGGGTGAAGTCGCAGCGGGAGCAGCGGTGGACTGTATTCGAGTGAGAATGCCGGAATGAGTAGCGAGAATTATGTGGGAATCATAATGGCCGAAAATCTAAGGTTTCTTGGGGAAGGTTCGTCCGCCCAAGGTAAGCCGGGAGCTAAGGCGAGGCCGCAAGGCGTAGTCGATGCACATACGGTAGAAATTCCGTAGCCGCCGAACTTTAAGCATGCTGACACTTTGGAATAGGGGAACCCGGGCGTTGGTTGACCCGGGCGTAAGGGACCGAAAAATAGTAGGGAAGTCCTTGATGTCCAGAGGCGAGAAAAGGCATGTGGTATACTAAGGCGCCCGTACCGCAAACCGACACAGGTAGATGAGGAGAGAATCCTAAGGCCAACGGGAGAAGGGTTGTTAAGGAACTCGGCAAAATGACCCCGTAACTTCGGGATAAGGGGAGCCTGCGCGAGCAGGCCGCAGAGAATAGGCCCAAGCGACTGTTTACCAAAAACACAGGTCTATGCTAAATCGAAAGATGACGTATATGGGCTGACGCCTGCCCGGTGCTGGAAGGTTAAGAGGAGAGCTTAGTCGCAAGGCGAAGGTTTGAATTGAAGCCCCAGTAAACGGCGGCCGTAACTATAACGGTCCTAAGGTAGCGAAATTCCTTGTCAGGTAAGTTCTGACCCGCACGAATGGCGTAACGATTTGGGCACTGTCTCAACAGCCCACCCGGCGAAATTGTTGTACTGGTGAAGAAGCCAGTTACCCGCAACTAGACGGAAAGACCCCATGGAGCTTTACTGTAGCTTAATACTGGAAATCGGTAAATCATGTACAGGATAGGTGGGAGACTTGGAAGCCTGGGCGTCAGCTTAGGTGGAGTCAACCTTGGGATACCACCCTTGATTTGCTGGTTTTCTAACCTGCGGCCGTGAATCCGGTCGGGGGACACTGTTAGGTGGGCAGTTTGACTGGGGCGGTCGCCTCCAAAAAGGTAACGGAGGCGCTCAAAGGTTCGTTCAGCACGGACGGAAACCGTGCAGTGAGTGTAAACGCATAAACGAGCCTAACTGCGAGACCGACGGGTCGAGCAGTAACGAAAGTTGGAGTTAGTGATCCGGCGGTATGTGCGTGGAAATGCCGTCGCTCAACGGATAAAAGCTACCCTGGGGATAACAGGCTGATCTCCCCCAAGCGTCCACAGCGACGGGGAGGTTTGGCACCTCGATGTCGGCTCGTCGCATCCTGGGGCTGTATTCGGTCCCAAGGGTTTGGCTGTTCGCCAATTAAAGCGGCACGCGAGCTGGGTTCAGAACGTCGTGAGACAGTTCGGTCCCTATCTGTTGCGGGCGTAAGAGATTTGAAGGGAGCTGTCCTTAGTACGAGAGGACCGGGATGGACGAACCTCTGGTGCACCAGTTGTCCTGCCAAGGGCATAGCTGGGTAGCTACGTTCGGACGAGATAAACGCTGAAGGCATCTAAGCGTGAAACTCCCCCTAAGATTAGATCTCTCATCCATTAGGAGTAAGGCGCGTCGTAGACTATGACGTTGATAGGCCGGAGGTGGAAGCACGGCAACGTGTGCAGCTGACCGGTACTAATCCGCCGAGGGCTTGACCTTAACATGATTGTGCAGGCGCTTGTCCTCAACTTCTTCACATTGTTCGGTTTTGAAGGTGTAGACTTTTGTATGCGCCTTTAGCTCAGTTGGTAGAGCAACTGACTCTTAATCAGTGGGTCCCCGGTTCGAATCCGTGAAGGCGCACCATATGGCCCGTTGGTCAAGCGGCTAAGACGGCGGCCTCTCACGCCGCAAACGTGGGTTCGATTCCCGCACGGGTCACCATTTTTGACGGGTTATATGCGCCTTTAGCTCAGTTGGTAGAGCAACTAACTCTTAATCAGTGGGTCTTTCGGTTCGAATCCGTGAAGGCGCACCATTTCTACCGGGTGTGTGCTCGGTGGGGACCAGTGAAGTTTTGTTAAGGTTTTGCTTGACATTTTTTGAAAAAGTGAATATAATAACTTGTCGTTGGGAAGAACGGTAAGGAGAAGAAAGTTTTACAAAGTTTCTTTTGCTTACTTTTCTTTCTGAAGAAAAGTAGTTGGTGCTGATTGCGGTGAGGGTCCACCCGTTCCCATTCCGAACACGGCAGTTAAGCTCACTTGCGCCGAAAATACTTGCCTGGAGACGGGCCGGGAAGATAGGTAGTGCCAACACAAAATGAGGGTCTGGTCTGACCAGACCAGACCCTTCGATATTCCTCAATAGCTCAGTTGGTAGAGCATGCGGCTGTTAACCGCAGGGTCGTTGGTTCGAGTCCAACTTGGGGAGCCAGAAATATAGGGATTGCCGTCACGGTGACGTGACGGCAAACCATTACTATAGGAACCGCAAACCGGCAAGATGGGCCTTTAGCTCAGTTGGTTAGAGCAACCGGCTCATAACCGGTCGGTCCACGGTTCGAGTCCGTGAAGGCCCACCATATAGGGGTATAGCTCAGCAGGTAGAGCAGCGGTCTCCAAAACCGCGTGCCGAGGGTTCGATTCCTTCTGCCCCTGCCAGAACTTTTCCAGCATTGCTGTCTGATACAAAAGATGGCGCGGTAGTTCAGTTGGTTAGAACGCCGGCCTGTCACGCCGGAGGTCGAGGGTTCAAGTCCCTTCCGCGTCGCCATCATGGGGTGCAATCGCGCCTCATATGCTGCTATAGCTCAGTCGGTAGAGCGCATCCTTGGTAAGGATGAGGTCGGCGGTTCGAATCCGCCCAGCAGCTCCAACGAAAAGCACTCAAACTTAACGGTTTGGGTGCTTTTTGCTTTAGTTTTATAACAATTTTCTCTTTTTTGAAAAATCAGCAAAATATTGTATTGCTGTTAGTCGCAACAAAAGTCGCAACATGGCTTAAAAAATAACCGGGTAGGGGGTGTTTCCCTGCCCGGTTTTTCTTTATTCACCCTCTGCTTTGAGGGCGTCTCGGACGACCTGTCCGGCGCGTCTGATGGATTCTTCATTAGCGTGGGCATACATTCTCAGAGTAACAGCGGTATCACTATGCCCAAGGCGTTCACTAACCGATACGACATCTGCCCCGTTGGTAAGAGCAAGGGAGGCCGATGTGTGCCGGAGCTTGTGTGGGTGGAAATCCTCTACGCCGTATCGCTGACCGAATTTCTTAAAATAACGGGTAGGACTTTGAGGGTGCATCGGATCAGAAGAACCATCCTGAGTAAAGATCCATTTGCTAATACACTTGCTTGACTGCTCAGTCTGGAGCTGGCGCAGGAGCTTGACCACATCCGGGCCGATATCAATAGGCCGGGATTTTCTGTTTTTGGGGGTATCCTCGTAGATACCTGCAGCGGACGTATATTGAAGATTACGCCGAATAGTAATACAGCCCTTCTTGAAGTCTACGTCTGTCCATTGCAGGCCACAAGCCTCACCACGTCTCATTCCGGTATCGGCAACAAGATTGATATAGGCTTGCCATTTTAGAGGCTCATTATCCAGGCATTTGAGAATGTGGCGGAGTTGCTGGACAGTATAGGCCTTCTCGCTCTCTTCTTTGACGTGTTCATTCTTTCTGGGCTTGGGACGAGTAACCCGTAGCATGGGATTTTCCTGAATTGAATCATCAAGAAATGCCATTTTGAAGACGCCGTTAAGGATATTGTATAGCTTGACTGCCGAGGAGTGAGCTTTTCCGCTCTTTTGGAAGTCAAGCAGCAGCTTTGTGAGCATGGATGGAGTAATATCCCTCATGGGGAAGTCGCCCAGTACAGGGAGAATGTGTTTATCGAGGCATTGACGATAGTTTGAACGCGAGTTTTCGGAGAATGTGGCTTCTTTTGCCGACATGAAGACACCATCCGCATACTGTCTCAGCGTTTTTATCTTTGCCGCTTCCAAAGCAGCTAAGCGTCTTTCCTCCAGATCCTCCTGCCGAGTTTTAAGGGTTCCTTCAGCCAGTTCATTTTCCAGATTGGCCGCAAATTTATCGAGTTCGCGTTTAATCGTTTTGGCGCTCCATCCTGGCTCTGGCCTCCAGCTTCGTGTAACCTTGCGGCCTCGGCCATTGGATACCTGGACTTTATAGACCGTTGCGCCGCCGGCATCAGTTGTTTTCTTGTAGGACGCCATATTATTCAGCCTCCTTTTCGTCTTCGGAGATAATAAACTGTTCCAGATCACAACCCAAGCGGTGCATAAAATCTGAGTAGCCGTAAAAACGCAGGAATTTTGCAATAATGCTGAGTTGTGTATTTTTAGCTGGGTCATCCCGATGATCGTAAAGTAACTGGCACCATTGTACCGCAGTAGCATCGTCAACGCACTTGCTGATTAAGGCAAATGCCGTTTGCTCTGTGGCGGTGGTGTCATTTTTAATACGGTCATAGAAATCCGACTTGAATTTTTGAAGGTTCTCTATAATATCAGCAAAATAGAGCCGGACATCTATATTTCGCTTATCATACGGGATTAGAGAAAATGGCTTTTTCTGTGCCACATCCTCAGCAGAAAATGCAAAATAGGATGTAATTTTTTCTAAAAATAAACCATTTTCTATCAAATAGTTCAAAACTATCAGTTTTGACCTGTCTTCTTGGCTGTTTTCCAATTTCAAAACAGAGGCAGCGTGCTCAGAAAGTCCGATTTCCTCAGCGGTGAGGTGTGCTGTCTCCTCCTTTCCATAACTTGATACACCCAGAAGATAGTCAGTGGAAACGCCAAGAAAACTTGCAATATTGACGATTGTAGTAGGAGTTGGATTTGCACTGCCATCCATATAAGCAGATACAGACTGGCGTGTAATACCAAGATGAGTGGCCAAGTCTGCTTGAGTGTACCCAGAAGATGACATGAGTTCTCGTAACATTGTAGGAAGCGGAGCATTATAATTCTCTGGAATACTGGTTCGCTTGCGTGGCATATCTATATCACCTCGATTAGCAGTTTTTGCTTGCACTTTTATAGAGGTAGCTGATATTGATTGACCAATCAGCTATTAACTGCTATAATGATACCATAAGCAACGAAAGACTGCAATAGGAAAATTAAAAAAGGAGATGATTTTATGAGCAAGCAATATGATCCGTCACGCCAATTCCAAACTATCGCAGAAGCCTCGCGAACAACGGGGTTGTCGCAGTATTTCCTCCGGCGTGGTTGCTGGGATAACAGTATCCCACATATTCGCGCCGGGGCTACGAAATACCTAATCAATGTTCCGCTCATGATGCAGCGCCTCAATGAGCAATCAGAGGTCGGTGCTCAGGCAAAAGCGTGATTATATGGGGCGTCACGATGGGGACGCATACAGCAGAAATGGGTTAGCAAGATTTTTCTCTCAGGTTAGCATATAGGCTTTTTGCTTTGATATGCGGATAGACGGGATGACCGCACTATAAGCCGGGAGGTAGCATATGAGACGAGATAACTATACACCGGAGGAGATTGCAGAAATGCACGATCGCAACGAGAATTTCCACGGCAGACAGGCCAACATTGCCAAAATCCTACTTTACAACGAGATTAAAGCTGAGTTGGTGGAGTTTATGCAGTCTTGCGACGAGGTGCGATTGATGGATGGCTTTGCTCCAAACGCAAAAGAGAAGCACGCCATGCTCTGGCTCGAATTGAGATTTGCCGCAACTCTGGATAAAGAGGAGACGGCGGCGCTGACAGCTATTATGAACAAGGCTGACGGAGTGGTGCTCGCCGCCGTATCTCGTTCCAGATCGACAATATTTGGTTAGATTAGGAGGCGGATATGGATGATTAACGTAGTTGACGCCCCTTGTGGCGCAGGAAAGACAGAATGGGCGATATCCTACATGAACGCCCATCCGCAGGAGGCGTTTATTTTCGTTACGCCATTTCTCAGTGAGGTTGAGCGTATCAAACAGAGCACGACAGCGGCGTTTTACGATCCACAGCACTACCAACGTACGGATTTGCTGGGTGGTGTGGCTGGTTCTAAGACTAAGTTGGAGGACTTCAATGATTTACTTGCTGAGGGGCGAAACATTGTCACGACACACACGACTTTTACCAATGCAACACCGGACACTATCGCCATCTTGCAAGACAATTCCTATCACTTGATCCTTGATGAGGCTGTTGACGTGCTTCTCCCACTTAACGATATTATTGACTCCGCAAACTACCGGGTCAACAAGAAAAACGTCAAACTGATGCTCGATAATAACATCATAGCAGTGGATGAGGATTGTCGTGTCCGCTGGACTGGTGGGCCTCAGCCCATTGACGGTGAAGAGCGGCACTCTTTCTGTGAAGTTCAGCGCCACGCCGAAAATGGGAACTTGCTACTGATTGATGGTCGGTTCTTTATCTGGGAGTTTTCACCAGAAGTATTCAGCGCTATGGAGTCGATCACCATTCTGACCTATCAACTGGAAGGGAGTTTTTTGTGTCCATACCTGCAACTGCACGGGTTGAATTACACAAAATCAAGTGTTTGTGGCACTTACGAGAAAGGTTTTGAACTCGCTCCCTACATGGTGGATCTAAACCAGCGGAAGGAATGGAGGCGGCTTATTACCCTGTACCAAGACAAAAAAATAGCGGATTTCGGAAGCCTGTCTGCTACCTGGTACAAAAACTGTGTTAAGGATCACCCCAAGTCCCAAGAGGCGTCCGAGCTGCGCCGTGCTCTGCGACGGTTCTTTATAGCGGTACAAGCCAAGCCATACGACATCATGTGGAGTTGTCCCAAGGACAGCCGTAACAGTATTGCCCCCGGTGGATACAAGCTGATTCGAGAGCTTACTGATGAGGAGAAACGTGGTCGCAGTCAAGTACAGCAGGATGAGTATGCAGATAATAATGGCCTGCGCTGCTGGGTTGCGTCAAATGCTCGCGCTACCAACAGTTACAGTGATAGACACGTGCTGGCATATATGCTCAACCTTAATCCAAACCCGGAGGTTTCCAAATATTTTGGTAAGCAGGGTGCATCTCTTAGCCGGGATACCTTTGCACTTGCTGGGCTTATTCAGTGGGTATGGCGCTCTGCAATCCGCAAGGGAGAGCCTATAACTCTGTTCTTGCCGTCACCCCGTATGTACAAGCTGTTCACTGAATGGCTGGACGGAAAGCGGTAGCTTTGGATGAGGGGTCATCCAAAACTGGCGAGAAACCCCCATTTACTGACGGCGATTTGAGGGCATCTGCTTAAGAGGACAGAGGCATAAAAGGTGTGGTATAAGGTGTGGAGGCCAACACCCCAAATCATAGTAAAATCTGCATACACCGTACCTACTGCCAGAGCGAAAAGGAAGAAAAATATTTCTTTTCTACTTCGCTGTCAGTTTCGCACGTATAACCAACTGGTGTGCGAATATTTCAACCAGAAAGGAGATGCTTTATGGCAGAAGAATTATTTGTGTACGGATCTAACCGTATCACAATCGACAAAAAGCATTGCTACTTTGAGATCAATGCACGAAAGCACAAAAAGAAATTCACGCTTGACCGTGATTTGAGAGCGGTCGAGGCGTTGAAATCGCATATTGAACGATGGGGTTACTTTTGGCTCGACGGGAGAAAGGAGGGAGCTGGCAAACATGGCTCTTTGAGACTGACAGTATACAAAGCATATCGCGCTTATGGGCGTGATATTGATTGTGCAATGCCAAAAGATGAACGGTATGTGTATTTATGCGATGGGAACCCCTACAATTTGACCAGCAGCAATCTGTATGTTTACGGAGATGAAGTTGCCTGTAACCAGTGCCGTCGTATTTGGCATGATGAATACAGAATCTGGATTAAACTCTTAGATCGAGATCAAATTTTTTTCACCGACTATGATCCGGCCTTGTATTCGATTCTATGCAACACGAAACTCGCCTCATGGTATATCTTTTCAGAAAACGGATCGGAGTACCTTTTCTGTAGAATAGACGGTTCTGCGATTGGCCTACATACAGTAGTATGGCTCTACCATAGCGATAAGCTCCGTATGGATGATCTGATACAGTCAATTAAAGATGGAAGTGACGAGCTATCTAAAAGTGAGTTGCAAATTGATCACCTCCGGAATAATACCCGAAACAGCTGTGTCCATAACCTTACAGCTATGGAAAGGACAAAAAATAACTCGAAGCGCGATCTAATTGTACAGATAAACTATCCGTATTTTTTCATTCCTGTCCGTGTTGGTGGCAATTTTAGAGTTTTGTGCGGAAAAATTAACGGCGAAGATGTAACTATCCGTCGTGTCATTTGCCATGGTGTTGATGAACTCTTAGACTTTCTCAGACAGTTCAGGGATACTGCAAAGAGCAGCGGGGAGATGCTGCCCAGGCCGGAAGACCGCACAAAAACAGCTTGTCTGTCACAAATGCTGATGGATGATGGGCGGGAGTACCATGGAGATCAGTTCAATATCATAGAAGGGCTGCTGCAGGCAAACGATGACGAGTTTACCCCCTGGACTGGTGATGTTGCGGCAATTTTGATGTAAATTTCGTCATTCTTTCGTCTGTTGTCGGAGATTTGAGTAAATTAAGTACCCAAAAATCAAACAAATGGCGGTCTCGGTGCACCACTCGGAAAGAATCATCTATTGTCGAGCAATTTAGCGCTTTAACATACTAAATTGTTGGGTTCGGTGGAGACTTTAGTAAAGTGAAGCAATGGACGATAGAAAAAAGGACTTTCTCATAATAAAGCAAGGTGATTTTCAATGGAAAACTTTGATTGGCGGAAGATGTCAAAACTTATCTTTCCCTCTGGCGTCAATGAAACTGAATATCTGCGGTTCGAGGCAAATGGTACCTGGACGGCTTCTGATAAAGAGCAAATCTGTACTTTGACAAATAGCAATCCGGCTAACGCCGTTGCTGTGCTGAATGCGAAAATGCACCCTGTTAATGACGAAGATCGTGGGCATATGATAGCTTCACTGCATGAATGGATACAGCGGTATCAAGCGTTTTTGGCGGCGTATGGCGCTTTCCCCCAGTGGAAGTCGGATACAAAGGACGCTCGCAAGGGCATTGAGCGTATGGAAAAGGAAATCAAACGTTTGAGGGAAATGGAGCTTCCGCAGTGAACACTGCCCCACCCCGGAGGTCACGAGGGCAACAGGAGATTATCATGATAGCATTGGATAAGGGGACGTTGCCCCGGAGAATCGGCCAAAATGATACAAGCGGATTTGCTGGCGAAAACGCATATTGGTACTGCAATACTTGTCGTCAGTGGCGTACAAGTGAGATCCAGCCCGATGGAAGTATCGCCTGCCCTGTTTGCGGGAGTGGGCCAGACTGGAAGAAACACCAACCTACACTGGCCTACGGGAGCCGGCACAAGCGGGTGGCCGATTTGTGTGCCGTAGGCTCTGGATGGCGCAAGAGCTATGATGAGGTAGAGCGGAGCTACGGCAGTTTTATTGAGGAGGTTAGCTCCGGTCTCCCGCTCCGCACACAGGAAGAAGGGTGGAAGTATTTTCAGAACGCATGGAGGACGGTGGACGAGCTTGCCGACTACCTCTTGACTGCCCCGGATGCGCCGACAACGGATAGTGCTAATGTCTATACCGAGCGGGGATTGCAGCGGCGGTATTATGATCCTCGCCGTAAGTGCAACACAAATACATTGTCCAGCCTGAGCATTCCCCTCTTAACTGATGATGGTGGGGCACAATTCACAGATCAGGAGGCGGCAGAAATCATTTCTCTGCACGCCGGCTACAGCCACCCGTTCTATGATGTGTATTTTGCTGACGAGTTCTTGGAGTGTATTAGCGACCGACTGGAACGCTCCATTGCCTACGATCTTTCAAGAGGATTAACAAAACGGGATATTGAGCGCCGATACAGGTTAACGGAGCAGCAAGTGCGTACCAGAGTGGCGCATATAGCAAAAGCACTAAAAAATAGTAAAATAGTCTGTTGAGAATGACGAAAATGCAACGACTTTGTATCGTAACCGGTACCTATATTATGAGGGGGGCAAGGCCGCATTGCCGTGGCGGATCACTTCTCCCACAAACATAAAGCAGTCTGGCAAACGCTGGACTGCTTCATTTATGCCCAAGTTGTAAGGAAATTTTTACGTGAAAGGAGGTTTACGTGATGCAAGAACAGGTTGCCGTGATGAAACAGCTGAATAGCTTTTTGGAGCGAAGAGGGCTGCGAGCAAATTTCCTTGCCCAACAGGTCGGGATTAGCGAGGCTTCACTATACAGCTTCAAAAGAGGCTATATACGATTTTACCGTAGTTGTCAATAGGGCATTTCAAAGTACCTTGCTATGTGAATGTGAGTGACGTCCATCCACTCAGCACGAAGAAGCTACCGCAAAAAAGGATGAGGTCAGGCGGCGTTGTCTCTGAGCGAGTCGCAACCAAAGTCGTAACCAGCAAGAAAAAAACGTATGCAAAAGCATACGTCAGATGTCAGCAGAAGATAGAAGAAAGTGCCCGTATCTCAAGGGCTTTCGGGCATTAAAAGGCGTAAGCATACGAAAGGTTACGATAGGGTGCATCACCCAAAAAATAATTGGTAAGGATGAGGTCCCCAGTTCAAATCTGGGTAGCAGCTCCAGAAAACCACTCTTTTCAATCGAAAAGAGTGGTTTTCTTTTTGAAAAAGCTATCACAAAAAGCTGGTGATTTCGTTTGACCTACGCCGTGGACCACACGCTGAAAGGCTGGGAAAGGAGAAAAGAGTACTGGGCAGGATGTTGTGCTTCTCTGCTGCTTGAAGGTAGGCACCTAGGTCATCGGGCTTCAGGATATTCATTTCCTTTTTCTATATTTTTGGGGGGGATGCAGTCCTCAGTGGGGTTGGCGGTAATCAACTTTTCCTTTCTGGCACGTTCCAGGGTGTTGCGGAGTATGAGGTGGACGCTACGGACGGTGGTGGTACTGAGCCCGGTTTTGCCGCCCTTGGAGTCAGATCTGCCGTTTTCGGTCAAGTCCTTTTTTCCTTGACCTCGGCTTGTGGGTCTTGCCCAATATGTTTTTGATGATCCTCTTCCTTGTCTGGTCGTACCTAGCGGTGTACCGCCCTTCCCAGAGGACATCCTTCCGCTTGCGGATATTGCCCTCGACGGTGGCTCTTTTCTTTGACATTAGATTTTCCCTCCCTTCCAAGTCACAAAACATATCACAGGTGGTGTTAGAAAGCTATCCCTTTTTGGAAGAGCTTCCGTCGATCCATGCCAGGAACTTGTACTTTGGGATGAGGATGCGGCTACCAATGTTGAGGGGGGGAAGCCAGCCTTCGCTGTGGACCAGCTCGCAGAGGCCCCGGCCCGGCTAATCTCCAGCACTGCCGCCACATTGAGGGCGGAGAGGGTGAGGGGTAGCTCATCATAGGATCTGTAGGTAGGTTTGTTCATAGGAGTCCTTTCTGTTCCCGCAGGATACTTTTATTCTTGCAATCCGTGTTGTTCATATAGTTCTCCGCATCTGGTGTGGGGAGGGGCGGCACCGGGTGGGGGCAGCTTATGGTCTGCTGCTCCTCGTGGTCATCCGCTCTGTGATCTTGGGCGATCTTCTTCTGACGCTCTTTGGAGAGGCCCTTGCGGTCGCTGTGGATGTGTACAGCGGTGGCATCTCTCATGAACATCTTGACCACGCTCCAGAGTACGGCCCAGAGAGGCCACAGTGCCCACGAGCCGACCATAATTGGGATAATCCACACCCACACGGGTAGGAATTGGGCAGGTGTATTTTGGGAAAACGTAAATGCTGCCGTTCTTTCTTCCGCCCAACCTGTTGGAGCAGAGATGTCATCTCTGTTACGGCCATCACTATTTTTTCGTCTGAGCTGCCATCGCAGACAGCATAGTCGATAGGTTCTGCACCGTCTTGCTCTGGGGCACCAGTAAGCGGGACTCACGCTCCATCACCTCTTTTTTGTATTTGTCACCGCGGAGCCGGCATTATAGAAGGCCAGGGTGTCCCGGGCCAGCTCGTCCGGGGTGTGATGGGCACCTTAGAATTCTGCGCCTCGGTGGGCAGCGAGCCCACCAGGGCGGCGGTGATGATCAGCTTGTTCATCTTTTCTCTCCGTACAGCAACTCGTAAATGCCAGCCATACCCAAGTCGCGCCGATGCACATACTTACCGTCTGTATTACGCAAGAATTAAGAAGAGCCCCGCTTCCTTCCGGGCATCAACATAAATCTTGGAACCCTGAACAAAGTAACGAATCTGGTGGTTCACGGCGAATTCCATAATGTCATCCAGGCCGCCGCCGGTGAATTCCAAGGCGACAAAGTTGCTGATAGCGTTGGGAGCGTCGACCAGAACTCCTCCTCGTAGGCGTCCTTATCCAGAAGCACAGTATCAGAAGTGTGGTTGGGATCCCCAGGTACTGCTTGACCACATCTTGGAGCGTATCAAGCGGCTTGAGCGCAGTTATCAACTGTTCCGGAGAAAGGTGGAAGAGATCCCGGTCACGCCATTGGGATGATACTCCTGCACATGGGGCGGGGATAATAGATCTGACTCCCATCGTAGTGCTGCATGAAAGCGTACAGGATATTGGGGAAAGGCTCAGTGTGGCAGGGGAAGAGGGTAGAAGCGCACAGCACGGAGCCGCCGATAGAACTGCAGTAGGTGTCGCCGCAGGCGGGCTTGTTCATGAAAATCTTTAGGTTCTGGTCCACAGGCCAGATAGCAAGGGGCAATAGATCCTGCGTACCACCTCAAAGTCCCGAGTGTTCAGGACTACATTCCGCATCATAAATGCCGGGCTGGCCCTTAGGCCCGAAGGGAACGCTTTCATAAAACTCTTCGATGCGCTTCTTGGGGTAGGCGCAGTCGCCTTGAGGGGTCAAGGCAGCTATCTCAAGATACGCGCTTCCAAAGCTCATGTAGTAGTGGCAGGAGTAATACCGGTCTGGAACGTAGGGCTTGTCCAGATGGGTCTTGTAAAAATTACCCATGCAAAAGCCCAGTTTGTCAAAGAAATCTTTGGAAGAGATGCCAATATGGTCAATGTAAAATTTTGTTTTTCTGCGCATTGATATGTTTCCTCGGAAATTCTGGAAGTACGGCGAAAGGATTTGGCAGAACAATTGCGTGCTTAGCACCATATCACGGGACAATTATACCGGGTGGCGCTGAATTGCGTCAAAAAAAGAACGAGGAATGTCAGAAACGGCACTGTTGAACTGGAAAGAGCGCAAAAAAATCACGACGCGCATTTGATTTAAAATGCACATCGTGATACGTTATCCGGTTGAAGTTGAAGCAAAGCTTTTGCAGATTTGACTGGACCTCAGAAAAATCGACATTCTTTCTGCTCAGAGACATACCGTTGTCGATGTGGGCGTAGGACACAACGCCGGTGGTATGATCGGCCGCACGCTTTGCACGTTCTCGCTTGCGCGCTCTCCTTTGATCTCTCTTCCCTTCAGCGGGCACCGCTTCCTCCACGGTCTCTCCCCCCATAGGCAGCAAAGCTGGGACACGGTGCGCCGAAAAAAGCAGACAGCGGGGACCACCACCGGATGTGATCCCCACAGTGCCGTCATTTAGAACATCTTGTACTCGTTCAGAGACAAAGCCACATAGCTGATCATGGTATTGATATCAAACACGGGGATACCCAGCTCGTCACGAATACGGGCGGAATAGGGAGGCAGGTCGGTACACTCCAGCACCACAGCGCCGATGTCGGGGTTCTCCTCCAGACCCTTGCGCACAACGCTAACCACCTCGTCGGTGACGGCCTCCAGATTGAACTCCTCGTTGGGGTGGGTGTAGATGCGGCCCCACTCAGGCTGATCGTGCAGGCTCAGGATCACCAGGTGATCGCGGTCCACGATCTTGGCGCGCTGCAGATGCTCCTCGCGCAGGTGGTACTTGTTGGCGGTCAGCACGGCCACCTTGCGGTTGGGGCCCACCATGGTCTGGATGAAGGGGACCTGTAGCAGGGCGCTGGTGAACACCAGCTCGGGCACGGCGGCGGCCAGGCCCTCCTGATAGTATGCGGTGAAGCCACAGCTGGTGGTGATGGCCTTCACGCCCTGAGCCGCCAGCTCCTTGCACACGACGATAAACTTATCCAGCATCTCCTGGCAGGGGTTCTCTTCGATGGTATCCATATTGGCGCCCTTGACGCGCAGCATCATCACCTCGAAGGGATAGGAAGCGGGGTTGGTGCTGTTGCCGGGCAGAGACTCCAGCTGCAGCTGGGCGGGCAGGACCTGGCCCTCCTCCCAGCGCAGAATACAAATCTTGGGCTTTTTTTCCATGAAGACATCTCCTTTTCATTTTCCGCACAGGTCACTGCCGGGCAGACACCTGTACCTGTATATACAAAGCTCTATAACTATAATTTATACACAAATCCCGGGAATTGACAAGCATGATTTTCCCGGCCCGCCGCTTTTCTATGATTTCGCCAATCCTCCCTTCTCTATTACAATATAATTTGGTTGGAATCCTCGGCAGCCAGCCGAGGGTTTTGTCCGTCTTGTGCCAAAGCTACAATAAGAGGAGCAACTGGCTGTCCGCTCCTTTCCTGGGCTATGAAGTCTGTGACGGAGATTGTCAGCCATCCTCTTATTGCAGCGTTCAGGTTAAACAGGTTAAGCCTTGAGTTCGCGTCCCCCAATAGATTGAATCGACAGCGAGAAAAAGATGGGTCCCGGTTGCAAATTTTGTATTGGGGGAACGAACGTGAACTGTCTGGCGCGTTCGTTTTTTCTGTCATGCTTCCAGCAGTTTGATAATGGTCTGCTGCATTTACATTGGTGTGTAGGACTTGGGAAAATACTTTCTGATGATGGTTATGCGGTCAAGTTCGCGTTTCTTTTCCTCAGACATGACGGAAACATAGCGTCCTGCGTGCATTTGCCCTAGCGGCCGAGCTTTTTGAGCCGCTGTACCTGTGACAATGATGGCGTGTTCTGCGAATAGTCCATCGCTTCAAGGAACCGCCGTTTCTCATCATGGGTGGGATACGAAAGCTCCGCAGCAGGGGCAAGGGAGATCGTTCCTTCATTCACCAAGCCGAGTGGCACCATTGAGACGTTCAAGGAAGGCCAGACCATTACGTTGCAGGATAACGTGACCCTCTACAGCTCGCTGGACATTCAGAAGGCCGTCACCATCGACAAGGACTCCAAGATCACCGCCACATCTGCCAGCACCTCTAACATCCACCCCGCCAGTATGATCATCGGACAGGGCTCCGATAACAAGACCTATGAGCCGAAGCTGGATATCTATGGCACGGTAAGCGCCGTCAATATGCCCGCCGTTCAGGGAAACGAGGCCAGCAAGACCAACCTGGTGGCTCTCGATGTGACCGGCAGCGAGGTAAAGAAAAACGCACAGCGGACTCGGTGGAGTCTCTGTGCGTTTAATGATAATGGATAGCTCTGCGCTATTTTTCGAAAAATTACTTGAATCCGGCTGAGAAATCATGTAAAATAACTAGGCCTTGTTTGAAAAATAAAAGTTGCACAATAAACCAAGCTATGCGAAGCTAATAGCATGAAACGATATGAACTAACAAAAGAACAATGGGGACGAATCAAGCTGCTGCTGCCACCGGAAGAAACGGGGAAGCGGGGCCGCCCCCGGAAGGATAACCGGACCATGCTAAACGGGATGCTCTGGATCGTCCGGAGCGGTGCGCAGTGGCGTGAGCTGCCGGAGACCTATGGCCCTTGGCAGTCTATATACGCCCGATTCGCCAAATGGCGGGATGACGGCACTCTGGAAGCGGTATTCCACACACTGTCTGCGGACGCGGATATGGAGAACCTGAGCATGGACTCCACTTGCGTAAAGGTGCATGAAAGCGCAAATGGCGGGGAAAAAAACGGCGGATAAGGCGGTTGGCCGTACCAAAGGCGGGTGGAACACAAAACTCCACGCTGTCGTAGACGGTCTGGGAAACCCGGTGGAGTTCCTGCTCTCCGCTGGAAATGACCACGATTCGGTTCACGCTGTTGAACTGCTGAAAAAGGTCAGAATCGGCGGGAGTGCTGTACTGGCAGATCGGGCTTATGGCGCTCGGGCAATTCGGGAATACATCTCAGAGCACGGGGCCAGCTATGTGATCCCGCCGCAGAGCAACATTTCCGATCCCCGGCCGGTTGACTGGCATCTGTATAAGGAGCGCCATCTGGTGGAGTGTTTTTTCCAGAAAATCAAGTGGTTTCGCAGAATCGCCACCAGATATGACAAGTCGGATGCTTCCTTTCTCGCCTTCGTTTATCTTGTCTCCATCGCTATTTTGTTGCTTTGGCACATTCTCTATCTTTTTTCAAACAAGGCCTAAATAAAATCTTTTGAAAAAAGCCCGTTGCACTTTTCGCAGAAAATCGTTTTATTGGATGAGAGCATAAATAGGGCGCTTCAAGTTCTGTCCCAGCTTGGGACACAAATACGCCAATGGCCCGCCGACGGGCGGTGAGGATCGGAGGGGAGTCCAATGGGGTAGAAATTTGACGGTCCGCGGCTTTCCCTATAGACTAAAAAGCGGTGAGGCCGTCAGAAGATTCAGCAAATCAAACTCCGTAGCACAAGTATCCCAGTACCGTTCATCCATGAGGATTCATTTCCCAAACGAGAATAAGGAGATATCATAATGAAAAAGTTCAAAAAGCTCCTGAGTGTCCTGTGCGCCGTCTGCATGATGCTTTCTCTGGCCGTTTCCGCTAGTGCCGCATCTCTTGAGGATGACCCCTATTATTTTGGTATTGATTGGAGCCAGGTCGATACGTCTATGTGTATTCCTGGAACCGAGTATCATCGGTATCCTCAGAGTCCTATCTCTATGCTGGCAACCGCTGACAGAAATGTTTTTAGCGGATGGGTGAGGGGTGTCCCTGCTAATCCTTATCCGGGTACAAGCAATACCACCTTGGTTACTGGACTGACATTTGAAAGTGATGAAACTGGTGTAGTCACAGTTACTTTCACCGATTCACAGGACCCGAGCAAATCGGATGTGAACGTTTCGATTTATGACAAAGATGAGCAGTTGATTTCCGATTATTTCTCGCTGGCCTATAACAGCACTGCTCCTGTCTCAAAGTCTTTTAACGTTGACCCTACCCATGAATACAATCTATTCATAAGCCACCAAGGCTCCGGTCTGCAAAACGTACGACTTACGGTGGATGTAGGCTAAGAAACACCACAGACGTATACTTCTAAGAAGCTTCATAGCAGTTTTCCGTGGCAAGATTTTTCTTGCCACGGAAAACTGCTTGTCAGGAGGGGTTAGGCCTTGTTTGAAAAATAAAAGTTGCACAAGAAACCAAGTTATGCGAAGCTACGAGCATGAAACGATATGAATTAACAAAAGAACAATGGGAACGGATCAAGCCGCTGCTGCCACCGGAAGAAACGGGAAAGCGGGGTCGTCCCCGGAAGGATAACCGGATCATGCTCAACGGAATGCTCTGGATCGTCCGGAGCGGTGCGCAGTGGCGTGAGCTGCCGGAGACCTATGGCCCTTGGCAGTCTATATACGCCCGATTCGCCAAATGGCGGGATGACGGCACTCTGGAAGCGGTATTCCACACACTGTCTGCGGACGCGGATATGGAGAACCTGAGCATGGACTCCACTTGCGTAAAGGTGCATGAAAGCGCAAATGGCGGGGAAAAAAACGGCGGATAAGGCGGTTGGCCGTACCAAAGGCGGGTGGAACACAAAACTCCACGCTGTCGTAGACGGTCTGGGAAACCCGGTGGAGTTCCTGCTCTCCGCTGGAAATGACCACGATTCGGTTCACGCTGTTGAACTGCTGAAAAAGGTCAGAATCGGCGGGAGTGCCGTGCTGGCAGACCGGGCCTATGGTGCCCGGACGATTCGGGAATATATCTCAGCGCACGGGGCCAGCTATGTGATCCCGCCGCAAAGCAACGTTTCCGATCCCTGGCCGGTTGACTGGCATCTGTATAAAGAACGCCATCTGGTGGAGTGTTTTTTCCAGAAAATCAAGTGGTTTCGCAGAATCGCCACCCGATATGACAAGTCGGATGCTTCCTTCCTGGCCTTTGTGTATCTTGCCTCCATCGCTATTTTGTTGCTTTAGCACAATCTCCGCCTTTTTTCAAACAAGCCCTAATATAATGTAGAATTATACACATGACTGTTCTGTCCATTGCCGTATAGTTGGTTGTTTTATGCCTTTTGCGGTATCGTGCAAGGTGAACGCTGATTTTTCTTTCGGAGGTCACAAACTTATGGAATGTGGTACACTGTTCGCTCTTGACAAGACCAATGCCAAGCCCCTACATATCCAGATTGAGGAGTCGATCCTCCAGAAACTGGAGTCCAAGGAGTGGGCGCCCGGCAAACTGATCCCCTCGGAAAACGAGCTGAGCCATATCTATGGAGTAAGCCGCACCACGGTGCGCAATGTCATCACCAAGCTGGTGCAGGAGGGGCTTTTGTTCCGTATCCCCGGCAAGGGCACCTATGTGGCCGAACCGAAGATCGTGGCACACTCCCTGTCCTATGCCGGCATCCGCGAACAGCTGGAGCAGATGGGCTATGAGGTCACCACCCAGCTGATCTCCCTCGACCTGGAAACCGCGGATCAGAAGATACTCCAGTACTTTCCCGGCTTGGATGCCCCCTATTTCTATGTGGTCCGCCGCCTGCGTATTCTGAAGGGGGAACCGCTGAGCATCCACATCTCCTACCTGCCCCAGTCCTACTGCCCCGGTATTGACCGGTATGACCTGAGCAGTGAGCAACTGTGCACTGTGCTGAGTCAGGCATATGGCTTGAACCGTGCCAAGGCGGTGGAAACTCTGGAGTCCGTGGCAGCCAAGCCAGCCGAGGCATCCCTGCTGAACATTTTTCCCGGCCAGCCGCTGCTGCTGTTGCAGGATCAGATTCTGGACGCCGACGGACGCACCTTCGAATACAGCAAGGTGATCTTCCGCGGAGAGAAGATCAAGATCACCATGGAGATCTGAGCGTTGCCCGACATCAGGATTGGGCCAGCGGCGCATCGTCGCAGATATACCCGCCTTTGACAGACGACAAAATTCAACAAGCAACAAAAAGAAGACACCCATCGGGTGTCCTCTTTTCATATGTTTTGGCTTTTGCCGATTTAGCGCTTCACGCGGGCGGAGGCGCCGGTCATCACGTCACAGACCTCTTACGTGATGACCAGGTTCCAGTCATTGCGGATGGTATGGCACATGGCGGAATGAGCAGCAGCGAAGTCGATGCACTCCAGCTCGGGCTTGCCCTCCATCAGGCACCAGATCAGACCGGAGGCGAAGGAATAGATCTCGAGGTTCATGTGCTTGCGGGAGACAAAGCAACCGTTGCGGGTCATCATGACACACTGCCAGTTGTTCAGGCAAGCGGAAGTGACCTCACGCAGGGAGTTACCCGCGACCTGGACATTGGGATACTTCTCCATGACCTTCTCGTCCGCCTTCTTGTAGCACATGGGATCGATCTTGGAATAGTTCTCGTCGGTGTTGTCGGCCTTGATGCCCGGCATGGTCTCGAAGTCCTCTTGGCATGGGTCGAGGTGGCCTCGGTATCCGGGGGCTTGATGATGGTGAAGTTCAGAACGGACAAGGAGATGCCCTGCTCCTTCAGGATCCGGCACGGCAGGCCTTCATGGCCTCCACCGCAATATGGGTGGAACCCAGGGGGGATAGGCCGGGCTGCCGCCGGAGCTGACGATCACGACCTTGTTGTTCATATAGCCCAGATCATCGCGCACCTGCTCATAGGTATGCATGCTCAGGAAAGGGTTGATGAAGACCGGCACGGGCAGCAGACCCCTGGCGTGCCATGGCGGCACACAGGCTCACCGCGTTCTATTTGCGGATACCCACCTCGATTTCTGCCACGCCGGGATAACAGCTGACAGGCTACATATCGAAGGAGCCCACATCCACATACTCGCTCTCGGGGAACGTCTTCATGATCATCTGCTTGTAGGCCAGACCATGCTGACCGTTACCAATCGCAATTTTCGTTGGTTTTCCTCTTCTTAGCATTTTTGTGACATTTCCTTATGTATACAAGTTGGCTCGTTGGGTGTGAACAGTCAAGCCGCATTTTAAATCATCCTGTCGCGGCAAATTGTGCAGTCTTGCCAAAAAATATTCCAAATTTTTGGCCTGCGATTGCCCGTCAAATGTCCCTTACCCTCAAAAAATGTCTTGACTTTTAGATAAATGCATCTATGATAGACTTACAAGGCAACCTGTATATACCAGCATACGTAGGTTGCACACAATCGTACATAAAATCACAAACCAACTACGAGAGGAGATTGCACGATATGATTCGGTTGACTCCCTACGAGCAGCGCATGCTCGACGGCGAGTTCGGCGCTGCCAAGCAGGTTGCTCTGCAGAAGATTATCGACTATGCACAAATCTTGGGCGCCGAGGAGCTGGTGCCCATCACCAAGGCTCATCTGTGCTGCGGCTCCACCTGCGAGCCGGCTGACTTCCCCGATGGCAATCTGGATCGGCCTGACATCCTAGCCATGGGCTATCACGACTGGCAGACCAAGCTAAAATGCCCAGGTTTGGACCCAGCCACCTTCAACAGCTTCAACGAAAGCACTTACGTCATGGATGACGTGCACTGCTGCGACACGTTCCAGTGGCAGTGGACTCAGCAGACCAAGGAGTTCTATGAGAACAACCGCCAGATCCTCTCTGACGCGGCTGACCGCGGCGTGATGATCGGCTCCACCTGCGCCCCCTATCTGGCCGGATGGCTGCCTGTGATGGGCGAGTATTTCGTCACCACCGAGTCCAGCAACGTGCTCTACAGCAACTCCATCCTGGGCGCCCGCGGCTACGGCGGCGGCGGCAACACCACTTTCTGCGCCGCAATCTGCGGTCGAGCTCCCAAGTGGGGCCTGCACCTGCCCGAGAATCGCCACGGCACTCACGTGTTCCACGTGGCCTGTGATACCAAGGACAAGACCGACTGGGATCTGTTGGGCGCTGCTGTGGGCCGTCGCTTGGCCCCCAATGCCGTCCCCGTCATCTGCGGCGATTTCGAGCGGCCTGACCTGATCAAGCTGAAGACGTTCTTCACCGCTCTGGCCGTGACCAGCGGCTGTGAGCTGTGCCTGATCGTGGGTGTATCCCCCGAGGCGCAGACCTATGAGATGGCTATGGGTGGCCACGAGCCTGTGGCGGAGTTTACCATCACCAACGAGATCCTGCAGACTTATTGGGATGAGGTCTGCCACAAGGAATCCGGCCCGGCCGACTATCTGCAGATCGGCTGCCCCAACTGCTCCGCCGAGGAGCTGATCAATATCTGGCGTTACATGAACGGCAGAAAGGTGAAGAAAGGCGTCCGCTTCTGCGTGTTCACCAACATTGCCCAGTACGCTATGGCCGAGCAGGCCCACATCATCCAGGACCTGAAGGACTGGGGCGTGGAGATCCTGACCAGCGGCTGCATCCTCCGCACGATCAACGTGGCAAAGGGGGCCAAGTCCCTCGGCCTGTCCTCCTTCAAGCTGTGCAACGGCAGCAAGGATGAGCGGGACTGCCCAATCTACTACGGTTCTGATGAGCAGGTCATTGACGCTGCCATCAGCGGTTATTGGGAGGTTAAGAGGAGATATGAGTAAGAATAAGATTATCCGGGGCCGTCCTGCCTGGGGCCCTGTGGTAGAAGGTTATGCTTTCGTCTGCCCCGACAGCATCGTCGGTTGGAATGGCGCTGATGTGAAGACCGGCGTGGTGACCGAAAAGGATAACGTCCACTATGGCGACAGCTTTGCCGGCAAAATCATTGTGCTGCCCTGCAGCCGCGGCTCTCTGGGCTGGTCCGATATGTTCCGCAACAGCGAGTACAACGGCGTCGGCCCCAGCGGCTACGTCTTCACCACGATGGACTCCAAGTGCGGCACTGCCATCTTCAACACCAGACGTCCCTGTGTCGCCGATTTCCCTGCCGACTGCGATCCCTGTGTGGAAATCCATGACGGCGATTACATCAGACTCGACGGCATCAACGGTACTGTGGAGATCCTGGTACCGGCCGAAGATAAATAATTCAACTGAAAGGAAGTACCACTATGGAATTCAAGAAGGAAAAGGTTTATACTCCCCTGGCTGCCACTCCCACCCACAACGTCTCCCAGGCCATCAAGTATGGCAACCTGGTGTTCGTCTCGGGTATGGTCGGTGAGGACGAGAACGAAGTCCTGAAGGAGGGTCTGGAAGCTCAGTGCGAGCAGGCTTTTATCAACATGAAGAACGTTCTGGAAGCTGCCGGCTCCAGTCTGGAGAAGGTTCTGTTCTGCCAGATCTTCATCGCCAAGCGTGAGGACCGCGCCATCGCCAACGAGGTGTGGGATCGCTTCTTCCTGAACATGGATGTGGGCCCCGCCCGCTACACCGTCGTGGCTCCCACCGTTGCCGAGCCCTACCTGTTCGAGATCACCTGTGTCGCCGGTGTGTAAGCCGCTGGCCTGATCCATATTTTTAAGTGAAGTCCTGCTTTGGCACAGACCAATAGCGACGTTTTCATGTAGGATACGGTATAGTTCATGGTTGTAAGGGCTGCACCGTGTTTTGCTTTACGCAGAAAGTTTGTACTTTTGCGGGTTTTGCCGTATCTCTGTCATGACCGTCTGCAGCTCTTTTTGGGGGTAGTTATTTCAATCCGCAATATGGTGAGCAAGGTGGCAAGCGGCCACGAGACTGTTCCGAAATATCCGGTGGCTACGGATAGGGTGAAGACAGGTTCAGACGATAATGAGACTTCCAAATAAAGAAATTTTATCCGAGCCTTTGGCCGATACGTCCATATTTTTGTTGGTAACTTTGTCGAAACAGACAATTTTTGAAAACAGTGGCTTGTTCCACTTGACAATGCTGTATATACAAGTATATAATTCGCTTGTGACCAACCAGCATGTACTGTGGTACATATATGGACGGGATTCAAATTTAAGGAGGAGGAAAAATGAAAAGGTTTATCTCTCTACTCATGTCCGCTCTGATGCTGGTCGCTGTTCTGGCTGGCTGCGGCGGCAGCGGCAGCGGCGGCGGCGGTGAACAGGGAAGCGATGCGAGCGAGAACATTGTTACGCTTCGCAACACCGGCTTCTTGACCACCAGTGACCCCAACCAAACCACCAACACCCACGAGTACACCGTTTTCGAAAACATTTATGAGGGCCTGTATGATTTAAATGAGGCCGAGGGTGGCTACGATCTGCGTCTGGCTGAGAAGATCGAGGCCAACGACGATGCCACCGAGTACATTGTTACCCTGAGAAAGGACGTCAAGTTCCACAATGGCGAGTCCATGACCGCTGATGACGTTGTCTTCAGCTATGACCTAGCTCAGGCCAGCCCCAAGCAGGCCTCTTACGTCCGTCCTCTGGACCACGTCGAGAAGGTCGATGAGCACACCGTTAAGATCGTTATGAATCAGTCCTTCTCCCCCATCGGCCACATGCTTCACAAGGTGAAGATCCTGTCTCAGAAGGAAGTTACCGAGCAGGGCGACAACTTTGGTAAGGTCGCCAATAAGGCTGGTACTGGCCCCTACATGTGGGATGAAGACAACTACAATCCCAAGACCTCTTGGAGTGCCGTTGCTTTCGAGGATTACTACCGCGGCAGGGCCAAGATCGATAAGATCGTCTGGAACGTGATCGAGGATGATACCTCCGCTATCACCGCTCTGCAGAATGGCGAAGTCGATTACATGGTCGTCCCCATCTCCTACTGGGAGGACATCAAGTCTACCGACAAGTTCACCTGTGTTGAGAAGGAGTCTAACGAAGTCATGACCTTCTGCATCAACATCGAGTCCCCGACCGCTGGCACGATTCTGCAGAATGACTTGGTCCGTGAGGCCATCATGTACGCCATTGACCGTGACGGCGTCAACAAGCTGGTCTGCGATGGCTACGGCACTCCCACCTATATGTACATCAACCCCAACTATGCTGCCGCGGCTCCCGCTGCTGACTCCCTGAAGAACCCCATCCCCTTCGATCTGGAGAAGGCGAAGCAGCTCTTGGCGGATGCCGGTTATCCCGATGGAATTCAGCTCGGTGACTTTATCGCCGCTGCCGGCCGTAACGAGAGCTATGCCATTGCGATCCACGCTCAGCTGGAGGCTGCTGGCATCCACTCCACGCTGGTCGTTCAGGACTACTCCGTGGCCGGTGACCGTCTGGTCGCGCAGGAGTACGACTTGGCTATGGCGTATGACTGCGGTAACTACGATTTCAACAACTTCGAGCAGCAGAGCTCTTCCAGCGCTGTGGGCATCAAAAACTGCGTCTACGATGGTCCTTCCGGCAAGTTTAACGACCTGTCCGAGAAGTTCGATGAGTGGCTGGAGGAAGGTGCCTCCACCGCTGACGAGGAGAAGCGTATCGAGATCTACACTGAACTGTATAACGCTTACTATGATACCCATACTCTGACGCCCGTCATCACCATTCCTTTCTGCGCTGCTTACAACAAGGATCTGAATGCTATCGCGGTCCCAACCAGTTATCGTGTCTATGACTGGAGCTGGAAGGCGTAATCGGCGCATCTGATTCGCTTCAACTAAGGACGTTATTTAGTGACGAGTCGTGTGCAGGTGGCTGAAGAAAGTCGCCTGCACACAACTTCTATTCTGAATATCCGCAGGGATGTTGCGCACCTTTATTCACACACGTTTTTACTGAAGATCTTCCGTTAGAAAGGAAGGAAAGCATGCATCGATATATTATCAAGCGGTTATTGTTCCTGATCCCCACCGTGCTTGGTGTTACCCTGATCATCTTCATTGTTATGAGTATTACGCCCGGTAACCCCGGTCGTATGATCCTGGGACCCAACGCTAATGCGGCGGAGGTCGAGGCAATGAACGAAGAGCTGGGCTATAATGATCCGGTTGTTGTCCGTTGGTTTAATTACTTGAAAGATATCGTCACCAAGGGCAGCTTTGGTCAGTCCTACTCTACCAAGTTGGACGTTTTTGATGAACTTTGGCCCCGGTTTTTGGTCACTTTGCGTCTTGCCATTTTAGTTCTTATACTATCGATAAGCATAGGCGTCCCGTTGGGTATTTTGTCAGCAGTGAAACAGAATTCGCTGATGGACACCATCCCCACGATGATCGCCTTTTTCCTGGCTGCCGTGCCTAGCTTTGTTGTCGGTATCCTACTTATGTACATCTTCGCTTTGAAGCTGAACTGGTTCCCATCCTTCGGCCTGAAATCAGCGAAGCACTATGTACTGCCGGTTATTGCAGCCACGATCTGTGAGCTGTCTGCCTATCTGCGTTTCACCAAGTCCTCCATGCTGGAGGCCATTCGTCAGGACTATGTCCGCACCGCCCGCGCCAAGGGCGTTGCCGAGCGCACGGTTATCTGGAAGCACGCTCTAAAGAACGCGCTGCTGCCCGTGGTCACCTCCATCGGTATGCGTTTCGGCTGCCTGCTGGCCGGCATGGTCACCACTGAGCAGCTGTTTTCCATCCCGGGCGTCGGATCTCTGATCGTTGAGTCCATCAGCACGAAGGATGAGCCCATGATCATTGGTTGCGCCGTTATGGTGTCCATCTGCTTCACGCTGCTGATGATCGGCGTAGACGTGATCTATGCGTTCATTGACCCGCGTATCCGGGCCAAGTACAGTAAGGGAGGGTGATCTCGATGGCTAAAACTTATACTTGTCCTGCCAGCAATATGCTCGATGGCGAGGATATCAACTTCAAGCGTCCCAGTCAGGCCAAAGAGATCCTTCGCCGACTGAAAAAGAATAGGGGCGCAATGATCGGTCTGTTTCTGCTGATCTGCATTATTCTGGTCGTCATTTTTGCGGACGTTATCGCCAGTTATGAGGCTGGTGTTGTCCAGATCGCCGACAACAAGCTGGCCCCCATGTCCTCTGAGCATCCTCTGGGCTGCGACAGCTATGGCCGTGACGTTCTGTCCCGTCTGGTGCATGGCGCCCGTAACTCGCTGTTGGTGGCAGTTGCGTCTTCCATCAGCTCCTGCCTGTTCGGCTGCACGCTGGGCGCTATCGCCGGCTACTTCGGCGGCAAGGTCGATATGTTGATCATGCGTGCTCTGGACATCTTCATGTCTATCCCCGATCTGCTGTTCACCATGGTGGTCGTGGCCGCCCTGGGCTCCAGCATCCCCGTGCTGATCATCGCAATGACCCTGGCATACTTCACAAACTATGTCCGTCTGGTTCGTTCCGGCGTTCTGAATTTGGTCGACCAGGAGTATGTTGAGGCTGCCCGCGCCGGCGGATCCAGTTCTGCCCGTATCATCATCAGCCATATCATCCCCAACACGCTGGGCATCATCCTGGTCAACGTGACCCTGAATGTCTCCAGCCTGGTCATCTATCAGTCCACCCTAAGCTTCATTGGACTGTCCCTGCCTGCCCCCGCACCTGAGTGGGGCTCCATGCTGTCCAGTGCCCGTGTTGATATGCTGCGTGCTCCTTTGCTGGTGCTGTTCCCCGCACTGGCCATCGTTCTGACTGCTTTCTCCGTGAACCTGTTGGGTGATGGCCTGCGCGACGCTATGGACCCACGTCTGAAGAGTTGATGCCGGCAGAAAGGAATTATCATCATGAGTAACACAGAAAAGATGTTAGACATTAAGGATCTGAGCGTCATCTACAAAACCGACTTGGAGACTGTGTACGCCGTCAACGACGTCACTCTCTCTCTGGAAAAGGGGGCCACGCTGGGTCTGGTGGGCGAGACCGGCGCTGGTAAAACCACGCTGGCACTGACGCTCATGCGCCTTCTGCCCGAGCGTACCGGCAAAATCACTTCCGGCTCCATCACCTTCGAGGGCGAGAGCATCGTAGATCTGCCGGAGGCACATATGCGCAAGATCCGCGGTGATAAGATCGCCATGATCTTCCAGGATCCCATGACCTCCCTGAACCCGGTGCTGACCGTGGGCGAGCAGATCGCCGAGGCGCTGCAAGTCCACAACGAGGCGGGCCGCTCCAAGGAGGAGATCGAGGCACGCGTCGATGAAACCCTGACCCTGGTGGGTATTCCCCCTGCCAGAAAGTCCGAGTATCCCCATCAGTTCTCCGGCGGCATGCGTCAGCGTGTCGTGATTGCTATTGCGCTGTCCTGCGAGCCCGATCTGCTGATCGCAGACGAGCCCACCACCGCCCTGGATGTTACCATTCAGGCACAGGTGCTGATGATGATCCGCGATTTGCGTGACCGTCTGGGCACCTCCATGATTATGATCACCCATGACCTGGGTATCGTGGCGCAGACCTGCGATAATGTGGCTGTTATGTACGCCGGTGAGATCATCGAGCTCGGCACCGCTGAGGATATCTTTACCCACGCCAAGCACCACCCCTACACAGACGGTCTGTTTGCCTCTCTGCCCAATCTCAAGTCGAAAACGACCCGTCTGCAGCCCATCGCTGGGTTGATGCCGGATCCCACCAATCTGCCTAAGGGCTGCAAATTTGCACCGCGCTGCGGCAAGTGCATGGAGATCTGCAAGGAGGTACCTCCGGAGGTCTATACCGATGGCACGCACTCCATCCGTTGCCATCTCTTTCACCAGGAAAAGGAGGACTAAGCTATGGCAGAAGAGAGAATCCCTCTGATTGAGACCGTAGACCTGAAAAAGTATTTTAAGGTAGGCGACAAATCCTTCCTGCACGCAGTCGACGGTATCAACATGAAAGTATACGCCGGCGAGACCATCGGCGTGGTCGGCGAGTCTGGCTGCGGAAAGAGCACGCTGGGTCGCACCATTCTGCGCCTGATTGAGCCCACTTCCGGACAGATCCTGTATAATGGCGATGATATTACCAAGTACAATACCAGGCAGATGAAGAAAATGCGTCAGGAACTGCAGATTATCTTCCAGGACCCGTACGCAAGTCTTGATCCCCGCAAGTCCGTCATTGAGATCATTGCCGAGTACATGATCATCAACAAGACGCTGCCCAAGAAGCGCGAAATCTTTAACCGCGCTGCACATCTGATGGACGTGGTCGGTCTGGCCCGGCGCTATGCTACAGCATATCCCCACGAGCTGGACGGCGGTCGCCGTCAGCGTATCGGCATTGCCCGTGCGCTGTCCGTCAACCCCAAGTTCATCGTCTGCGACGAGCCTGTTTCCGCTCTGGATGTCTCGATTCAGGCACAGATCCTCAACCTGCTGATGGACCTGCAGGATGACATGGGCCTGACCTATATGTTCGTGACCCATGACCTGAGCGTTGTCAAGCACATCTCTGATAACATCATGGTTATGTACCTTGGCCAGTGCCTGGAGCTCACCAGTTCCGACGAGCTGTTCGCAAAGCCTGTGCATCCCTACACCCAAGCTTTGCTGTCCGCCATTCCGGAGCCGGATATCTCCATGCGCAACAAGGAGATTAAGGTCATCAAGGGCGAGGTGGTCAGCCCCGTGGATCCCAAGCCCGGCTGCCGCTTTGCCGCCCGCTGCGAGCATTGCCAGGAGCGGTGCCACCAGGAGGCTCCCGTTTTGAAAGAAGTTTCCCCCGGCCACTTCGTTGCCTGCCACCTCTGCGGCGATTGATTCCGCAAAGGTGTGCTTCGCGCCGATAAGCTTATCAATGCCAACAACTGAAGGACAAATAACGCATTACACAAAAAAGTGGAAATACTTTGGTAAAATGGCGCATTGAAAAATGAAAAAGGCATTCAAAATTGCAAAGGAAGCAATTGCGATAAGGGGATGCCGAGATGAAACGGGAGAAAAAATGTGATCTAATCAAGAAAACAGCAGAGGCAGACGACAACAAACGGGAATCCAGGACAAAACCGGGCTATTTTACCCGGACAAGAACCATGAGTTTTTCGGAATAGGTGTATTACATACTTCATCTCGGTAAAGAGATTGCGTACCTGGGCCTGAAACGCTTTTTATCAATGGATGGAGAGGGCACAGGCAATGGGGCACATCCAGCGCCTAAAAGAGAATTGAAGATTGTCCCGCAAAGCCTGATTCTGTTCGACCAGGGCTATCCGGACGCAAAATTCCTCGCTTTCCTCCAGGGCAATGGGAGCCGCTTCCCGATGCGCTGCAAAATGAAGTGGAACTATGTGATAGATGAAACACAAAGCGACGATTTCATGTTGGACTTAAACCAGGACGTTTCCTTGCGTGTCATCCGGGTTTGGCTGCCCTCCGGCGAGACGGAAACTCTCATGATAAACCTGCTTGACCTGCGCTATGAGCAGTTTATGCCCTTGTACTTCCGCCGCTGACCGGTGGAAACCAAATACGACATTTTGAGAAACAAACTGGAACTGTGCAATTTTAAGGGCTGCTCCCCCAACGCAATCCTTCAGGACTTCTAGGCAAGTATCCACCTGGCCAATATTGCCGCCGTGCCATCTAAGATGTCGTTGATGAGATTGCGGGTGCTTGTTTCTCCCATTCGCCCTAATCGTTCTTTCTGCCGCGGCCCCGGGCCTAGAAAGGCCAAATTCTGCTTTAACCGCAAATCCAATATCCGACCTTAAGTTGTTGATATTGATAAGCTTATATCTACATTAAAAAAGCAGCACGGCTACGCCGTGAGGCAGAAGAATGTTTAAATTGCGTAAGGGCTTTTCTCGCAGAGCAATATCAAGACTCATGTCTGACCCACACGGGGAAATGACCGGATGGATAGGGTGGACAGGAAAGCACTCAAGACCTCATCTTTCCGGGGCAAAAGGGCCGGAAAGTCTTCTGTAGCAGCGCATGGATAGCTCCCAAGCTGTTCGTAAGGATGAAGTCCCCAGTTCGAATTTGGGTAGCAGCTCCAGACGGAACCCGTTATCCTGCAAGGGATGACGGGTTTTTGCTTTTGTTGGAAGAGAATAGCGGAACAAAAATGGAGCACACGACCTTTACAAACAGCATGGGCAGTCAGGGACTGTACAACCATCTAAAAAGGAAGCCGAGCGTTGCGCTGGTATTTGCGGGAAAAACTCGCTGTAGAAGGCAGCGAGCCCAAAGTTGAGCCCCGTAGAGGAGGAATCAGCGAACTAAGAAAACTACGATTCAGGTGGCGATCCTGTTTCGAGCTGACCGTCCTCAGGAGGAAAACACGGGTGGCTCATGCCTGAGTCCAGTGGAAGTAGAAAACTAATAAAACCTGACATTACATTGTTATGCGCATAAGAGTGCGGCGCAAACAAAAAGGCGGGAGTCCCCTGGCTATTGCGGCTGGGCGGCTCCCGTTCGCTTTTTCCCTTATGGGTTCCCTTGCGCGATTGCTGGGGCTTTCTAGGTATTTCCGGTCCATTCTTCTTCAGACCGGGAGTTACACAGCGGTCGGGCGCATCCAGCGCCTGCCCGTCGCCGCTTCGGCGAAAAAGAAGTCCCGGGAGACAAAACTCTGTCCAGGCCAAAGGCCTGAAAGCCGGCTATTCGTACACAGGCACCCCTGCGGCGACCAGCTTGCTGAGGGCTGCTTTGTCGCCCACCAGTACCATGTCGTTGTGGAGCTGAAGAATAGAAGCGGGGCAGAAAGGGGTGATGGGACCGCAGAAGGCATTGTACACCGCGTCGGCTTTGTCGGCGCCGCTGGCGATCAGCAGCACCCGGCGGGCGGCCATAATGCAGCCTATGCCCATGGTGAGCGCCTGGCGGGGCACATCGTCGGCAGAGGAGAAGAAACGGGCGTTGGCGGCGATGGTACTTTCGGCCAGGTCTATCACGTGGGTCGCCTTCACAAAGTTGTCGCAGGGCTCATTGAAACCGATGTGACCGTTATGACCCAGGCCCAGCAGCTGCAGGTCCGCGTAGCCCAGGGAGCGGATTAGCTCGTCATACCGGGCACACTCGGCACCGGGGTCGGCGGCCAGACCGTCGGGTATATGGGTCTTGGCCGCGTCGATATCGATGTGGTCGAAGAAGTTGGCCTGCATGAAGTAGCGGTAGCTTTGGTCATGGGTGGGTGCCAGGCCCTTGTATTCGTCCAGGTTCACAGTGGTAACTTCCTTGAAGCTGAAGTCGCCCTTCTGGCTCCAGACGGCCAACTGCTTGTAGGTCCCCACGGGGGTGGAGCCGGTGGCCAGACCCAGCACACAGGCGGGATTACGGATGACCTCTGCGGAAATGAGGTTGGCGGCGCGACGGCTCATGGCCTCGTAGTCCGACTCCTGATAGATTCGCATGGCTTTGTATCTCCTTTATTCGTTCCAAACGGCCCAGCACTATTTTGCAATGGCGGCGTCGATCATGGCGGAAGCCTCGTCCACCACAGTCAAATCACTGTCGATAAGAGCGGGCAAGGGCTTGCGGACAGAACCGATATCGCAGCCGTGCTTCTTCAGGATGGCCTTCACCACAGCGTACAGATTGCCATGGGCGGAACACATTTTGTAGATGATGCGGCAGATGTCATTCTGGACGGCGGCTGCCTCTGCCACCTTTCCGGCGTAGAACAGGCCCCATACCTTCAGGAACAGCTCCGGCATGACGGCGAAGGTGCCGCCGATCCCTCCGGTGGCGCCCATGGCCAGACCGGAGACAAACTGTTCGTCGGGGCCGTTCATCACCACGAAGTCTGGGCCGCCCTGGTCCTTCCACATCTGGATATCTTGGGTGGGCATGGAGGAGTTCTTCACGCCGATGACTCTGGGGTTCTTCTGCATCTCGGCCAGCAGTGCCGGGGTGAGGGCCACCCCCGCCAGCTGGGGGATGTTGTAGATGATGAAGTCGGTGTTGGGGGCGGCGGCGGAGATATCGTTCCAGTATTCCGCAATGCCATAAGGGGGCAGATGGAAGTAGATGGGCGGGATAGCCGCGATGGCGTCCACCTTCAAGCTCTCAGCGTGGCGGGCCAACTCCTGGGAATCAAGAGTGTTGTTGCAGGCCACATGGGCGATGACGGTGAGCTTGCCCCCCACCTCGGCCATCACATTCTCCAAGATGACCTTCCGCTCTTGGACGGACTGGTAGATGCACTCGCCGGAGGAGCCGCCTACATAGAGGCCCTTGACCCCCTTGCCCAGCAGGTACCGGGCAAGGGCGCGGGTGCGTTCGGGGGAAATATTGCCTGCATCATCATAGCATGCGTAGAACGCAGGGATGACACCCAGATATTTTTTGAGCTCCATGTCATTTCCTCTTTTCTTTTTAAAAGGCGATTTTCAGGACCAGCTTGTCAACGTCCTCCGGGGCCTTGGGCGCAAGCTTCGGCAGGTGACCTTCACCGGGGTAGACAAGAAGGAACCGTCCCGGCTCCAGGGTGAACGTGTACTCTGGCGCTCCACGGTACATAATGGAATCCTCATCAGCACGGATCTCCACCTCCGTCAGCGTCTCTATCGGGGCCACCATTACCTGTTCAAGCCCAGACAGAACGATGTGGATATCCAGGTAACGCTCATGGGCTTCCATGAGGGATGACTGGGAGATGGGGACAGTGGTGTAGTTAAAGCGATTGCAGTACACGTCGCTGCCCAAGATTTCAGTCCGCCCCATGGGCAGGGAAAAAAGGTCGGTAGACTGGAGAAAGCGGATCCCCATATCCAGATTTTCCGACAGCCCACGATAACGGGCTATCTCAGAGAGCTTATCATAAATCATAGCAGCCTTCTCCTAACCCGGTCTGAAGCACTTGATATGCCGCGCCATACAGACCGGCCATATTTCCAAGCTTGGCGCCTACCACTTGGACGCCGTGGAATCCGGGGATCAGAAGCGCCTTCGTCCGGGCCTGGACGCCTTGGATGGCGTAGGGCTGCTCCATGACCCCGCCGCCTAGAACCACACGGGGGACATTGTACACATGGATCAGACTGACGATTCCGGCCGCCGCCTGGTCGAGCCAGGCGTCAACGACAGCCCGGACAGAGGGGTCCTTCATGCGTTGGAAGACGGCCCGTCCACTCGTCAAAGAGGGGTCCAAACGGCTGGCGGCCAAACAGAGGGCCGTCGCAGAGGCATACCGCTCATAAGTACCGGCGAAAGGGTCCCGGGGGTCCATATCCTCGGGGTGCAGGATCAGGCCGCCCAGCATTCCCCCGGCAGAGGGGCCGGACCCGTAGTAGAGACGGCCATCCAGAACCACGCCGCCGCCGATTCCGGTGCCGTAGGTGATACAGAGATAGTCCCGTACACCTTGGGCGGCGCCATAGGCCCCCTCTCCGAGCGCCGCCGCGCAGACATCGTTGAGGATGACGGCGGGGACATGGAACCGCGCCTCAAAGAATCCCTTTACATCCATGCCGGTATAGCCAGGCAGGTTTTCATTGGCGTATCGGATGACCCCGGTACCTGGGTCCACTTGTCCGGCCGTGCTGACGCCGATGAAGTCAAAGGGCAGCAATGGGCGCAGCAGAGCTGCAGCACGTTCCAGGACAGCGGGGGCACCGCCCTTGCGGGCTAAGGTATCCCCTTCGACCGTCTGAGTGGGGACCTCCCCCTCAAAAAGGCAGGCCTTGATTTTTGTGCCGCCAATGTCTAACGCGGCAATTCGATATCTGCCACTCATTTCAGTACGGCCACAAAACGCTTTGTGATCTCCAGAGGGCGGGTGATAGCACTGCCCACTACTGCCGTCAGGACACCCAGATCCATGGCATGGCGCAGATGTTCGGGCGTAATGATATTGCCCTCGGCCACCACGGGCTTTCCACAATTTTTGACCAGATATTCGATCATATCAAAGGGAGGCAGCGGGCAGCCCCTGGTGTAAGGGGTATAGCTGGCCATGGTGGTGCCAATGAGGTCGAAGCCCAGCGCGGCGGCCTCCATACCCTCCTCCACGTTGGAGCAATCCGCCATAAAGAGCTGATCCGGGAACTTGGCCCTGACTTTGGGAAAGAAGGTCTCGATGGTCTCACCGCCTGGTCTGCCCCTGCGTGTGGCGTCTGTGGCGATGATCTCCACGCCGCAGGCCGTCAGGGCATCCACCTCCGCTATAGTGGGGGTGATATAGACATCCGGACAGTCGTCATAGACTTTTTTTATAATTCCGATGATGGGAAGGTCCACCATGTTGCGAATTTCCTTAATATCCGCAACGGTATTAGCCCGGATTCCCACGGCTCCTGCCTGAGAAGCCGCCAGTGCCATACGCCCCATGATAAATGAGCTGTGGAGCGGCTCCTCCGGCAGCGCCTGGCAGGAAACGATAAGCCCGCCCTTGATCCTCTGAAGCGTCTCTTCATTGCCGAGTTTCATATTGCCCTCCCTTCTGGTAGGAAACCTTATGCGTATAACCGCAGCCAAGCGGAAAAGAGGTACATGCTGGACCGGGAATGGGTGTGTTCCTGGTGCTCGAGATAGGTATACTGCCTCGTGCCAGAAAGGCTTTGGAACAGCCGTTCAACGGTGCGGGGCGGACAGGTCGCATCCTCACCGCCGGCGGAGAGCAGTACCGGCATCGTCAGCCGATGGGCATGGCTCACGGTATCCACATACCCCAGCCTCCTCCAAAAGTCAGCCGCCGGGACAGCCTCATAAATTGGCTGAAGCAGGGAATAGGCGTCGCCCTCCAAGCCGGAACCCGGAAAGTCGGTTAGAAACGGGAGATCCGCACAGACGCAGCGCACCCTTTCAGGCCCTAGGATAGACGCCAGGAGCAGTGAGCCCCCGCCCCCCTGACTGGTGCCGAACAGAGACAGGCGCCGTGGCAGAACCTCCGGCCGGGCCTGGGCCCAGCGGATGGCCAGCAAGCAGTCGGAAAGCCAGTCCCCGTAGCCGCCCGGTATCCCGGCGGCAGTGTTGGGCAAGACCGGCCAGTTTCCGTCCGGGAGCGCCAGCTCATCTCTTGTCTTTTCTGGGGTCACATACCCGAGTGGCGAGACGTGCAGGATGTGATAGCCTAAGTCGGCTATCTGGGGGTGCATGGTAATGGAACCGCCGTACCCCGGCAGGTTGATGAGAAGTGGAGCTGGTGTGTTCAGCGCCGGCTGCCAATAGCCATAAAAAGGCCTCCGCCCGTCGCTGGCAGTAAATTTCACATAGCGGTTCACCAAAGTATTCGGGCTGTTGCCAAAGGGGACGCGGATAGGCATATCATCCAGCACCGCCCCCTCCACCGCTACCTTTTCGCTTCCTATGAGAAGTCCTTCCGCCCAGGCGTCCACCTCGCCGGGTGACGGGTAGGCGGATTCCGCCTCCCGGCGCATCCTCGACAATTTATCCATGGTATATCCCCTCGCACAACTGTCATTGTATATATTATATCGAAAGTACGCTTGCTTTTCTATGTGCTATATGCCTATAATTAGGATGATTCGAGCAATTTTTGCGTCAATCATACATTTGTTAAGGAGGCCTCGCCATGCATATACCACCGTCGTTATATTCCGCCATGCGCTTTAACTTTTTGTATGTCGACCGATACGTGTTCCACAAGGGATGGGTTTACCCTGAGACCTACGTTCCCTACTGCATGCTGCGCTACATTCTGAAAGGGAGTGCCGTGTTTACCATCAACGGAGTGGAATACCAGGTCCACGAAAACCAGGTGGCGTATATTCCGGATAGCTGTATGCTGGAGTGCCATGCACTGGGGGATGATTTTGAGTTCATCAGCATTCGCTTTACCGTTACCGTGCGCCTTAACGACAACGATTTCCTGGCGGAGTTTTTCCATATCCCGCCGGTCACCGAAAACGCCGAGCAAGCGGTCCTTTCCTATTTTCAGGAGGTCCACTGCAACGCAACCAGCAGAAACTCCAGCCGTCTGTTCCGCATCAGGGGGAACTTGGAGCTTATCCTGGCCTGGCTGGTAGAGCAGACCCCGGAGGCCGTGTTGGAGGAGAGCGAAGGTCATGAAGCCGACTTTTCTATTGAAAGTATCCGGCATCGGGAGGCACGGTCCTCTGCCATCAAACAGGACCCGCGCATCCAAGTGGTGGTGGACTACTTTATCGCCCATCCCACGGAGCCCTTTGATACCAAATTTCTGAGCGACATGGCCCAGATGAGCCCCAGTTCCCTCCGGCGCCATTTCAAAGAGCACACGGGCAAATCGCCGGGTGATTTTGTCAAAGAACTGCGGATGGTGACGGCGGCCCGCCGCCTGCTGGTGACGAATGACCGGGTCTCCACCATTGCATACGAGCTGGGCTTTGACGACCAGAACTATTTTGCCCGCATGTTCAAATCGGTGTTCGGTGTCTCACCCAACCAATACAGAAAGGCATCCCGGGAGTAACCCTGATGTTAAAACAACAGTTTTTTGATTGTTTTATGCTAATTTTAAGCTAGCTATGGTCTATGAAACTTGGAAGCTCTTTCCTATAATAAACTTGTAAGACGGTTTGCACAAACAATGCGCGAGATAGAAGGAGGAAATTATGAAAAAGGCTATGTCTCTGTTTCTGGCCGTCCTGATGGCGGCGACACTGCTCACGGGGTGCGGCCCGTCCGGTTCAACTCCCTCTTCCCAGACCCCTGACACTCAGGCACCCTCCGCCAGCCAGTCTGCCCAAACCGACGAGCTTGAGGGCGAGATCACGTTCTGGCATTCTTTTACCCAGGGTCCCCGGCTGGAGACCATTCAGGCTGCGGCGGATCAGTTCATGACAGATCATCCCAAGGTAAAAATCAATATCGAGACCTTTTCCTGGGCCGACTTCTATACCAAGTGGACCACGGGTCTGGCCTCCGGCAACGTCCCCGATATGTCCACCGCCCAGGCGGGCCAAGTGGTGGAGATGATCAACGCCGATGCCATCATACCCCTGGACGATCTGATCGACGATATCGGCCGGGACCGCTTCTATGAGTCTCCCCTTCAGGAGATGACCTACTCCGACGGCAACTGCTACGCCGTGCCCATCTACTCCCACGCTTTCGTCATGTGGTACCGCAAAGATCTGCTGGAGAAGTACAATCTGGAGGTCCCCACCACCTGGGACGAGTTTAACACCGCGGCCACCGCGATCACCAAGGGCGAGAACGGCGCCGTATATGGCTGTTCCGTGCCTATGGGCACCAACGACCTCTACGCCACCTGTTTCCTGGATGTCTATGTAGGCAGCCACGGCGAGTCGCTGCTGACGCCCGAGCACAAAGCCAATCTGACCAGCGATACCGCCATACAGGGGATCAAGTTCTGGACCGATATGTACAAGAACAATTCCCCTGCCGATTCCATCAATTATAATACTCTGGATCAGGCGACATTGTACTACCAGGGCAAGAATGCGTTCGACTTTAACTCCGGTTTCCATATTGGCGGCGTGGAGTCCAACACCCCCGAGCTGATGGACTATATCGACTGCGCCCCTGTACCCACCATCAACAAGGGAGACCAGCCCGACTACATCGTCAACAACATGCCCCTGGTGGTATGGAAGAACTCCAAGCATCCGGAGATTTGCAAGGCGTTCATTGAGTATTTCTACCAGCCCGACGTGTACATCCCCTTCCTGCACTCCGTCCCCGTAGGTATGCTGCCCGCACTGAAAGAGATCACCGATGATCCCGCTTTCCTAGCCGATCCCACCATTCAGAAGTACCAGCACGCGATGGAGGTCATCAGCGATGCCCTGAGTCACGGCACTTATGTCGGCATGGAATACGGCCCCTGTGTGGAGGCCGGTATCCTGGCCAATCAGCGGGTGGTGGAGAACATGTTCCAGGACATTGTACTCAACGGCACGCCGGTGGAACAGGCGGCCAAGGCGGCCAATGACCAGCTCAACGACCTGTTTGCAACTGCAACCGGCTAAAGGACGCCCGGAAAAGGAAACAAGGAACCCAGGATACGGCGGGGGCGAATATTTGTCCCCGCCGTGGTTCTGAAAGGGGTTGGCAATATGCGAAGCCGTAAACGAATGATAGCAAAAGTTACCGGCTTTTGCTTCATACTCCCTGCAATGCTGGTGGTGCTGCTTCTGCTGCTCTATCCGGTGATGTCCAGCATCTTCTACAGCTTTACCAACAAGAATCTTATCAAACCGGCCTATTCTTTTGTCGGGTTTGAAAATTATGCAAAAATCCTCACAGATCCGGTCTTCTGGGCGGCGTTTTGGACCAATATCAAGTGGACGGCGGCATCCTTGCTGGGGCAGCTTCTGGTCGGATTTACCGGTGCCTTGGCACTCAACCGCATCCGCCATGCGGCAGGGGTCTACCGCACATGCCTCATTATACCCTGGGCTTTTCCCTCCATCGTTTTAGCCTTTTCCTGGAAATGGATTTTAAACGGTGTCTCCGGCTTCCTGCCGAATTTTTTGGTCCAGGTTGGCCTTTGTGCCACGCCGCCGCAGTTTTTAAGCAGCGCTGGGCTTGTCTTCCCAACTTTGGTTTTTGTAAACATCTGGTTTGGCGCGCCACTGATTATGGTCAACATCCTCTCTGCCCTCCAAACAGTACCCAAGGACCAATATGAGGCGGCGCAGCTGGATGGAGCCTCAGCCTGGCAGTCTTTTATCCATATCACGGTTCCACATATCCGTATGGTGGTCGGGCTCCTGGTGGTGCTGCGCACCATCTGGGTCTTCAACAGCTTTGATATCATCTACCTCATCACTGGCGGCGGCCCTGCCAACCTGACGCAGACCGTGCCCATTTACGCCTACAACCTTGGCTGGGGGCTGAAGCAACTGGGCCGTTCCTCCGCGGTGACGGTACTGCTGCTACTCTTCCTGCTGGTGGTGTGCGCCCTGTACTTCCGCCTGCTGAATAAATGGGAAAAGGAGGGTGAATGATGCGCAAAAAAAGGCGGCTTCGCCGTGGCTGGCTAGGTGATGTCATCAGTTATGCTTATCTGACCATCCTGGCCGCCATTGCCGCGTTTCCACTGTTGTGGATTCTCCTCTCCTCTGTCAAGAGCAAGGGTGAGCTCACGGGCAACCCTACCGCCATCCTGCCTAAGGAAATCACCTTTGATTTTTTCAAGACCGTGCTGGGACAACTCCATTTTAACGTCAATATCGTCAACAGCATCATCGTGGCCGGTTGTACGACGCTGATCGCTATTACCATTTCCGCTCTGGGGGCTTACGGCGTGGTCCGTTTCTTTCCCAAGTTTGGCAAGGTTTTGACCCGGGTGCTTATCACCACCTATATGTTCCCACCCATTCTGCTGGCGGTGCCCTATTCCATCATCATGGGCAAGGCGGGGATGATGAACAACCGCGTGGGCCTCATCATTGTGTATCTGTCTTTCGCGGTGCCCTACGCCGTATGGCTGCTGGTGGGCTTTTTCCAGACTGTACCCCTGGAAATCGAAGAGGCGGCCCGGGTGGATGGCGCCAACAAGTTGCAAGTATTCGGTAAAGTGGTCCTGCCCATCGTAGCCCCCGGCGTGGTGGCCGTAGCCATCTACACCTTTATCAACGCCTGGAACGAGTTCCTTTACTCCCTGATTTTAATGAACAGCAGCGACAAAATGACTGTGGCTGTGGCGCTGAAATCTTTGGGAGGGCAGGAAGTCATGGATTGGGGCGTCATGATGGCCGCCTCCGCCTTGGTAGTAGTGCCCTCCGTGGTCTTCTTCATGCTGATCCAGAAGAAAATAGCTGGTGGGTTGGCACAAGGTTCCATTAAATAATATTTTCTACATCAAAGGGGAAATCACTATGAAAACCATTGGCTACGCAATCGTCGGGACCGGGTATTTTGGCGCTGAACTGGGCCGTATCCTAAATGAGCAGGAAGGGGCCAGGGTGGTGGCGGTGCTGGACCCGGACAATGCTCCGGCCATTGCCCAAGAGCTTCACTGCGACCTGGAGACTGATTTGGAGGGTTTGTGTGCCAGGCCGGATGTAGATGCTGTGATTGTGGCTACGCCCAATTACCTCCATAAGGAGCCGGTTCTCTGTGCTGCCCGGCACAAAAAAAACATTTTCTGCGAAAAGCCCATCGCCCTGAGTTATGCCGACTGTGACGAGATGGTACGCGCCGCGGAGGAGAATGGCGTGGTTTTCATGGCGGGGCACGTGATGAACTTCTTCCGCGCCGTTCGCCGGACCAAGCAGTTCATTGCCGAAGGCAAGATCGGAAAGGTCCTCTACTGTCATTCCGCCCGGAACGGCTGGGAGGAGGAGCAGCCCTCGGTTAGTTGGAAAAAGATCAGGGCCAAGTCCGGCGGCCACCTCTATCATCATATCCACGAGCTGGACTGTATCCAATTCCTCATGGGTCCCGCCACCGAGGTTACGATGGTAGGCGGCAATGTGGCCCATCAGGGGGAACACTTCGGGGACGAGGATGATATGCTTTTCCTTCAGTTGGAGTTTGGCAACAATACCTACGCCGTGGTGGAATACGGCTCCGCTTTCCACTGGCCGGAGCACTATCTGCTGGTCCAGGGCACTGAGGGAGCCATCCGTATCGATATGTTCAACGTGGGTATGACGGTAAAGACCGCCGACGGGGAGGAGCATTACCTGGTTCACGAGTCCAAAGAGGAAGATGACGAGCGCACCCGGATCTACCACAGCACGGAGATGGACGGGGCCATTCAGTATGGCCACCCCGGCAAGAAGCCGCCGCTGTGGCTCCACGGCATTATGAAAAATGAGATGAGGTTCTTCAACAGCGTCATGCACGGTGAGCCAGTCCCCGACGAGTTCAAGCCGCTCTTGAACGGCAGGGCCGCCCGGGCGGCCATCGCCACTGCAGACGCCGCCACACGCTCACTTCGGGAGAATCGGAAGGTGAAAGTAGAGGAGATCATCGGCTAAAACTGTGTTTGTATTTAGAAAGTAAGAAGCCTAAGATGTGTTTTGAAAGGAAGGCATTCTATGAAGCAGAAGCATTTACTTCGAACGTTTTCTGCCTTGGCTCTTGCGATGTGTATCTCTTTTTCCATTGCAGTACCGACTGGCGCGGCCTCCGCTGGGACAGCCCAGGGGAACACACTTGCGGAAGTGCTGGACCGCGCTGCAGCCAACGGCTTCTGTTACCGCTATGATGGCGACGATCAGGTTTTCGACGGCAGCCGTATCGTCAATGGTACAGCACAGGACATCTCCCGTCTAAAAGCAAGCGTCCAGGGTACGCTGCTGATTCGTTATCAGAGCGCGGCTGCTGCGAACCAGGTCCTCTTTGTCGCAGGAAAAGATACCGCTGTGGGGCACTATGGCGCGGTATTGGCAAATAAAGTGCCGGCGGTAAACCTTCAACGGATCGATTTCCCTGACGGTATGGTGGCAAATCTCTCTGGAACGGCAGTCGGTCAGGACTGGCACACCTTTGTTTACAGCGTTGATGCTTCCGACCCGGAGGTAAAGACAGCCAAGACCGTGACCAGCTTCGATGGAAGTGCTACTACGCAATTTCCCAACTATGCTTCCTGGTTCAACCAAAACGCTGATGTCAACGACATTCAGTTCTTGAACATCGGCGGTACCTCCGGTGCACTGGCAAACTCCAATAATAACGCGAATTTCGTGGGCAGGATTGCTTTCGTGGCTTTCCTCCCAGAGGTGTTCACGCAGGCTGAGGCGGCCGCACTCAGCAGCGAAACCTGGCCGCCCTCCGCAGTGCCTGTCTATTCAGCTCAAAATATCACGATCAACAGCGCCGCAGATGCAGTAGAGCTTAGCTCCGCACTGGTAGATACGCTGAAAGGCCTCCACAATGCCAGCATAATTGTAAAATACCAGAATACCAATACAGGAGTGGGCTCTTTTTTCAGCATCAGCGACCCCACCAAGGTAAACGCCCATTTCCATGTCTATGAGAGCGGAAATACCTTTGGCTTCGAGTTGCGCAACAGTGATAACCCGAAGTATTCTGGTACATGCAGGGTGTACGGTGGAGAACGCAATACCGTTGCTTTTAAGGCGGAGGCCGGCGTGGGATACAAGCTGTTTGCAAACGGCGCATTGGGCAGTACTGTTTCCAAGACCGGAACGGACTACCTCTTCCTGGACGGCATGAGCGGATTGACTACAGCTTTCGTGGGCAAGCTGAAGCGATCCAACGACCAGAACAGCTACCCCTTCACCGGCACCATTGAATCCATTGAAATCTACGCTACAGCTCTGACAGATGAGGAACTGATTGACCGCACGAAGGACACAGCCCGGGAATCCAACGCGATCTTCTTCAACGGAGATGCTACCGGCTCCACGTTCTTCCGTATTCCTTTCCTGCTTGCCGCCTCCGATGGAACCTTGATTGCGGGTACAGACGCCAACTTCGGCAGTACCGGCGACAGCGCGGAAAATATCGACGCGGCGATTCGTATTAAACCGAATGCCGCCGCCCATGACATCATGGAAGGATGGCTGGACGCCTCCGTGCCTGACGTGCTCCACATGAGGGACTACGCTGATGAGTACGGATATAAACAGAAGTCCGCCTCTTTCATCGACGGCGTGATTGTTGAGGATACAGTCCACACAGACCGCGTTCTGCTCCTCATTGACGCCTTTGCCTGGAATGGCGGCGGATTCCAATGGCTCAATGTAGATCAGTATGGTCAAGCCCATGGCGGCACTGCCAGAAGCGTTGCCCTTGGCGACGGCTTCTGCACCATTGGCGGCCAGAAGTATCTGCTCCTCTCCGACCAGAATATCAAGTCCGGCAATATCAATATGAATGTGGATCGCAGCAAGTTTAACTATGCAGCCGACATATATGGGGCCAAAAATGCGGACGGGCGCTATAATGTCTACCACCTTACCGGCACGCCGTTGCCCTACACTTCCAGCGGTACACCGGTGGATGACAGCGGGCTCTCCCTGGGTGCGCTTTCTGAGTATAGCCTGGGGGAAAATTACGAACTCTATAAGGATGGGACGGCTCTGACCGTTACGCAAAAATCCTCTGACGCCGCGGCTCCATCCGTCTCTGTTCCAATGAAAATTTTCTACGAGGACTCGGAGCTCCAAGTCTACAACACCAACTACATCATGCAACTTTATTCGACGGACAGCGGTCGGACTTGGCACACGGACAAGCTTATCACGGGTATGGTCAAGAGAGAAGAATCCCACTACTACCTCACTGGGCCGGGCCACGGTATCCAACTCCAGCACGGTGAGCATGCGGGCCGGCTGGTCGTGCCCATTTACTTCCAGGGTGAAGGCGGTGGCGGGCTCACCGGATCTGCTCACACGGAAGTCATTTACAGTGACGACGGCGGCGTGACCTGGGCACATGGGGAACCGCTGCCGAATACACTGGGGCACGAATCGGTCATTGTAGAGCTCCCCAACGGCAACCTGCAAATTTTTATGCGCAATACCGCATCTTCGGGCGGTAAGTGTAAGACGGCTACCAGCCTGGACGGGGGCCTCACTTGGGTTGAGGTCCACTCCACCTTCGGCGATAACAGCGCCGGGACCAACAGCCAGCTTTCCGCCATCGCATACAGCCAAGACGTGGTGTCCGCAAAGGACGGCCAATCTTATCCGGCAGTCCTTCTGTCCATGGCTTACAACAGGAGCAGGACCGATGGACGCATCTATGTAGGGCTGCTTAAGGAAAACGGTACTTATGATAACGGGAGCACCAAGTATGAAATTGATTGGGAGTACAAGTATCAGGTCACGGCAGCCGATGAGCTTTTTGCATACAGTAGCATGGTAGAACTCTCTAATGGCAAAGTCGGCATGATCTATGAGGCATCCCCAACCAATTCTTGGGCGGATGGACTACAGTATATGTACTATGGCGAATACGACATCGATAGCTTAACAAGCCAGCCTCTGCAGTAATCTTTTTTTGAAAGTGCCGGGGCGCGTACCGCCAGTCGCTTCGGATGATAAAAAGCGTGCCGAAAAACGCAGAGACCGGGCCCCTCTAATGGGGCCTGATCTCTGCGTTTGCTTTTGGCGCTACCAAAGACACATCCCTTGGCTATGCCGGGGATAAAAATAGCTTATAGCACGGGGAAAAGGCAAAAAAGTGCCGGGCAGGAAACGATAAGTTTCCTGCCCGGTTTTTCTGGAGCGGAGAGCCGGGGCCTCTACCGGCGGAGGTGCTTAGAAAAAGAGCTCAGGCTCCCGGCGCTTTGCGCACATGGCTTCAAACCCCTTGGCGGCCACTTCGAAAACGGGACCTCTATAGCCTCTGGCCTGCGTGGGGCACAGATAGATACAGGCGCCGCAGGAGATGCAGGTGTCAGTACGGGTGAGCCAAGGCGTCTCCAGAGGGATAGAATGGGTGGGACAATTTTTGGCGCAGGCATAGCATTTCATGCAGTTCTGGTTGCATTCAGGCTGAAAAGGAACGCCCTTGGCCTTTTTGTAGGGCCGGTTTCCCTTTATATGGATCGGGGTGTGCGCGTCCGGGGCGAATCCGGAGAGCTTTTCCCGGCACATGGCGCCAAACTCCGCCATGCGCCGCCTGTCGTCCTCATCGGGCCGACCGGCGGCGACCTTGGTGAAGATGGAATGCTGCGCCACGAAAGCCGCTCCTGCAATTACGCAGAACCCGTTTTCCTCCAGCAGGTCCTGCAGCTCCACCAGAGCGTCGTCATAGTCGCGATTCCCATATACAGCCACAGCGATGGCGGGATTTTCATGCCCTTTCAGATGAGCCAGCAGCATTTCCCGGCAAATACCCGGAATACGCCCGGCATACACCGGCATGGAGACAAGAACTGGCTCTCCGGCGGGAAGCGTCCACTCCTCCGTCAAGGGACGGCCAAGCAGATCCCGCTCCAGCACCTTTTCCTGGTGGCCTAAGATGGCCCGTGCAGTCTTTTTGGTAGTTCCCCGGGGACTAAAAAAAATGGAAGTCATGGATCTACATCCTTTCTGTCGGTTGTGCGTGAGGACAGGGCTATTATAGCATACATTTCACGCTTTGGGGCAAAAAGTGAAAAGACGACAAGCCGCGCAGGAGGGACAGAAAACGTGGCCAAGTGAAAGCAGTAAAAGTTGTTACATTTTTTATTAAACATATATGAAATGGTTAAAATCTGTGATAAAATAAGCGGCAGGGGCCGGGAAGCTCCGAGGGGGTGGGTGCATAATGGTCAAGTGGTCCCTAGCGGCGGAACTTCTGGCCGCGATGATGATCGTGGTTTTGATGGCCTATTACCGGGAAAAGAAATTGGCTGTGACGCGAAAGGGCAAAGTCTACCGGAGCTGTCTGGGATTGTCTCTCGCCACGGTCCTTCTCAATGCGGTCTGTGTATATACCATTGAGCATACGGAGCAAGTCCCCCGGGCGGTCAATCTAATTTTGAACAGCGCATATTTTTTGGTCGCTGTGCTCACCTGTTCCGTCATAGTCCTCTATCTCTGCTATCTCATTTTAGAGCATGTCTATGACAAGCGACACCTGAGGCGGGCATTGCTGTGTATATCCGGGGGGACCCTGGGATATTTACTGCTGATTCTGTGGAATTTGAGCAGCGGTGTCCTGTTTTCCTTTGACCCGGGCGGAAACTACCGCCGCGGACCGCTGAACCGCATCGGCTATGCCCTTATGGCGGCGGAACTGCTCCTGCTGGCAGTCTGCTATGTGCAGAACCGCGCCAGTGTGAACCGCCCCATGGTGAAACTGATGCACACGCTTCCGCCTCTTGCCATTTTCCTTGCGGCGTTTCAGCTCGCTTATCCCCAAGTCCTACTCAACGGCATGATGATGGCCATGGCGGACCTGATTCTTTTTATCAGCTTCCAAAGCAGCCGGATCGAGACGGATGGCCTCACGGGCATTGGGAACCGGAACAGCTTTTTTGCCGAGCTCTCCCTGCGGGTAGCGGGCCGCCAGCAATTTCAGATCGTGCTCCTTTCGCTGCAGCAGTTCGTCACCATCAACCAGCGGTTTGGACATCAGCGGGGGGACGCTTTTCTCTACGAGGTCGCCCGATATCTGGATGGCCTGTGTCGGCAGGCCCGTGCCTTTCGGTTCGGGAATGTGGAGTTTGCAGTCGTTTTCCCCTGGAGGGGAGAAACGGAGGCCACGGACAACTTGCAGAAGCTGCGGGAGCGGTTTCAGCGGAATTGGAGGTTGGGAGAGGTGGAGACCCGGCTCACCGCCCGCTTTGCAGAGCTGATTTGCACCGGCCAGAGTTGGAGTCCGACCCAGATCATCGAGGGCTTGGAATATGGTCTCCGGCTGGCCAAGGCAGGGCCGGAAGATACCGTCCGATTCAACGAGCGGACCGCCGCCCTGCTGGAAAAAGAAAGGATGCTGGTCAATATCATGCGCCGCTCGGTTTTGGAGCAGAGGTTCCAGGTCTGGTACCAGCCGATCTACGACTGCCGGAGCGGCGCCTTCACCTCTGCGGAGGCGCTGCTCCGGCTCCAGGACTACGAAGGGAATATGATCTCGCCGGCGGAGTTTATTCCGCTGGCCGAGGAGACGGGGCTCATTGGAGAGCTGAGCTGGATCGTGTTGGAGGGAACCTGTCGCCTGTTAGGGAGTGGGCGGGTGCCTGACCTGAGGTCGGTTTCGATCAATCTCTCCATGCAGCAGTTTGCGGAGCAAGAGCTGATTTCCCGCATTGTGGACAGCCTGGACCGGAACGGCGTGTCCCATGACCGGCTCAAGGTGGAGATCACGGAACGGGTGCTGCTCCAGGATATGGACCGGATGCGGACCGCTATGGCCGAGATGGCGTCCAGGGATATCCATTTTTACTTGGATGACTTCGGGACGGGATACTCCAATCTCTCCTGTGTGCTGGACCTGCCGTTTGAATGCGTCAAGCTGGACCAGAGCCTGGTGGCGGAATTTCCGGATGACCAGCGGGCTGATCTGCTGGTCCGCACGCTGGTGTGCCTTTTCCACAACATGGGCTTGCAGGTGATGGCGGAGGGGGTCGAGGCGGTGCCACAGGCGGAGACTCTGGCGCGTTACGGAGCGGACTGGATCCAGGGCTACTATTATGCAAGGCCCATGCCGGAGTCCGAACTGATCCCCTTTCTCAAGGAAAAGAACCACGCGCCGCAGGGCGGCGCAAAAGAAGTTTTGGTGTGAGGTGAGGGTATGGACAGCCTGTCCATGACGGTGGTGGCCAGAATTCGAAGCGATTTCCCCACAAAATTCGGCATTCCCCGCCAGAGCGGCCTGGTGGAGGCCCTCAAGGCCTCCGTCATCTTCGAGCCGGAGTATCGGAACCCGGATGCCCTGCGGGGGCTGGAGGGATTCTCCCACCTCTGGCTCATCTGGCAGTTTTCCGCGGCGGTGCGGGATGGCTGGTCTCCCACCGTGCGCCCGCCCCGCCTGGGCGGAAACACGCGGATGGGCGTATTCGCCACCCGTTCCCCCTTCCGGCCCAATCCCATCGGCCTGTCCTGCGTCAGGTTGGAGCGGGTGGAGCAGCACCCCGCCCTGGGACCGGTGCTGCTGGTGTCGGGGGCGGACCTGATGGACGGAACCCCCATTTTGGACATCAAGCCGTATCTCCCCTATGCGGACTGCCGCCCGGAGGCGTCCTGCGGCTTTGCCGGTCCGGACGGAGGGGAGCTGCTGGAGGTGGAATTGCCGGAGCGCCTGCGGGCGCTGGTACCGGAGGAGAAGCGAGATGCATTGCTGGGCATACTGGCCCGTGATCCGCGCCCCTCCTATCAGCAGGACCCCGGACGGGTCTACGGCATGGATTTCGCCGGGCTCAACATCCGATTTTCTGTGGAGGGGCAGGTGCTCCGCGTCTGCGGGGTCCGGCCCATCCCATAACTACAGCGCAAGAACGCGCCGCGGGGAATTCCCCCGCGGCGCGTCCCTACAACAGATTATTTTACCAGTTGGCGGCCGATGATATCCCGCTGGATCTGGTTGGTGCCCTCAAAGATCTGGAAAATCTTTGCGTCACGCATGAGCTTTTCCACCGGATACTCCTTGGAGTAGCCGTTGCCGCCGAAGATCTGAACGGCGTCGGTGGTCACCTTCATGGCGGCGTCACTGCAAAAGCACTTGGCGACGGCGGTGAGTTTTTTGTCAAAGATGCCGGCGTTGGCCGCATGGCAGACCGCCCAGACCATCTGACGGGCGGACTGGACCTGCATCTCCATGTCGGCCAGCATGGCGGCGATCACGCCCTTCTTGCAGATGGGCTGGCCGCCGACCACACGCTGCTTGGAGTAGGCCACGGCCTCGTCCAGCGCGGCCTGCGCCAAGCCCACGCAGTTGGCGGAATTGGCGGGGCGGGAGACGTTGAGGATGCGCATGGCGATGCTGAAACCCTCACCCTCCTCGCCCAGACGGTATTTGTCGGGCAGGCGCATATCGTCGAAGAAGAGGGAGCAGGTGTGCACGTTGCGGAATCCCATCTTGTCCTCGTGGTGGCCGGCGTCAAAGCCGGGGGTGCCCTTCGGGATCATGAAGGCGGTAATGCCCTTGGAGCCCTTGGACTTGTCGGTTACGGCAAAGGTCACGACGATATCGGCACAGTCCCCGTTGGTGATGAAGGTCTTGCCGCCGTTGATGATGTATCCGTCGCCGTCCTTACGGGCGGTGGTGGACATGTCCACCGCATTGGAACCGGCGCCGCTCTCCGTGAGGGCGAAGGCAATGACGCCGCCGGCAGTCATGGCTTCCGCGGCCATATGGCGCTGCTCTTCCGTGCCGGCCAGGCGGAAGGGGGTGAAGCCGAATCCCGTCACCCGGGAGGCAAAGCCTACGTCGCCGCGTGCCAGCTCTTCCCGAATGATGGCGCAGGTCAGATAGTCCAGCCCCAGGCCGCCGTACTCTTCCGGCAGGGTCATCATGGGAACGCCCATATCGATGGCCTTTTTGACCAGATATTCCGGACACTCGCCCAGTTTTTCCGACTCGCGGCAGGGCTCCTTGACTTCCTTCTGTGCAAAATCGCGGAACAGGTTCCGCAGCTCGATCTGCTCTTCTGTCAGCATGAAATCGAAATCTGTCATTGCCATATGCTCTGTCTCCCCCTTATAAATACTAGAATTTTCAACCGGCGTTTTCCCGATATATACATGATTTATTATACGATTTGCCCAATTTTTTGTATAGTATCAAATGAGTTAAGCGCTGTTCGACCTGATACAAACAGTCGTCCCCCGGCGGACGGTCCATAAAAAACAAAGGGCGCGCCGCGGAAGTTCCTCCTCCACGGCGCGCCCTTTGCGGTCCTGCGGCAGAAGCGCATCCCGTCAGGCTTTACGCAGTGCCTTGCACTGCCGGATAAATTCCATGGGATGCTGGCTGCGGACGCAGACCTCCTCCTCACTCATACCTTGGTCCAGAAAACGAAGGACCACGGTGGACATCGCCTCACCCAGCTCGATGATGTGCCCATCCGGATCGTAGAAGCGCAGGACGCGCTGCCCCCAGGGGTACTCCCTCACCTCATGGAGCAGCTCTACCCCTGCGGCTTTTACACGGGCCGCATCTCCGTCGAAGTCCTGGCTTTCAAAGTAGAGCTCCGCATTATGGGCGCGGTAGACCGTCCGCTCCTCGGGAAAGCCCGCCAGCGCCGAGAATCCCTCCTGAAGTGTGGGGCCGCCTTCGAATACCAGGTTTGCGCCAAAGTCCAGAGCCACCTTCCGGCCCAGCACGGTCTCATAGAAAGAGCGGGATACGGCCATGGAGCGCACGGCAAACAAAGCCCCTTGAAATTCCATAGAAACACCTCCTTCCTGCGGGACGATCATACCACTAAGGCTTCAGCGGCTCCTTGTAAAAACCGGACATGTGGGCAAGGTAGCGCCCCGGGGATACGCCGCAGACTGACTTGAATTCATGGATAAAGTGGGACTGGTCGAAATAGCCCAATTCTTGTGCCAGTCTGGTCAGGGAAGGGGGCCCGGCCTGGAGAGCGCGGATGGCGGCGTTTACCCGAAGTACCTGGAAATAGGCTTTGCAGCCCATGCCGGCCCCCTCACGGAAAAGGCGGGAGAGGTGGCGGGAGCTGTAGCCGGAGGAGGCCGCCAGCGCCTGCTGGGAAGAAAGGCATTTCGATCCCAACAAGGGGAGGACAGGGGATGGTACAGGGTCACGGGCCAGAAGCGCGGCATCCATGCGCACAGCAAAATCATCCAGATCACTGGCTTGGGAGAAGGCCCCACAGGCCATCACATATAGCTCCGGAGCGGCGGCCTCCAGGGGCCAGGTCCTGTCGGAGAGCTCCCATTGAGGGATGCCGGTGAAAGCGAACAGGCCGCCCGGCCGGAACTCCACGAAAAAACGGGGAGGGCCGACGCCCAGGTCATTGTGGACGGTGACGGCTTGGGTGGTGGGGCCGTACAGCACACCCCTGGGACCGGATGGGAGCAGGGTAAAGACCAGGCAGCCGCTGGCATCCTGGATGAGGACCAGGGGCGGCGGGCTATTCGGGTCCCGCCATTGGCGGGAGCCGCCGGCGGCGCAGTGCTCCGGATGGGGCAGGCAATAGGTATAATGGGCCACATAGGGCCGCAGAGAGGGGTGGGGGGCCAGATAGAGATGGGTGGCGGTCCTGTACATCAGGGTGGAAAAACGATTGGAAAAACACATGCGCTGCACAGCGCCACCTCCTTTGCTGTTGCTGTTATCGTATCACGGACCGCGGGGTCTGTACAGAGAGAAAAAAGTAAGGTAAACTATCAGCAGAAGAAGCAGAACGGGAAAAGGAGCGAATGCTATGAACGAGATCATTCAAAGCCTCTATGCCAGAAAGTCCGTGCGGGCCTACACAGACCGCCCGGTGCCGGCAGAGGTCAAGCGGACGGTACTGGCGGCCGCGGTCCAGGCGCCCACCGCCGGGGGCCAGCAGCTCTATACCATTCTGGACATCACGGACCAGCGCCTCAAGGATACCCTGGCCGAGACCTGTGACCACCAGCCCTTTATCTCCACAGCCCCGGTGGTGCTCATCTTCTGCGCCGACTGCCTCCGGTGGTGGGATGCCTATGCCGAGGCCGGCTGCGATCCCAGGCGCCCCGGGCCGGGGGATCTGATGCTGGCGGTGAACGATGCGGTGATCGCGGCACAGAACGCCGTGGTGGCCGCCGAGAGCCTGGGGCTTGGCTCCTGCTATATCGGAGACATCATGGAGCGGTACGAAGAGCACCGGCGGCTGCTCGGACTGCCGGAGTGGGTGTTTCCGGCCTGTATGCTGGTGATGGGCTACCCCACCCGGCAGCAGCGGGAACGAAAGAAAGCGGCACGGTTCGAGCAGCGGTTCATCGTGCAGGAGAACGCCTACTGCCGTCTGGAGGGGACACGGCTGCGGGAAATGTATCGGGGACACACGGGGGCGCAGAGCTTTGAGGACTTCCTCGCCGCATTTTGCAGGCGAAAATATGAATCTGACTTTTCCAGGGAAATGAGCCGCTCCGTGGGGCAATATCTGAAGGACTTTCAAGGGGAGGCGGAGGTGTGATCCATCTTTACTGCGGGGACGGAAAGGGAAAGACCACGGCGGCCATAGGCTTGGCGATGAGGTCGGCCGGGCGGGGAAACCGGGTGGTGGTGGCCCAATTTCTGAAAAACGCGGACAGCGGGGAGCGGGCGGCCTTATCCCTGCTCCCGAGTATCCTGCTGCTGGACGCCCCGGAGATCATGAAGTTCGTCTTTCAGATGACCCCGGAGGAAAAGAAGGCCGAGCGGGAGCGGCAGACCGCTCTCTTTGACGCGGCGGTGACCCTGGCCTCGAGAGAAAGGGCGGGACTTCTGGTGCTGGACGAGATGTGCTCTGCGGTGAGCACAGGGATGGTCTCTCTGGAGCGGGTGACGGAATTTCTGGATCATCTGCCCGCTGGTCTGGAGGTGGTCCTGACCGGTCGGGACCCGGCCCCCGAGCTGGAGCGCCGGGCGGATTATATCACTGAGATGAGAAAGTGCAAACACCCCTACGACCGGGGGGTGGCGCCCAGGCTGGGCGTGGAGTGGTAGGCGGCGAAACACGCTCCGCCGTAGGGGAAAAGACGGCGCGGGCATCCTGGCGGACAAAACTCGACAGGCTTTTTGAAAACCGTGGAATTGGTAAGACCAATTTTGTTTGAAATCATCAGAAGTTTCGAAAAGTAAGGTTGATTTTTTGTATTTGAATGATATAATTTTAGTCAGCCAACACCGATTTTACTGATGTTACCAAGAAGGATCATCCGAAGGAGGACAATTGAATGGCAAAGTACGTCTACGAATTCTCCGAGGGCAATGGCAGCATGCGTGAGCTGCTGGGCGGAAAGGGCGCCAACCTGGCGGAGATGTCCAATCTGGGCATGCCCGTGCCCCAAGGCTTTACGGTCACCACCGAGGCCTGTACCCAGTATTATAACGATGGCCGCGCCATCAACGCCGATATCCAGGCCGAGATCATGGAGCATCTGGCCAAGCTGGAGGAAAAGACCGGCAAGAAGTTCGGCGATCCCTCCAACCCCCTGCTGGTCTCCGTCCGCTCCGGCGCCCGGGCCTCCATGCCCGGCATGATGGACACCATCCTCAACCTGGGTCTCAACGACATTGCCGTGGAGGGCTTTGCCAAAAAGACCGGCAACCCCCGCTTTGCCTATGATTCTTACCGCCGTTTTATCCAGATGTTTTCCGACGTGGTCATGGAGCTGTCCAAGAAGCGTTTTGAGGAGATCATCGACGCCAAAAAGGCCGAGAAGGGCGTCAAGCTGGACACCGAGCTGGATGCCGACGATCTGAAGGATCTGGTGGTCCGCTTCAAGCAGTTTTACAAGGATGAGAAGGGCGAGGAGTTCCCCCAGGAACCCAAGGAGCAGCTCATGGAGGCCGTCAAGGCCGTGTTTCGCTCCTGGGACAACCCCCGGGCCAATGTCTACCGCCGCATGAACGAGATCCCCTATGACTGGGGCACCGCCGTCAACGTCCAATCCATGGTGTTCGGCAACTCCGGCGACAACTCGGGTACCGGCGTGGCCTTTACCCGCAACCCCGCCACCGGTGAGAAGGCCCTCTTCGGCGAATACCTCATCAACGCCCAGGGCGAGGACGTGGTGGCCGGCGTGCGGACCCCCTCTCCCATCAGCAAGCTCCAGGAGGAGATGCCCCACGTCTACGAGCAGTTTGCCGACATTGCAAACCGTCTGGAGCGGCATTATAAGGACATGCAGGACATGGAGTTTACCATCGAGGACGGCAAACTCTATATGCTCCAGACCCGCAACGGCAAGCGCACCGCCGCCGCCGCCCTGAAGGTGGCTGTGGACCTGGTGGACGAGGGGATGATCGACGAGAAGGAGGCCGTCCTTCGCGTGGAGCCCAAGCAGCTCGACTCGCTGCTCCACCCCCAGTTTGACCCCGATGCCCTGAAGAAGGCCGAGGTCATCGGCAAGGGCCTGGCCGCCTCTCCCGGCGCGGCCTGCGGCAAGGTGGTCTTTACCGCGGAGGACGCCAAGGAGTGGCATGCCCGGGGCGAGAAGGTGGTCCTGGTCCGTCTGGAGACCTCGCCCGAGGACATTGAGGGTATGCAGGTCGCCCAGGGCATCCTCACCGTCCGGGGCGGTATGACCTCTCACGCCGCCGTGGTGGCCCGCGGCATGGGCACCTGCTGTGTGTCCGGCTGCGGCGACATCGTGGTGGACTACGCAGGCAAAAAATTCTCCCTGGGCGGCAAGGATTACCACGAGGGGGACTACATCTCCATCGACGGCTCCACCGGCAACATCTACGGCGAGGCGATCCCCACCGTGCCCGCCGATGTGGCCTCCGGCAATTTTGGGCGTTTCATGGGCTGGGCCGACAAGTATCGCCAGCTCCAGGTCTATACCAACGCGGACACACCCCGGGATGCCAAGCAGGCCCGCGCCTTCGGCGCCGAGGGTATCGGCCTCACCCGTACAGAGCACATGTTCTTCGAGGAGAGCCGTATCAAAGCGATGCGTGAGATGATCGTGGCCGACAACACCGCCGACCGCGAGAAGGCCTTAGCGAAGATCATGCCCTATCAGCAGAGCGACTTCGAGGGCCTTTACGAGGCCATGGAGGGGCGTCCGGTGGTCATCCGCTATCTGGATCCCCCGCTCCATGAGTTCCTGCCCACCAAGGAGGAGGACATCCAGGAGATCGCCTCCGACCTGGGGATTACGGTGGAGAAGCTGAAGAACGTCATCGCCTCTCTCCATGAGTTCAACCCCATGATGGGGCACCGGGGCTGCCGGCTGGCCGTCTCCTACCCCGAGATCGCCCGGATGCAGACCACTGCCGTAATCAATGCGGCCATTGCCGTCACCAAGCGGGGCAAGTACGTCATTGAGCCCCAGATCATGATTCCCCTGGTGGGCGAGGTCAAGGAGCTCAAGTTTGTCAAGGACATCGTGGTGGAGACCGCCGACAAGATCATCAAGGAATCCGGCGTGGATCTCAAGTATGAGGTCGGCACCATGATCGAGATCCCCCGCGCCGCCCTGCTGGCCGACGAGATCGCCACCGAGGCAGAGTTCTTCTCCTTCGGTACCAACGACCTCACGCAGATGACCTTCGGCTTCAGCCGCGATGACGCCGGTAAGTTCCTCAGCTATTACTACGACCAGAAGATCTACGAGTCCGATCCGTTCGCCCACCTGGACCAGAAGGGTGTGGGCAAGCTGGTGAAGATGGCTGCAGAGCTGGGCCGCAAGACCCGCCCCTCCATCCATATGGGTATCTGCGGCGAGCACGGCGGCGATCCTACCTCTGTGGAGTTCTGCCACGCTGTGGGCCTCACCTATGTCTCCTGCTCACCCTTCCGTGTGCCCATTGCCCGTCTGGCCGCCGCGCAGGCCGCCATCAAGAACCCTCGGTAATGAGATAAAAAGAGGCTCCGTGCCGGTGGTGCGGAGCCCCTTTTTATCCCCATACGCAAGAGAACAGGAGGATTTTTTATGGACCTCGATTCCTTTGCCAGCATGTTGGCTTCACAGATGAACCGTCCCGCCGTGCCGATCCGCCAGCAGTTGGACACATTGAAACGGCTGGGCATCCGTTTGACACCGGAACAGGAGGAAGGATTTTTGTCCCAAAGCGCCCGCTATGAGGACCCGGCCTATGCCGCCATCCTGACCGAGCTGGGGGCGGCGGACAGCGACCAGGTATATGCGTTCGACGCCGAAGTGACCCAGCGCTCCACCATGTATCGGGATCTCATTGGAGCGCTGCTGCGGCTCACCGGGGGAGAACTGGACCTCCAAGATGTACGCGAGAGCGGCGAGAACGCTGATTTGGAGGGGCCTGGCGGGACATGGAGGGTGAGCTTTACCCTGAACGGACACCCCTACCAATATGACGCGGACTTTTTAGGGGACTGGCTGGATGTGAATGTGCTGGCCTTCCTCAACAGCACCCTGGAAAAAGAGAAGATCAAAAAGCGCTTTCTTACGGTGGACGACTTCAACATCCAGGGAGTGGTGGTTTTTTTCCGAACCCCGGAGTGGGGCAGATTTTTCAGTGCGGGAACGCAGCTCGCCGTCAAGGGCTGCTGAAAGGACCCGCGGAGGCGAACGCCTCCGCGGGTCCTTTTTGTAATGCGAAAACCTCCGACTGAACCGGTGGGTATCTATTGGCGGCTGGAAGGGAGATGCCTGCTTCCCCACATCCGCGGGAAAGGATCGGCAGAACCCCGTTATGTGACGAAAAAGCCGAAAAATCACGGTGATATCGTCCTTTACATCTTTGGTGTGGATGTGATATAATACCCTCGATATTTTGTGACGTAATATCCAAAACCACGAAAGGAGGCAAAACGGTGGAAGAGCTGGAAGAACTGAAAAAGCGCCTGGAGGAGGAGCGGCCCATGGTTTGGGACGGCTTTCCGGATATTGGGCTTTACATGGATCAGGTGATCTCCTACGTCTCCCGCCAGCTCATCACCTATGACGGAGGAGAGACCCTCACCCCGGCCATGGTCAATAATTATATTAAGGACGGGCTCCTGCCCAGGGCGGACGGCAAAAAGTACGCCAGGACCCACCTGGCCTACCTGACCGCGATCTGCGCGCTGAAGCAGGTCCTCTCGGTAAAGGAGACCCGGGCGCTCCTGGCTGCAGACCGCAAAGGGAGGACGGCGGAAGAACTGTATGCCATGTTCTACGAGGAACTCTCCCTGGCGCTGGACTGCACGGCGGAGGTGCTGCCGCCGGACCTACCCGAGGAGGAGCTGCCCCGCCTGGCGCTCCGTTTGGCTCTGCGTAGCTATGCCGACAAGCTGGCCTGTGAACGCATCCTTGGACTGATCACGCCGCCGGAGGTCAAGGCGGAACGCCGCAAAAGATGAATCCAGATAGGCAAAAAATGCCTTTTGGGATACAGGAGGTTATCAATAAAATGAACGACTTTGTCATTGTCACCGATTCTTCCGCCGATTTGCCGGAGGACCTGGTCCGGGAGCTGGGCGTGGAGATACTGCCGCTCTCCTTCACCGTGAAGGGGCAGACCTATCACAATTACCCGGATGACCGGGAGATGGACCCCAAGGTATTTTATAAAATGCTGCGTGACGGCGAGATGGCCACCACCGCCGCCGTCAATGTAGGGGAGTTCACGGCGCTGCTGGAGCCCATGCTGCAGGCGGGAAAGGATGTGTTGATCCTGGCCTTTTCCTCTGGCCTTTCAGCCACCTACCAGTCCTCCGCCATTGCCGTGGAGGAGCTTGCCGCCAAGTACCCGGAGCGCAAGATCTATACGGTGGACACCCTCTGCGCCTCCCTGGGCCAGGGGCTGCTGGTCTGGTACGCCGTGCAGGAGAAGAACAAGGGCGGTAGCATCGAGGCGGTTCGGGACTGGGCGGAGGCCCACAAGCTTAACCTGTGCCACTGGTTTACCGTGGATGATCTCCATTTCCTCAAGCGGGGCGGACGGGTCTCCGCCGCCACCGCCGTGGTGGGAAGCATGCTTCAGATCAAGCCGGTCCTGCATGTGGACAACGAGGGGCACCTCATCAATATGGGCAAGGCCAGAGGGCGTCACGCCTCCCTGACCGCCTTGGTCGACCACATGGAGCAGACTGCCATCGATCCCGGAGCGCAGACCGTATTTATCAGCCACGGTGACTGTCTCGAGGAGGCGGAGCGGGTGGCCGACGATGTGCGCAAACGCTTTGGCGTAAAGGAGATCATCATCAATAATGTGGGCCCGGTCATCGGGGCCCACTCCGGCCCGGGCACAATGGCCCTCTTCTTCATGGGGAGAGAGCGCTGATGGATGCCGTATGGCTGGAGGTCACGGTGGAGACCACCGGAGCGGAGCTGGACAGCCTGTCCGCCAGGCTCACGGGAAACGGCGCCACCGGCCTTGTCATTGAGGACGAGGAGGATTTCAAGTCTTTCCTGGAACAGAACCGGCAGTATTGGGACTATGTGGATGACCAGCTTCTGGAGCGCATGAAGGGAGCGGCCCGCATCAAGTTCTATGTCACCGACGACGCCGACGGACAGGGACAACTGGCGAAGTGGATGGAGGGCATTGACCTGCCCTATACCACCGCAAGGCTCCGGGAGAACGACTGGGCCACAAGCTGGCAGAAATACTACAAACCCATGGCCGTGGGACAGCGGCTGTATATTGTCCCCGAGTGGGAGCGTGGGGAGGCCGTGCCGGACGGCCGGACGGCGCTGTATCTGAATCCCGGGCTCACCTTTGGTACCGGCTCTCACGCCTCCACCCGGCTGTGCCTGGAGTGGGTGGAGGAGTTTGCCCGGGAGGGGGAGAGTGCTCTGGACTTGGGCTGTGGCAGCGGGATCTTGTCCATCGCGGCCCTGCTGCTGGGCAGCCGGGAGGCCGTAGGCGTGGACATCGATCCCAAAGCGGTGGGTGTGGCCTATGAGAATGCGGCCATGAACGGCATCGGGCGGGACCGTTATACGGTCCGGGCCGGCGACGTGCTCACCGATATGGCGCTGCGGGCGGAGCTGGCCCGGCAGAGGTACGATATGGTGCTGGCCAATATCGTGGCGGACGTCATCATTCCCCTGTCTCTTCCTGCGAGAGGGCTGCTGGCCCCCGGTGGGGTATTTCTGTGCTCCGGCATTATCGACACCCGCGCGGAGGAGGTGTGCGCCGCCCTGGAGCGCAATGGCCTCCGTGTAGTGGGCAGAAAGGACCGGGATGGCTGGGTGGCCCTGGCCGCCAAACAGGAAGTGGCGAAGGGATAAGACCGGCCGCCTTCGATTCGGATCTGAACAAAGAGCTTCGGAGATGGCTGTGACCATCTCCGAAGCTCTTTGTGATTTTTTCAGGCTGGGCGACCCCGCTGATCTTTTCCCCAGGCCGCTTCCCATTCCATGAAAAAATGGTATAATAAATCATCATGATCTCTCCGAGGTGAACCCATGAAAGCAGTGGTCAAGCAAGTAGAATTTCCGGCGGGGCGCCGTATCCTGGTCATCAGCGACATCCACGGCAATCTCCCCTGGTTCCAGGCCCTTCTGGCGAAGGCAGGCTTCTCCAGGGAGGATATCCTGGTATTGGTGGGGGATCTGGTGGAAAAGGGGCGGGACAGTCTGGCCACGCTGCGGTACATCATGGAGCTCTCCGCCACCCACACAGTGTACGCCCTGTGCGGCAACTGTGACAATCTGGCGGTGGACTTTATCTATGGTAACGGGGAGCTGGGCCGGGATTTCTATCGCTTCTACCTCAGCGTGTGGGGGGAGAGAGCGCTTATTTTGCAGATGGCCGCGGAGGCGGGGATGGAAGTGAGAGGGCCCGGGGACCTGCCCGGTCTGCGGATGTTGTTGCTGGAGCGATTCCGGTCCGAACTGGAGTTCCTGCGGTCGCTGCCCACCATTCTAGAGTCTGAGCACCTTGTCTTTGTCCATGGCGGGGTGCCCTCCTATGCGCACATGGAGGAGCTGGATGCTTGGCAGTGCATGAAAAATGACGATTTCCTGGGTCAGGGCCGCGTCTTCCCCAAATACTGCGTGGTGGGGCACTGGCCTGTGGCACTCTATCGGGGGGACCGCCTCTGTTCCAATCCCATCATCGAACGGACGCGGAAGATCATCAGCATCGACGGCGGCTGTGTGCTCAAGCGGGACGGACAGCTCAACGCGCTGGTGATCCCGGAGGCGGGCAGCGAGGCGTTCTCCTGGATCAGCTATGACGACTGCCCGGTGAAGACGGCGCTGGACCGGCAGGAAGAAGGGCGGGACGCCGTTGTGATCCACTGGACCGACGACGACGTGGAGGTGTTGGAGCGGGGAGAGGAATTTTCCCTGTGCCGGCAGGCGTCCACGGGCCGGACGCTGGAGGTGCCCACCAAGTATCTGAGAAGGCAAGGGGACCGGGATTGGTGCGAGGACATCAGCGACTATCGCTTGGGGGTGGAGCCGGGAGATGCGCTCTCCATTGTGGAGGAGACCAGCCGGGGTTGTCTCTGCAAGAAAAACGGCGTGACCGGATGGTACTTTGGAGGACTTGAAACCCCTGGAAAGGGCTGAAAAAAGCCATTGACTTTCCAGAAATGTGCTGATATACTATTATAGCCGCTTTGAATGGGAACAAAGTGCGGAGCGCCCCAGCGCGCACGCGCGGCAGAAAAGAGAGGGATTTCCCTCCTCCCCCGACAGCGAGCCCGTAATGAAGGAGTGAATCAAAAGAATGCATGCGATCATCGAGACCGGCGGTAAGCAGTACAAGGTGGCCGAGGGCGACACCCTCTTCATCGAGAAGCTGAACGCCGAGGCTGGCGAGGCCGTGACCTTCGATAAGGTCCTGGCTGTGCTGGGTGAGGACAAGGCCACCTTCGGTGCCCCCGTGGTGGAGGGTGCGAAAGTCAGCGCTTCCGTTGTGAAGAACGGCAAGGGCAAGAAGGTCATGATCTTCAAATATAACCCCAAGAAGGGCTACCGCCGTCGCCAGGGTCATCGTCAGCCCTATACCAAGGTGCAGATCGAAAAGATCGAGGCCTGAGTTCAAGTGATCGAGGTCACATTTACTTCCGAGGGCAGCCGGATCACCGGCTTTGAGGTCAAGGGACACAGCGGCCTCGCCCCCGCGGGAGAGGATATCCTCTGTGCAGCCGTCACCAGCGCGGTCCGGCTGGCCGAGTGCGCCGTCAACGACGTGCTGGGTTTGGAAGCCGCGGTGAAGGTGCGGGAAAAGGATGCGTCCATCTCCCTAAAGCTTCCCGGCGGGTTGGGGCAGACCAATGAGAGCACATGTCAGACCCTTCTGACAGCCATGATGGTCTACTTTGCGGACCTGCATGAGGAGTATCCGGATCATATTATTGTCTTAGACATGGAGGTGTAATACCATGCTGAACATCGGTCTTCAGTTTTTCGCCCACAAGAAGGGCGTCGGCTCCACCCGTAACGGCCGTGACTCCGAGTCCAAGCGCCTGGGCGTGAAGCGAGGCGACGGTCAGTTCGTCCTGGCCGGCAATATCCTGGTGCGGCAGCGCGGCACCCATATTCACCCCGGCGTCAACGTGGGCAAGGGCAGCGACGACACCCTGTTCGCCCTCAAGGACGGCAAGGTCAAGTTCGAGCGGCTGGGCAAGGACCGCAAGCAGGTCTCCATTGTGGAGATCGCGCAGTAACCTGGGCATACTAAAGGCCTCGAACGCGCGTCGTTCGGGGCCTTTTCTATGTGTGGGAAAATTGGGAAGAGATACAGGAGGTGTCATCATGCCGGCATTTGTGGATACCGCAAAGATCCTGGTGAAGTCCGGCAAGGGCGGCAACGGAGCCGTGTCCTTTCACCGGGAAAAATATGTGGCCGCGGGCGGACCGGACGGCGGCGACGGCGGACGGGGCGGCGACGTGATCCTGCGGGTGGACGACCATATGTCTACCCTGATGGACTTCCGCTATAAGCGCAAGTATGTGGCCGGAAACGGCATGGACGGCACCGGAAAACGCTGTTCCGGCAGGGATGGGGAGGACATGGTCATCAAGGTGCCTCTGGGCACGGTGGTGCGGGACGCGGCCTCCGGGCAGATCATCTGCGACATGTCCACGCGGGAGCCCTTCGTGCTGGCGCGGGGCGGCAATGGCGGATGGGGCAATAAGCACTTCGCCACCCCTACCCGGCAGGTCCCCAACTTTGCCAAGGCCGGTCTTCCCGGCCAAGAGCGGGAGGTGGTCCTGGAGCTGAAGCTGTTAGCTGACGTGGGTCTGGTGGGGTTTCCCAATGTGGGAAAATCCACGCTCCTTTCCGTGGTGTCCAAGGCCCGGCCCAAGATCGCAGACTACCATTTTACCACCCTCTTTCCCAATCTGGGCGTGGTCTATGTGGACGAGGGGGTCTCATTCGTCATGGCCGATATCCCGGGCATCATCGAGGGCGCCGCAGAGGGAGCCGGACTGGGGCATGACTTCCTCCGGCACGTGGACCGCTGCCGTCTGCTCATCCATATCGTGGATGTATCCGGCCGGGAGGGCAGGGACCCGGTGGAGGACTTTGAGACCATCAATGAGGAGCTCCGGCAGTACAGTCCCGAGCTGGCCTCCCGCCCCATGCTGGTGGCGGGCAACAAGGCGGACATTGCAGAGGACCCCGCCCTGCTGGAGAGGCTCAAGGCACATGTGGAGGAGCGGGGGATGCGCTTCTTTACGCTCTCCGCCGCCACCCACCAGGGGGTGGAGGAGCTGATGCGCGCCGCAGCCGGAGAGCTTGCCGGACTGCCCCCCATCACCGTGTATGAACCCGACTATGTACCCGCTCCGCCGGAGATCGATACCAGCGGAGAGGTGAGCATCGAGAAGGTGGACGATGTGTGGATGGTGGATGGGCCCTGGCTCCAGCGGCTGATGGCCAATGTCAATTTTGGAGATGTGGAGTCTCGAAACTGGTTTGATCGTATTCTGAGGGAGTCCGGCCTCTTTGACCGGATGGAGGCCGAGGGCGTCCGGGACGGAGACACCGTGTGCCTCTATAATCTGGAATTTGAATATCAGAGATAAATGAGATCGTCCAAAAGGTGGGGAATCCACTTTTTAAGAAGGGCCGCTCCCCAACGGGGAGCGGCCCTCAGTCTTACGATGGGATCTCAAACTCCTGCACGCCCATATAGCCTGGGGCGATCTCATACTTTTCAAACAGGACCACCGGACGGCCCGCCTCATTCAGGTAAAAGGGCTGGTTGTCCCGGATGGAGGTAAATGCCTCGCTGTACTCGTCGCCGCCCCAGTAAACATGGTCGGGGTCCTGACTGCGCTGGGCGATCTGTTCCCGTACAGAGGCGTTGACGATCTCCTTCCAGTCGGGGCCGAGCAGATCCCGAAGGGTCAGCTCCTTTCCGCTTTCCAGATCGATGCTGTAGGGATAGAGCTGCTGGAAAGCGGTGGCCTGGGTCTCTGTTTCCGTGATCAGGAAAGAGAGATACCGGTCATTTTGGCATTTGATCTCATAGTCCACATCGATGATAACGGGCATAAAGTCTTCCGCCTCGCCCCCGGTGGCGATATAGGCCGCCCTGGCCGACCGCGCCCTCTCCTCCGCCTCGTCCAGAAGGGACTGGATGCGGGTGGATATCTCGGTGTTGATGCGCTGCTCCAGCGCAGTGTGGCCGGTGTTCTCCAGGGCCGGGAGACGCACGTCGATGAGGTGCTCCTGGTCCTCAATCTGATATTCCGCAACGGTAAAAATGCGGGCGAGCTGGCCCAGCACCGGCACCTCATATACCGCCTGGGCAAAGGTGGGGCTGGTATTGACCAGAAGGACAAAGCAGGCGCAGCTGGCCAGGGCTGTACCTAGGCTCCGGCGCAGGGCGTGCCTGCTCCGGCGGGCCTGGTCGCCCGCCCGGACGGCGGTGGCCACCGCAAAGGCCAGCTCTTCCGGAGGCTCCACACTGTGATAACGCTCTTTTGCGCGCTCCAATTCAGGATTCATGTTCGATCTCCTCTCCTGTCATTTCCTTGAGTTTCTTGAGAGCCTTGTAGAGCCGGGACTTTACTGTATTCAGGTTCGTCCCTGTGCACTGGGCGATCTCTTCCAGTTTCATGTCTTCAAAAAAACGCAGCCGGATCACCGCCTGTTCACGGGGGGAGAGCTTGCCGATGGCATCATAGAGGTCCAGGCGCTCTCCCGGGTCCCGCCCTTCGGTCGCGCGCTCGTCCAGGGACGTTTCAAGGGGGACAAGTCTCCGGCTCTGCCGGAAGTGGTTCATGCACTCATTGAGTAAGATCCGATAAAACCAGGTCTTGAGATAGGCGGGTTCCCGCAGCGTGTCCACCTTGGTGAGGGCCTTTACGACGGCCTCCTGGACCACATCCAGGGCTGCATCCCGATTTTGGACATAACTGAACACCAGGCGGTAAAAATCCGTCTGTCCGGCTGTGATATGGTCCACCAGGAGCTGGCGGGTGTCCGGGGCGGTCGATCTCAAAGGGGCGGCAGCTTCTTTCTCTGTTAGGATAGGGCGCATCCATGGCCGTGGATGGCGAGGCGAAAGGTCCGCAATGGGCAGGGGCGGCCTATTTGCTGACGGTGTGCGTGCGCAGGACCTCCAGCCAGCGCTGATAGGCAGACTTGGTGAGGTGGACGCCGTCAGTGCTCTCCTCCGGGCACAGCGCGCCGTCATCGCCTGCAAAGGAGGCGTGGAGATCCACCAGGTAGACCTCTTTCTCCGCGGCCAGCTCGGCGATGAGGGCATTGTAGGTCTCTACCTTGTCATTGGTGAGATAAGCATGGCTGTCCGATTTTTCCGCGGTCACAGGCAGCAGGGTCTGCAAATAGATCTGTGCGTCCGGCTGTGCATCCCGCACCAGATCGAGCAACCCCCCGTAGGCTTTGTAGAACCTCTGGTCATTATACCAGCCCAACTCATTCACGCCCAGAAGCAGATAGACCTTCCCATAGGTTTTGGTGCCCAAGGCCTCCAGGGGAGTCACCTTGCCGCTGTCGGTCTTGATGACTTTGTCGGTACGGATGGACTGCACGGTAAGGCCCTTATAGGCCAGGTTGTCGGCGCCCCGGATGCCGCTGTAGAGGAGCAGGCCGTCAGTGAGGGAATCCCCCAGGAAAGCGGCGTCGGAGAACCAGGAAGCCTCGGCGGGGTCGGAGGCGGGAACGGGGACGGTGTAGTCATAAGGAGCGGACGGATGCGTCTCCTGGGCAGGGAGAGCGGTAGGGACAGGGAATGGGGTAGGAACCGGGGTGGGGGAGGGCGTCTGGGTGACAGCGGGGACCGGTTCCGGAAGCATGGGCGCTTCCGCGCCCTGGCCGGGAGAGAGCAGAGAGCGCCCACCCACCAGGGTGAGGGAGATCAGGAGCACGGCAACGGGGAGGCGGAGCGCAGAGCGGTTCCGCCGGGCGGTCCGCTTGCCGGAAGTGTTTTTGGAGGTCTGGACCATGGGAGTTCCCGTCCTTTCGTGTTTCTGATGATTAGACACGACAGGGGGAGAAAAAGTTTGCCTGAAAAAAATAAAAAAGAGGAAAAAAGAGCAGCCTTTGCAGCGCAAGGGAAAGGTATGCCCAATGGCGGGGATAAAGAGGAAGATACGACTGCAGTCGTATTTTTCTTTTGGCGCAACGCGTCCCAAGGCCGCCAAATTAAAAAAAGAAAGACACGACATATGTCGTGTCTTTCTTTTCCTGGAGCAGGTGACGAGGCTCGAACTCGCTACCTCCACCTTGGCAAGGTGGCGCTCTACCAGATGAGCTACACCTGCAAGCGACGAATAATATTATACGCAATCCCCGCTCTGATGTCAAGAGAAAATGTAAAAAATGCGCGACTGAGAAAGAAGTGAAGAGCAAAGAAGCGGCGTTCACACCCCACCCTGCGCCCATATGCGGCGGAGAGGCTGTGCATCCGCCTTTGTCCAGATGGAGAGTCCGGAGAGGCATATATGCAGAGGCCGCCGCACTCTATGGAGCGCGGCGGCCTTTTCGATCCGCTGTCCCGACGCCTTGGAAGCACTCCTTGCGTGGGCGGACCGGATGTTGGACGGTGGAAGTTCCGCTTTGGCTTTGGGGATTTGTTTTCAGAGAAACACTGCCCAATGCAGGCTTCTCCTTTCGCCTTTCGCCAGAGGGCGACGTCGCCCGGCACCGGCTTAAAAGGAGATGTCTTGTCCAGCGGAAGGTCGTTTCCAACCTGTCCGAGATCTAGTGTGCACAGAGGGGGCAAAGAAATACCTGGCATTTTTCGGTATAGGACGTGTCATATTTGCCCAAACTGAAAATAAACATTTTAAAAAGAAAGGAGGCGGTCCACCTATGACGGAGGCGGCCAAAAACAAGGTGTTTTTCTTCCGCCGGCGGGCGGAAAACGAGCGGGACGAGGAGCTGCGGGCCCTGCGGGAGGGCCTGATCCGGACCCGGACCCTCATCAACCAAGCTTATGTGGGGTTTAACGGCACCGGGGACCCGGACTTGATCGAGTCCTATGTCTTTGAGATCAATTCTCTTCAGGCACGATACTCCTACCTGCTGCGGCGGGTCAAGGAGCTCGAGGGACAGGAGGCCTGAGCGGTGGAAGGCTTTTTGACCGACACACTGCCTTGGCTCCTGGTGGGACTGGTGGCAGTGGCCGCGCTGCTTCTGCTGCGGCAGCCCATCCAATACCTGACCCGACTCTGTCTGCGGACCCTGTGTTCTCTGGCCGCGCTGGCGGCGCTGAGCCCGCTGGGGCCGCTGATCGGTGTGGGCCTGGGAGTCAACCTGGCCAACGCCTTGGTCATGGGGCTGCTGGGCGTACCCGGATTCGGACTGCTCCTGATGCTCAATTGGGCCCTAGCCAGATAACGGAAAAATTTTCTTTGCCATTTTTCCACTCTGTTCACAGATTCGAAACAACCATGCCGTAAAATGTAGCCTGCGAAGACCTCAATAGATCAAAAAGCAGGTGAGTGGAAATGAAGCGAAAAATTTGCGCGCTGATGCTGGCACTGGGCCTGACGGCAGCAGTGACGGGCCCGGCCGCCGCAGCAGCTTTCACCGATGTGCCCTCCGGCGCATGGTATGCAGAAGCAGCTGCAGCGGTATCCGACGGAGGGATCATGAACGGGACGACGACCACCACCTTTTCACCCGACGGGCAGGTGACCCGGGGTATGGTGGCCGCTGTCCTCTGGCGTATGGCGGGCAGCCCCGCCCCCAAGGGCGGAAGCTCTTTTGCAGATGTAGAGGCATGGTATTTCTATGCCGACGCCGTGGCTTGGGCGGAGGAAAACGGCATTGCGGCCGGACGCAGCGACGGGAGTTTCGGCGGCGGGGATATCGTTACCCGGGAGCAGCTTGCGGTTTTCCTCTACCGATACAGCCAATATGCGGGAGAGGAGCTGGCTAACGGCGTATTGGACATATACTCCGATGTGGACAGCGTCCACGCATGGGCCCGCGAGGGCATGGCCCATGCCGTGGGGGCCGGACTGATCACCGGGCGGGACAATGGGGAGCTGGACCCCGGCGGCCCGGCGACACGGGCGCAGCTCGCGGTGATCCTGCAGCGGCTCATGACGCCCGCTGTAGGATAAAGCGGCTTCTGAGCGGAACAGAATGCGGAAAGACCGGCGCACAGCTCTTGGAGCTGTGCGCCGGTCTTTGTTCCATGGCAAGGAGCATGGCGCAGGGTGGAATATTTTGAAAAGGAGAAGCCGATGCACCGGATTGACAGGAGGAGGGACTCCTGCTATAGTGAAGAAAACGCGTGGGGAGGAGGGTGCGATATGGGTTGGAAGAATCGGCTCATAATGGTATTAAAAGGAAATGTCTTTGCCACCAACGGGATTATTGCGCCCTTTTTGCGGACCCCACGGCGGTGAAGCGTATCCCATAGACACCGGCCGCGGCATTCCGCCGCGGCTTTTCTGTGCCCTGCAGGAGGAAGCCGCGCTGAAAATGGCAGCGCGGCTTCCCTTTTAGGTATGTGCATATTTTCGGTTCATACGCCGGATTGAGAAGGGCAGAATCACCACGCTGAGGAAAGAGAAGAGGCTGGCTCCTATCATGATATAGAAGAAATTCAGGTAAGAGCCGGTGGCGGTTTTGATGATGCTGATGTAAGAGGCTACCAGGGTACCCACGATAGAGGTAGAGGAGACAACGCCGTAGTTTAAACGGTAATACTTCATGCCGTAGATCTCTCCGGTAAAAGAGGAGGCCAGCAGAGCCATGCTTCCATAGGCCAGCCCCAGCAGAACGAAGAGCAGGATGAGCAGGTGGGCATAGCTGCCCTGATAGGCCGCCACCATTCCTATGGACAGGAAAACAAAGATGGCGGAAAGGGCCACCATGAGCTTCCAGCTCCCAAAGCGGTCGGCGAGCCAGCCGGAAAGCGGGCGGCCAAGGCCGTTTCCGGCGCTGAGCAGGCCGACGCCAATTGCACTCAACGTGGCGGGCATCCCGATGTCCGCCGCGATCAGCGCCGCCTGTCCGATCACGGCCTGACCCAAAAGGGACAAAATAACCTTCCAAATTGAAAAAAGGTAAAAGCTGGGGGAAGCAAGCATTTGCCTTGTGGTGAAATCATGGCTTGCGGAGGAGTCCTTTTTGCCGTTGCCGGCCTGCGGCGGCTCCTGGAGGAGAAATCCCGCAGTCAGGACGGAGACAGCCAGAAGGACGATGCCGATCATGCGGAAAACATTCCGCCAGCCCGGCCCAGAGGTTACAAAGTGGGAGAGCAGAGGACTGAACAACAGGCCGCCCATGCCGAAGCCGGCCAGCAGGATGCCGGAAACAAAACCACTCCGGCCAGGAAACCAGTGGACCACTCCGGTCAGCCAGGCGTTATAGCAAATACCGATGCCCGTGCCCACAAAGACCCCGTAAAAAAGGTAGAGAGTAAAAAGGGAGACCGTACAGGAGCTGCCCAAAAAGCCGGATACCGCCAAAGTGATCCCCAGCATCAGAGCGGTTTTTTGCGACAGGCGGGCCGCGAGCACGCCGTTGAGGGCCATTCCTACAAAGAGGCAGAGCATGGAGAGGGTGTAGGCCACCGAGGTCTCTGCGCGGGTCCAGCCAAATTCGGCCTCAAGGGGCGCGACAAAAATAGACCAGACATAGATAAGGCCAAACAACAGCAGAGAGGCCATACCGCAGACCAGGACCGCAATGGGGTTTCTCATCAGCTTCTTCATAGGTCCCAATTCCTTTCTTCCATAGATATACAGGGGCGGACGGGGACAAAGGGGAGCAATTGGTTGATAATGCAACATTTTATCAGAGATATAAAATGGATACAACCACTTTTCACAAATTTATTGTGACAAATTGTTGCGGTGATACTTTGAAAACAAGGGAATGAAAAAGATGTTTGAGATTGAAGAACAGCTCCGCACGCTTCTGCGGCTGGAGTTTTGGGGGAATATTCGGCTGGCGGGGGGTGTTTGGGTCCTTTTGCTGGTGGGACGGGGGTTTTCCCTGTTTCAAGTGGGGGTGGCAGAGGCGTTTTTCCATGTGGTCAGTTTCTGTTGCGAAGTGCCGTCCGGTATGCTGGCCGACGTTCTGGGCCGCCGCAGGACGCTGATTGCCAGTCAGACCATGTTCGCCTGCTCCGCCGCCGCCATGATGCTCTCACAGTCTATGGCAGGGGTGTGCCTGGCCATGGCGCTCAACGCAATGGCATATAACCTGGCCTCCGGTACGAGGGAGGCCATTACCTACGACTCTTTGCTCCAGGCGGGACGGGAAAGAGACTATCTCCGCATCTCTTCCTTACAGAATACATTGTGGCGCGGTGCGCAGGCGCTCTCCACCCTGTGCGCCGGGGCAGCGGCGGCGCTGGGATATGTCCGGGGATACGGCGTCGATCTGCTGCTCTCCCTGCTGGCCGCCGCCTTGACCTGCCGCCTGGCCGAGCCGGAAGTCACGGATGCCCAAAGGGCACGGAGCAGGCCCGCTCTTCGGGACCTGCCGGAACGCCTGGAGAACTGCGGCCGGGAGGCCCTCGGCTTTCTAGCCGCCCATCCCCGGACGGTGGGGCTTATGCTCTTTAACGCCCTAGTGGGCGCCTGCGCCACACTGCTGCGTTTTTTTCTCCAGGACGCGCTGGTCCGCGCCGGCGCACCCTCTGCACTGCTGGGGCCGCTTCTGCTGCTGATCGAGCTGGGGGGTGTGGCTGGAGCACGGCTGGCGCTGCCGCTTTCCCGGCTCTCCTACCGTAGGGCCGGGGCGCTCTGCGCTGTGGGGGTAACCGTGGGATGCCTGATGCCGCTTACAGGGGCCGTCCATCTGATGGCTGCCGGCGGCCTCCTGGCCGTAGCCTGTGACGACGCGCTCGAGACGCTGACGGGCAGCCGGCTCAACGAAAACTTGCCCTCAGATCAGCGCGCCACGCTCATCTCCGTGTCCTCCATGGCGTTCAGCTTGGTGATGATCGCGCTCGCTCCGATGGCCGGGGGACTGGCCGCATAGGCATTGTTACAGGAATGTTACAGCAAAATCACGAAAAATTCGCTCTGCGCAGAGGGCGCACTTGGAACCTGTGACCCGATAAATGGTGGATATTTATAAAATAGAGGCAGGAATCCGCAACATATTGCGGCGTTACTCCGTCAAAAGAGCGGGAATGGACTCGACCGTTTCTTACCAAAAAGGACTTGACGCTGTACGGAAAAGCGTGTATCATTACTTTTGTAACCTTTTGTAATCATTTATTATCGCTCTGTCATTATTCTTCGATTATTTTGATCGGATTTTCTGACTAACGCATAAGGGAGGCTTCGTCTGCATGGATGAGATCCTACGGGCGCCGCAGGAAGAGTTCCCGCTCCATACGCAGCGCAAAGGCCGCGCCCCGTCTGCTCAGGGCGGGAGAGAGAAGGCTGAGCGCGCAGGAGAGCGGTTCCGCAAGCTGATGGAGGCGGGGGTTGCGCAGGGACGCGTGTTCCGGCTGCAGGGCATCCGGGTATATCACCGGACTCGGTCCGCTGTTGCCGGGCGGCCCAAAATGGCGCCGTTGCCATTTCTGGCGCTGACAGCCGTGATAGGCATTGCCGCTGTGGTGGGCACGATGTACACCCCGGCCTATGTTGTTACGGTAGACGGCGTGGATGTGGGGCTCGTAAGAGACCAGTCGGTGTTCCGGCAGGCGGTGGAGCGCGTGGAAGAGCGGGCCTCCGATATTTTGGGCTATGACTACCACTTGGCGCACGAGGTGAGCTACGAGATGGCCCTCACCGGACAGGATCAGATTACCCCGGCTGCTGAATTTGAGACCTATCTCTTTGATCAGATCGGTGAGGTCATGAAGAGCTATGTCCTCACGGTGGACGGCCAGTTCGTGGGTGCGGCCACGGATCGGGCGGCGCTGGACGGAATGTTGGAGCAGTTGGCGGCTCCCTACGTGACGGAGAACACGGTTTCCGTAAGTTACACCAAGAACGTCCACATCACCCGGGAGTACACGCCCTCCGATGTTCAGCAGGACACCGCCGCCATGCTGGCCATGCTCACGGAAAACACCAACGGGCAGACCACCTACGAGGTTCAAAAGGGCGATACCTTTATGGCTCTGGCCTTCGACAATGATATGACCATGGCCGAGATGGAGGAGCTTAACCCCGGTGTCGACATCAACAAGCTGTATATCGGCCAGATCCTGAACATCAAAGAGGAGATCCCCTTCCTGGGGGTGCAGACGGTGGACAGCCTCACCTACCATGAGGAGATCGCCTGCGAGGTCCGGGAAGTGGAGGATGACAGCATGTATCAGGGCGAGTCCAAGGTGCTGGATGCCGGTATCCCCGGCGAGGCGCTGGTGACCGCCGACGTGACTTATGTCAACGGCGTGGAAAAGGAGCGCAACGTCACCTCTACCACTGTCCTGCGGGAGGCCACGGAGAAGGTCATCGCAGTCGGGACCAAAGAGCGGCCCACCTGGTATCCCACAGGGAACTATATCTGGCCAGTCTATGGGCGCATCACATCCCGCTTTGGCTACCGCTCCATTTTCGGCTCTTACAGTTACCACTCTGGACTGGATATCGCCGTTCCCTACGGCACCTCGGTAAAGGCTTCTGACGGCGGTACCGTCACCTTTGCGGGGTACAAGGGCAGTTATGGCTACCTGGTCATCATCAACCATGGCAACGGCGAGCAGACCTATTACGGACACAATTCCAGCCTGCTGGTCTCTGCGGGCGACAAGGTCTATCAGGGGCAGACCATCGCCAAGGCCGGTTCCACCGGGCGCTCCACCGGCAGCCATTGCCACTTTGAGATCCGCATCAACGGCACGGCGGTAAATCCGGCGGCCTATCTCAATTGAAACGGAAGCTTGCAATATAAAAGGCCGCCCGTCCCTCAAGGGCTGATGACGAATAAGGAAAGAGACCATGATTCGGATAGGCGGCTAAACGGGCGAGGGTTTTAAGAAAAATACACGAAAAGGGACACTGACTTGAAGCAGTGTCCCTTTTTCATACCCATTTCCGGATAGCTGCCTCCAGGAAATGAGGCGAGAAGATGGCCGAGCCGGGTGCATAAGATCGCTTCTATGGAGCCGAGGCAGAGCAATACACCTTGCTTTGCCTGCCCAAAGACAAAGGCCGGAAGCGATGTCAGGGGTGCGCGTAGCGCATTTATTTTACCCTTGACTCCGTTTCCGGCTTTTGCTATGCCTCCGGAATAGAAGCGTCCGCAAGGACGCGCAAGCCACCACGTTCGCGTGGTGTTCGGCCCGCACGTTTTGTGTCGGGCCAGGGGCTTGGGAAACTCACCAGCAAGCGGGAAAGGATATCTCTTTCCATTGCGTGCTAACTAGTATTTTTCTGGAACCCGGATATTAGCCTGCTCGGAATCTACATGAGTCGAAAGAGTGAAAAGGCCGTTTACGAAATTGGTCAAATTTATATGTCTAGAATGAATGAACAAATGTCCAGACACTTTGAAACTGTTATTAAGTTGCGTTTTGATCAGGTCAGCGGCATTGTTTCTGCTGTCTCAGCAGATAATAACAATAAAGAAAAGTTATATGAGGAACTTGTTTACAGGGCACAGGTCAGGAACTTTGACTATTTAGCACTTTGTTCTACTGAGGGAGATTTTCAGACTCTTTGTGGACAATCAATACAGCCACTGAACCCGGAGCCCTTTGTAGAAGCATTAGTACGAGGAGAGCAAAGAGTCGCGTTAGGTAGTGATCCTGCTGGAAATCTAGTGGTATTGTTTGGCGTTGATGCTACTGCTTACCCTATGCAGGATGGCAGTATGAGCACTGGACTGATAGCAGCCGTCCCACTGGAGTACATCACCGATTTCCTTTCCTTAGAGGATGAAGAGTAGCTGATGTATTATCATATTATCAGGCCGGACGGTAGTTTTGTAATACAGAACTCCAACACGGAGTTGGGGTATTTTTCAAAAACAATTAAACAATTCAAAGGATACGCGCTCACCGGAAACGCCTCACTAAGCAAGAATTCCTGCGCTGTTCTCTGGAATGTTGTACTGTGCGGACTGGGGCTCCCCGCTCCGCGCTCATCGCGGCCAGATCATATTAAAGATGGCGAGTAATACACTTGAGGAACTGACCCCAGGAATGCTTCGAGATCTGATTAAAGAAATTGTTATTCATGATGGTGACAGAAGCAGCGGCCACCGGCAGCAGCGTATACCTTCATCGGCGCGATGGAGGACGCACAGGTGCTTGCAAAACTCGATCTAAAAGGTCAAGCAGCGTAATGTACTCTCGTACATTACGCTGCTTGACCTTTTGTGTCCTCAGCCAAGAGACGGGCTGCCTTTTATATTATCTGCGTTCCAGTGCCATGTCATAGGCGTGTTTGGTCTTTTCGTCAAAACAGACGAAGAGGATCTCGTCAAAGGCGGCTGGGTGGGAGGTGAGGAATCCCCGCACCGCTCCGACGGCAATGGGGGCGGCCCGGTCCAGAGGGAATCGATAGACGCCGGTGCTGATGGAGGGAAAGGCGACGGTCCGGCAGTCATGCGACAGGGCCAGTTCCAGACAGGAGCGGTAACAGGAGGCCAGCATAGCCTCCTCCCCATGTCCGCCGCCGTGCCATACCGGACCGGGGGTATGCAGAACGTATTTTGCGGGCAGAGAATAACCTTTTGTAATTTTAGCGCTCCCTGTTTTACAGCCGTGCAGGGTCCTGCATTCAGCCAGGAGGGCCGGGCCGGCCCGCCGGTGGATGGCCCCGTCCACACCCCCTCCTCCCAGAAGAGAGGGATTGGCGGCGTTGACGATGGCATCTGCCCGGATCTGTGTGATGTCGCCCAGCAGGGTGCGGATGGGCTCACGCATCGCCGTTGCCGGGTTCCGGCCAGGGGTCGGAGGCCGAGTCGCCGTCCCCGTCTGCGGGGAGCTGGGCCTGCAGAGAGGCCGGGTCGGTAAAGACCTGCTCAAAGGTCTTGGAGTCCATGGTCTCATGCTCCAGCAGGTAGCGCGCCACCAGGTCCAACTCCTTGGCGTGCGCCTTCAAAATGGACTCACACCGGGCGTAGGCGTTGTCGATGAGGGTCTTGACCTCCTCGTCGATGATACCGGCGACCTCCTCCGAATAGCTCTTGGCCTGGGCCATGGACCGACCGATAAAGACCTCGTCATGGCCGGTATCGAAGGTGACGCTACCCAACCGGTCGCTCATGCCGTAGCGCATGACCATGTTCCGGGCGATGGAAGAGGCCCGCTGGATGTCGTTGCCCGCGCCGGTGGAGATATCCCCCAGGGTGAGCTGTTCGGCCACCCGTCCGCCCAGCAGAGAGGCAATGCGTTCGGTGAGCTCCGTCCGGGAGAGGAAGTTCTTGTCCTCCTGGGGTAGGCTGATGGTCATGCCGCCTGCGCCGCCCCGGGGCACGATGGTGATCTGATGGACCGGATCGGCGGTCTCCAAGCTGTGATTGACCACGGCATGGCCTGCCTCATGATAGGCGGTGAGGCGCCGTTCCCGGGGCGTGACCACCTTGCTCTTCTTCTCCGGGCCGGCGATGACTTTGATGACCGCCTCGTGGAGATCCTCCATGGTGATGAAGCGCTCCTCCCGGCGGGCGGCCAGCAGGGCCGCCTCGTTCATCAGGTTCTCCAGGTCCGCACCGGTGAAGCCGCCGGTGGCCTTGGCAAGCTCCGCCAGGGAGACGTCGTCCGCCAGGGGCTTATTGCGGGCGTGGATCTTCAAAATGGCCTCCCGCCCTTTGATGTCGGGATACCCCACGTAGACCTGCCGATCGAACCGGCCGGGACGCAGGAGGGCGGGATCGAGGATGTCCACCCGGTTGGTAGCGGCCAGAACGATGACACCCTCGTTGGCCGAAAAGCCGTCCATTTCCACCAAAAGCTGGTTCAGGGTCTGCTCACGCTCGTCATGGCCGCCGCCCAGGCCGGCGCCGCGCTGGCGGCCCACGGCGTCGATCTCATCGATAAAGACGATGGCGGGGGAGTCCTTTTTGGCCTGGTCAAAGAGATCGCGGACCCGGGAGGCGCCCACGCCCACATAGAGCTCCACAAAGTCCGAGCCCGAGATGGAGAGGAAGTTGACGCCGGCCTCGCCCGCCACGGCGCGGGCCAGCAGGGTCTTGCCGGTGCCCGGTGGGCCTACCAGTAGCACGCCCTTGGGGATACGGGCCCCCAGGGCCACAAACCGCTTGGGGTCCCGGAGGAATTCTACGATCTCCCGGAGTTCCTCTTTTTCCTCATCCGCGCCGGCCACATTATCGAAGGTCACCTTTTTGTCGCCCTGGTCTGCCAGGGTCCGGGTCCGGGCACGGCCAAAACGGGCGGTCTTGTCTCCGCCTCCGCCCGCGCCGTTCTGGCGCAGAAACATAAAATACCACATAAAGCCGAAGATGACAAAAATGGCCAGATATGGCAGGAAGGACATCCAGGGAGAGGGTGTGGGGTCGGGGGGATAATCGTAGTCAGCGAGGATGCCCGCCTGCCACTGCTTTATAATGAGCTCGTTGAAATCCTCCCGGAAGAGCTCCAGGGAGTAGAGCTTGTAGGAGAGGGTGGTCCCGTCCTTCAGGAAGAGGGTCAGGTTGTTGTTTTTGTCCACCACCAGGCGCTCCACGTTCTGCTGTTCCAGCTCCCGGCGGACCTGGGCATAAGAGGGGGCGGCGGTGGCGTTCATATTCTGGAGGGTCCAGAGGGTCCCCACCAGGATCATCAGGATCAGGCCGTAAAAGGCCACGTCCCGCAGGCTGATTTTTTTCAAGAAAGTACCACGTCCTTCTGTATGGGGTGGGGATACTTAGTCCGCCGTGACAAGCTCCTCTTCATAGACACAGGGCTTCAGGATGCCTATGTAGGGAAGATTGCGGTATTTTTCCGCAAAGTCCAGCCCATAACCCACGACAAAGAGGTCGTCTACGGAAAAACCGGTGTAGTCGGCCTCCACGGGCTTGGTGCGGCGGGAGGGCTTATCCAGCAGCGTACACAGCCGGATGGAGGCGGGGTGCCGGGCCTGGAGCAGCTTGAGCAGATAGCTCAGGGTGTTGCCGCTGTCCAGAATGTCCTCCACCACGATGACATCCTTGCCCTCGATGCTCTCCGAGAGGTCCTTGGTGATCTTCACCTGACCGGAGGAGGTAGTGCCGGCGCCGTAAGAGGATACGGCCATGAAGTCCAGGGTGCAGGGGAGGGTGATGGAGCGCACCAGATCCGCCATAAAGACAAAGGAGCCCCGGAGGACGCTGATGAGAATGGGCTCCCTGCCCGCGTAGTCCCGGTCAATCTGTTTGGCCAGCTCTTGTACTCTGGTGCGGAGCGCCTCTTCGGTGAATAAGACCCGTTCGATGTCCTGTTCCAGCATATCCATATCCATCCTTTACTCATTCTGAAGCTCCTCAGCGGGAGCGGTTCTGAGGGCGATGACCTCCAGCGCCGGCGCGCCGGAAGACGAGAGGCGGCCCTGGTCGGGGCCGAAACCTGCCAGCCACAGAGGGCCTGATGCGTCAGCCAGCAGGGGAAGACGATCCCGGTCCCAACGGGGCACCTTGGCGTCGATGAGTAGCTTTTTGACTGTCTTGGCACGCCGCCGGGGGAGGGTGATCATATCTCCGGTCAAACGGGGGCGGACCACCAGGGGACCGGTCAGACGGGAGGGATCGAGAAAGAAGTGGTCTGGGGTATCGGGCGGCTGTTCCGGTGCCGGGGCCCGGCGGCAGGCAATGGTCCAGCCGATGGAGGGCAGGACCGCCTCGCCGGGAACGGACAGGGAAACAGGCGCAAAGGAGGGGGAGCGGCGTGCCCCACGGACCAGGATCAGCTCCCCATAGACACGCCGGGCGGTGAGGCTGTGGGGCAGACTCACTGCTCCGGAGGGGGATGGCGAGCGGGAGAGGGCCACCACGGCGGTAAGATGGGCGGCGCGGAACTGAAACTCCCCCAGACGGCCCAGCAGACAGCTCACGATGCGGACTGCGATGGGGTCGGGCTGAGAGGCCAGGAGGGCGGCAGAGATCGAAAGCCCGCCGTCGCCCGCAGGTCTCGCCCTGCGGGCGACCGCCGCGGCCTGGGCGGAGAGATAGTCGTTGTCGGAGCGGAGATAGCGAATGGTGTCCGCCATGCGGGGGACAAACCAGGGGTTGATCTCATCCAGCAGGGGGATCACCTGATGCCGGACCTGATTCCGGGTGTAGGCGTCGTCCTGGTTGGTGCTGTCCTCCACGTGGGGAATATGGTAAAGCTCCAGATAATCCTCGATTTCCCGGCGGGTGGTGGTGAGCAGGGGGCGGACCAGCCGCCCCTGGCGGGGGCGGATGCCGGTGAGGCCCTGGAGACCGGAGCCCCGGATGAGATGGAGGAGGACGGTCTCAGCGTTGTCGTCGGCGGTGTGGGCGGTGGCGATCCGGTCTGCACCCACGGCCCGCGCGGCCTCCTCCAGAAAGGCATACCGCATCCGGCGGGCGGTCTCTTCCAAGCCCAGGCCCAGGCGCTTTGCCTCCCCGGAGACGTCTCCTCCGCCGGTGATGAGCCGGACGGCAGGGAGGGGGGCCTGGCCCGCGGCTGGGTCTGGGCCACACCAGTCCTCCACCCAGCGCTTCACAAAGGCCTCGTCCCGGTCGGACTCGGCGCCCCGAAGATGATGGTTATAGTGGGCGGCCACCAGGGTGAAGGGACGTATCGCCCGCAGCTGGTTGAGCCGGTGGAGCAGACAGATGGAATCCGCTCCGCCGGAGACCGCACAGACCACGGTACACCCCGGAGGCAGCATATCATATTCGTCTATGAGCCGATTCATGGCACAGTCCGGGCGCTTATCCATAATCAGTACTCCTGATGGGTCCGGTCGATGGAGGAGAAGGTGGTGTACTCGGGCAGCCACTGGAGCTCCACCTTTCGGGTCTCCCCGTGGCGGTTTTTGGCAATGATGCACTCCGCCAGGTTCCGCAGCTCGGAATCCTCATTGTAATAGTCGTCCCGATAAAGGAACATGACAATGTCGGCATCCTGCTCGATGGCGCCGGATTCGCGCAGGTCGGAGAGCATGGGCCGTTTGTCCTGGCGGCTCTCCGGTCCACGGGAGAGCTGGGAAAGACACACCACGGGCACATTGAGCTCCTTTGCCATGATCTTCAGGGCCCGGGAGATGTCGGACACCACCTGCTGACGGTTCTCGCCGGAGTAGCGCTGCTTGCCGCCGGCGGATTGCATCAATTGGAGATAGTCTATGACGACGAGCCCCAGGTTATCCACCCGACGGCATTTGGCGTTCATATCGGCGACCGAGAGGGCGGGATTGTCGTCGATCAGGATCTTGGAGCGGCCCAGGGCGGCGGCGGCCAGGGCGATCTTGTCCCAGTCTTCATCGGAAAGCCGGCCGGTCACCAGCTTTTTGTTATCGACAAAGGCCTCGTTGGAGATGAGGCGCATGGCTAACTGTTCCCGGCTCATTTCCAGAGAAAAAAACACCGCCGTTTTGCCCGAGAACTTGCCTACCTGAAGAAGGACGTTCAGGGCAAAAGAAGTCTTGCCCATACCGGGACGGGCGGCCAGCAGGATCAGGTCGGAGTTGTTGAGGCCGGAGATGGCGGCGTCCACATCCGGGAGGCCGGTGGACAGTCCGGGCACGGCGGCGTCCAGCTTGGAGAGCTCCTCCAGCCGGTCCAACACGTCCAGCACCACGGAGGAGATGGGCGTGAGCCCCTGACTGGAGCGGCCCTGCCGGATGGCGTAGATGCGCTGTTCGGCGGCATCCAGCACCTCCTGGGCGGTACCGGTGCCCTCCTGCACCATGGCCGTGAGGTCTCCGGCGGTCTCCGCAATGCGGCGCAGCAAAGATTTGTCTTTTACGATCTCAATGTATTCCCCCACGTTGGCGGCGGTGGGGGTGACCTCCATAAGCTGAAGGATATAGGACCGGGAGGTGTTTTCGTCGAATACGCCTCCCAGACGCATATGGTCCAGTACAGTTACCGGATCGATGGTCTCGGAGAGACTGAACATGGAATAGATGGTCTCATAGATATCCCGGTTCTGCTTGAGATAAAAGTCCTCCGGGCGGAGTTTTTCGATGACGGCGGGGACGCATCGGACATCGATGAGCATGGAGCCCAGCACCGCCTGCTCCGCCTCCACCGAATGGGGCATCTGACGGACCAAGAGTTCCTCGTCCATTTTCTCTCCGCACCTCCTGTCGTCGGAGCAAGGTCCGCTCCGCACCGCCCGCTTTTCGGCGGGCTACCGTACCGCTTATTTCTCCTCGGCGACGACCACGTGAAGATTGCCGGCCACCTCATAGCCGAGCTTGCACTTGAGGTCATAGGTGCCGAAGGACTTGATGGGTTCCTCTTGGACGATTTTGCTCTTGGCCACATCCAGGCCGTATTGGGCCTTGAGGCACTCGGCGATCTCCTTGGAGGTGACGGCGCCGAAGAGGCGCCCGCCGGAGCCGGACTTGGCGTAGATTTTCACGGTGCAGCCCTTGAGCTGCTCGGCGATGGCCTCGGCCTCGGCCTTTTCCGCAGCCTCACGGGCCTTTTTGGCCTTTTCCTCCAGCTTCATCTTGTTTACGTTGTCAGCGTTAGCCTCCACAGCCAGCTTGCGGGGGAGCAGAAAATTGCGGGCGTAGCCGTCGGAGACCTCCACTAGTTGGCCCTTCTTGCCCTGGCCCTTGACGTCCTGATTCAAAATCACTTTCATGTTATGTCGTTCCTTTCCGGATCAAATTTAATATGCCGCATGGATTTCCGCAATGCGCCAACCGCTAAGGGCGTGCGCTTCAGGTGTCCTCCCGCTGTCAATCTTCCTCGAAATACTGGTCGATGGCGCGCAGAAGCCGCTGGAGGACCTCCTCCACACTGCCGGAGGGCACCTGGGCTCCGGCGGTGGCGGCATTGCCGCCGCCGCCCAGCTTTTCCAGAACCACCTGCACGTTGGTGTCCCCCATGCTGCGGGCGGAGATGACCACCCGCTCTCCATCCGCGTCGGGGAAGAGGACGAAAGAGGCGTCGATGCCGCTGATGTTGAGCAACTCGTCAGCGGCCTGCGCCGCCGTTACCCGCCCGACCGTGTGATCCACCGCAGCCACGGCGATGTCATTGTGGTACATCCGGGCGGTCCGAATGATGTCATAGCGGGCAATCACGCCGCTCAGATCATTTTGAAAGAGCTTCTTCACATCTCCGGTGTCGGCCCCGGAGCGGCGGAGAAACGCCGCCGCCTCGAAGGTACGAGTACCAGTACGCATGGTGAAGTTTTTGGTGTCCAGCACAATACCCGCCAAAATGGCCTCCGCTTCGATCTTGAGCAGGTCGGTGGGCTCCAGGATGTATTGGAGCAGCTCGGTGACCAGCTCACTGGCGGAAGAGGCGTAGGGCTCGTGGAAGTTGAGAGCGGCGTTGGAGATGTAGGAGGCGGCCCGCCGATGGTGGTCGATGACGGCCACCCTGGTACAGCACTCCAGCAAGTCCTGGCTCATGACCTGCTCCGGGCGGTTGGTGTCCACCACCACCAGCAGCGTCCGCGGATCGGCCAGGATGATGGCGTCCTGGGCGGAGAGGAACGTCTCCTTATACTCCGGCGTCTGACTGAGCTTGCCCACCATATCAGCGGCGGGATTGTTGCCCGGTTCCCGGATGATGCGGGCCTGTACGCCCCGCTTCCGGGCGATGGCGCACACCCCGGCACAGGCGCCGATGCAGTCCAGGTCCGGGAATTTATGACCCATGACAAAGACATAAGAGGAGTCGGCAATGAGCTCGCCCAGTGCATTGGCCATGACACGGCTCTTTACCTTGGTGCGCTTCTCCATCTCCTTGCTGCGGCCGCCGTAGAATTCGAAGTTGAATTTGTTTTTCACCACGGCCTGGTCGCCGCCCCGGGAGAGGGCCATCTCGATGGAGAGAGAGGCATACTCCAGCAGTTCCTTGAAACTGGGGGCGTCTTTCCCCACGCCGATGGAGAGCGTGGCGGGCACGCCGCTGGGGCTGGGAATATCGTGTACGGCGTCGAGTACATCGAATTTGGTCTCCTGAAAATGCTTGAGATAGCGCTCTTCAAAGAGGAAAAGATAGCGGTCCCGGTCATAGCGGCAGAAGAGACCGCCGGTGGGGGCCACCCAGGCGGCCAGACGCTTGTTAATCTCGCTGAGCAGGGCGGTGCGCCCGGATTCGTCGGCGGATTTCACCGCATCCTCATAGTTGTCCAGCAGCAGCACGGCCACCACAGGCTGAGAAGCGAAGAACTCCTCTTTCACGGCGGAGTAGTCGGTGATCTCCACCCAGTAAGTCGTGGCCAGCGCGGCCGCGCGGCCGCGCTTCTCCTCGGAGCGGACCAGGGAGCCGAAGACCAGAAAACGCTTGGCTCCCAGCTTCACCTCCCCGGGACAGGCGCTCTTTCCCTCCAGGAGCCACCGGGAATCGAAGCCGGGGACCAGTGTGGAGAGCTTGGTGTCAAAGAGATGGTCCCTCTCGTCGGTGAGCTGGAGAAACCGCTCGTTGGACCATATGACTTCGTCGGTGTCCGGCTGGAAGAGGACCATGGGCAGGGGAGAGTTGAGCATAGTGTCCCGGCTGGCCGCGTCCATGTTGGTCGTCACCGAGTCGATATATCGAAGCATCTCCTTTTTGCGAAGGCTGTTGCTGCGGCGAAGATAGAGGTAGAGAATGACGACCACGACCCCCTCCACCACGGCCAGCGGCACGGAAAACAGAGCGGAGGCGGCAGCAAAAAGGACCAGGCAGGTGAGATAGAGCCCCAGACTGGGCTCCAGCAGGTTGGAGAGCTTTTTGTTCTTCAAACGCACACCTCCTTAAAGTTGGATGAAAGCCTGATATGAGAATTTATTATATCAGAAAAGGGGGGAAAATACAAGGGCTGCCCCTGGGAGAGAGAAATGAAATAGTGACGGCGGAGCAGGGTGGGGAAATCCCATTTTCCGTCACTTCCTCTATTGCGTTAAAGTGGCGATACTGCTATAATATCCTCTAATCAGATAACGTTTAGGGAGGCATCCACCATGGAGGAGATCAAAATCCAGCGCGCCGCCAAGCTCAAGGAAAAGCCCGACCCCAAAACTCTGGGATTTGGCAAGATTTTTTCCGATCACATGTTCCTGCTCGACTATCACGCCGGACAGGGCTGGCACGACCCCCGCATCGTTCCCTATGGCCCCTTTATGCTGGACCCCTCCGCCATGGTGTTCCACTATGCCCAGGAGGTCTTTGAAGGGCTGAAGGCCTATCGGGCTCCCGACGGCAGCGTACAGCTCTTCCGGCCCGCCGACAACGCCCGGCGTATGGCCGACTCCTGTGACCGCCTGTGCATTCCGCCGGTCCCCGAGGAGCTGTTCGTAGAGGCGGTCAAGGCTCTGGTGAAGGTGGACGCCGACTGGGTGCCCAACGAGCCGGGCACTTCCCTCTATATCCGCCCCTTTGTGATCGCCACCGATGCCAGTCTGGGAGTCCACGCCTCCCACAGCTATCTCTTCTGCATCATCACCGGACCTGTGGGGGCATACTATGCCGAGGGCATCAACCCGGTGAAAATCTATGTGGAAAACGACGACGTCCGGGCCGTCAAGGGCGGTACGGGCTATACCAAGTGCGGCGGCAACTACGCCGCCTCCATCCGCGCCGGTGAGCGGGCGGAGGAGCAGGGCTACGCCCAGGTCCTCTGGCTGGACGGCGTCCACCGGAAGTATATTGAAGAAGTGGGCTCTATGAACGTGATGTTCAAGGTGGACGGCAAGATCATCACGCCCGCCCTCACCGGCTCCGTGCTGCCCGGCATCACCAGAAGGTCCTGCCTGGAACTGCTGCGGGACTGGGGCTACGCGGTGGAGGAGCGGCTCATTACCGCCGAGGAGCTGTTTGACGCCGCCGAAAGCGGCAAGCTGGAGGAGGCCTGGGGCACCGGCACCGCCGCCGTGATCTCTCCCATCGGTGAGATGGGCTGGAAGGACAAGCACGTGGTGGTCAACGGCGGGGAGATCGGGAGCCTGACCCAGAAGCTGTACGATACTCTGACAGGTATTCAGTGGGGTGTGGAGCCCGACCCCTACGGCTGGACCGTTAAACTGTAAACAGAAGAAGAAAAAGACAAGCCCCTGGAGCGCCTGAGCAGGCGTTCCGGGGGCTTTTATGCGTTTTGGGACGACGGGGACCTCCCTCAGCGCCAGTGATTGGGACCCTTTTCGACGATGCGGACCACTTGGTAGCGCATGGCCGTTCGCTCCTTTCCTGAGCGTGCTGCAAAGGGAGGGCCCTGAGGCCCTCCCTTTGCAGCTTGGAATTGGGTTTGCACAGACAGAGAAGGTAGTGCAGAATTGGAATCGCAGAGATGGAGGCCGAGGGATCAGACGAACGTGGGGATGAAGTACAGACCCAGGCAGGTGATGACCACCCAGAACATACAGATGAAGGCCATGAAGCCCCACACATCCTTCAGCTTCATGCCGACCACAGACAGGGCAGGAATGACATACAGCGGCTGGAGCAGGTTGGTGCACTCGTCGCCATAGACAAAGGCGTTGAGGCAGTTGACCAGGTTGGCGCCCGGAATAGCCTTGGCAGCTTCAACAATAAGAGGACCTTGCACAGTGAACTGACCGCCCTGAGAGGGAATGAACAGATTGGTGACACAGGCCGAAAGGAAGGAGAAAATAGGCAAGGTCTGAGCATTGGCTATGGAGACGATGGCGTTAACCAGCACGGAGCCCAGGCCGCCGTCCAGGTACATCATGCCCATGATGGCACCGTAGAAGGGGAACTGGAGCATAACGTCCGTGGCCAGGTGCATGCTGTTGGAGTGGGCCTCGATCCAGGCGTGGGGTTCGGGGAACAGGAAGCAGTTGATGCCCACGAACAGGAAGATGACCAGATTCATATTCAGAGCGCCCAACAGGCCTTTGGTGGCCACAGAATAGATGATATAGACGAAGATGAAGGCGCCGACCACCCACATGATGGGCTTGAAGGTGTTCATTTTCTCGGCCGGTGTCTCCGCTTTGGTAGTACTGCGATAGGACTTGGGTTCTACATCGGCCTGGGTGGCGATATTGCCCAGCTCCACCAGTTCATGCTCACCGGGCTGGGTGAAAAGGACCAGCAGAATAAACACGATGGCCAGGACAGTAAAGAGGATAATGTTCATGGGGTTGTAGCAGGTGTCGGCTACGCTCATGGTCTGGCCTACGATAGCCGCATAAGAACTGCCCTCGGTGGCCAGGTTGGAGTACAGGGTGGCGGAGGGCCCGAGACACTGGCCCAGGATCATGCAGGAGTAGCCGCCGGCCACCATCATGGGGAAATGGAGACCTTTGATGCGCTTTGCCAGATGCATGGCCAAAATGGGGGTGACGATGGTGCAGAAAGCCCAGTTCAGCATGGAAGTGACATAGCCGAAAATCATCAACACAATCAGCGCGGCGGTACGGCTGTTGACCAAGCCTGCAATTTTGTTCAACAGCTTAGCAACCTGAGGACTTTGGGCGCAGGTGGCACAGACAATGACCATCAGGCCCATCTGGAAGGCCAGGGTGAACTGGCTGCTCAGGCCATCCCACCAGGCGATCAGGAGTTCCAAGGGGCCCTTGCCGCAGAGGACCAGCGACAGGACGAAGACGACAAGCATCAGGATCACGCAAAATACGAAGGAATCGGGAATGATCTTTTCGGCGGCGAAGTTAAATTTCTTGCTGATCCGCCAGAGCGGCGTCCCCTTGGACTGGGCAGCGGTGTTGCTGGACATAAGAATCGCTTCCTTTCTCTCTCAACATTATAGCTTAAGCGCGGTGCGTGAGGAAACGGTGGAAAATTACTTCTTTTTTCCGTAGAGCATATCTACCAAGTAGTCGTTGAGCCCCTCGTTGGACGCCTTGATCTGCCCGGGGGTCCAGGTCTGGAAGCCCTCTCCGGTCTTGAAGCCGATCTTGCCCTCGCCGCGCAGCTTTTTGAGCAGGGGAGAGGGCTCATGGGAATCCTCCAGGTCCTTTAGAATGTAGTCGTGGATGTTGTAGGTGAGGTCGGTGCCCACCATGTCGGCGTTCTCCATGGGGCCCAACTGGGGCAGCCGCAGGCCGAAGGAGTAGCGCACAGCCTTGTCCACGGTGGCGGCGTCGGCAATGCCGCGCTCCACAATGGAGATGGCCTCCCGCCACAGCGCGTGCTGCATCCGGTTGGCGATGAAGCCGGGCACGTCCTTCTTACACAGGACGGGCTCCTTTCCGGCGGAGGCGAACACATCCATTACGGTCTGGGCCACCTCATCGGAGGAGGCGTCGGATTTGACCACTTCCACCAGGGGGATCAGATGGCCGGGATTCCAGAAGTGGGTGCCCACAAAGCGCTCCCGGTGCTGGAGCTCGGCGGAGATCTCACTGGGGCTCATAACGGAAGAGTTGGTGCAGAAGATGGTGTCGGGACGGCAGCGCGCCTCCAGCTTGGCGAAGATATCCCGCTTGATCTTCATGTCCTCGAATACGGCTTCGATCACCAAGTCGGCCCGCCTGACCAGCTCGCTGTCCAGGTCGGTGGTGAAGGAGATGCGGGAGAGCCGGGAAGCCAGCTCCTCCTCGGTGAGAGCGCCCTTGGCGATCAACTGCTTGGTGTTGGTCCGGATACCAGCCGCCACATCGGTCTCATACAGGTCATAGACACCCACCTCGTAGGTGGGATTGGACGCCATGACGAAGGCGATGTTCTTGCCCATCAGTCCGGCGCCGCAGATCAGAATATACTTAATATCTTTCATGAAAAGGACCTCCTCAATCCGCAGTGTCCTCGTAGTCATGGGGATCTGGTGGAACAGTTTTGCCGCTCTCGCCGACCAGCACGCCCTCGGTCCGGCAGGCGGGGCATCGACCGAAGGCGGGCTCGGTGATGGTGTCCGTGCCGGATTTGAATTTTTTGCCGCACACCGGACAGCGGTAAAACATCCAGTAGACTCCCCAGCTCATTTCTTCAGCCCCAGGATATCACGGGCTTCGTCGGGAGTGGCCACCTCATTGCCGTACTCCCGGATGACGCGGGCCGCACGCTCCACAAATTGGACGTTGCTCTCCGCGAGCTGCCCCTTGGCGTACATGACATTGTCCTCCATCCCCACACGGATATGGCCGCCCATGGCCACTGCGCCGTAGAGCATCTCCATTGCGGAATGGCCCACCCCGAAGCAGCTCCAGGTGGAGCCGGGGCACAGGGATTCCATCGTCTCTTTCATAAAGACCAGGTTCTTCATGCTGCCGGGGATACCGTTGGCGCACCCCATGCAGAACTGGAAGTGGAGGGGCGCCTTCAAAATGCCCTTCTTCAGATAGTAGGCGGCGTTTGCGATCATTCCGGGGTCAAAGGCCTCGATCTCGGGCTTTACGCCCCACTCCTGCATATGCGTGCCCAGCTCCTCCAGGAATTTGGGGTGGTTGATGAACAGGCTGGAATTCAGCCAGTTCATGGAACCGCAGTCATAGGAGCCCATCTCGGGGCGGAGCTCTTCCAGGTGGAGCTGGCGGGTCTCGTCGGTGGCGTTCAGATCGCCGGAGGTGGTCATATTGAGGACAATGTCACAGTCGGGATGATTTTTACGCAGCAGTTCCACAGTCTGACGGAACTTGTTCACATCCATGGTGCCGTTCCCCTCGTCGTCGCGCATATGCAGGTGGGCCACGGCTGCCCCCGCCTTCCAACAGGCGTATACGTCCTCGGCGATTTCGGCGGGTGTCATGGGGACATTCGGATTGTCCTTCTTCTTCGGCCACGCGCCGGTGGTCGCCACAGTGATGATGGTCTTTTTGCTCATGTTCTTTACCTCGACTTTCTCTTCGAGAATCTTTGGGCGAATACCCATTGCACACCTTCTATCTATGCAAACGCCGTGCCAATTCCGGAGAACGAGCGGAAAAAATACGCAACCCATTGGGGGAGAGGCGGTTGAGCAGGATGCAAAAAAACGGGGTACAGGGACAGAAAAAAGAAAAACGGTGATAAATTTCACCGACTGTAAATTTGCCTTCTATAGAGAAAGACCAATATAAAACAAATAAAATGGGAAAATTGCCCTATGATTTGGAATATTTCGAGACGAAATAAAGAAAAAAGCACCCGGTGAAACTCATCACCTATGTGGTGATGAGTTTCACCGGGTGCGGCATCAGCGCTAGGGACGGTTGTACTGCCGACATTTTTTGACCAGGGTGGAGTGGTCCACCCCCAGGACCCGGGCCGCTTTCCGGAGGGAGCCCTCCCGCTCCAGCGTGTGGAGGATGAGCTCGCGCTCGAAGGTGCCTACCTGGGCTTTCAGGGTCTGAGAGGTCTCAGAGGGGGAGAACGGCAGCCCATTGGGGTTGAGGGCCCGGAACACGCTGCTGCGGGCGATGGGGCCGGAGTCGTTGGTGACCACCAGGCGCTCAATCAGATTTTCAAGCTCCCGGATGTTGCCGGGCCAGTGGTACTCCATCAACAGATCCATCCCATCCGGGGAGAGGAGAACGGACTTTCCATATTTTTTGCTGTAGGCCCGGCAGAACTCCTCTGCCAGGAGAGGGATGTCCTCCCTGCGCTCCCGCAGGGGTTTCAGCGCGATAGGGACCACGTTGAGCCGGTAGAAAAGATCCTCCCGGAATCGTCCCCCTTTGATCTCCTCGCGCAGGTCTTTGTTGGTGGAGGCGATGACACGGATGTCCAGCTTGACCGGTTTACTGCCTCCGATGCGCATCAACTCCCGTTCCTGGAGCACGCGGAGCAGCTTGGTCTGGAGAGGAAGGGGCATGTCGCCGATCTCATCCAGGAGGATGACGCCGGTGTTGGCCAGCTCAAACATGCCCGCCTTGCCCATGCGCCGCGCCCCGGTGAAGGCTCCCTCCTCGTAGCCGAAGAGCTCTGACTCCAACAGCTCGGAGGGGATGGCGGCACAGTTGACCTTGATAAAGGGCTTGTCCCTCCGCTCACTGCGCTGATAGACCTCGTTGGCCACCAACTCCTTGCCGGTGCCGGACTCCCCGGTGATGAGCACCGTGACGTCGGCGGCGGACACGGTGCGGACCACCTCCATCACCTGCCGCATGGCCTCGCTGCGGTAATAGATCTGTTTGTGCCCTGTCTGCTGCCTGCGGAGATAGGCCAGCTCCTCGTTGACCTTTTTGCTCTCCTCCGCCATGGTGAGCAGCCGCTGTTCCAGCCGCTTGAGCTCAGGAAAGTCTCGGGTATTGGTCACCACCAGTTTGATGTTGCCCGCACCGTCAAAAACGGGGTTCCCCGTGACCAGCACTTCCTTATCCAGCTTGAGGATGATGGCCACGGAGTTGACCCGTTCCCGGCGCTTGAGGACCTGTTCGGTGACAGAGCCCCTGTAAAGGACGCCTTCGGCCTCGATATCGGCGACCTTCCGGCCCAGGATCTCCGCCGGGCGGATGCCGGTGGTGCGGGTATAGGCTTGGTTGATGAAGAGGACCTTCCCCTCTCCGTCGGTGATGTGGATGCCGTCGTATAGGTTGTCGCAGATCTCGCGAAAATCGTAATAGCCCGCCTGAAATTGGTCCAGCGCGCCCACGGCCTGGGCGGCCTGCTGTTCCAGATCGGTCCCCTTCAGGGCCCGATCCAGCTCCAGGAGGGAAGAACGGACCCGGTCGAGTGCCTCGGTCCCCTCCACAGTGCAGCCTCCTCTCTTATTTTCCCCACATCAGGGTGATGGCCTTATTCTGGTTTTCGATCCGCGCCACTTCCGGCGCGCCGCCGTACTCCCCGTCCAGCGTCCAGGGAAGCGCCTCAGCAGCGGTGATCTTCAGCTTCTGGGTGTGGAAGGCCACCACCTGCCGGCTCTCCTCTGCGTTCTGGCGGACCAGGGACAGCAGGGCGTCCTGGAGGTCCCCCACCTTCCGGGGCTGGCGGACCAGCACCACCTCAAACACCCCGTCGTCCAGAGAGACCTGGCTGGGAGGAAAGACCTTGAAGCCGCCTACGGAATTGGTGTTGGTTACCATGCCGTAAATAAAGTCGTCCTCCAGGGTGCCGCCGTCGTGTTCCACGGTGAGATGATAGCCCCGGCCCAGATCTCCCAGCTTGGTGGCGCCCTCCAGCAGGTAGGCCAGGTGTCCGAAGGCGTTTTTGAACTCCTGGGGGGTGCCGTAGCTCACATCGGTGAAGATGCCGAAGGCCGCCACATAGACAAAATACCGGTCATTGAAGCGGCCCATATCACAGGGGCGGGGCGTGCCCTCCACTGCGGTAAGGGCGGCCTTCTCCAGCCCGCGGGGAAGTCCCAGATTCCGCGAGAAGTCATTGGTGGTGCCGGCGGGAAGATAGCCCAGCACCGGCGGAGTCTCCAGGGTGAGAAGGCCGGATACCGTCTCGCTGAGGGTGCCGTCGCCTCCGCAGCAGACCACCCGGTCGTACCACCAGCCCTGCCGGGCAGCCACGCGGGTGGCGTCTTCCTTGCCCTGGGTGGGCCAGACCGTCACCAGATAGTCCGCTTTGGTGAAGATATCCACAATGTTGGCCAAGTGGTTTTTGACGATCCCCTTGCCCGCCTGGGGATTGTAGATGAAGAGCAGCCGTTTCATTCTGATTCCTCCGGATTCCTTGTGTTCCTGCCGCCGGGGCAGAGGATTATGGATATTTACAATTATACAAGTTTCCCTGGAAAAGCAAAGCCCCAATTTAGCAAAGGAGAGAAAAAGGACAGCCGCCCTTGCATTTCAGGCCGGACAACGGTAAACTATTAATTCAATAAGCAAAAAAGTATCGGACGAAAGGAAGTGTTGCCGCCGTGTATCGTCGCGCCTTTCGCGCCGCCTTTCCAGCCACTGTGCCGGTGCTGATGGGGTATCTGTCCATCGGGATCGCGTTTGGACTCATGCTGGAGGCCATCGGCTATAACGTCATCTGGGCCTTTTTTATGTCCCTGACCATTTATGCCGGATCAGGACAGTATATGGGGGTGGAGCTCCTGTCCACCGGCGCGGCGCTGGGAAGTGTGGCCGTGCTTACGCTGATCCTGAACTTCCGTCATCTGGTCTACGGGCTCTCCATGCTGGAAAAGTTCCGGGGGATGGGGCTTCGAAAGCTCTATATGATCTTCTCCCTGACCGACGAGACCTATGCGCTCCTCTCCTCAGCCCGGGTCCCGGAACGGGTGGACCCCCATGCCTACTATTTTGCCATCGCCGTTCTGGACCACGGCTATTGGATCCTGGGCTCGGTCATCGGCAGTGTGGCCGGAGCCCTCATCAGCTTTGACACCACCGGCATCGACTTTGCCATGACAGCGCTTTTCATTGTCATCGCGGTGGACCAGTGGAAGACCTATCGTTCCCACCTGCCCGCCCTTTTGGGCTGCGGTATCACGGTACTCGCCCTGGTCATTCTGAAACCCGACGCCATGCTGATTCCCGCTCTGTGCGTCATCGTTGTGGCGCTCCTGCTGCTGCGTGCCCGGTTGGATGATAGTCGGGCGGAAGCGGAAGAGGAGGTGAGATAAATGGCGCTTACCACCGGACAGGCCGTCGCCTCCATTGCGGTGATGGCGCTGGTCACCTTCCTGACCCGGGCGCTGCCCTTCCTCCTTTTTGACCGGGGAAGCGCCCCGCCCAAGGTGGTCCTCTATCTGGGAAAGGTCCTTCCTCCGGCAGTCATTGCCATGCTCATTATTTACTGCCTGCGGAATGTGAGTTTTTCCATCCCGGCGGACTGGACCTCCGAGGCAATCCTGGCCGCCATGTCCACCTGGGCGCCCCAGCTTGCTGCCGCCGCGGCGGTGGTGGTGCTCCACCTGTGGAAACGCAACAATCTTCTGTCCATTTTTGGCGGGACAGCACTCTACATGGTGCTCGTCCAGGCGGTATTCGTATAAAAACCGTCCCCTCCGGCTCGAGCCGGAGGGGACGGTTTCTTTTTTCAGAGATGAAGGCCTGTTTCAGCGGACAAATCGGCTCAGCCCAGGTAGGCTTTTTTGACCGCTTCGTTGCTGAGCAGCTCCCGACCGGTGCCCTTCATGGTCAGCCGACCGGTCTCCAGAACATAGGCGGTGTCCGCCGTGTGAAGGGCCATATTGGCGTTCTGCTCAATGAGCAGGATGGTCACGCCCTGGCGATTGATCTCCTTGATGATGTCGAAGATGCCCTTCACTACCAGCGGGGCGAGGCCGAGAGAGGGCTCATCCATCATCATGAGCTTGGGCCGGGACATCAAGGCCCGCCCCACCGCCAGCATTTGCTGCTCGCCGCCCGAGAGCGTGCCAGCCGCCTGCCAGGAGCGCTCCTTGAGCCGGGGAAAGAGATCGTAGACCCAGGCGAGGTCGTCCTCCAGGCTGTCCTTGCGGAGATAGGCCCCGATTTTCAGGTTCTCCAGCACCGTGAGGTCGGGAAAGACCCGCCGCCCTTCCGGCACCAGGGTAATGCCCTTGGACACGATGCGGTCCGGCGAGAGGGCGGTAATGTCCTCCGCCTGGAGGTGGATGCGGCCCGAGGCGGGCTTTACCAGTCCGGCAATGGCCCGCAGGGTGGTGGACTTGCCCGCGCCGTTGGCGCCGATGAGGGTGACGATTTCCCGCTCCGGCACCTCAAAGGTGATGTCCTTGACCGCTTCGATGCCGCCGTAATTGACCCGCAGGCCGTCAATCTTCAGCATCGTCTGCCACCCCCAAATACGCTTCGATGACCCGCTGGTCGTTTTGCACGGCCACCGGGGTGCCCTGGGCGATCAGTTTGCCGAAATCCAGGACATAAATACGGTCGGAGATCCGCATCACCAGGTCCATATGGTGCTCGATCATAAAAATGGTGAGATCGTACTCCTTCCGAATCTGCTGAATGAAATCCGTGAGGTCCTGTGTCTCCTGGGGATTCATGCCCGCGGCCGGCTCGTCCAGGAGGAGGAGCCTGGGACTGGTGGCCAGTGCCCGGGCGATCTCCAGCCGGCGCTGAAGGCCGTAGGGAAGGCTGCCTGCCACTTCATCCTTCAGATGGGCCAGGTTTTGCTCTTCCAACAGGGCCATAGCCTCCTCCCGCATCCGGCGCTCTTCCCTGGCGTTGAGACGGAAGGTGGCGGAGAGGAAATTCTGTCTGGCGCGCATATGCTTGGCAATTAGTACATTGTCAAATACTGTAAGCGCCCCAAAGAGCCGGATATTCTGGAAGGTGCGGGCGATGCCCAACTGAGTGATGTGGTCCGGGGTGGGGTTGCGCCTTTGGGTGAAAAGACCCTTGTTCTCTCCGGCGTAGAGCTTCTGCATCTTGCCCTGGGGGAAGTTTTCCACCATGGGCTCGCCTAGAAAGGAGACCCGGCCGTTGGTGGGCTCGTAAACGCCGGTGATGCAGTTGAAGGCGGTGGTCTTCCCGGCACCGTTGGGGCCGATCAGCGCCACGATCTCCCCCTTATTAACCTCCAGGGAGAGGTCGTTTACAGCCACCACGCCGCCGAACTGCATGGTCACATGTTCGACCTGAAGGACAGTTTCACTCATTTTATCGCCTCCTTCCGCCGCTTTGCACGTCTCCGGAAGAGATCCGGCAGCTCCTTGTCGCCCATGATGCCCCGGCGGAAGAAGAGGACCACGATCATGATGATGACGGAGAAGACCACCAGCCGGAACCCGTTGCGCAGGAAGGGGACCTTAAAGCCGTTTTCCAGGATGATCTCACTGTCCAGAAAGCGGAGCCACCACTCGCTGCAGGAGACGAAGAGAAACGAGGCCAGACAGCTTCCGGTGACGGAGCCGATGCCGCCGATGACCACGATGAGCAGGATCTCGTAGGTGAGCGCGGATTTGAACTGTGCAGCGGCCACGGTGCTCTGAAACATGGCCAGCAGCGCCCCGCCGATGCCGGCGAAAAAGGAGGAGATGCAGAAGGAGAGCTGCTTGTGCCGGAAGAGATTGATGCCCATCGCCTCCGCGGCGATCTCATCCTCCCGGATGGCTTTGAAGGCCCGCCCATAGGAGGAGTTGATGAGCAGCACGATGACGGTGATGCAGATGGCCGCCACCGCCAGAGGGAACAGGGTGGAGAAAAAGGCGATGTGCTGGCTGTAAAAACCGTAGAAGGGAGAGTCCTCGGAAATCAGGGTGCTGAAGGTGGGAAAACTCTTGAGCAGGTTGGACCCATTGGTGACCGGACCCAGGGGCTTCCACAGGAACACGGCCTTAATGATCTCGGCAAAACCGAGGGTGGCAATGGCCAGGTAATCGCTCTTGAGCCGGAGGACCGGCAGACCGATGAGCCAGGCGAAGACGGCCGCCAGCAGTCCGGCCAGCACCAGGGCCACCGGAATGGGCAGGCTGAAGCCGATGATGCAGTCATAGTACTGATAGACCTTCTCCTTGGCCTCTACGGGGATGGTGAAGATGGCGTAGGCATAGGCGCCGATGAGCATGAAGCCCGCCTGACCAAGAGAGAACAGGCCCGTAAACCCGTTGAGCAGGTTCATAGAGACCGCCACCAAAGCGTAGATGGCACTCTTTTTGAGTACGGTAAAGAGCATATGTCCGCTGGGCAGGACCAGATCCAGAATGTAGAGGAGCGCGATGCAGACCAGGGCGGCCGCCACGGGAACCCAGATATGATTTTGTTTTTTCATGGCAGTCACCTCAAACCTTGTCGGTGGCCTTCTCACCGAAGAGTCCGGTGGGCTTGGCGATGAGAATCACGATGAGCAGGGCGAAGGTAAAGGCGTCGGAGAAGGTGGTGAGCCCCAACCCCGTCTGGATGACGCCCAGTTGGACCAGCATGTCGTCCAGACCCTTGATGATGTTTTCACAGATGCCGATGAGGAAGGCGCCAACTACGGCGCCGGGGATAGAGCCGATGCCGCCGAATACGGCGGCCACGAAAGCCTTCAGGCCCGGCATGGCCCCCGAAGTGGGCACGACGCCGGGATAGTTGGTGAAGTAGAGCAGCGATCCGACGGCAGCCAGAAAGGAGCCGATGATAAAGGTGACGCTGATGACCGAATTGATCTTGATGCCCATGAGCTGGCTGGTCTCGAAGTCCTTGGCCACAGCCCGCATGGCCATGCCGGTCTTGGTGTGATTGATGAGCTGCATGAGCACCACCACCAGCACGATGGTGAGCACGGGGGTGACCAGGGTGACCACCTTGGTGGTGGCCGGGCCGATGGTGACCTGCTCAGAGATGCCGGGAATGGCGGGATAGTTCTTGTTGAGCCCGCCGGTGACATACAGGGCCAGGTTCTGGAGCAGATAGCTCACGCCGATGGCTGAGATCATCACCGACATGCGGGGCGCAGTGCGCAGGGGCTTGTAGGCCACGCGCTCGATGAGAAAGCCCAGCAACACGGTGAGCAGCAACACCAGAGGGATGGCGATCCACAGAGGGAGGGAGGCGGAGAGATACACCATCATGAGTCCCGCCACCATAAACACGTCGCCGTGGGCAAAGTTGATGAGACGAAGGATGCCGTAGACCATGGTATAGCCGATCGCAATGAGAGCGTACTGTCCTCCCACTGAGATGCCGGCCAGCAGATAGGATAGATTCTTTGTTAAAAACTCCATATAGGCGGACCTCCACTTTGGGCCGTCTCGAAAAAGGCCCACCGGCCTTTTTCGAGGCAGCCCAAAAATTGTAAGGGCGTTTTTTATGGGATAGCGGGGGCAATTCTGCCCCCGCTATCCAACCAATGCTTGCATTGTACAGTGCGCTGAGACAGGGTACACGGCGCAGGAGATCTCCTGCCGCCAGAGCCTTAGCTGGCCTTCTGCACGGTGACAAAGTCCCATGCGCCGGTCTCGGTGTTGGCCACTTTTACATAGGCCACGTCACGGATGGCGTCGCCGTTGGTGGACTCGAAGGCAATATCGCCGGACACGCCGGTATAAGTCGTGTCCCAGAGAGCCTCGTTGACAGCGGCGGGATCGGTGGAGCCCGCATTCTTCAGCGCCTCCAGCGCCACAAAATAGGCGTCATAGCCCATGGCGGAGACGGCGGCGATCATATCATTGCCGCCATTTTCCGCCAGACGGGTGGAGTCGGCGTTGATCCACTCTTTAATGCCGTTATCGAAGTCCTCGTTGCCGCCCTCCTGATAGAAGGTGGTGACATAAACTTCCACATCTTTGCCCTGGGCCGCGCCGGTGATCACGTTGGAATCCCAGGTGTCGCCCGCCATGATGGGCATACCCAGGCCCTGGGCGGCGGCATTGTCGATGATAAGCGCGGCGGCCTCTGTGGAGACGGGGGCGAAGAACACGTCGGCGCCGGCGTTCTTGGCAGCGGTGACATAGGAGGTGAAATCGGAGGTGCCCTCAGGGAATTCAGCGGCCACGACAGTGCCGCCCTTGGCTTCGAAGGCCTCCTTAAAGTAGTAGCACAGGCCGCCGGAATAGTCGTCGCCCTGCTTGCTCAGGGTGTAAGCGGTCTGGGCCTCAAAGTTATCCACGGCAAAGTTGGCCAGAACGGTGCCTTGGAATGGGTCCAGAAAGCAAATGCGGAAATAGTGGGTATTCCCCTCGGTGACCTGGGGATTCGTGCAGGTGACGCCGATGACGGGAATACCGGCGTTTTTAAAGGTGTCGGAACCGGCAATGGATACGCCGGAGCCATAAGAACCCAGCACCACGGAGCAGCCCTTGCTCACCAACTCGGAGGCGGCGGTGGCGGCCTTGTCGTTGGAGGACTGATTGTCTACAATGGCCAGCTCCACCTGATAGGTCTCGCCGCCGATCTCCACTGTGGGCTGTACGTCATGGGCGTACTTCATGCCCAGGACCTCCTGCTTGCCGCCGGCACCGTTGTCGCCGGAAGCGGGCTCAAAAATACCGATGGTAACGACCTTATCCCCGGACTCAGGAGCAGAAGAACCGGGGGTACCGCTCCCGGAGCCGGTACCGGAGCCGGAACAGCCCGCCAGTGCGGTCAGCGCCAGGGAGCAGGAAAGCGCGAGTGCAAGAAACTTTTTCATCAGATGGGATCCTCCTTCTTGTCCTTTCTGTGTGACGGGACTGTCTTTTCAAGAGAGACAATTGTCCGCGCCTGCTGCTTTATTATAGCAACGCACCAGAGAAAATGCAAGCAGAACCAGAGCAAAAAATCAGTTTTTTCCATTTTATATAAAAGAAGGCCCGGATATGGGAGAAAAATCGGCCTGCACAAGAATCACAAAAGAGAGAATCCTGCATATGAGGACAAAAAGAGTAAAAAAGCCCCCCCGCTGCGGACATAAGCCCACAAGGGGGAGCGTGATGGCCGATCAGGAGGAATGAGGCTGCTTCATTTCAAAGTGAATCAAAAAGGATAGAAGGGCCCGCAGAATGATGACGGCGCCTAGGACCACGAGCTCATTCAGTTCGCGGACCAAGACGGTCTTCAAGATCTCAGCGGCCATCTTGAACTCCAGACTAAGGGCCAGGCCGTTGGCCAACTGAAATTTTATATCGCATGGGGCGTGGGTAAAAAGAGTTTTGAGGTAACGACCAAAGGAACCCAGCGCAGAAACAGCTACAATAAAAATCCCCATAAACTCACACAGGGAGATTACCATGGGCAGCGCCCACTCGACGGCGGATTCCAGCATTGCTTCCCCTCCCGAATGAAATAGAGACGGATGTCCTCACTGCAAACAGGATACCCGCCGGCAGGGGACGGCATACCAAAATCTTAGGGCGGATGTTCTCAGACAAACCGGCATACGCGGACTCCGCAGCGCACGTCCCAAATGGAAACGATCGACGTATATCTGGTCAAGGGGTGGCGAAGAAATAACAATCAATAGATATTTGATAAATTATAAAATATCTATTGACAAGAATCCTGACAAATTGTAGACTAAAATAGATAACAAACACAGGGAGAGAATGCGGTAATTTGACGAAATCGAAAATAGAAAAGGGGTTTATTGATGATGAGAAAACTAATTATTACAGCGGCGCTGACAGGCTCTCTGCCAACCAAAGAGCAGAACCCCAATGTACCCATCACGCCGGACGAGATTGCCCAGGATGCCTTGGCCTGCTACAACGCAGGCGCCGCCGTGGTCCACATCCACGCCCGCAATGCCGAGGGGAAGAACTGCCATGACACCGCAGTATTCCAAGAGATCCACGACAAGATTAAGGCCCTGGCACCGGAACTCATTGTCCAGTTGTCCACAGGGGGCCGCGCCGGTATGAGCTTTGAGAGCCGCCGGGGATGCCTCTTTGTGAATCCCGAGATGGCCAGCCTCTCCACCGGATCGGTGAACTTCCCCACCTCAGTCTATGAAAACTCCCCCACCCTCATTACGCAGCTGGCCGAGATGATGCATGAGCGGCACATCATGCCGGAGATCGAGGTGTTCGACACCAGCATGGTCGCTCCGGCGGTGGAACTGAAGAAGAAGGGGCTGATCGACGGGCCCTTGTACCTGAACTTTGTCATGGGCATGCGGAATGTACAGCCCGCCAACATCGGCCAACTCAGCCACTTGCTGACCATGATCCCCGACGATGCGCTGTGGTCCATCTCCGGCGTGGGCGCCAACCAGGTCACCACTATGCTGCTGGGACTGGCGGCCGGCGGAAACGTGCGGGTGGGTCTGGAGGATAACCTGTATCAGACCAAAGGGGTGCCTGCCAGCAATGTTTCCCTGGTGGAGCGGGTGGCCCGTATCGCCAAGGATGTGGGCAGGGAGATCGCATCCCCGGCGGAGGCCCGCGAGATACTGGGGCTGTAACGCACGTGCGTCCGGCAGGCCGCCGCAGGAGCGGCGGAACAATGGAGGGAGAGATCGACAATATGAATCCATGTGCATTCCCGCTTCTCTTTTCCCCGCTTCAGGTGGGGAGCATGACGGTGAAGAACCGCATTTTTATGTCTGCCATGAGCACGGCTTTGTGCGACGGACAGAATCAGGTCACGGAGGAAGCGCTGGCCTACTATTCCGCCCGGGCGCGCGGCGGCGTGGGGCTGATTACCACAGAAAACGTGATGGTTGACGAGAACAGTCACTATAATATCCCCAACAATATGGGGCTTTACCGAGACGACCAGATCCCCGGGATCCGCCGTCTGGCCGACGAGGTTCACAAGTACGGTGCCAAGCTGGCCCTCCAACTGCTCCACGGAGGGCCAGCGGCTACCGCGCGGCTCAACGGGGGGCGTCAGCCGGTGGCGGCCTCGGCCATTCCGCTGCGGAATGTGGGTGAGATGCCCCGGGCCATGACGGTAGAGGAAATCCATGCATTTACCCATAAGATGGGACAGGCCGCCCGCAGGGCCAGGGAGGCGGGCGTGGACGCAGTGGAGATTCATGCGGCCCATCGCCATGGGGTGCTGGGAACATTCCTCTCCCCTCTGAGCAACAAGCGGGTGGATGACTACGGCGGCAGTGTGGACGGCAGACTGCGCTTCCTGCTGGAGGTAATCGCCGAAGTCCGCAGAACAGCCGGAGAGGACTATCCGATCATCGTCCGCATGTCCATGACGGAGTTCGAACCGGGCGGGCAGTCCATGCTGGACGCCATATACATCGCACGCCGCCTGGAAAAGGCGGGGGTGAGCCTGCTGAACCTGTCCAACGGCACTCTGGAGACCTATTGGAAGACCGTCACCCCCAACGGGACCCCCAGAGGAGTAAACACGGAGCTCTCCAAGCAGATCAAGGATGCCGTGAGTATCCCTGTGGGCGTGATCGGCCGGAACTGCGAACCCTGGGCGGCGGAGCAGGTGCTGGATCTGGGGCGCACCGACGCGGTGTACATGGCCCGTGCGCTTCTGTGTGATCCCGAGTTTCCCAATAAGGCCCGGGAGGACCGGGTAGAGGAGATTCGCCCCTGCATCGGCTGCACCGACTGCATCACCCATGTCCACGGTGCCCAGATCCGCTGCACGATGAATCCCTATGCAGGAAGAGAGACAGTGGCGGTGACGCCTGTGCCCGCGCCGAAGAAAGTATTGGTCATCGGCGGCGGCGCGGCGGGGCTCCAGGCCGCGGCCACTGCAGCCCGCCGGGGATGCCGGGTCAAGCTGGTGGAGGAGAGCACCGGCCTGGGCGGGCAGATGGTCCTGGCCGGAATCCCCATCGCAAAGCATGATATCACCCAGGGGACCCAGTATTTGATCCGCCAGGCCCGGAGGGCGGGCGTGGAGCTCTGCTGCGGGGTCCGGGCGGATGAAGCGCTGATCCGGGCGGAGGCCCCGGACGCCGTTATCGTCGCCACCGGCGGAAAGCCGGTGATCCCGGGATTCCTGAGAGAAGCCAAACAGTTGGTCTCCGCTTGGGATGTCCTGGCTGGCAAGGTGACCACCGGGCAGAATATCGTGGTCATCGGCGGCGGAGCCGTGGGCTGTGAGACGGCGGAGTTCCTGGTCCACCCGCAAAATGACCGCAAGCCCAACGGCAAGCACGTCACGGTCATTGAGATGATGGATAATCTGATGAAGGAGGACCGCTCTTACGCCCGTTCCCTGCTGGTACGGCGGATGCAGGAAAAAGGGTGCGAGATCCTGGTGGATACCAAGGTGGAATCGGTAAAAGGGGACGCCGTCACCTACTCCCATCAGGGGCAGAGCGTCACGCTTACCGGTGTGGACACAGTGGTGTGCGCCTTGGGCGTGCGGCCCAGCAACGAGCTCACGGAGCTGGTAGCTGAACTGGGTATCCCGGTCTATACCGCAGGGGACGCGCTGAAGACTGGCCGGATCTATGAGGCGATCACCAGCGGAGAGGCGCTGGGAGCGGGAATTTAGCCGTGGCCCTGGCAGCTACTGTTGGGGTCGCAGTGCTGGGGGCGTATCTGTTTTATCGGATGAAGGTGCCCGCCGGTGCGCTGATCGGTGCCATCCTGTTTACGGCCATTTTCAATATTATGACGGGAATGGGAACTTTCCCGACGGCTATGAAAACAGTGGTCCAGGCCATAGCGGGCGGCTTCATTGGACAGCGGATCACCCGCGGCGACCTAAAAGAGATGAAAACTATTTTGGGCGCAAGTCTGCTGATGTTTTTCTGCATGGCGGCGGATACCGTTGTCGTGGGCTTCCTGATGTTCCGATTTTCGGAGCTGGATCTGGCGACGGCTCTGGTGGCCGCCATGCCGGCGGGCCTGAGCGATATCGCGTTGATCAGCACGGACCTGGGAGCGGATGGGACCCTGAGCACGGCCCTTCAGCTCGTGCGGACACTCTTTGCGATTATGGTACTGCCGCAGATCGCCTTTCGGGTGTGCGCCCGGCTCGACGGGGAGAAAAATGAAATGGACCCGACCAGAGCGCCCGGCTACAAGGCGCCGGATATACGAACGTGGAAAAATGCCCTGATCACGCTTATACTGGCGGAAGCTGCGGGGATAGCGGGGAAGTTGGCGGGGATCCCGGCTGGGGCCATGATATTCGCAGTATTTGCCGTGGCGGCGCGCAATGTAAAAAGCGGCCACGCATACCTGCCCAAAAAGCTGCGCCTGGCAGCCCAATGCGTAGCGGGGACTATTGTAGGAGTGGGAATTACCATGCAGGATGTGGAAAATATTCGCTTTCTGCTGATTCCCGCCCTGATCTTGGTGGTCAGCCTCGTGCTCTGTAACTATCTCTTCGGTTGGCTGATCCACAAGGTCTGCGGGCTGGACCTTGCCACGGCACTTTTTGGGGCGATTCCGGCGGGAGTATCGGATATGGCCTTGATCTCCACTGAGACGGGCGGAGACGCGCCCAAGGTAGCGGCACTCCAACTGGTGCGGTATGTGGGTATTTTAAGCCTGATGCCGGCGGCCATTCAGCTTCTCACTACAGTATTGCACAAATAAGAAGCAGCCGCTGTCCGTTTGGACAGCGGCTGCTTCTTATTGCGCGGGACAAATTTAAAATTTAGTGTAGTCGTTTTTTTTCAGGATATCCTCAAAAATGGGGAGGAACTCCCGGACACAGTCCTTCGCGTCAGGGGCGGAGGCGGCCTGCTTGAGGAAATGGTTGATCTCCAAGGCGGGATCATCCGTCAGGATGGTGTGCATCAGCTCCAGGTTGGAGCGGCAGCGCTGATAGCGAATGATGGCCATGCTGCGCTGGATGTCGTGATTCCGAAAGGCCTCGATCCAGTCCCTGTGTTCTTGACAGGATTCTTTGCTGGCCTTGGGCACAACACTGAAGAAACTTACCGCAAGCTGTGTGCGGCTCATCAGAATATTGATGTACTCCAAAAGGGAGGGGTTGTTGCTGACCTCGCAGACCAAATTATGAGATTTGCGATTCACCCGGCCATAAGTCTCATAATCCTTGGCATCTCTGGCGGACTCCATGGCATGGTAGAGCTCCTCAAGCTCCTGAATAAACGCATCGCTGTGATTCATCGCGGCAAACATGGCGGCCAAAGCCTCAGCCTCAATGCGCAGCAGCATAAAAGTGAAATAATTGCGCAGGTTCATCTCGGAGACCCATGCCCCCTGATGAGCTGAGGTGTGGACAAAGCCCAGCTCTTCCAGCCGGGTGATGGCGTTGCGGATAGGCATGGAGCTTACCTGATATTCCTCCACTAGGTCCTTGACCACAAGCCGTGACCCGCCCGGAATTTTACCGCTCAGAATATCATCGTGCAGTCTCCGATAGGCATACTCGCCTTTGGTTATAATCTCCACAAAAATACCCCCAAATAGAGATAAAATATACAGAATAACTAAAATGAATCAATTGATTTGTGATTTATGATCTAATATCTTATATTATACAGAATATTTTTGAAATTGCAAGAAAGAGAGGTCAAAAACTGGCGAAAACCGCAATTTTGATGAAAATAGACAAGATTATAGAGAAGAAGAGAAATTTAATGATAATTTCGGGGCATATTGACCAAAAATAAAGAAGGTATTTAGGCATTTCTGACAATTTACATCATCTTTTATATTTGATAAAATATCGAATATAAAAGATGAGAGATAAAACTAGAGAATCTATACAAAAGGAGCAATGTAGCTGTGAGCGCGTTTGATATGAAGGGCACAATTGATATTCATGTGCACGCAGGCCCATCTGTGGCCAAGCGCAAAGTCGATTCCGGCGAGATGCTGCTCAATGCCCAGGCGGCAGGCTACCGGGCATTTGTCACCAAGGATCATTATTTCCCCAGTATGATGGGGACGGATATGGTGACCAAGCATATGGGAGACGGCACCACGCAGGCGATGGGGTGCATCTGTCTGAATAACTCCGTGGGCGGTATCAATGTCAGTGCGGTAGACGCGGCCTGTGGTATGGGGGCCAAAATTGTGTTTATGCCCACCGTGTCGGCAAAAAACCACATTGAACACCATAAGAAGACGGCTTTTGTGGGCGCAGGCAAGATGAAGCTGCCGGAGAAGCCCATTTACTATCTGGATGAGCAGGGCGAGTTGCTTCCCGAGGTCGTGGAGGTCCTGAACTATCTCAAAGAGTACCACCCCGAGGTGGTGCTGGGGACCGGACATGGCTCCGTGCCGGAGATCAACAAACTGATTGATAAGGCTGTGGAGCTGGGGCTGCCCAAGATCTTGGTAAACCACCCCTTCTTCCACATTGGCGCTACAGTGGATGATATGGTGCACTGGGCGGATCAAGGGGCCTATATTGAACTCAACGCCGTGGTGTTCAATGATGTAGAGCCTGCGTCCCACCATCTGCCCATCAGCATTGCGCAGGAAGTGCTGGATCGAGTGGGCTATCAGCGGATTGTAGTGGACTCCGATATGGGACAGAGCGTGTACAAAGAACCAGTCAGCGGCCTTCAGACGTTTGCTCAGGTCCTGATGGAGAAGTGCGGCGCCACAGAGGAGCAGCTCCGCGTAATGATGATAGAGAACCCGGCAAAACTGATGGACATCAGACTGTAAACTTAAATGATATGAAATACTTAGGAAAGACGAGGGAACAAAAATGGACGAAGTGAGACATCTCGATTGGGGCAAGTGCGACTGGTTTCATCCGAAGCCGAGCGTGATGCGGAAGGTGTACCAGGGCAGCAGTCACTACACCATCAGCATGGGCGTGATCCAGCCCGGCCATGTGCCCGGCCCCCACAAGCACGACTATGAGCAGTCCGTGGTGATTCTGAAGGGAAAATGCGACTTCCATGTGGATGACAAGGTGTACACTTTTGACGCCGACCTGGATAAGGACGGCGGCCTGTGCTTCATGACGATCCCGGCGGGCGCGATGCACTGGATCGAAAACCCGTATGACAAGCCTGTGTACAACATGGACATCTTCTTCCCCAAGCGCACCGCCGACCGTGAGGAGAGCGTGGAGGTCCGCTGACGGGAAACACCTGCCAGGAAAATACATTGCGATAAAAGGAGTGTACGATTTAAAATGGACGAAGTGAGACATCTCGATTGGGGCAAGTGCGACTGGTTTCATCCGAAGCCGAGCGTGATGCGGAAGGTGTACCAGGGCAGCAGTCACTACACCATCAGCATGGGCGTGATCCAGCCCGGCCATGTGCCCGGCCCCCACAAGCACGACTATGAGCAGTCCGTGGTGATCCTGAAGGGGAAATGCGACTTCCATGTGGATGACAAGGTGTACACCTTTGACGCCGACCTGGATAAGGACGGCGGCCTGTGCTTCATGACGATCCCAGCGGGCGCGATGCACTGGATCGAAAACCCGTATGACAAGCCTGTGTACAACATGGACATCTTTTTCCCCAAGCGCACCGCCGACCGTGAGGAGAGCGTGGAGGTCCGCTGAATCCTGTGAAACCGGCTGTGCCGGCTGCACGAGGAAGCGCGGCCAGCACAGCCATTTGGAATGGAGAAGACAACGCATGACTGATCAGAAATCCCTGCGTACCCGCCTGAAAGACGGCGAGACCGTATTCGGCATGTTCTATAAATTGAACAGTCCCCTGGTCACCGAGATCATGGGCTGGTCCGGCCTTGATTTCATTGTTGTGGATTGTGAGCACTCCGCCATCGGCTACGAAAGTGTGGAGAACATCGTCCGTACCGGGGAAAATGTGGGGCTGTCCACCATCATTCGCGTCCCCTCCGCCTCGGAGGAACATATTTTCCACGCCCTGGACTGCGGCGCCACCGGCGTTCAGATCCCCAATATGACCACGGTGGAGCAGTTCCGGGAGAACGTCAAATCCGCCAAGTACTACCCCGAGGGCACCCGGGGCCTCTCCCGCCAGACCCGCAACGCTATGTATGGCTTCTGGGATGAGAAGGCCAAGCCCTATGTGGAAGCCTCCAACGAGAAGTCCCTTGTGGTTGTCCACATTGAGAATAAGGAGATGGCGGACGCCGCTGAAGAGATCTGCCAGATCCCCCAGATCGATGTGGTGTTTGTCGGCCCCGCCGACATGAGCCAGTCCCTCGGCATCCCCGGCAAGTCCACCGATCCCCGCGTGGTGGAGGTAGCGGCCAAAGTGCTGAAGACCGCTGAAAAGTACGGTAAGGCCGGCGGCATTAACGTGACCAGCAAGGCCGATATGGAGCGATATATCGACCTTGGCGCCCGCTACATCCTTTACAGCTCCGACACTGCGGTATTTTCCAAGACCATGAAGGAGCTCGCGGCCCAGTTCGCACCTTACCGCAAGACCAACTGACGCAGCCAAGTCCAAGTTTTCCGGTCACCTGTGCACGGATCGAAATCAGAATTTAGGAGGAATACCAATGAAACGCAGATTGGCAAGCCTGATCGCCCTGGCGATGGTGGGCACCATCGCACTGACCTCTTGCAGCTCCGGTTCCGGCTCCACCACTCCCGCGCCCGCAAACACTGACTCTGTGCAGACAGAGGGGAAAGACTACGGCGGACTGAAGTATCTGCGGATGTGTTCCGGCACCCAAGGGGCAACCTGGACCACTGTGGGGTCCGCCATGATGGAGTATGTCGGTTCCGCCGTGAAGGATATGGGCGTGAGCGCCTCCAACGGACCCGGCGGCTCCGTGGCCAACTGCCGTGCCGTGGCCAACGGAGAGTATGAGCTGGGTTGGGCGTTCACTTCTACCGTATACGACGCTTACGGCGCTACCGGGGCGTTTTCGGAAGATGAACCCATGGAGAACCTGACCCATATTATGTCTATCTTCCCCAGCCAGCAGCACTTTGTGGTACCGGCCGACAGCAGCATTCAGTCTCTGGCCGATATCAACGGCAAGGTCGTCAATTTTACACCTGTCACCGAGACCAGCTATACTGTGAACAACAAGGTGTTCGAGGCTTACGGCATCAATCAGGATACCATTGAGAGCGCCGGCGGCACCGTGACCCTGACCCGATTCAATGAGGCCTCCGAGCTGCTGAAGAATGGAGAGCTGGACCTGTGGACCGCATGTATCGCCGCCCCCGGCTCCGCTGTCAGTGATATGGCATTTGCCCCTGGCATCCGCTTTGTCAACATTGACGAGGACAAGATTCCCCAGATTTTGGAACAGCTGCCTGGCTTTACTGAGATGACCATCCCCGCCGGTACCTACGAGGGCGTGGACGAGGATGTTCGTACCGTCGGTACCGTAGGATCCATCTTCTGCACGGCGGATCTCCCCGAAGATGTGGTCTACGACTTCCTGAAGACCATCTATGAGAACTGGGATGCACTGAAGGCCATCAATCCCACCGCCTTCGGTGATCTGGACGTGAACGACTGGCTCAACGGCGCTACCGCCCCCATCCATCCCGGCGCTGAGAAGTTCTATAAAGAGATGGGCGTCATGTAAACTCAATCATCTTTAGGGAGGGGCGATCCCCTTCTTACCGCCTGCACCGTAAGAAGGGGATCCCCTCCGCAATCGTTACTTGGCCGAGTTCAGGCGAATACCCCTGGGTCGGATTCAACGTAGCCTTGAAAAAGAGAAGGAAGGAGTTCAACTCCCATGCTGTTCAAAAAAGACAAGCAAGCGGCCTCTACCGGGTCCGAAAAGTCTCTTCAGGAGAAGATGATCGAAAAGGAAGAGGCCGCTGCCACCAAAGAGCGTATGGCGGAGGAACTGATCCAGGGCAAAATCAGCCTGTTCAAGAATCCTCTGGCGGTGGCGACCGCCCTTGTGGCGGTGGTACTCACCCTGCTGCATATTTTTTACGCCTACAATGGTGTGATCGAGGCCTGGAGCCTCCGATTTGCCCATCTGACCTTGATCCTGTTGATGTGCTTCCTCATGAAACCTACCGGCAGGGCCTCCGTCAAGCAGAAGCCCACCATTGGCACTGTCTGGGATCTCGTGGCCATTGCGGCCACCCTGGTGGTGGCGGTGTACATCTTCTCCGACATCGCAGGATTCCAGAACCGGGCCGGTATGCTGAATAAGATGGACGTCATCATGGGGGCTATCTTTATTGTGCTGGTGCTGGAGGCCGCCCGCCGCACCGTGGGTAAGGTCATGGTGATCCTCTGCCTCTTCTTCCTGGCCCACACCGCATTCTCCCACTATTTCCCGGGCTTCCTGAACGGACCTCCCAGCTCCTTGAAGAGTATCGTGAACTGGATCTTTGCCTCCACCGAGGGTATCTTCAGCACCCCTGTGGGCGTGATGGCCAGTTACATCTTCCTGTTTGTCCTCTTTGGCTCCCTGATGATCCACACCGGCGCCGGCGAACTGTTCATTGATTTCGCACTGGTTGCAACAGGAAAAATGCAGGGCGGGCCCGCCAAGGCCGCCGTGGTCTCCTCCGCCATCATGGGTACCGTCAGCGGCAGCGCCGCGGGCAATGTGGTGACCACCGGCACCTTTACCATCCCCCTGATGAAGAAGGTGGGTTTTCCTCCTGCCTTCGCCGGTGCGGTAGAGGCCTGCGCCTCCAGCGGCGGCCAGATCATGCCTCCGGTCATGGCCGCCACTGCATTTATCATCGCCGAGACCATGGGCGTGCCCTATATCAAGGTGGTGGTGGCCGCCATCATCCCCGCTGCCATGTACTACTGGAGCATTTTCAAGATGGTGGACATTGAGTCCTATATGCAGGACTTGAAGCCCTTGAAGCAAGAGGATCTGCCCGACCTGAAAGCTGAGTTCAAGGAAAAGGGACACCTGATCATTCCTCTTGCCGTATTGATCATTGTGATTTTCATGGGCATGTCCGCCGGTAAGTCTGTGGCCATCGCCATTGCCCTCATTTTTATCGTCTCCTCTCTGAGAAAGTCCACCCGCATGTCCATTACGGAGATTATCTGCGCCTTTGAGGAGGCGGCCAAGAGCGCGGTGCCCATCACTGCCGCCTGCGCCGCCGCCGGCATCATCATTGGCTCCCTGGTCACTTCAGGTCTGAACATCCGCCTCACCAGCATCATCACGAATCTGGCTGGCGGAAGCGTGCCCATTCTGCTGATCTTCACCATGATCGCAGCCATCATCCTGGGTATGGGCATGCCCACGGCCGGTGTGTATATCACCCTGTCCGCCCTGGTCATCCCTGCGCTGGTCAATGCCGGGATCAACCTCTATGCCTCTCACTTTTTCCCCTTCTTCTTCGGTGTGTTCTCCAGCATTACGCCTCCCGTCTGTTTAGCCGCCTTTGCTGCGGCGGGTATTGCGGGCACCGATCCCATGAAGACGGGATTCGAGAGCTTTAAACTGGGCCTGATTGCCTTGGCCATGCCGTTCTTCTTTGTGGTCAACCCGGCCCTGCTGGCCCAGGCATCTCTTCCCATCTGCATTAAGGAGGCATTCTTCGCTTTTGTCGCAGTCAACTGTCTGGGCTATGCCATCAAGGGCTGGTGGGGGAAAAAGCTCCCCGCATGGGAGCGGCTGCTGTTAGCGGCCCTGGTTTTGTTGCTGCTGACGCCTTCCACCATTGCGGAGATCGCCGCGACGGTAGTTTACTTCATTCTGTTCTTCAAGCACAAGAAGGACAAGGCGGTCCTGAAAGCCGCAGCCTGAGCAAGGAGGCATAACATTATGTATGAACTTCTGGAATACCTGATTGCCATCGGCGGCTCCGTAGTGCTCTTTTTTATCACAAAGAGCACCAATATGGGCGTACGCCAGTTTACGCTCTATCTGTGTGTGCTGGTCGTGTGGAGCATCGTTCTGTATGCGGCGCTCTACCTGATCCATAAAGCAAAGTCGAAGTCCAAGAAACCCTCCTGACGTTTTCCCAACACATCCCAACCAATACTTTGCGCTGGAATGCCGCCGGTCCGCTTTGCGGCCGGCGGCATTCCAGCATGAGGCAGACTGGACAACAGGAGGTTATGATGGAAGGACAATGTGCATTCTGCGGCCTGTCCAATCAGGTGCGGATCTGCAAGAATCCGGATACCGGCAAGGGCCCTCAGTTTTGTTCTACATTGCTGTACCCAGAGTGTATAGAGAAGGCGGCAGAGGAGTACCAATCGGAGGAGATGCACACATTTGCGGTAAACTCCGCAAAGAATGAGCGGTCCTGCTATGACTGCAGCGTGGAAACAGCCGGACTTCCCAAGCCGGTGAAGTGCCGGATCGAGGAGACCATCGACTTCTGCAAGAGCATGGATTATAAAAGAATCGGCCTTGCTTTCTGCGGCGCCCTTCACAGAGAGGCGGCCGTGGTAGCAAAGATTTTTCGGGCGCACGGGCTGGAGACCGTCTCCGTCATGTGTAAGGTAGGCGGCATAGACAAGGCCGCCATCGGTATCCAAGAGGAGGAAAAGCTTCACCCGGGGAGATTTGAGGCCATGTGCAACCCCATTGCTCAGGCAGAGATTCTGAACCAGGCGGATACGGACTTTAACGTGGTGATAGGGCTGTGCGTGGGGCATGACTCCTTGTTCTTATCTCACAGCAAAAAGATGTGTACCGTCCTGGCGGTAAAGGACCGGCTGCTGGGGCATAACCCCCTGGCCGCCGTATACACCAACCACAGCTACTACGGCTTTTTGAACAACGGGGATTGACCGCATAGAGACTTAATGTTACAAATAATGGATAAAAGGAGGGCCCGCCATGCAGGGCACCATAAGCAAGGACTTGATGAAGTCCGCCGTTAAGGAGGTTTGGATCCGCTCCCTCACAGAGATCCAGCCGGATATCCTCGAGGCGCTCAACGCCGCAAAGGAAAAAGAGACCAATGAAAGGGGCAGGCAGTATCTGGATATTTTGATTCAGAACGCGCTGCTTGCCACCCAGAATCGGACTGTGATCTGCCAGGATACCGGAGTGCCTACCTTTTTTATCAAAACATCACTGGGCTTTCCCTACGACGGCGATCTGCGGGAGGTCTTTGATGAGGCTCTCCACGAACTGACCATGGGGGAATTTCCCATGCGGCCCATGGTGGTGCATCCCCTGACCCGGGAAGACCGGTGTGATAACACTGCGGCTAACGTGCCCCTTCTGCACATCGAGCTGGACCACGGCACTGATTATATGGAGATCAAAGCCATGCCGAAGGGAGCAGGGTCCGGAATATGGGGGACACTCCAGTTCTTCCCACCATCGGTGGGAGCGGCCGGTGTGAAAAAATTTGTGGTGGACTCCGTTCTGCGGGCCGGTTCCAATCCCTGTCCGCCCCTCATTGTGGGCGTAGGCCTGGGCGGGCCTCTGGAGGAAGTGGCCCGACTGGCCACGGTGGCCTCTGCACGGCCCATAGACCGGCGTCACCCTGAACCGGAGATCGCCGCACTGGAGGAGGAGTTGAAGGAGGCGCTCAATATGAGTCAGATCGGCCCCATGGGCATGGGTGGGGACACCACAGTTCTGGCCGTCAATGTGGAGTATTCCGGCACACATAAGCCCTGGATGCCCGTGGCGGTGAACATCAACTGCTGGCCAGGGCGGAAGGCCACCTGCCGCATCTACAGCGACGGCCATGTTGAGCAAGTGAAGGGGGAATAGCCATGGCAAGAACCGTCTATTTGAAGACGCCGCTGACAGAGGAGGAGGTTCGAGGACTGCAGTTGGACGATGTGGTCTACCTCACCGGCGACGCCTATACGATGATGTATATCGACCATTTTACCCGTCTGACCGGTATGATCAAGGCAGGGGAGCCTCTGCCTATGGAACTGAAGGGGAATGTCATTTATAATACCGGCACAATTTTTCGCCGTGAGGAGGACGGCACATACGACTTCCGGGCCATTGGAGCCACCACCAGCTCGAAATTTAACGCCTATACGCCTGAGTTTATCCGTCTTTCGGGTGTCCGGGCCGTAATCGGCAAGGGCGGTATGGACCGGAATGTTTTGGACGCCATGCAGGAATGTGGCTGCGTGTATCTGGCCATCGTAGGGGGCTGTTCGGCCATCTATACCCCCCATGTGGAGTTGAAGCGGGAGTTCTGGCCGCAGAAGAGCTGGGCGGACAACCAGCTCCAGCTCAGACTGGACGCCTTCGGCCCCCTCTTCGTGGCCATGGATGCCAATGGGAACAGCATCTATGAGCAGTGCGGAGACACGGCCCAGGAGAACCTGCCCGCCATCTATGAAAAGCTGGGGATTAAGGCAACGTAATGAGTAGAAGGCGGGCAGCGGATCGGATGATCCGCTGCCCGCCTTTTCGCGTGGGGCCATCCCCGGGTTTCTCTTCTGGCCTGACCCTCTTTTTCATAGGATGGAACAAACACATTTAGGAGGGAACCGGATATGAAATTGTTTCTGGTCAGACGAAAGCTCATCACAGCGGTAGCCTGCCTGCTGCTGGCGGCGGGGATGTTCTATGTGGTGAACCACCCGGCCATAGTAGGGGCCGCCGCGACCACAAGGCAACTGCCCATCTACTGCGTGCAGCGGGACCAAAAGGTGCTGTCCATTTCCTTCGACGCAGCATGGGGTGATGACAGATTGCGGCCGTTGGGCCGCTAAGCGCTGCAGCGCAGACTGCGGGAGATGAGGAGCGCTCCGGCGAGATTTAACGGGAGCAGAAGAAGGCACACAGCGCCATAGCTGCCCCATTGGGTAGAGAGAGAGCTGCCCAACATGGGGCCCAGGAGGGAGGCGGGAACCATCTGGAGGGACATAATGGCGAGGTTTTGAGGATAGTGGCGCGGGCCGAAGAGGTCCCGAACCAGGGCGGCGCACAGACTGGACATGCCGCCATAACCGATGCCCAGCAGCCCAAGGCCCAGCAGCAGAAGCGGCAGACGGTCCAAAAGAAAGGAAATGACCATAAGTGCCATGGCGACCGCCATGATGAGGCTGTCCCACAGTGCACTTCTATGGCCGCCCAGCATGTCGAACAGCCGCCCAAAGGCCAGCCGACCTGCGCAGCCGAAGGCGGTCACAACGCCGGAGAGCAACGCCGCCGTCCCCGCCGCAGCGCCCAGCTCCAGTGCCATTTGGGCGGCGCTTCCGATGGCGGCCAGCCCTCCGGCTGTCAGGACCATGAGCCACAGAAAGACGCTGCAAAAGCGGCCTGTTCGCAGCATTTGAGCGGGAGACAGGTCCGCGGAGGACCCCGGCGCGCCCGGTTCCGACGGGACCGGGGTGGGAGAAGGGGGGAGGAGCAGTCCGCCCAGGACCAGCACACTTCCCTCAAAGAGACCGAATGCCAGTAGGGTCCGGGTCCAGCCCAACGCGGAGAGCAGATGATTGGCCGCAGCCGCCATGGGAAAGGTGGCAAAGCCGTAGCAGGTGAGGAGCAGGCCGTTACAGGATCCCGGCCTGTCCGGAAACCACCGGGCGGCGTATCCCAACAGGATGTTGTAGGCCATGCCCACGCCGCAGCCGCACAACACGCCATAGCCCAGGGCCACGCCCGCAAAAGAGGGGGTGGAGCCTCCCGCCGGAAGGAACCCCAGAAGCAGCGCGCCCCCAGAGCACCACAGAAGAGTTCGGGGCTTTAGGCGCGCCGACAGAAAGCCGCTGAGTAGCGAGCCGGCACAATAGGAGCACATGGACAGGGTGAATACGCCGGAGGTCTCTACCCGGGACCAGCCGTAGACTCCCTCCAGAGGGATGACGAACACTGACCAGGCGTACAGCACGGCCACGGACATCAGCAGCACACAGCACAGGGCCAGTACGGCCCACCGCTTGTTTCCCATTTGAACGCCTCCTGAGGAGCGCCCGCCGGGCCCGGCGGGCGCTTTCTGTGAAAAAACGCCCCCCAGAGCAGACTGGGGGGCGTTCCGGGTGATTGCAGGTTATTTCGCTCTGGCGTGGAACATGCGGAAGTCCACTTTTTCAGGGACCACCACCTCTTCGGGGTCCAGGGTCCTGCCCTCGCGGGCCGCCAAAGTCTGCTGGATAAAGATATACTCGTTGGGCACGGAGTTGTCGCCCTCCCGCAAATCGGGGATCTCCAGGCCGCCGCCGGCTTCCAGAATGGCCAGAGCTTCCTCTGGCCGTCCCGTGTGGGCCAGGGCAAAGGCGTGGTAGGCCTGCACCATGGGAGCCGCGCGCTGCTCGTCCGTCAGCTCGTCATAGACCGAATTCATCAGTGCGTATTCGCCGGCCTCATAGGCAAAACGAAGCGCCTCTTTGGCAAGCGGCAGATCACCAGGATTGAGCGCCCGGGCCTTGGCCATCAGGTAGGCGCTGCGGTGCTCATCCCCCAGTACCCGCCAGACATTGGCCAGACCGTGGTAGCCCCAGGTACTCTGTTCCAGAGCCATGGATGTCTCAAAGGCGTTCAGGGCGTCCTCGTAGAGGTCACGGGCAAAGTAGCACAGGCCCAGATGGTACCAGGCATACCAATTCTTTTCGTCGGCGGATTTCACCGCCTTTTTCAGAAGGTCAAACCACTCGTTCTGGACCAAGAAGGAGGCGGGAGAATCCTTGGGGTCGGGGCAGTCCAGATAGCCGTTTTTCAGGAAACGATACCACACTTGCTGCGCGGGCTCCAGCCCGCCGAAGTCAAGGTAAGGGGCCACCGGCTTGCGCCCCCGGGACTCCTGCATCAGGTTATCCAGCGCGCCCCAGCCCTGCCCCTTCAGCACCACCTTGGCGGGGGAGGTGGCGGCGGTATGGGTGGCCTGGAGCATCCGGTCCATCTCCGCCTCAGGGAGTACGCCGTCCAGCCACTGCTGTACGGCCTGTTTGCTCTCCTGCCAGGGGCCGTGGACGCGCTCGGGAGAGAAGTCCACCGCGCCGTAGGCCTCCAGCCATTCCCAAGCGGTCTGCGGGGGCATGGGGAGGCTCTCGTTCTGGGTGGGAGCCAGTCCTGCCTGGATCTCCAGGTAGGGCTGGTCGTAGCCGGTGCCGCCGGTGAGGAACTTCTGCCAGTTGTCCCCTCCCACAGAGGTGCCCCAGACAAACATTTTCCGGCCCTTCAGACGGCGGGTGGATGCGTGGATGATGCCCTTGCCGTCAGCCCGGACATAGGCCTCGTATTTCCGCTGTCCCTCGGGGATCTTGTAGAAATGATCCACCACAATGGTGTGGTTGGTGGGATAAGAGAGATCTACGCCGTCTACCATGGGGATGGGGAGCTTGTACACCGGATCCTCGTCCTGATTGATATAGGCCTCGTCGGCGGGAACGATGACTCTGGCCCCCTCCTCCTGCTTCACCGCGATGGTGCTCCACCAATACACCGGCTTCACCTCTGTGGAGCCGTTGACCAGGCGCATCCGGGCAAAGAGGAAGGGGACGTCGTCTTTCAGGAAGAAGTCCATTTGGAAGGTATTGGCCCGGATGCGTTCAAAGGCGTAAAGCCGCAGCACCGGGGTGCCGTCGTCGAGGGCATAGGAGGCGGCGAAAATGGGGGAACAGGTGAGGGCGGAATGTCCTCGGACACCGCAGTTCCACTCCACGCCGCCGGAGAACCAGGCGTTCCGCACGGCAAAGTTGCAGGGGCGAAACACAGGGTTGTTGATGATGAGGTCTCTCTGGGTTACCTTGTCGTAAAGGGACCACATGCGCCCGCCCAGGGCGGGGACAAAGGTGGCCTTGAGAAAGCGGTTTTCCAGCACGGCCACGTCAAAGACCTGCTCGGTCTCAGAGCGATCATAGTCGTCCTGACTGGTGTAGGGCAGCATGTGGAGGATATTTCCGTAGTTAATGTACAGACCCTCCGACTCATCCAGAATGCTGGTCTTTTCAAACATTTTCTGCTTGTAGAGGATGGGATAGGCGCTGTCGGGCCCCAGATGGGAGCCGGGAATATGCATTTTTTCAAAAGTCAGGCTGCTCATGCCGCACCCCTCCTCAATAAGTCACTTCGACGGGAATGCCCTTTTCGGCGGATTCGATGATGGCCAGAATTGCAATACAGGTCTTGCGGGAGTCCTCCAGCGTCACCCGGAACTCCTGGCCGTCCACCATGCGGTCGATAAAGTCGCGGATGCTCTCATAGGAGAGCCCCTTGCACTTGCCAAAGACAAAGTTGCTCACCAGAATATCGGGGACCATGATCTTCTCCTGGTCGGCAAAGGTGATAAGGTCGTGGTTGGAGAGATTCAGGTTTACCATGCCCTCGGTGCCCATGATGGAGAAACGGAAGTCGTTGACATTGCCGTTGCCGTTGGGGGTGACCCAGCCGTTTTCCATATGGGCGATCCCGCCGTGTTCAAATTCGATAGTGGACAGATAGATGTCGGGGGTATCGATGCCCTCCGCCTTTAGGATGCCCTCGCGTTTTACCGCGTAGACCCGCTTGACTTCGTCGTTGAAGAGCCAGCGCAGGGTGTCCAGGGAATGGCTGCCCAGGAACCAGAGGATGGAGGACTTGGCCGCCCATGGAAGCAGGTCCGTAGCGCACCACTTGATGTCGCTGTGGCGGATATAGGCGGTATAGGGATCTCCCAGCTTGCCCGCCTCGATGAGCTGCTTGCAGGTGTTGAAGGGGGCGTTCCAGCGGTTGTGGAGGTCCACCATACACCGCACGCCGTTGCGTTTCACCGCCTCCACAATGCGCTCGGCGTCCTCGCGGGTGGTGGCCAGGGGTTTCTCGATGAGCAGGTGCCGCTTGTGATCGGCAAAGCAGCAGGCGATGTCGGCGTGGGCAAAGTCTGGTGTGACGATGGCCACGGCGTCAATGTCGGCCTTTTCCGCCATCTCGTGGTAGTCGGTATAGACCTCTTTGATGCCGAATTCATCGGCGATGGCCTGAGCCCGCTCACGGTTCATGTCGCAGATGGCCACCGGCTCGGCATTGCTGTGCTCCCGATAGATATAGGCGTGGGTCCTGCCCCAGGTGCCGGCGCCTACGATACCCATTTTAATTTTCTTTTCCATCATTCATTCACCCTTATTCCATCAAAAATATTGAGAACCATAGAATCAGCCCTTGACGGCGCCCGCCGTCATACCGGCGACCAGATGCTTCTGGAGCAGCCAGAAGATGATGACCACCGGGACGGTGATCATGACGGCCCCGGCCATCAGCGTGCCCCAGTTGGTGTCGTATTGCCCCTGGAAGCTGGCGATACCGATGGGGAGCGTCCAGTTGCTGTAGCTGCGCAGCAGGACGCTGGCGAACACGTATTCGTTCCAACCGGAGATGAAGGCGAAGATCGTGGTAGCCGCAAGCCCGGGCAGGGAGAGCGGGAGCACGATTCTGGAGAAAACCTGAAAGCGGTTGGCTCCGTCCACCATGGCCGCTTCGTCGATGGTGGGCGAGATGGAGTCGAAATAGCCCTTCATCATCCAGGTGCAGAAGGGCACGGTAAAGGTGGTATAGGCTAAAATCAGTCCGAACATGTTGTCCAGCAGGTTCATATTGCCCATGATCACGTACATCGGCACCACGATGAGGGCGCCGGGAATGACTTGGGTCGTGAGGATAATGTAGGAGAGAGCGCTGCGTCCCTTAAAATGAAACCGGGAGATACCATAGGCGCCCAAGGTGGCGATGATCAGGGAGAACAGCGTGGTGCAGAGGGAAACGATGACGCTGTTCTGGAGCCAGGTGGTAAAGCTGAAGGCACCGGTGGTGGAGAGCATGGCCTTGTAGCCGTCGAGTGTGGGCGCTTTGGGGAAAAGGGTGGGCGCGGCATACACTTCGCTGGCGGGTTTGAAAGAGACGGAGATCATCCAGATAAAGGGGAAAATGGCAAAGAGGCAGACCAGCACTGCGACCACGACGACTCCGATCTTCAGTCCAAGTGATTTCTTCATGCCTTCTCTCCTTTATTCAGAGCTCGGAAGTAGAGCCCGGTGAAGATGCAGCTTGCCAGGAGCATGAGCATGCCCACTGCCGAGGCCTTACCGAAGTCAAAATATTTAAAGGCCGTCTGCTGCACAAAGATGGTGAGAATCTCCGTGGCACGTGCGGGGCCGCCCTTGGCCAGCAGATAGGCGATGGCGTAGTCTTTCAGCGTCCAGATGATGAGCAGAAGGAACACGACCATGGAGACGGGCTTGAGTGAGGGCCAGGTGATATAGCGCAGCTTTTGGAGGCGGGTAGCCCCGTCGACTGTGGCGGCCTCATACATCTCCTGATCAATCCCCTGCAGCCCGGCCAGCAGCATGATGGCCACAAAGGGGAACCCCTTCCAAATATTGACCGCCATGGCCGCCGGAAGCGCCACGTTTTTGTCCAGCAGCCAGCCCACGTTTCCTGAGAGGACTCCCATGCCGGTGAGCATTGAATTGATGATGCCGTAATCCTTGTCGTACATCAGGATCCAGACCAGGCATGCCACCACCTCCGGGACGGCCCAGGGGATGATGATCAGAGCTCTGGCCAGTCCGCAGCCCCGGAACTTTGTATTCAGGGTCAATGCGGTGCCAAAGCCGAGGATGAACCGGAACGCCACCGTCACCACCATGTACAGCACGGTCACCCGCGCCGAGTTCCAGAAAAACTCATCTTGGAACACGTTGACGTAGTTTTCCACACCCACAAAGTAGTGTCCGTCGGGCGACGGCTTGGTCATTTTCCAGTATTGCACGCTCATCAAAGCCGCCTTGAGGATCGGGTAGGCCAGGAAGACGGCCAGGATGATCACCAGCGGTAAGATAAAGAGATAGCCGCTCTTTGTCTCGCGGCTTATTTTCAGTCTTTTCATGGGGCGCCCTCCCTATCGGCGGAGAAGCGGACCGGGCCCGGACCGACTTCACCGGTTAAGCTCTGGCTGATTTGATTCCGGCGCCGGCGGCAACTGCCGCCGGCGCCGGTCCGTATGCGCTGTGGATCTGCGTCAGGCTCAGGAGCCCAGAATGGCGGCCATCTTGTCGTGGGCCTCGTCCAGGATCGGCTTGACATCCACCGGCGTATCGGTGAACATCTCGGCGGCGGCGTCGATCATGACCTGGCTGAGTTCGCTGTATTCGGGGATGGCAGGGTCGGCGATCAGAGTGGTGTAGTTGTTCTCCATGAAGTCATAGAACAGGGCGGAGAGGGGATACGCAGCCTTGTACTCGTCAGAGGAGGCGTACTCGATGCTGGCGGGAATCTGGCCGCAGTCGGCGATGATCTTCTGGGCCTCGGCGCTGGTCATCCAAAGCAGGAAGTCCCAAGCCTCGTCGGGGTGCTCGCACTTGCTGCTGATGAGACTGAGCACGGGGAAGTTGGTGGGGTTGGGCTTATAGGTTTCGCCGTTATAGACCACGTCGAACTGGGGGATGATGCCGATGTCGTCCATCATGGCGGCGTCATGCTCCTGGCACATGCCGATGAACCAAGGGCCATCCATGCAGAAGGGGACTTCGCCGTTCCAGAACATCTCGCGGGAGTCCTTCTTGTCCAGCACCAGCTTGCCGCACTTCTCGGTGGCGATGAAGTCGTTCCACCACTGGGCGGCCCAGACGTTGGCCTCAGAGTTACAGTTCAGATGGTCTGCGGTGTAAGGCGCGGTTTCGCCGTCGGCAAAATACAGGCCATTGGAGACGGGACGGGCGATCAGACGGTTCCACTCGCTGACGGAGAAGGCGTGGGTGCCGTATACGACGCCCATTGCCACGCTGTCGCCCTCGGAGAACTTGCGGCAGGCATCCAGGAAGTCGTCCTGTGTCTTGATGCTCTCGGGGTCGATGCCCTTTTCCTCCAGCATGGATTTGCGGTAGAACATGGCGGTAGTGCCCCAGGAGTAGTTGGACACGCCCAGCGTTTTATCGTCATATACACCGGTCTCCTGGCCGGTGAGCTTGCCCTCCAGCCCCGCTGCGTTGAAGCGATCGGTGAGGTCCAGGAAAGCGCCGCCCTCCCGCAGCGTCTGGTAGGAGGCCAGGTTCTCCGGATAGATCTGCATGATGTCGGTCTCGTTGTTAGCCAGGATCTCTGTGGTCAGGTTGTTCCAGTAGTCGGCATAGCCGGCGCCGGAGATCTCGATCTGCACATTGGGGTCAATCTTGTTGTACTCCTCCACCAGCCGGTCGATTACGGCACGGTGGGGGGCCTCAACATAGAGGAAGGTGGCCATCGTCAGCTTGATGGGCTCCGTGGCGGAGGAGGAGTCGGCGGGTTGGGTAGTGGCGGGGGCGGGAGTGCCGCCGCCGGAGCCGCCGCCGCAGGCGGCCAGGGAGAGCGCCAGGGCCGTTGCAAGAGAGAATGTGATCAGTCGTTTCGTCAGTTTCATTTCAGTACCTCCTTAAAATTCAATCGAGTTGAGTCCTTCCTGTGGGTGTGCGTCTGCGTTATCTTCCGATCGGCTACCCTCCACTTCTTTTCAGTGTCTTAATGTCGCGTATAGGTAATCCTCGATTACATCGCCCACATGGTCCTCCAATAGGGCGTTGGGCTCATTTTCCAGGGCCGTGGTCCGCACCCGTTCCGCCTGGCGGGGCAGGTACTGACTTAGCAGGGAATAGGGGATGGGGCGGCTGCCCAGACGGTCCATCAGCCGGCGGATGGAGCTGCGCACTTCTCCGTCGGTGAGATAGTAGCGGGCCCTGTCCGACAGGCTGAAGGCCCGGTCATATTTCTGCTGTGATTCGGTACCGTGATAATGCTTCCTCCAGTACTTGTCGTCCCGAAGCATGGCCGCCTCCAACACGGCACGAAAGCCGCTCAGGGGCGCCTCCGTATCGGAGAAGAGCTCCCGTTCGATACACTCCAGGGCAAAGAGACCCTCCCGCACGGCAAATGTGAGGGCAGGCCCCACCTTCAGGATGGCCACCCCGTCCTCCACCATCTCCCGCAGGGCATATCTGGTCTGATAGTCGGTGGAATGGCCCTCCAGCACCAACCGGTCATAGCGGTGCAGTGCACCGGTGATTTTGGCGGCGCTGGACCGGCTGTAATCAAAGACAGAATCGCTCCCAAACTCCACGCCGGGCTGGACCACCACGGCTACCACCCGTTCCCAGGCGTCCTCCAGCCCTCTGGAGAGGAAGGCGTCCCGAAATGCGTGCAGAGTATGGTCCAGATCGGAGGGTTCCGTAACGGCGATGCCCTCCTCCGCCTCCTGGGCACCGCCCGGAATGGGCACTTCGCTGCCCACCACATAGACCGGGGCTACGGCATCCGGGTCCTGAGCCCGCCGCTGGGTGTAAGCCGCTTCGGCCACGGCGCACAGCTCTGCGCCCCGCCGGGCGATGACCTCGTCGGGCAGGCGGAGATGGGCGTCGTCGTCCCCCACCTTCATACTGGTGTCGATATGTATTTTGGTAAAGCCGGCGAGGACGTACCGGCGGACGAGTTCACGGGCGAGGGCCATGGCCTCGGCCTCCGGTTTCTCAGCAAAGGTCAGGGGGCCCAGGTGATCGCCCCCCAGGATGACCTGGCTGCTGGGCACGTCCAGCTCACGGGCGAGCCCCAGTACATAGGCGTAAAATTGTTCCGGCGTCATGCCGATATAGCCGCCGAACTGATCTACCTGATTGGCGGTGGATTCGATGAGGACATAGGTGCGGTGTTCCCGGGCCTTTTTCAGAGCGGCGCGCAGCACATATTCGTTGGCGCTGCAGCAGGAATAGATGCCCACGCCCTCGCCCGCCCGGTTGGCGGCGGCAATTTCCTGTAAAATATGTCCCATGGCGCTCACAGCTTGATCCAGGCGTCCAGCCCGTCGGGGTGGTCGGGGTCGGTGCCGGTGACCCTGGACTTGTAGAAAGCGGTGAGCTGGCACAACACGATGACAGCCAGACCTCGCACGATGTGGTCCAGATCCTCGTCCACAGGAAAGTTGAGGGCCCCATCGATTGCAAGAGGACGGTCGGTACAGGTGACCACGGTGGAACCGTGCCCCACCATATCCCGGATCAGGTCCTGCTCCAGAGGTCCGCTGGCGATGGCGGCGATAACCAGGGTCCTGTCCCGGATGAGGACCATGGGCCCATGACGGACGTCCAGTACGTGGTAGCAGTTGCTGGGAAGCTGGCAGACCTCTTTAAAGGCCAGGGCACCCTCCTCGGCGATGCCGTGGATCTCCGCGTCCGCCAGGACCACGGCATGATCCCAGCTCCTGCCGGCCAGGGCCTCCCACTCGGCCTCGAAGCGCCGGACATAGCGCTCTCCTATGTCCGGGAAAGCCAGGAGCTGGGCCCGAAGGGTCTCGTCGCCCATCAGGCGGGAGAGCACGTATATCACTGAGTAATAGAGACAGCTCACCGTCCTGGTCTGGCATACGCTCTCATCGAAGCACCAGGGCATCTCAATGGACAGGGCGCTGTGCTCGGAAAGTTTGCAGTGTTCCGCACAGGAGAGACTGAGCACGGTAAAGGAGCAGCCGGCCGCCTTCAGCGCGTCCAGCGCGAACATCACTTCGGATGTGCTGCCGGAGCGGGACACCGGGACAATCAGGGCTCCCTCCATCGTGCCGGCATACCGTGCCGCGTGGACCGTGGCGTCTCCGGCGGGGACGGCAAAGGAGGGGCGTTTCAGGCGGATATTGACGGTGTCCGCCATGGATTTGGCCAGGGAGAAGCTGGAGCCGCAGCCCATAAAGACCACAAGGGGAGGGTTGACTTGCTCCACCAGAGCCCGGATTTCGGGGAGCCGTGCCTCCAGGTGCTCCGCGCACCTGCGCATGGCCTGGTACTGATTCTTGATCTCATCATAAATAAGGCTCATATTCCATCCTCCTCAGACGTCTGTTTCAGCCGTTCAAACCCAAATTTAGCGGCGCCCAGCAGGGCCGCGTCATTTCCCATGGAGGCATATACGATGGCGGTGTCTTTCATGCAGCCGCACACCCGCTCCCGGAACCGCCGCTCCAGGGCCTCCGCCCACACGCCGCGCGTATCAGAGATACCGCCTCCGATGAGAAAGGCGTCCGGGTTGCAGAGATTGGAGATGTCCACCATGACCAGACTCAAATCGTCCACAAAGGCGTCCATCACCTTGCGGGCCGCCGGGTCGCCGGATCGGAGGACTTCGAAAAATTGATAGCCGGAGTGGAGCCGGTCCGCGCCTACTTCCCGGTTATAGTTGCTCCACAGGGCGGTGCCGCTGACATAGCGCTCCACACAGCCCTTCTGACCGCAGTAACAGGGGAGGCCGTCCGGGTGAAGGATCATATGGCCGATTTCACCGGCGCCGAACTGCGCCCCATGCCAGAAAGCGCCGTTGGAGACCATGGCGCCCCCCAGGCCGGTACCGATGACGATTCCCACCACCACCGAGTATGTCCGGGCGGCCCCCTTCCACAGCTCACCCTTGATGGCGCAGTAGCAGTCGTTGTTCACGCTCACCGGTATGTGGAAGTCGTCCTCCAGCTCTTTTCGGAGGTGGCGCCCCTGCCAGTTGGCGTGGACCCCGCAGTTGAGGATGACGCCCTCCACGGGATCAATGCGCCCATTGCCGCCGATCCCCACCACGGAGATGGGATACTCTCCGCTGTACTGGGAAATAATGTCCCGGAAGGTGGCGATCAAAAAATTTCCATCCCGTTCCGGAATATCGTACCGCTTTTTGGTCAGAATGTTGCCATCGCCGTCCACAACCGCGCCGACCACTTTCGTTCCGCCGGAGTCTATGGAAATTGCGTACATACAGACCACACCTCACGGTTCTAGTATTGGTTTATATGCACAATTATAGAGGCCGTTTTCCCGCGCCTCAATGGATAAGTGTTCATCGTTTTAGTAAAAATGTCCGAACTTTTCGCCGATTTTTTCTGATTTATTGACTTATCACTTTCGAACGAATATACTGAAGAAAAAATGGTAGGCGAGGGGGGAGGATTGGTTCATGACATCCATCTATGATTTTGACAAACTGGCCAAGCTGCTCAACAGCCTCTATCTCCTAACGGGACGAAAGATCACGCTGAAAGACAGCGATTTCAACAACGTCATCACCAGCAATACCGCCTGCGAGTTCTGCAGACTCATCCAGAGCACACCGTTCGGCTACGAGAAATGCCTGGCCTGCGATACAGAGGCGCTGGCCTATGCGAAACGGCAGAACAAGGCGTATCTCTACCGATGTCATGCCGGACTGATGGAGGCGGCGGTGCCGGTGATGGAAAAAGGGAGGCTGCTGGCCTACCTCATGTATGGGCAGGTCCTGGACGAGTCCCCGCTGGAGGAGCAGTGGGCGCGGATCAAACGACAATGTGCCTGGCATGAGGATCTGCCCGCGCTCCGGGTGGCCTTTTACCGATTGGACCAATTGGAGCAGAAGACCTTGCAGGCATACGCCGACGTGCTCTCCGTCTGCGCCTCCTACATCTGGCTCCATGAGTATGTCAAGCAGAGCGAACCCACCGAGTCCCAGATGATTGCCTCTTACATTGATAAAAACTATACCCGGCCGCTCACGCTGGGGGTGATCTCCACAGAACTGGGGATAGGGAAGACCAAGCTGTGTGAAACGGCGAGAAACAGCTTTTCCTGCAGCGTGCAGCAGTTGATCCGCCAGAGACGGGTGGAGGCGGCCAAGGAGCTGATGGCCGAGGGCGATCTGCCCATCAGTCAGATCGCCGAAGCGGTGGGCATTGGGGACAGCAATTACTTTGTCAAGGTATTCAAAGCGGCGACGGGATACACACCTCTGCGCTACAAAAAGCTGCTTCAAAGTGCGGCGCGGGACGCCGGACCGGAAGCGGCGACCCGGGGGGAACGCCCAAACAATCTGTACGAAATGGAGAAAGGAGAGGAATCGCATGGCAACGATCTGTAATGTGCGCATATTTGACGGAACAGCGTTTCGAAAGGAGTCTGCGGTCACGTTTGAAAACGGCACGGTCACGGCCCTGGATGACCGCCGGGAGGGAGAGGACATGGGCGGAGTGCTCCTCTGCCCCGGGTTTGTGGACATCCACATGCATGGGCAGAAGGGGCTGGACAGCATGCGCCCGGGGGACAACGGGCGCATGGCGGAGACCCAGGTGAAGTATGGAGTCACCTCCTTCTGCCCCGCCTCCATCACAGAGACGGACGAGGCCATCCGGGCCTATCTGGCTGATATCCGCGCCGCCATGGAACTGGAGCGGGGCGCGCGGGTGCTGGGGGCCTACCTGGAGGGACCCTATCTTGCCGAGCGGGTGAAGGGCGCACATAACGCGGCCAAGCTCCGGGATCCGGAGTTGACGCACTACAAGGCGCTGACCGCCGGATTCGAGGATGAGATACGCCGGGTGACCCTGGCTCCTGAAAAGCCGGGGGGCATGGAGCTTGTGCAGTACCTCAAGGGCCGGGGGGTGGTGGCCTCTATCGGACATTCGGTCGCAACGGCGGCGGAGGCATCCCGGGCCGTGGCCCTGGGGATCACCTGCTCTACCCATACCTGCAACGGGATGGAACCGCTCCACCACAGAAAACCGGGCGTCCTGGGGGTGACCCTCACCAACGACGGGATCCGGGCCGAGTTCATCGCCGACCTGGTCCACATCGACCCCATCCTGATCCAGCTGATCTACCGGGCCAAAGGCGTGGAAGGCTGCTATTTCTGCACCGATTCCATGGAGGCCGCCGGTATGCCGGATGGGAACTACCACTTGGGCAATGAGGCGATCACAGTAAGGAATGGAATGGCGCTAAAAGGAGAAAGCCTGGCGGGGAGCACGCTGACGATGGACCAGGGCGTCCGGAATCTGGCGCAGAAAGTGGGTCTGCCCCTGGCGGACGCCCTGCGCATGGGGACCCGGAACCCGGCGGACGTGTTGGAACGGAAGGACCTGGGCCGGGTGGCCATAGGGGCTAAGGCGGATTTCGTCCTTTTGGATGACGGGCTCCGAGTCTGCGCCACCTATGTTCGGGGCAGACGGGAGTACAGCGCTCGCTGAGCCGCACCACCCCAAAACGAAATAAATATGAAAGAATAATACTTTCGTTTGATGGTATTGTACGTCTGTCCGATGGACTTGTCAACTACAAGACGGAATCTCATGACAGAAAGAGCGGCGCCGGAACCACCTCATGGGGGGCCGGCGCCGTATTTGGTCAAGGGACTCAAAGGGGGCATAGAATCCCCAGATCGTCGGAAAAGGTATATGTAACCTCAATCCTGCCGTGCTCAAAAACAAGGATCTGCTCCACGGCTTCGGCCATGGTGGCCCGGTCCAGTTCCAGGAGGGAGCCGCGCGCGACAAGAGATTCCAGCCAGCCCGGCGCGTGGGGGGGTGCCTTTTCAGCCGCCTCCAAATGGGCAAGCTGCGCCGAGAGGCCCGCCGTCTGACGTTCATAATCCGCCCGGTAAAGGAGGTAGTCCTCCCGGCTGAGCAGGCCCTCTCGATAGTCCTCATAAACCGCCTGCCGGAGGCGGTGGAGGCGGTCCAGGCTGGTCTGCAGCGCCCGCTGCCCATCGTCGGTTCCCCTTGGTTTGGCCTTTGGCAGGGCCTCTGCGGCCAGCAGACGCAGGTCCCCGGCGGCGGAGAGCAGCCGGTTCAGATCGCCCAGCAGAAGCTGTTCCAAGTCCCGATGGGCAATCTCATGGCGGGTGCAGATAGAAGAGCCATACCGCTTGTAAGAGCCGCAGCAGTAGAAGGCCCCTCCGTTTCGAGTGACTTTGCTCATGGCCCGGCCGCAGTCTCCGCACCGGAGAAAGCCGGCAAAGGGGCTCACATTCCGGGCGAAGTCGGGCGTCCGGGCCTCTCTTTCCAGCAGCGCTTGTACCCGTGCCCACTGCTCGGGACCGATGATGGCCTGATGCGTACCCTCTACCACCGCCCATTGGTCGGGCGTCAACTGCTTTGCTCTGCCGTGCAGGGTTTGCCGGGGAGCACGGCCCTGCTCCATATTGCCGATATACATCTGATTGTGAAGCATCCGGTGGATGGTAGCATAGGTCCAATAGGTCGTGCTCCGGATGCGGCGGCCGTTGCTGTATTTCTCCCCGTTCAGGCGCTTGTACTCACTGGGGCAGGGGATACCCTCCTCATTGAGCAGCTTGGCGATCGATACTTTTCCCATGCCGTGCTCAAAGAGGGTGAAGATGCGCGCCACCACGGCGGAGGCAGCGGGGTCCACCACCAGCCGGTTGTGGTTATCAGGGTCCTTGCGGTAACCGTAAGAGGCGAAGGCGCCGATGAACTCCCCCTGCCTCTGTTTGGTGCGGAAGGCACTCCTCACTTTTCGGGAGATGTCCCGGGCGTATTGCTCGTTAAAGACGTTTTTGACCGGCAGCAGCATGTCGTAAGGGCCCTTCTCACTGTCGATCCCGTCGTTGACGGCCAAAAAGCGTACGCCGTGCTCCGGAAACCAACGCTCCAGATAGCGACCCACATCGATGTAGTCCCGGCCAAACCGGGAGAGGTCCTTAACCACCACACAGTTGACCTGCCCGGCTTCAATATCGCCCAGCATCCTCCGGAAACCGGGACGGTCGAAATTGGTTCCCGTGTACCCGTCATCGGCATACCATCCGGCTGGACACAGGTCCGGCCGCCGGGACAGAAAGTCCTCCAGGAGCGCGCGCTGATTGGAGATGCTGTCGCTCTCCGGCTTGTCCCCGTCCTCCCGTGACAGCCTGGTATAGAGCGCGGCCCGCCATACGGGGGCGGCTTGCTCCCCCGCGCCCCGGCGGGATGCAGAGGGAGACGACTCCATCCATCTCTTCCTTTCCATATCCTAAAATATAGAAGTTCAGGAGCCGGTGTGGGCACGGATCAGCCGCTTGAGCATGTCTCGTGTCCCGTATGTCCCGCTGAATCGCCGCGCGATGGTGAGAGCGGAGCCCGCCTGCGGCCCCGCAGGTGGAGCTTCCTTTTTGGAAGGTACAGATGTCATTCTATGATTCTCCTCTCCCTGTGGTCTTTTTCTATAATGTATTGCGATGGACGGGCCGCTATGCAGGCGTTTGATGGGGCGGGAGGGAGAGAGAAGAGAGGATTTTGATCGAAAAAGTACGCCTGCCATTGCCATGGAGGCGTATTTTTGTTATGCTGCAAAGGACAAGAGGAGGGAACAGAATATGGTGAGACCCATTATAAAAGATGTCCTGCTTCTGGGCCGGAGGGCGGAAGCCGCAGTTGAGGCCGATCTCCCTGTGGTGCAGGATCTGATGGATACCCTGAGGGCCCACACAGGGCATTGTGTGGGGCTTGCGGCCAATATGATCGGCGTCAATAAGCGGATCATTGTGGTGGACGGAGGCGGAGTACCCTTTCCCATGCTCAACCCTGTCATTCGAAAAAGAATGGGAGAGCCCTATGAGGCGGAAGAGGGCTGTCTGTCCCACTCAGGAACCAGGAGGACGCTGCGCTATCCTTCCATTGAGGTGGAATTTCAGAATCTGAGTCTTCAAACATGCAGACAGAGGTACAGCGGATTCCTTGCACAGATCATCCAGCACGAGCTGGACCACTGTGAAGGGGTGCTCATATGAATGGACCTATGCTGTGCTTTGGCGATTCAAACACATACGGCTATGACCCGCGTTCTTATCTGGGAAGCCGTTATCCGACAGAGGAACGCTGGACCGGTATTTTAAAGGGCCGTGGGTGGGAAATTTTAAACTGCGGAGAGAATGGGCGGGAAATTCCGCACAGGGCATCTGAACTGGAGGCGCTGGACAGGCTGCTGGAACGGAGCGGGCGCCTGGAAGGAATCGTTCTCATGCTGGGAGGAAATGATCTGCTGCAAAATCCCGCATTTGCGGCGGAAGATGTGGCGGCCCGAATGGAGGAGATGCTGGGCAGGCTTTTGGAGCACAGCGCGGTCAGAGAGGACGGTGCGGGGGTGCTATTGCTTGCTCCGCCGCCCATGCGTCCCGGGACCTGGGTGACGGAGGAGAGTCTGCTGACGCAGTCCGCCCGGCTGGGCGGCTGTTATGGAGCATTGGCCCGGCGGCTGGATATCGGGTTTGCAGATACGGCGCCCTGGAATGTTGACCTAACCTTTGACGGAGTACACTTTTCTCCGGGGGGACACCGCACCTTCGCGCAGAAATTGGAACAGGTCCTGAAGCATATCTGTACCGAAAAACGGCGTTCGCAAGCTGACATCACCCTGGGGGAACGAGGACACCCAGATGCTGATCGATATTCTGGGCAAATATAAGGTCAAGGCAACCTTCTTTGTCGTGGGCGACTGGGTGGATAAATACCCGGAGTCGGTGAAGGCGCTCCACGACGCCGGGCATGAGGTGATGAACCATTCCAATACCCATGCCCATATGTCCCAGCTCTCCAAGGATGAGATCATCGCGGATGTGGAGGCGTGCAACGACAAAATTGAAGCGGTGACCGGGGTGCGGCCCACCCTGATCCGTCCGCCTTACGGAGAATATGACGACAACGTGATTACGGCGATCCGTTCTATTGGGATGGAACCCATCCAGTGGGATGTGGACAGCCTGGACTGGAAGGACCTGGAGGCGCCGGAGATCATCAAACGGGTGACCGGGAAAGTTCAGTCCGGCTCCATTGTTCTGTTCCACAATGCTGCACTGCACACACCGGAGGCTCTGCCAACCATTATTGAGACCCTTCTGCAGGAGGGGTATACCTTTGTGCCCATCTCGGAAATCATTCTTCCGCAGCCCTATACCATTGACCACACCGGGCGGCAGTTGCCTGCGGATGCGCAGGCATCCTAAAATGAGGAAACCGCCGGCTGCTGTAAATACAGCAGCCGGCGGTTTCCTCATTTTTTATTATATGCCGGAACAGGGTGTAATCCCGCTGTTCTTTTCACACAAGTCAAGGGGCCGGGAGGCAGAATCACTTCAAACCATATCTTTTCAGCTTATATTGCAGCGTCCGACGGGAGATCCCCAAATACCGGGCGGTATTTTCTCGGTGACCGTTGTTGAGCTTAAGGGCGGCGATAATTTGTTCCCTCTCGTCGTCAGACGAGCTCAGCTTCGGGGGAGGATCCTTCTGTACAGCTGGAACGCTGAGCAGCTCTGGAGGAAAGTGCCTGATTTTAACGACATCAGAGGCGCTCATTACGACGATCCGTTCAACAAAATTCCGGAGCTCGCGAATATTTTCCGGCCAGTCGTACTGCAAAAGGGCTTGGTATACCTTGGGGGAAAACTCTTTGTGGAGGCTGTATTTCTCACAAAATATTTTCAGCAAATGGAGAAGGGGGAGCACACGGAGAAGGTGAAGGAGCTCCTCTCGGCGCTGGAGGGGCTGCCGAAGTATGAGCACAAGGGGAAGAAAGTGATCCTGACGGGGATCACGGCGGAGCCCGACGAGTTTTTGGAGCTGTTCACGGAGTGCGGGATTGCGGTGGTAGGAGACGATCTGGCGCAGGAGTCCCGGCTGTACCGGACGGCGATCCCGAAGCGTGGAACGGCGCTGGAGGATCTGGCGGGGCAGTGGTTTGAGCGGAAGGGATGCTCGATGGTGCATGAGGTGGAGAGCACACGGGGCTCCATGCTGGTGGAGATGGCGCAGGCCGCGGGGGCCCAGGGGATCGTGGTGTGCCTGATGCGCTTCTGCGATGTGGAGGAGTACGACTATCCCATGATCGCACAGTGCGCCAAAGAGGCCGGCCTGCGCTGCCTCTGCCTGGAGATCGACCAGAGCACCCAGAACAACGAGCAGTCCCACACCAAGATTCAGAGCTTCGCTGAGATGGCGGAGTAGCACAGACAGGCCGTGATGGAAAAAAGACCGCCGCCCTATTGCCTCATGGCATAGGGCGGCGGTCTTTTTTCGCGCGTGGGCTGGCGCGTCACTCCGCAGCGGAGGTGGGGCGCTCCGCAGGGGGCTTTCTGCGGCGAAAGATGTGGCTGAGCTGATCGATCACAGAATAATAGACCGGAGTAAACAGCAGGGTGATAATGGTGGAAATCACCATGCCGCTGATCATGACCACACCCATGTCGGACATCATCTCATTGGTGTCCCCGATGCCCAGCGCCATGGGGACCATCGCCAGAATCGTGGTCAAAGTGGTCATCATCACTGGGCGGATGCGCAATGGGCAGGCATGGAGGATGGCCTCTTCGCGGCTCTCTCCGCGCTCCCGGCGCTGCTTGATATAGTCCACCAGGATGATGGAGGAGTTGACCACCGTGCCGGCCAGCATGATGATGGCCACCAGAGAGATCATGGACATATCCCGTCCGGTCAGCGGTAGGGCGAACAGCGCTCCGGCGAAAGCCACGGGCAGGATCATCATAATGATGACGGGCATGAGGAAGGATTCAAACTGAGAGGCCAGAATGAAGTAGACCAGACCCAGCGCCACCAGCAGAGCCAGCAGCAGGTCGGAGAAGCTTTCCATCATCTGAGAATAACTGCCGGTGATCTCGGCGGTATAGCCCTCCGGCATGGCGTATCCATCCAGAATGGCGTTGATCTCCGCGGTGATCGCGGTGGTGTTCCCACTGCGTGTATCGCCGGTGACGGTGACCTGGCGGGACTGGTTGTCCCGGGTGATGCTCTGGGGGGCCATCTCGATGCGCACATCCGCCACCGAGGAGAGGGGCACATAGCCGCCGTAAGAGGAAGCTACCGGCATGGAGCGCAGGGCGTCCAGACTGGCGGAGGAGGCGCCGTCGCCGCGGACCACCACGTCCAGCTCCTTATTGTCGATGGTGACGGTGGTGGCGGTGGTGCCGGTGAGCTCGGAGCGAACGGCAGCGCCCACGGTGGCCGCGGTAAGGCCGTACTGAGAGGCGGCCTCACGGTTCATGGTCACCTTCACCTGGGGCACCTGGTCGGCCATGGAGGTGGTCACGTCCACAGCGTCGGCCAGGCCGGAGATCTGAGCGGCCAAGTCGTCGGCGATCATGGAGAGCGTGCCGTAGTCGGTGCCGGTGATCTCCACGCTGATGTCGTCGCCGCCTCCCATCAGGGCGGTCATGTCGGAGGTGGACACCGTGATCTCACAGCCGGCGATATCCGCCAGCGCAGCCCGCAGCCCGTCTGCCACTTCGGCGCTGCTCCGGTCGCGCTCGCTCTTGTTCACCAAGGTGAGGGAGATGGTGGAGGATTCAGGCTGCGCCATATAGTACATGCTCTCCATCTCGGGCACCTGTTCCCGGGCGATGCCGGAAATGCGCTCGGAGATGGCGGAGGTCTCATCCACCTCAGAGCCAATGGGCATACTGACGCTGATGGACACCTGTCCCTGGTCCATATCCGGGATCAGCACCATATTGGTGGAGAGACAGGACGCCACAAAGACAACCGTCAGGGCAACGGAAACCAGCATCGCCAGTCCCAGGTGGCGCACAAAAAAGCCCAACAGCTTTTGGTAGAGCGCCATCAGGGGATTGGCACGGGACTTCCGGGAGGCCCTGCGGAGGTTCTGCCTGCGAATTTTCTCCTCGTCCAGCAGGAAATAGCACAGCAGGGGCACCAGCGTCAGCGCGATGACCAGGGAGGCCAGGATCAGAAAGGCGATGGTCAGGCAGAAATCTTTGAACATCATACCGGCCAGCCCGCCGGTGAGACCCAAAGGCAGAAAGACGGCCACCGTGGTCAGGGTGGAGGCCATGACGGAGGTGGTGACCTCCTTGGTGCCCTCCACGCAGGACTCCATGCGGCTGTGGCCCTCGCCGGCAAAGCGATAGATATTCTCCAGCACCACGATGGAGTTGTCCACGATCATGCCCACGCCCATGGCGATGCCGCCCAGACTCATCATGTTCAGCGTGAGGTCAAAGACATTCATCAGGATGAACACGGTCAGGATGCAGACGGGCATGGAGACGGCGATGGTCATGGTGGCGCCCCAGCGGCGCAGGAACAGGAACACCACAATGGCCGCCAGGACCACGCCCAGCACAATGTTCTGCATGGCGGATTCCACCGACAGATTGATATAGTCGGAGGCCAGGTAGGGGGTGGCGTATTGCATGGAGGGGTTGTCCGCCTTCAGCTCCGCCAGACGCGCCTCCACTGCGTTGGAGGCGTCCGCCTCGTTGGCGCCGGACTGCTTGGAGACCTGGAGCAGAACGCAGTTTGTGCCGTCCATGGTGGCAATGGTATCCGGGTCCGTGGTCTCCAGAGCTACGGTGGCCACTTCCGCGAGACGTATGGTCCCGCCGGTGGGCAGGGCCAGGATCATGTTGGCTACGTCGTCCACCGTCTGAAACTTGGCGTCGGTACTCACCGTCAGAGTTTTGGAACCATTCTTCATGTCGCCGCCGGGGTAGATGAGATTTTCCGCAGCCAGGAACTGTGAGATATAAGCATTGGAAAGGCCGAAGCCGGCAGCCCGGGTGGGGTCCACCTCCACGGCAATCTGCTGATCCACGCCGCCGTAAATATCCACAGAGGCCACGCCGGCCACACGCTCCAGCGCAGGGACCACGGTATCCTCGGCCATGGTCTGGAGTTGCGCCAGATCATCGCCCATAAGGGCGACCATAGCGGTGGGCATCATGTCGCTGATGTTCATGTTGACGATGACCGGATCGATGGCTCCGTCAGGGAGGGAGACCATATCAAACTGCTCCCGCAGTTTGGTGGCGGCGATGTCCACGTCGGTGCCGTCCACATAGGTGATCTGGATCTGGGTCGTGCTGTCGGAGGAGACGGACTGCACCTCGTCCACGCCAGGCACCGACATAACGGCGGCCTCCAGGGGGCGGGTCACCAGTTCCTCCATATCGCTGGGGCTGGCGCCGTTATAGTAGCAGATCACCACGGCGGCCGGGTATTCCATGTTGGGCAGCAGCGCCATCTGGAGCTGAGTGGTAAAGACCAGGCCGAAGATGGCGATCATGATGACGGCCAGCAGCGTGGTCACCTTATGCTTGATACAGAATTTCGCAGTACTCATGTGGGCATCAATCCTCCCCGGTTACGATCCGGACCGGGGCGCCGTCGGAGAGGTAGGCCTGTCCTACGGTGACAAGCTGCTGTCCCGCCTCGAGGCCGGAGGTGATCTCCGTTACGCCGTTTCCGGTGAGGCCGGTGGTCACCTCCACATAACGGGCAGTATCGCCCTCCACCACATAGACATATTGGGTGCCTCCGCTGGTCAGAACAGCCTGGGCGGGGATTACGATGGTGTCAGCAGAGGTGTCGGTATGGAACGTCACGTCGGCAAACATACCGGAGAGCAGACCATCCACCTCGGAGGGGATGGTGACCGTGACAGTATACAGCTTGGTCTGGGCATTGGCGGTCTTGTCCACGGCGCGGATGGTGCCGGTGAAGGAGGCACCGACGGAGCTGACGGTCACATCCACGCTGTCGCCGATGGAGAGCTTGGGCACCAGCGCCTCGGAGACGGTGACGGCAATCTTGAGCTGGTCCACCCCGTCGATGACGGCCACGGGCATGGCGCTGGAGACAAAGCCGTCCTTCTCTGCGGACAGGGACAGCAGTACGCCGGAGATAGGGGCAATGACGTTGCCGCGGGCATCCACATTTTCCAGAGCGGTGGCCAACTGTTCCACGCTGGCTTTGGCGCTTTGGATACCGGCCTCAAGCTGGGAGAGCGTGGAGTCCCGTGTGACCTGGGCCGACATCAGGGTCAGCTCGGCGGCGTCGATCTCCGACTGGGAAGCCGCGCCGATCTCCTGCAGGGCTTTCAGGTCGTTGACGTTTTTCTCATAGAGGGCGATTTGCTTATCAAACAGGGCGGCCTGATCCTGGTAGCTCTGTACGGCGGAGGTATAGCCGATATTGGCAGCCTCATAAGAGGAGAGTGTGCTGGCAAGGTCCAGCGTGCAGAGGGCTTGGCCGGCACGGACGGTGTCGCCCACCTCGACATAGACCGCCGTGCACTTGGCCGATGTGGCCACAAAGACCGACGCATCCAGGTCGGAGGTCACCTTTCCGGAGACCTTATTCTCTGAGGAAATGGTATCAGAGGTCACGGTCTCCACCTGGACGGCGGTACCGGCGGGTACGGATGCGCCGGCATCAGGGCTGGGCTGGCTGTCATCCTTGCCGCAGGCGGTAAGGAACAGGGCCAGCAGGCCGGCCAGCAGCAGGGAAACTATGGGTTTTTGATGAGTCATGGGTCGGAGTCCTCCTTATATTCAGTTCAAGATGCCGTGCTCGACAGCCCAGCAATAGGAGTTATATGCGGAAAACAGGTCCAGCTCGGCCTTCTCCACCGACTCCTGAGCGGCACTCACCTGATCGGCCGCATCCAGCAGAGCGTTCTGAGAGAGGTTCCCCTGCTCATATTTGAGCTGCAGAGAGGCATAGGTCGCCTCCTGGCTGGAGAGGGCGGCGCGGGAGGCGGAGAGGATCTGCTGGTAGTCCTTGACCTGCATATACAGGGTCCGGAAGTTCATTTCAAAGTTCTGGATCGTGGCGTTATATGTATGCTGGGCGGCTTGAAGCGTATGCTGGGCGGAAACGAGCTGGTACTTGCTGGTGTCATAATGGTAGTCCTTGGCGGTATCCTTGTAGTCCTCTTCGGCATCCTCCAGGGTTTTTTGGGCGGCATAGAGGTCATAGCTGGCCTCCCGCGCGGCGGTCAGGTCAGCCTCCAGATTCATGGCGTCCAGCCGGGCCTGGGGGAGCTCGGGCAGGGGCTGGAGTACCATTTTGCCGGTGAGATCGGTGCCGATCATCAGCTCAAGCTGCATATTGTAATTGGTAATGTTCATATCCAGCGTGGCCTGACTGCTGAGCAGAGAGGGGCGGCCGGCCTTCACCTGGTCCAGCGTCAGGGCGGAGATCTGGCCCAGTTCATAGCGAAGCTCCATCTCCTGAATGGAGCGGTCCAGCGCTGTCAGGGAGCGGTCCAGCGTACCGCGGTTGATGTCCATCTCCAGCAGAGCCACGTAAAGGGACTCGGCCGCCTTGACGATTTGATCCTGCGCATTGCGGAGCTGAAGCACAATGTCGGCGTTGTCCTGCTGCAGCTCGCCGTCCTTGAGGGAGTCAAAGGTCTCCCGCAGGGACTGATAACTCTGCTTGAGGGTGCCGGCGGTGTAAGAGTCCGACATGCCGAACTGGATCAGCATCCACTGCGCGTCGGCGATATCATTCAACGAGTCGCGCAGGTCATCATACATCTCATCATAGACCAGCGCCTCGATGGAGGCGATGGTCTCGTCCAGCGCCAGCAGGTTGCAATTGCCCTCCCTCAGGCGACGCTCCAGATTGTCAAAGGACAGGGTGCCGGTCGGGTCGGGCTGGGCTTCCCCCGAGGCGGCCGGCTCAGCCGCCTCGGCCGATCCCTCCGGCGATTCCGGCACGGGGTCTGTGTCAGGGTCGGCCGTTTCGACGATGCCCTGTGCTTCCGAGGCAACTGGCATCTCCTCTGTCTGCCCCGCTGCGAGAACGGATACCACACACAGAGAGAGGGTCATGGCCACAGCCAAAAACAGAGCGATTCCTCTTCGATTCATACTTGTTTTCCTCCTTGCTGCTGCTGCGGGGCCTCTTGACAGGGCAGGAGGCAGCCGCGTTTTACGATTTCGATCCTCTCCCGCAGCACGGTTCGCTGAAGCGCAGCGCGGTCCATGTGGGCAAAGGTATCCATGATCACAGAGATAAGACACATGATGGACAGGAAAAAGGCGGATTCGACAAAGTTGCGGTCCCTGCATCGAAACTGCGCGGTATCAATGAGCGGGAACAGCTCATCCGGCAAAAAGAAAGGGGGCTTGGAAAAGGTCTGGAACATATCCATTCCCGGATTGATCCGCAGGATCTGGATGCAGCGTCTGGGCATCAGGTCGCCGCGCTCCCGCCGCTGGAGGAACTGATCGTATGCCAGCATCGGTAGGGAGAACAGGTCCCCATCCACATCCAGCAGCAGAGACTTCAGGGCCTGGATAAAATGGTTTCGTACGTCGCCCAACAGATAGAAAAAGAGGTCCTCTTTCCCGTCAAAGTATTGGTAAAAGCTGCCCCGCGGAATTCCAGCAGCCTGAATGATTTTATTAATGGATACGTCGGCATAGCTGATGTGGGTAAACTCCTCCCAAGCAGACTCCATCAGGCGCATCCTTTTTTCCTCCGGCAGGCGGAAAAAAGTTCCCGTCGGCATGTGCTCAACTCCTATATGACAAACTGTCATATATTATAAAAAGGCAGTTACTCTATGTCAACTGTTTTTTCAGGTTTCTGATTTTTTCTACAGGTTTCACCCCTGGGCGGAGGAGAGGGGATCAATTGCCCGTGCTAAGGTACAAAAAGACAAGGAAAAGGCCGGACTGATTACAGTCCGGCCCTTGTCCGCTGGGAATTGGGAAGAGATAGGAGGGGACGCAAAAATTAGAAGGGATACATGATCGGAGCAAAGAAAACGGCACCGATGATGAGGAGAATCAGAAGCGGACCGCCGATCTTCATGTAGTCCATATACTTATAGCCGGCCGGGAGGGTCTGGGTGCAGGCAGGGGTGCCGACCGGCGTGGCGCAGGCCAGGTTGGTGGCCACACAGCCGATGGCGATAACAAAGGGAACGGGGCTGATCCCCAAGCTGTTGGCGATCTGGATGTAGATCGGGGTCATCATAGCGGCCAGCGCCGTGTTGGACATAAAATTGGTCAAAACTGCGGTGACGATGATGCCGGCCACCATGAGAACGGTAGTAGAGGCCTCCTGGCCGCCGAAGAGATTCAGCACTGCGTCGGCGATGACTCTCCCGCCGCCGGACACATCCAGCCCCTTGGCAAAGCCCTGGGCGGCGGCCAGAATGACCAAAGTGTTCCAGTCCATCTCGGCCAGCGTCTTTTTCAGGGGCATACAGCCGCTGGTGATAAGGACTGTGGCGCCGATCAAAGCCACGACGGCCACGTTGATGTAGGGCTTGAAGGCCGCCTGGTCGGTCAGGATAAAGCCCACGATGCAGAGGAGGAGGACGATCAGGGAGAACCAGCCCTTCCAGGCGGGGACATCATTTTGTGTTTCATCAGAAGTTTTGCTGGCCAGATCGGCATAGTAGTTGCCCTTGTCAAAGTCGGGGCTCTCCGGCTTCAGTACCTTCTTGGTGAGGGAGTAACCAACCGTAGCAAAGTAGATGATCATGATGAGGCACAGGGGAATCATGATTTTCGTCTGATCGAAGAGGCTCAGACCGTCCTCGTAGCCGGCCACCCCCATCAGGACGGCGTTGGCGGTCTGCTGGGAGGTGGAGCCCACCAGGGTGCCCGCGCCGCCGATGGCGCTGGCAATACCGGCGGCCATAATGACCATTTTGGAACGGATCACGCCGTTGGACTTGGCGGCCACGGCGGCGATCAGGGGCATCCACATGGCGATGGTGCCGGAATTGGACAGGAAGGCGGACATCACTGTGCAGCAGATCACCACGGCGACGAGGAAAGTGCGCTCATTTTTGGCGACGGCGCTTTTGCCGAGGGCCTTGCCGATCTTATTCGCCATGCCCGTTTTGAAAAGTGCATCGCCCACAATGCACATGCCGGCCACCATGATGACGTTGTTGCTGGCAAAGCCGGAATAGATGTCGCTCAATTTCATCTCTGGAACGAGAATACCCATCGCAAGAGAGGCGATCATAGCGGTCATTGCCAAAGGAATCTTTTCCAGAATGAAGGAGACGATTGTGATAACTGTGATGACAATTGCAATGGTGCTGGAGTCCATACCGAATTCTCCTCTCGCTGTTTTTTGAGCTTTCTGTGTCTATGCAGCCAAGGGGCGCGCGATGCAATAAGTAAAATCCCGATATCATTGGCATACCACCAACGCTAATTAGTTTTCCACGATTTGCCCCAAAAGTCAAGTTAAGAATGTGTCAAGAATTGATGAAAACGTAAAATGTCCTTTTGCAAAAAAGAAAGAAGAGAAAATTGCTTTAAAAGAAATAAGGCCGGAAAACATTGTGCCCGTAAGAAAATATCGGAGAATAGAAGGGCATGGAATTCTGGTATACCAATAAACTGTTGACAAATGCAACCAGCTCATGTAGACTAGAGCCATCCCGAGAGAGCCAGAGTACCTGAATTGGACCCAACGGCAGGTGTACCACCCCTTCACTTTCCCTTGATTCCCACTGAACCGACTTTGACTTTGAGAGGATTCACACGACATGGAAAACGAAAAAGACATGGGCACCGTAGTCTCTGACTACGCGATCGAAAATTTCAAGAATGGACTCAACTGCGCGGAGAGCGTGATGGATGCCCTGGTGCGCAGCGGCGCGCTGAAGGACTCACCTGAGATTGTGGGGCTGTGCACCGGCTTTGGCGGCGGGATCGGCCTGGCGGGCTATACCTGTGGGGCACTGTCCGCCGCAGTCATGGCCAACAGTGCGGTCTACGGTCGGCCTGAGCCCTGGAAGGTAGACGCCGAGGTGCGGGGCTCTGAGATCGCGGAGAAGTACTATCGGCGTTATAATCGCATGGTACAGGACTTCATAGCACGGAACGGCAGCGCACTGTGCGGAGAGATCTGTGCGCCTTATGGCGACTTCCACTGCAAGGAGCGCCGGATCGGCTGCCTCAAAATGATCGGCGCCACCGCCAAGCTGGCCTATGAATATCTTCAGATGACGCAGGATGAGGCGTTTGCGCTGCCCTATGGCCCCAATTTGGGAGGGAAAGAATAATGAAAGTCGTAATCATTGGCGGTGTGGCGGGCGGCGCCAGCGCCGCCGCCCGTCTGAGACGCCTGGATGAACAGGCGGAGATCCTTCTGTTCGAACGGGGAGAATACATCTCTTTTGCAAACTGCGGGCTGCCCTATTACATCGGCGGCACCATCCAGAAACGGAATAAGCTGCTCCTGCAAACGCCGGAATCCATGAAGGAGCGGTTCAACGTAGAAGTGCGCGTACAGTGCGAAGTGACGGCCATCGATCGGGCCCGCAAGGTTGTGACGGTCCTCGACCTCACCAGCGGAAAGACCTATGAGGAACGCTACGACAAACTGGTGCTCTCGCCCGGTGCGGCGCCCATGCGCCCGGACTTCCCGGGTTCCATGCTGCCCAATGTATTCACGCTGCGGAACATGGCGGACTGCGACGCCATCAAGGGATATCTGACCGAGTCCAAGCCAGCCAGGGCCCTGGTGGTGGGCGGCGGCTTCATCGGCGTGGAGATGGTGGAGAATCTGGTCCACGCCGGAGTGGACGTCACGGCCATTGAGCTGGCGGACCAGGTGCTGGCCCCGCTGGACTACGAGATGGCGTGTATGGTCCATCAGAATATGCGGGCCCATGGGGTAGACCTCAGACTGTCCACCGGTCTGGAGGCCATCGAGCAGGAGGGTGCGAGCCTCACATGCACCCTCAGTGGCGGGGTCAAGGTCTTTGCCGATATGGTCCTGCTGGCCATTGGCGTTCGGGCGGATCATGCCCTGGCGCAGCAGGCCGGCCTGGAACTGGACATCAAGGGATCCATTCGGGTGGATGAGCATATGGCCACTTCGGACCCGGATATCTATGCCGTGGGCGACGCAGTCGCCGTATCTGACTTTGTATCCGGGGAGAAGGCGGTCCTGCCTCTGGCGGGCCCCGCCAACCGGCAGGGCCGCATGGTGGCAGACCTCATCAACGGCCGCGAGGCCTCCTATGAGGGGACCCAGGGCACCATGATCTGCAAGGTGTTCGATCTTTCTGTCGGCGCCACCGGTAATAATGAGAAGCAGCTCCGGGCCAGCGGGCGGGCCTATGACAAAGTGTATGTGCATCCCTCCTCCCACGCCGGCTATTATCCCGGCGCGGAGACCCTCTCACTGAAACTCCTCTTCGATCCTGCGTCCGGCGTGATTTTGGGCGCTCAGGCCGTGGGCAAGGAGGGCGTGGATAAGCGTATCGACGTGATCGCCACTGCCATGCGGGGCAGAATGACGGTGCAGGACCTGGAAAAGCTGGAGCTGTGCTATGCGCCTCCCTTCTCCTCGGCGAAAGACCCCGTCAATATGGCGGGATTTACGGCCTGCAACGTAATGAAGGGCGATCTGCGTCAGATATTTATTGAGGACTTGAAGGATCTGGACCCGGAGAAGGATCTTCTGGTGGATATCCGGACCCAGGGCGAATACGATGCGGGGACCATCGGCAACGCGGTGCTCATCCCCCTTGACTCCATCCGGGACCGCCTTGCAGAGTTCCCCAAGGATAAGCGGGTCGTTATTTTCTGCCGTGCCGGACTGCGGGGCTATATCGGCTACCGTATTCTGGTGCAGAATGGGATCACCAATGTCTATAATCTCAGCGGCGGCTACCTCACCTGGGAGCCGGTCTATGGGGCAAAAAACAAATCATGCGGGGGTGGTAAAACCACGCGTATTCCAAAAGAAAAGGCGTGAAAGAAAATGAATAAAGTGGTCAGCCGTGAGACGGCGCTGGAACGGGTAAAGTCCGGCCAGACCCTCATGGTAGGAGATTTTCTTGCCACAGGCACGCCCGAATACCTCATTGACGGGGTGATGGAGCGGGATATCTCTGCGCTTACGATGATCTCCTGCACCACCGGTATGCCGGACAAAGGCTGCGGCAATCTGATTGTGGGGAAACGGGTCAAGAAAGTGATCACCTCCCACATCGGGACCAACCCTGAGACCGGACTCCAGATGATGGCCGGCGAGCTGGAAGTGGAATTTTCTCCCCAAGGGACGCTGGCGGAGCGGATTCGCTGCGGCGGGGCCGGGCTGGGCGGGGTCCTGACGCCCACTGGACTGGGTACCACGGTCGCGGAGGGAAAAGAGGTCGTGACGGTCCAGGGACAGGAGTATTTGCTGGAGACGGCCCTCCACGGCGAAGTGGCGCTGATCAAGGCGTGGAAAGCGGATGAGCGGGGGAATCTGGTCTACCGCCATACCTCTCATAATTATAATCCGCTGTGCGCGATGGCTGCGGATCTGGTCATCGCCGAGGTGGAGGAGGTGGTCCCGGTGGGCGGGCTGCTCCCTGACGAGATCGACACGCCGGGCGCACTGGTGGACATGGTGGTCCTAGCGCCGAAGGGAGGAGAAAAACATGAGTGACTCCCGTGTACGGATTGCGCGCCGTGTGGCAAAATTTCTCCAGAACGGTGATCTGGTAAATCTGGGTATCGGACTGCCCACCCTGGTGGCGAACTACCTTCCTGAGGGCCTGGAAGTAGAGTTCCAGTCGGAAAACGGGCTCATCGGCCTGGGCGGCGCGCCCGAGGCCGGACAGGAGGACCAGGATATCACCAACGCGGGCGCACAGCCTGCCACCTTGGCGATGGGCGCGTCCTGCTTTGACAGCGCGATGTCCTTCGCCGTTATCCGCGGCGGACATGTGGGCGTCACTGTCCTGGGCGCCCTGGAAGTGGACCAGGAGGGCAACCTGGCAAACTGGATCGTACCGGGGAAGATGGTGCCCGGCATGGGCGGCGCCATGGACTTGGTGGCCGGCGCCAAGACGGTGATCGTGGCCATGGAGCACTGCACCAAGGCCGGGGCCAGCAAAGTGCTCAAGCACTGCACCCTTCCCCTTACGGCCAGCAGGCGGGTCAAATACATCGTTACAGAGCTGGCGGTCCTGAAGGTCACGGAACATGGACTGGAGCTTATGGAGACAGCCCCGGGCGTGACCCCGGGGGAGGTCCAGGAAAAGACTGAGGCAACCCTACTGATCCCAGACACCGTGGGATGTATGGAGTAGTACCTATCAATTGGAAATTCCCTTAGGAGGACGGATTATCATGGCTGTTACGGCTGATTCAGAAAAGGAAAAGAACCTGTTCCCGCCTGTAGACCGCTTCAAGATGGCGGCCCCCACCAGGCTCTACGAGAGCATCATCGCGGATATCAGCGACCGTATCTCGCGGGGCGTATTGAAGCCGGGCGATATTCTCCCGTCGGAGCGGGAGCTGGCGGAGCAGTTCCAACTCAGCCGTATCCCGGTACGGGAGGCCCTGAAGATTCTGGAGTTTTTGGGTGTGATCAGCTATGTACCTGGAAAGGGCATGTACGTCCAGCCTCTGGAGGTGCCGGCCCTGGTCAGCAAGATCTTTTTTGGGCTGAACACCAGCTCAGACAACATTCGTCAGCTCTTTGAGGTCCGCCTCCTGCTGGAGACCTACGCGGCCCGTTACGGCGCGGAGCGGAGGACCGAGGAGGACCTGGAAGAGCTGCGCGCCGCTGTGGAGCATATGCCAGGCGAAGAGGGGGCTCAGATCGAAGAGTCCTTGCGCTTCCACATGGGCGTGATCAAGACGGCGCACAATGATATCATCACGGAGTTCTACAAGTTTCTCTCCACCCTGCTGACCGAGGCAAGGGAACGGACGCATATGGAAAAGCGGTTCGCCAGCCAGCCGCTCTATTACCATACGGAGATTTTCCATGCGATAGAGGGAAAGGACAGCCAGCGCGCCGCCGACCTCATGCGCGACCATCTGCGGATGGAGATGGAGTATCTGGACCGGGAGGATGCCCGGACATCTCTGCCCGACGCCGCATCCAACTGAGACGGCGGCTGTGGCGGAGCCCACGGGGCTCCGCCACAGAGAGGGAGATCAACACGATAAAGCGGTATACCAATATGACCAATAAAAGCTGATCAAATTTGAAACGGAGGAAAAGGTTATGAAAATCGTCAGCGTAGATGTCATGCAGGTCCCCAGTGGAAACGCAGGGTCCTCCCGCGGCGCTTGGAGTCCGGTCGTCGTCCGGGTGAATACCGATGAGGGGATCAGCGGATTCGGGGAGGTAGGTCTGGCCTACGGCAAGGGCTGGCGCGCCGGGTTCGGCATGGTGCAGGATTTTGCCGAGCAGATCATCGGTATGGACCCCATGAACAATGAGCAGATTTGGGAGACCATTTTCCGCAAGACCTTCTGGGGCATGGGCGGAGGCACCGTGGTCAACGCAGGTATCAGTGGCATCGACATTGCCCTGTGGGATATCAAGGGCAAGGCGCTGGGTGTGCCCATCCACACGCTGCTGGGCGGAAAGATGAACGATAATCTCCGTACTTATGCCAGCCAGCTCCAGTACAACTGGGGGACCAACCTCACCAAGCAGCGTCTGGTGGAGCCCGAAGAGTACGCGGAGGTCACCCGTGTGGCCATGGCGGAGGGCTATGATGCCATTAAGGTGGACCCCATCGTGATCCCCGGCGAAGAGGGCAAGCCCTGGAAGATCACCGGTCCGCTGGAGAACCGTGTGATCAGGACGGTGTACAACCGCGTAGCTGCTATGCGCGAGGTCGGTGGAGAGGACCTGGATATCATCATTGAGATGCACTCCAACACTGATACCACGGCCGCCATTCAGATCGGCCATGCGCTGGAGGACCTGCGCATCTTCTACTATGAGGAGCCCTGCCATCCCCTCAACGTGCAGAATATGGTCGAGGTGCGCAACGCCGTCAACATCCCCATCGCCACCGGCGAGCGCATTTACACCCGCTGGGGCTACCGCGATTTCTTTGAGAAGCGCGCCATCGATGTCATCCAGCCCGATATCTGCCTGTGCGGCGGGCTGACGGAGGCCAAGAAGATCTGCGACATGTCCCATACCTACGACTGCGCTGCGCAGATCCACGTTTGCGGCAGCCCCATCTCCAAGGCGGCGGCCCTGCAGATCGAGGCGGCCATCCCCAACTTCATCATTCACGAGCATCACCAGCGCGCTCTGAGCCCCGCCATGCGGGAGACCTGCCTGTACGACTATCAGCCTGTGAACGGCAAGTACAAGGTCCCCGACCTGCCCGGCCTGGGCCAGGAGCTGACCCCCGAGACCATCAAGAAGTGTGAGATTGTCACGGTGACCACCCGCCTGCCCTATATGGGCTGAGTCCGGCGTGGCGAATCAGTGAAAAAGAGCGGCCTGAGCGCCGGGGCCATTCGGCCCGGCGCTCAGGCCGGTTCTTTTGGCATGACCGCTCCGGGGAAGAGAGGGACGGGGGGGTGGCGGCTGACATTTCGGCTCCCCTTATAATAAAAAATTACGAGTGCAAGTCGCCGGAGTGGGAGATGTGGGTATGATCGTTCATGTGATAGAGACGGTGTTGTCCCTGGTGCTGCTGATCGGGGTCGGCTGGTGGATTGCCGGACGCCCCTGGTGCGGGAAGGCCGGTACGGATCTGTTTTCCAAATTTACCGCCAAGATCGCCATTCCCTGTTATATGTTCTACAACATGCTGGAGACCTGCGGAACCCGGGAAGAACTGCTGTCTCTCTTCACCAGCCTGCCGGTGCCTCTGTTCACTATTTTTTGCAGTCTGCTTCTGGCGCTGGTCCTGGCCCGGCTCTGCCGGGTGGAGTGGGGGCGCAGGGGGGTATTTCTCAATGCGGTCACCTTCTCTAATGTTGTGATCATCGGGTTCCCGGTGGTGACCTCTCTCTTTGGAGAGGAGAGCCTCCCGGCCGCGATGCGCTATTATATGGCGAACACACTGCTCTTTTGGACGCTGGGGGTCTATCTCCTGCGCCGCTTTGGGGGCGCGGGCGGGCCTCAGACGCTGGGAACCACCCTGAGGGGGATCCTATCGCCGTCCATCCTGGGGATGCTGGCAGGGCTCCTTGTGGTGCTGCTGGAGCTTCCCGTGCCCCAATTTCTGTTCAGCGCCGTCACCACCCTCAAAGGGACCACTACCGCGCTGGCCATGGTTTTTGTGGGCTGCGTGATCCGGGGCACGGACTTCAGCCGGATGAAGCTCACCCGGGACCTGGCCGTGGTGGTGCTGGTCCGCCTGCTCCTCTTCCCGGTGTTTGTAGGTGTACTGGTTGCGGCGCTCCCCATCGACAGCCTGACAAAACAGGTCTATTTCGTCTTTGCCACCATGCCGGCTATGACGCAGATGGGAATTATGGCGCGGGAGACCGGCAGCGACTATGAATTTGCGGCGGTGCTTATCACGGTCACTACGATTTTGAGCATGGCGGCCATCCCGATCTATATGGGGATCGTGACCCATTTCCATCTCTTCCTGTAGGAGCGCAGGAAATAGGAAACCGAGTGGCGGAACGGCTATGCCGTTCCGCCACTCGGTTTTTGATCCACAGGGAGCCCTCTTGTCAGACAGGCCTTAAGCGCGGAGACGGCTTAACCTGCCCAACAGGCGCAGCAGAGGGCGGCGGAAGGGGATCAGCGCGCCCCACAGCCGCTGAAGAAGGCGCTGATCCATGCGCCGGGGTGAAAATGGCGGTCCGTCGTCCCGGCGGATGTGCTCCACCACGGCCAGGACCTGCTCCTGGGACGCTGTTTCCAGCCAGGTCTGACCATCTCCGTTGAGGAGCAGAGTCCCGTCCCCGCGGACCTTGCGAAGCCGGTGGAGGACCAACTGGCCGCCCGCCCGGCGAAAAAGCAGGATGTCCCCCGGCTGATAGGGAAGGAATCGGGGCGCTCGGAGAGAGACGAGGTCCCGCCGGTCCCGGAGGAAGGGGACCATGCTGCTTCCCGTCACCCGTAGCGGAACGGAGGCGCCTGCCTCCAGCAAGGGGAGCAGCCGTCCGGCGGCCTCCCCGGGCGTGAGAAGGATAGGAGTCTCTCTCATGGGATCACCCGGTATTTTCTCAGCAGTGCCACGCGCCGGGTGCCGATTCCAACGCTCTCCCAGGCGGAGGCCCCCCTGCTCGGTCCTCCCAGCGCATAGCGCCCCAGCCGGTGAACCCAGGCGGCCGGGAGCAGCCAGGGCTGTTCCTCCAGATAGGGGTAGATGCCCTTCAGGGTATCCCGACGGGGAAAGACCGCGCGTAGCACGCCGCCGGTGGGCCGGCCGCAGGATTCGGCTGCGTGGAGCGTGATCAGACTGCTGTGCCGCCTCGCCTCGCTGCTGCCGCCATAGACGCCGGCAGAGAGCAGGTCATCCAGCAGAGGGACACAGTCCAGCGCTCCGTTGCGGCGCTCCATCTGAGACAGAAGGCCGTCGGGCAGCGCCAGACCCAGATATTCGCGGCCAATCTGAAAGATATTGGCCGCAAATACTCCGGCCTGCACCGCCTCCAGACTGGAAAATAACTGCTCCCAGTCCAGCTGGCGTCTCTGGGCGGAGGCAAACAGGCAGATGTCACAGACCTGCCGCACCCCAAAGCCGGAGTGGAGAAAATGCTTGCAGCTATGGAGGATGAGATAGAGCAGATGGTCCTGAGGGCACAGGGTCCACAGAGGCGTATCCTCCACTGTCGTTTCCTCCGCGCGGTCAAAGGCGGTGAGGAAGGGCGCATTGAACCGCCGGTAGGCTGCCGCGTCCCCGGGGAAAAGGTGGCGGTGGACCTCCACATAGAGGCCGCTCCCCGGGTCCCGATAGGCCGTCTCCTCCGTCTCCCGCGCTGTATCCCCCAGCGGCTGAAAGCCCAGGGAGAGGAGAAGGTCGCGGAGGGGGACGAATTCCTCCGCGCGGACGTACAGGTCCTCGTCCGCGGAGGGGCGCAGGTCCGGCTTGGGATAGAGGCTCCGGCACAGGATACCCTTGACCACCAGCGCCTGAAGGGAGGCATCCCGGAGCGCCCGGCACAGCTCCAGAAAAGCGAGGCTCTTTCGGGCCTGCTCTGCGGCGCTGCGGAGCGCCGGCGCTCTGGCCTGTCCCAGGGCCGGGCCAATGCCGCCTGATGCTCTGGCCCCTGCGGCCAGAGCATCATAGATCATGGGGAGCACCTTTTGTTCCGCCGACAGACGCAGCAGCGCGCGCCAGTCCTCCTCCGTCCTGGGACAGGAGGGGGCGGGCAGGCCCCGGAGGGAGGCACCCAGGGCGTCCAGAAATTGCCGCTCATATCCCTGCAAGGGGCACATCTCCTCTCCGTCAGGATTCCGGAGTTAGGTCGATCACCATGATCTCCGGGGGATTGTGGAAGCGGGGCAGGCGTTCCCGCTGGCTGCCCAGCCCGCTGGTCACGGCCATGGTGAGGCCGTCCTTGCGGCACATCCCATGGAGGTAGGGGGAAAACAGGCCCAGATCTCCACCGAACACACCCCCCAGCACAGGCAGCACCACCTGTCCGCCGTGGGCGTGGCCGCTGAGGACCAAGTCGATGCTCCAAGTGCGGGCGGCCTCCCCCAGTGCAAAGCTGTCCGGGCGGTGGGAGAGCATCAGTGTGAACCGCTCTGTATCCTGAAAATCGGTCAGGAACCGGCAGACCTCCGGGTCCATCCGGTCCGGATCGCAGGAGTTGCGGTCGTCCAGGGCGAAGGCATAATCGTAGAGCCCTCCCAGCCTCAGGGGCGTGCCGTGGATGTCCAGGTCGCACCAGGCGCGGTCCAGCACGGTAGCCCCCGCCGAGACGAGCTCCTCCTCCAGCAGGGAGGTCCCCGCCGCCAGATAGTCCAGCTCATGGTTGCCCCAGGCGTAGTAGACCGGGGCGATCTTGGAGAGCGCCCCCACCAGCTCCGTGCTGTTTTGAGAGGAGGCGGAGTAGGCGTTGAGCATGTCGCCGCACAGAAGGATGAGGTCGGGCCGCTGCTCCGCCACCGCCTCCACGAGGGGGGCGTTGTCCTGACCGAACACATGCTCGTGGAGATCGGACATCACCGCCAGGCGCACCGGCCCCTCTGCCTTGTCTGTGGGGAAGCGGTAGGTCGTGACGGTGAGCGAATGGTAGGAACGCCACACGGAAAAGCACACCGCGGCCAGGAGAAGGACCGCGGAAAAGGGGCAGATCGCCGGGAGCCGCCGCCCGGGCCGTTTCCTCATAGGATGCCCAGCGACCGCAGCTTGTCCAGGAATTCCGCCACGTCCCGGTCCAGCGTGTCCCGGTCCGCGTCGTACTCCTCCGCCAGTGCGTCGGTCAGCGCGGCCGCGCTCTCCGCGCCGGGAAGCAGCTCCCAGATGCGGGCGGCCACCTCGTTGATGGTAAACAAGCCGTTATTTTCAAGCACGGTAGTACCTGTTGGAATCAGCACAAAGTCTCCCGCGATGTCCCGCAGGACCAATTCTTTCTTCAGCTCCATGGCTCAGTCCTCCGTTCCGTATTTCTCCCGGGTGATCCGGCAGAGGGTGTGGGTCAGCGAACAGATGTAGTCCGGCTTCCGGTCGTAGTCGCCGGTCTCGGCGAAGCAGGAGGCGGCGCAGAGATTGCAGTGCCGCCGCAGGGCGCAGCCGGCGCAGGCGGCGGGCAGGCGGATCGCCTCCACCTCCGTCCGGACGGACCGCCAGGCGGCGGAAAACCCCTGTTCCATCACCGGTGTCCCGGGGGAGGCCATCATGCCGCAGGGGATCATCCGCCCGTCCCAGGTGAGCCAGAAGGAGCTGCGCCCCGCCCGGCACAGAACGGGTTCTCCCTCCGCGTTTCCGGTGCACTCGTCGCCGTCGGACAGGGGCACGCCTGCGGCCGAAGCCCGCAGCTCCTCCAAGGTGAACTGCTGCTCCCGGCACAGCAGCATATAGCGGGCTGCGTCCTCCGGGGCAAAGCGGTGTGGGGCGTCGCCGGGGCGGCCGTCGCCCAGCCGCACCGGAGGGTACATATAGGTGCTGGCCTTGGTGTGAAGGCCCAGCTCCCGGGCCAGCCGAAAGATCTCCGGCACGTCGTCCTTGTTGTCCGGGGTGACGGACACGTTGAGCCGCACAGGAATCCCCGCGTCCTTTAAGGCGCGGAGGTTGTCCACCACCTCCCGGAACATGGCCCGCCCGCACAGCCGCTCATAGGCAGCGTTGGAGCCGCCGTAGAGGGTGATGTTAAAGCGCAGGGGCGGGTCCCGCTTGACGGCCTCCAGCAGTTCGCCCCGGAGCAGGGAGCCGTTGGAGTTCACCGACACCAGGAACCCCATGTTCTTGAGGGCGTGGAGGAGCTCGGGAAAGTCCGGGCGCAGCAGCGGTTCCCCACCGGTGAGGAGGAGAAAGACCATCCCTGCCTTCCGGGCCTCCTCAGCGATGGCGAGCCACTCCGCCGTGGTGAGCTCCCGCCTGCCGCCCTGGGCCGCCTGGGCCTCGGTCTGGTGGACATAGCACATGTTGCAGTTGAAGTTGCACCGGGGCGTCAGCTCAAAGGTCCCGGTCACCGGGAGGCCCAGCCGGGCCCCCTTCTGGTGGATATAGGTGGACCAGAGGGGCTCTACCATCTGGGGAAGGGCGTTGTTCTGTCGGCTCATAAACATTCCTCCAGGGCCTTCACGGCGCTCTCATCCGGGAGACAGTCCAGCCGAAGGACCGGCGTCTCTCCGATGAGGCGGGAGAGGGTATCGGTGGCGGCGGCCACATCCTGCGGGTTCCAGGTGCGGTAGGCGCACTGGGGAAGGAGGGCGCGGAAGGCATCCTTCCCGCCCAGCCTCCGGCAGGTGGAGCGCTCCGCCTGCCCCAGCACCACCAGGGCGGAGAGAGGGGCGCTGCGGTTCCCGCAGATACCGGAGGTGCCGGAGAAGCAGATGCCGTGGGCCTGGAAACAGCCCTCACGCGCCCGGAGCAGAGCCCGGTCCCCGTTGACGATCTCCGCCCCCCGTAGCCGCGCCCACAGGGCGGCTTGGGTGGACTTTCCGGTGCCGCTGGGGGCGGAAAAGAGGAGGGCCCGCCCCCGATGCAGAATATAGGAGGCGTGAAGGACCACGCCTCCCTGCTCCAGCAGAAAGCGGAAGAGATCCACAGACTCCAGGATCTGCTGGGCGTGGAGTCCGGAGGAGAGGGCTGGGAGCCAGTCCACGGCCACCTCCATGCCGGAGCGCTCCACATAGCAATAGGGGACCTCCGGCTCCCCGGCGCTTCTGTAGTAATACAGCAAGCGGCAGTCACGGGGACCCGCCCGCCAGCCCCTGACCCTCCGGGTGTGGACATACAGCCCCTCCGGCGGCTGAGGAAAGGCGTCCGAGAGGCGGAGCTTCACGCGGTAGTCCGCGTCGGTCTCTCCGCCGGAAAAGAGGCGCAGGGCGTCCGACTCCCCGATGGGAACGGGGGCGGACAGAGAAAAGCCTACGCCTCCAAAGCAGTAGTTCCTTTGATACACAGCGGGCCCCCTTCCGAAAGATGGAGAAACAGGACCGAAGGAGAGAAAGCGGCCCCGCCCCACGTGGGGCGGGGCCGCTGCGGCGTTTGGCTCAGGAGGTGAAGAGGACGGTGTCCCAGGTGGGGATGTCGTAGCAGACCTTGACGCCCATCGTGCTCTTCTGATCGTTGTAGTCGAACTTACAGCCGTTCCAGGCAAAGAGATCCATGCCGCCGATCGTAATGCTGCACTGGCCATCCAGGTTTTGGTTGGCCGGAATGGCGCAGCCGGCAGCGATGCTGCTGGTGAGCTCAAAGCTCTCAAAGGCGATCTGGGGCTTGCAGTAAGTTTTCTTCATCTTGCAGCACCCCTTTCTCACTGATTGCCCGTGCCGGGCGTCTGCATGGCGGCGAGTACCTTGCCCACCGCAGCCTGGCTGGAGTAGAGGTTGAGGGTGGCGGTACCGCCGGTGGCCTTCAGGTTGGTCAGGGCCACCATGCCGTCACCGATGTTGGTGATGGTAACGACTTTGTCGGCGCCGATCGCGTTCTTGATAGAATAATACAGATTGGTAGCGCTGTCAAGCTGGATTGTCGTTCCATTCACCGTAATGGAGCTTGCTGCGGAGCCCGTCAGGCTGGCGCCGAGCTGGATATCCGCAAAGTCGATGCTGCTCAGCGTGAAGGTGACGCCCTGGCCCTTGCTGAGGTAGACCTCATTGTTGGGGCCATAGCTTTCATAGTCAGCGAGAACGGCCGTCTCGCCCTTGCCGTCGATGAAGGTGGTTCCCTGAACAACGGCGCCGGAGGTCAAAGCGGCTGCCTTCAGCAGGCTCTTCCGCAGCTCCACATACTGAGGCGCCGCCTCGCTGTCCGAAGCATAAGCGGAGTAGCTGCTGCCCATGGGATCATAGACCCGGATGCCGTCCAGCCAGAAGGAATAGCTGCTGTCGCCGGTGTGGTCCAGTTTTTGATGGTAGACCACGGTGACGGTCACGTCGTAGGTGCCGTAGGGAAGGCCCACCAGCTTGGCCACGGGTACCTGCTCGATGGAACCCTTGTCCGCAGTGACAAACGCTCCATTCACAAAGTCATAGCCATAGTAGTTGTCCACGATCAGCCGTTTGGTAGTGCCTCTGGTTCCCATAGCCTCGATGAAGATAACGCCGGAATCGCTGTCGGTCCGGCTGATAAGGTCAAAGCCGGTCCCCTTAAAGGAGAAGGAGGCGGTGGCGGAGTCGTTTGCGGCATTGACCGTGACGGTATGGGCGGAGCCCATGCTGAAGCCGGTGCCGGACGTGTAGGCCGGATCATAGCCGTAGAGATTTTGCTTGGCGCCCAGCTTCTCGGCGGTCTGCGCCGTACCGGCGAGGGTGCCGGTCCCGCTCCAGCTGCTGTCATACGTGGCGAAGCTGTCCTCATAGTAGACCACGCTGGCGGGGAGGACGGTGACAGAAATATCCTGATTTCCTCCGCTCTGGTAGGAAAGCCGCACAAAAAACTGCTCAGGCGCTTTCATTATGGAGGATTGCGTATAGGTCAGTCCGGCAGACGTTGTGCTTATGGTGCCGTATGTGCCCACGGCCTGGGAAGAATAATTGGCGGAAGAACCCGTAGATACCAGTATCGCCGTAGGCGGATTGGTAGCGCCCAAATCACTATAGCCTAACTGAAGAGGGAGACCATAGTCGACTATGAACTGGGGACCCTCCACGTCATAATAGAGGGTCAGCGTTTTGTTGTCATCGCTGACCTCTGCGCGTGTCCATACGTAGAGGCCGCTGGAATAAAGATCATCCAGCTCCGTCATATTCTCCAAGTCTGTTCCAAGATACTTGATGGTCTGGGTCTCGTTGTCGATGTTGACGACCGTGGGAGGCGTATGCACGGCGGTAAAGTTTCCATTGGAAACATAACCCGCAAAAGTAGTGCCTTCATGGACGTTGATATTATACGCATAGAACTGAGTGCCGGTCCCCTCATTCACATAGCGGACAGTGAGGGAGTCCTGATTGGGTTTCGCTTTGACATAAATACGGAGTAGCCAAGCCTTACGGTCAACGCTGGTTTTGGGTATGGGCTGAATGGTCCCCGTGGCAACGTCATAAATAGAGGTCTCCTCAAACTGGTCGAAGTCGGGCAATGTGAACGCAGAAGCAGATTTACCAGTGAATTTACAATTATCGTTGCCCATATCGGTCAAGGTGACGTCATAGATTTCATAATTGGTAGTCTCCTCGGCCAAAATAACAGAAAACTGGGTGCCTGTACCGGTAAACATCGTTGTGCCCGCATGGTCCAGGTCGGCGGGGTATTCGGTACCGTCCTCGTATACGACCTGAAGGGAGAGGGACATCATGTCTGCCCAGTACCAAATTTGATCATTATTGGCGTCCCAGGGATTGGAGCCCCAGTCGGAGATGTAGACGTCTATCTGAGGCGCCACGTTCCAATGTTCCACATAGTACGCAGTGAGCTGGGCGTCTTCAGGCAGATCGGTCCAGTCAAGAGAGTCGTTCCGGTACTGCCATTGACCGCCCTTGACGCGGAGATGGGTGGCCTCGGAACCGATATCCTGTCCCACATCGGTCAGGTCTTGCTGGTCTTGCTCTTGTTTTGGGCTGGTCTGGACATAGGCTTTCCAGAAGCGGCCGTCATTGCCTTGCGCAGTTGTCACACTGTCAGCCACCATATCCGCGATCGCCATGCCGTCGCCGCCGACAGGGATGGCGGTGGAAGCGTTCTTGCCCTCCACATTTTGATTGGAGCTAGCACCGCTGAGGTTATGGGCATTGGCCACGAAGTACATAAGCGTCAGCGTCTCGGCAGGGACGGATGTATAGGAGAAGGTAACTGTCATATCGCCCTGAACGGTAACGGTTTGGGAAGCGGTGTCCGCCGCATAGCCGGAGACAGTGGGGGATGTGACGGTCAGTTGACCGGCTGCGGCCCGGAGGGTCTCCGTATGAATGGTTTCACCGTCGGCGACACAGAGAATGGTCACCGTGTAGGGAGCCTTCACCAGCCCGGCATAGGCGGTGTTCAGGGCAGAGAGGGCGGCGTCGATGGCGTCCTGTGCCGCCTGAGCGGTCTCCGCGCTGGGGTAAGCGGTAGTGTTGGGGGTCAGATTCTGGGCGGCGTCCAGCGCGGCAGTGTAAGCACTCCAGCTCGCGGAGGTGTAGTCGTCTGCCTGAAGGCCCTCCGCAGCCAGCGCGGCCAGCTTGGCGTCCAGCGCCTCAGTGTCCACATGCCAGGCCTCGGTGCCCGCCGTGTACTCATAAAAATAGAGGGTGGTGCCGCTGCTGGCGGCGCCAAAGGAACCATTGCTGTAGCTTACGTAAGAATTCGAGCTGGTATTGGCAATCTGATAAGCGCCCGTACCGGACTGCGAGCTGAGGGAAATTTCGGTTTTAGAGTTGTCGATATTCAATGTATACCTACGGTTCGAACCGTAACCACTACGGCGGGGATACAAATAGTCGTTCCCGCTGCTGAGGTAGTAACTGTAGGAAACGCTACCAAACCATCCTTCTGTACGCTCCTCCGTATACGTCCACAGCATATCCTCCGTGACCTTGGAGACGACCCGGCCGTCTGCAATGGTGACCGGCACGGCGCTGCCGTCGTTCTTCAGGGCATAGCCGGAGGTGGAGTCGGACTGGTACACGATGAGGTACTGGCCGCCGTTGGACACGTCGCTCAGCTCATAGGCGTCTGCGGTGCCGCCGCCGGTGATGGTGCCGTTCTGGATTGCCGCCGCGTCGAGCTGTTCCTGCGTGACGGTGACGGCGGAGGACACAGGGGCGGCAGCGTCGCCGTCCAGCGCGGCGGATACGGTGTACGCCCCCGCTCGGGCGTTCTCCACGGTATAGGTGGTGGCGTCAGTGGCGCCCAGGACCGTCCCGTCTCTGGAGACCGTATAGGTCACGGCGGGAAGGGCCAGGGCGGCAACATCGCCCGTGGCTGTGATGAGCGGTTCGCTCCAGGTGAGGGTCAGGCTGCCGCCGGCGTTCACGGTAGGGGCGCCCACGGTCAGTTCGCCCAGTTCGTAGGTATATGCCAGGACTGCATAAATGGTCCCGTCGGCGTTGAAGCCGCCGGGTACCGCCTCGTTGCTGACGGTGGCGGAGGTGACAGAAGCGCCGCTCTTTTTATCCATCCGCCCGCCCATGACCCGCAGGGCCTGGCGGACGTTGGCGGCAATCTCCGTCTCGCTCTCAGCGGCGGGGTAATCGCACCAGATGCAGAACATGGAGCCGATGACCAGCGATTCGTCCTCGTCAAACGTGGTGCCCATAAACGTATAATTGCGGAAGCTGTCCGCACCGCTGCCGGTTTTGTCGCCGTCAAATTTGTCGCTCTTGCCCAACACATAGTAGTAGTCGCCGTTGGTGTTGATAACGGCGTGGCCCTCCTCCACAATGGTCGCCGCGGAGGCCACGGCATATCCGTTCCACCCGGAGGACCAGTAGCAGACCTGGATGTCCTGGTCAAAGGACACGGAGGTATCATTATTATAGTAGATGCCGTCATTGAAGGCCCGGGGGGTCAGGTCCAGGCTCTTGAGGACGCCGGCCAGGGAATTAACATAGTCTGCAAAGTCGCCGTACCGCCCGGCGCTGACCAAATGGCCAAAGCCCATGCCGACGGAGGAGTAGAGATCATTGGCAAACTCGTCGCAACCCATGTTGAAGTACTCGCAGCCCTCGTCGGCGAAGTATGCGGCGTACTTTTGTACCAGGGCGATACCGAAGGCTTTGGCGTCGTCGCTGGTGATGTCCAGGGAGTTGGAGTTCTGGTAGCGGTACTCTGGGGCGACAGTGTCCAGGATCTGCCCCAGATGGCCGGGGGAATTGAGCAGGGGCACGATGGCGACGTCCTCGCCTCTCGCCACGGACAGAATCTCGTCCATGTCGGCCTGGGTCAGCCAGGGGGTATCCGTGGCGGAACCATCTGCATCGCCGCCCAGGGCGGGGGTCAGATCGATGCTCCTCTCCACTCCGGACGCAGTCATAAAGGTGACATCCATATCGTCCAGCGCGAAGCGGAAGCCCTCGTTGTTGGAGAAGTCCAGCTCCAGTTCATTGTACCCGGCGGCGGCCATCTCATGGATCAGGGCGATGACCCACTCCTTGGTAAAGTATTTGCGGCCGCAGTCCAGGTGCAGGATCTTATGGCCGAAGCCGTTCTCCACACTGCTGACCGCAGCGGGCGGTGTCTCTACGGTCTCCAACTCGTCAAGCACCTCATCCATCGGAACTTCCGTGCTGGGCGTGGGGGTGGGGGTGGGGGAGACCTCAGGGCTCGCCTCCGGTGCAGGCGTGGGGGAGATCTCGGGGCTCACCTCCGCTGTAGACGCGGGGGAACCCTCTGGGGCAGCTTCCGGTGTGGAGACAGGGGTCTCCGTCTGGACGGGGGGCGTGCCAGTCCCCTCGTCCGCCAGCGCGCTCATGGGAAGCATCCCAAACAGCATCACCAGGCACAACAGCATGGCGACGAGCCGGGACGAGCCCTTTTGCATTCCAGTCCTCATCACAAACATCCTCCCTTGCGAACCTGCCCCCTCCACAGACAACTGCGGCCACGGCGAAGAAATGCCGGAGCGCGGCGCCGAACGACCCTGGCGCGGGGGAGACAAGCGTGAATAACAGAAAAGTGTCTATTGAACCACTTTGTGCCAGTATAGCACGGGGGGAGGACAAATTCAAGGATTCCTAAAGATAAAGTTAGGAAATTTACTAAATTTCACATGGAAAGGAGAACGCATGGTAAGAAAAAGTTACAAATTTATATTTTTAATAAATTTACATGAAAAATTTGTGACCGAAAGAAGTTTTTAGAGAGGAACTTCCCAAAACGGGCGGTTTTTTAGTTGCTGTTCCAGATTTGCCATGCTATAATGACATAAACTTGAAGAGAAATTGGGCGTTCTTCTGCGGATTGGCAGTTCCCGGTTTCTTTCACAGCCGATTCTGTGAATGTTTCAAATGGAGGGATCAGGGTAATGGATAAGCGCAGGATTTTGGCCGCCGCGCTGACCGCGGTGATGCTGCTTGGCATGCTGCCGGCCGCGCTGGCGGCGGAGCCGCAGCCCACGGAGGCGGCGGACGAGCTGGGGATCACGCTGCTGAAAACGGCGGGCGCCCTCAACAGCGTCCGCGAGACGAAGATCTCCCTGGAGATCTCCGCACCGGTCAACGAGACGCCGGTGGCCGTCGAGTTCGTCATGGACGCCACCAGCAGTCTTTTCAGCTCCGGAGACGAGATCATGATCCAGTTCTGGGCCGAGGAGATCCGCGGCGCCATGGCGGATAAGAATGTCTACGCGGGCCTCACCGTCTTTGCAAACGACGCCAAGACGGTCTATGAGATGTCCCAACTGACCGCGGAGAGCACGTTCGACTACAGTCTGGGCGAGGAGATGCTTTGGCTGGCCGGCCACACCGGCACCAACCTGCAGGCCGGTATCCGGGCAGGACTGGCCGACCTGGAAAAGGCCCCCGACACGATCCCCCAGGCCAACCGCTATCTGGTGCTCATCACCGACGGCGGCAGCTTCTGGTGGCTGGACGACGCCGGGAACCCGGCCAATGACACCTATAATGACGGGACCCGGCTCCAGAACAACGACGCCGCCGAGGGCGGCTATGAGAGCCTGACGGACCTGACCGCTCTGCTGGGGCAGACGGTCAGCGCCCAGCCCGCCGCGTACACCGCTGCGGGCGACGAGGCCCTGGCCGATGTGGTGGGCCAGATCAAGACCTCCGGCGCCCTCACCAATTTTGAAAAGGGCGTCTACTTCGCGGCCAAGGAGCTGGACAAGGTCACGGAGGCGGGGGTCAGGCTGATCACCGTGCGCTATCCCTACTATGCAGACGAGGAGGGCCTGTCGGCCCTGACCACGCTGGCAGGGCAGTTGATGGATTACGCCGAACGCAAGAGCGTCTTTACCGCCAGCCCCGCCTCCCTGGAGGAGACTGCCGCCGAGCTGGAGAGCGTAATGGACCAGATCTATGGCGGCGGAGTCAACGTGGTGGTCCCCGCCGGGAGCACCATCACGGACGTCATCGGCAAGGATGAGGATTACGATTTCGACCTGTCCATCAAGAGCAAGGAGATCCCCGCACTGGCGGACTTTGCGCTGAAGATCGGCGGCGACGCCCCCATGGAGGGGCAGTTGGACGAGAACAACCAGATCACCTTTGCCGACGGTTCCACATTGACCTATTACCCCGAGGCGGAAGGTCAGGATGAGCGCTTTGTGCTGACCCTGGGACAGGATATCCATCGTAGCGAGCGGGTGTCCCTGACCTATACCGCCCGGCTGGCGGAGCGGGATACCTCCAGAGGCGAGCACTACGTCTATCCCAATGTGGAGGCCTATCTGACCCTGTCTGACACGGGCGAGAGCTATCTCTTCCCACGTCCACGCTTGGGCTACACCATCAGCGGTGGCGGCAGCGGCGGTGGCGGTGGGGATACCGTCATCGATGAGAACGATACGCCTTTGGGACCCCTGCCGGAGCTGAACATGGCCGATCACTTTGCCTATATCATTGGGCGGGACGACGGTCTGGTCCACCCGGAGGCCAGCATCACCCGGGCCGAGGTGGCCACCATTTTCTTCCGTATGCTCACCGAGGACTCCAGGGCTCAGCTTTGGACCACCACAAACCCCTACTCCGACGTGGCGGCGGAGGCCTGGTACAACAACGCCGTCTCCACGCTGACCACCTCGGGGGTCATCATGGGCAAGCCGGGGAACGTCTTTGATCCCGACGCGCCCATCACCCGCGCTGAATTCGCCACCATCGCCGTGCGCTTCTTCGGCGGCAATTACGAGGGCGAGGACCAGTTCACCGATATCGCCGGGCACTGGGCCAACAAGTACATCAACCGCGCCGCCGTGCTGGGGCTCATCAACGGCAAGGGGGACGGAACCTTCGATCCCAACGCCGATATCACCCGGGCGGAGGCGATGGCCATCGTCAACCGCACCCTGGGCCGCAAGCCCGACGCCGACCACATGCTGCCCAATATGATCACTTGGGAGGACAATCTGGATGAGAGCAAGTGGTATTACGCCGATGTGCAGGAGGCCACCAACTCCCACGACTTTGAGGTGGAGAGCGGCGCAGACGGGCTCTATGAGATCTGGACCGGTCTGTTGCAGGTCCGCGACTGGGCGGCCCTGGAGCGGGAGTGGTCTGAGAGCAATTCCTCTTCCAACCCCGGCGATGTGGTGTCCGACGTGGTGACGGAGCCGGAGGCCGGCGAGGGAACCGCCGCGGACGGCGGACAGATCGAGACCGAAACCTGAGCCATATCTGGGCACGGTCAGCACACCCCAACTGAAACAGAGAACGGTCCGCGCCCGAGGGCACGGACCGTTCTGTTTTGACGGGGACGGCCTGCGGCGTACGCCGGGGCACTGTGCCGGGAGGTCAGGACTGGTTCATCTCCTCTACGGTGATGGACTTCTTGATGGGCTTGGAGGGGTCCAGGGGGGCCAGTGTCCAGCCCGTGAAGGCGTAGAGAATGGAGATCAGGGGGTTGATGATGGCCAGAAAACAGTACGGGGCATACTGGAAAGCACTGATGCCCAGGGTAGCCAGATAGACCGCGCCGCAGGTGGACCAGGGGACGATGCCGGAGGTGAGAGTGCCGGAATCCTCCAGGACGCGGGAGAGGTTTTTGGGTGCCAGGTTCAGCTTTTCATATACCTTTTTATACATCTGGCCAGGGATGACGATGGACATATACTGGTCGGCGGCCATGAAATTCATGGCGATGCAGGTGAACACGTTGGCGGTCATGATGCTGCCGCGGGAATGACAGCGCTTGAGAATGGCGGCGATGATGGTGTCCAGACAGCCGGCCGCCTTGACCGCACCGCCGAAGGCCAGTGCGCAGATGACAAGGGAGATGGTGAACATCATGGACTGCATGCCGCCGCGGTTCAGGAGGGCATCCACCATTTCGTTTCCACTGGAGAGCTGTACGCCGTATATCATCTGACTGAGAATGTCACCCAGTGGATTTCCCTGGGCCAGAGCGAAGCAGAAGCCGATGACCGTGCCGCCCAGCATACCGGGAATGGCGGGCACCTTAAAGACGATCATGAGGATGACGGACAGGGGAGCGATAAAGATGAGGGGTGTAATATTGAAGCTGGCCTCCAGCGTGGAGAGGATGACGTCGATCTGAGAGGTATCCACGGAATCGGCGCTGTAGCGGCTGCCGATAACGGCAAAGATAGACACTGCGATAAGAAAGCTGGGAATGGTGCTGTAGAGCATGTGGCGGACATGGTCAAACAGCTTGGTGCCCGCCACCCCGGCGGCCAGATTGGTGCTGTCGGAGAGGGGGGAGAGCTTGTCGCCGAAGGAGGCGCCGGTGACCACTGCTCCGGCGGCGATGGCGGGCGGGATACCCAAACCGGCGGCGATGCCCATGGCGGCGGCGCCCATGGTGCCCGCTGTGGTCCAGGCGCTGCCGGTGGATACCGCGATGATGGCGCAGATGACAGGGAGCAGGGCCAGGAACACGCTGGGCGAGAAAAGCTTGAGACCGTAATAGATCATGCCGGGGACAATACCGCCAGCGATCCAGGTGGCCACCAGGCAGCCCACGATCATAATGATGAAATTGGCCTGCATGGCCATTGTGTTGGTCTCGATCATGGAGTCTTCGATCTCCTGCCAGCCGCGTCCCAGGAAGCAGATGGCAATGACGGAGGTAACGGCGGTACAGATGATGAGGGGGATCTGGGGGTCGGCGCCCAGAATGATCACACTGGGCAGCATGATGGCGATGAGACAAATAAAGGGGACCAGCGCAAGGAGAAGGGGAGGCTGTTTTCGCACTTTGATCTTGGCTCCGGGGGAAGCAGTTGACATAACGTGACCCTCTTTCCTCAAGTTCTCGCAGGACGCCGTGGGCGCCCCAAGCGTGAGGAAAGCATAACATACCGGGTGTTAAATTTTCGTTAAGAGAAAAGCCTCGCCGGCGCAGGAATTGCGCCGGCGAGGCCATGGCCGTCAGGCGAGTAAGAATATCCCGGCCTCTCAGCCGATGAACATCTGGGTCCAGTAGTGACCGTTGGCCACATAACCCACGCCGATCTGCGTATAAGAGCTGCTCAGAATATTGGCCCGGTGGCCGCTGGAGTTCATCCAGGCATTGACCACAGCCTGGGGGGTGCGCTGGCCATAGGCGATGTTCTCACCGGCGCTCCGATAGGAGAGCCCGAAGGAGCGGATCATCTGGAAGGGGGTGCCGTAGGTGGGACTGGTGTGGGAGAAATAGCGGTTGTCTACCATGTCCTGGGACTTATAGCGGGCCACCCGGGAGAGCTCCCAGTTGTAGGTCAGGGCGCTCAGTCCGTTCTGCGCCCGAATTTCGTTGACCAGACGGATCACCTCCTGTTCGTACTGGGTGACCGCCGCGTCCTCTTCGGGGATGGTGAGGATCTGGCCGGGATAGATGAGGTCGGGATTGGAGACCTGCGGATTGGAAGCGATGATCTCGCTGGTGCCGACCTGATACTGCACGGCCAGTTTCCACATGGTGTCCCCGCGAACCACGGTGTGGGACAGGGCGGACGCGCTGGTGGTAAGGACGAGGGCCGACAGTGAAACTGCGGCCAGCTTGGAATAGAAATGCTTCATGGTGATGTACCTCCTGCCTATGAGGGTAACATTGGCCCGCCGCCAGACGCAAGGCAAAAATATTGCCAAAGAGATGTCCTCCCCCCGGGAAAGCAGCCGGAGGGAGGATATTCGCCCTCTTAGGGGAGAAGTTCAATTACGGCCCGTTTAAACCTGTCCGGAGGGAGCTGGCACAGTGTAAAGAGCTCAGCCATCTTGCTCACGAATTCCTGATTGCAGGAGATATCCTCCAGAACGATCTGCTTTCCGTCCGCGCCATGGTACGCGATACCGTAGGAGAGCCCATGGGGCTGTGCAAAGGAAGTGGCTGTGTAAATACCCGAATGGCTGCAGCCTGCAAGAGACATAGAATGGATCGCTTCCTTTCCTGCGTGTTAGAGAGGCGGATGCGCTGGCATTTGGCACAATATGTATCATACCGAATTATGGAGAAAAAAGAAAGACATAACATTTTACAAAAATTAACATGAAAAATCTCTGTTATGAACAAACAGTTTGCGGGACGATCAAAAACTTTGGCGGGTATACGGAATGCGGCGGCTGAGCGGGATGGGAGGAACGGCGCTCCCTGGGAAACAGGATGCCCGGCGGGGATTGAAAAGGGGCGGGCGCTGCTGATATAATGTTGCCTGCAATGGAAAGAGAGGGTAGGATATGCGGATTTTGGTGGTGGAGGATGAGCAGGACCTGTTGGAATCTCTGGTAGAGGGGCTGCGGCTCAATTCTTACGCGGTGGACGGCTGTGACGACGGCTGCAAGGCCCATGAGCTGGTCAGCGTGGTGGAGTACGATCTGGTTGTTCTGGACCTGAACCTGCCGGGAATGGATGGATTTCAGCTTCTGCGGGAAATACGGACCGTGAATGCGGAGGTGAAGGTCCTCATCCTCTCGGCGCGGGATGGCCTGGAGGACAAAGTGCGGGGGCTGGACGCCGGAGCCAACGACTATCTCACCAAGCCCTTCCACTTCGCAGAGCTGGAGGCGAGGGTCCGGGGCCTCCTGCGCCGCCGGTTTACCCAGCAGGATCGACTTCTCACCTTCCGGGGCGTTATGCTGGATACCGCCGCCCACGCGGTGGAGGCGGCCGGACAGCCCCTGACGCTTACCAGGAAGGAGTATGCCCTCCTGGAGTATCTGCTCCTCCATCGGGGCAAGGTTGTCAGCGCCGAGGAGTTCATGGAGCATGTCTGGGACGGCGGCGTGGACAGCCTGAGCAATGCGCTGCGGGTACATATGGCCTCCCTGCGGAAAAAACTCCGTGCTGCTCTGGGATGTGACCTCATCCGAACCAAGGTGGGGGTGGGATACTATCTGGACGAGGGGGCGGAGGTATGAGGGGCGTTCATCCGTTTCAAAGGCTCTCCCTTGGCAAACGCCTTACCCTGCTGGTGATGATCGCCATGGCCCTCTCCTGCATCGTACTGGCGGCCGCCATGACCGTAGCGGGGGATCAGATGCTCTATACCATCTATGCCTCCCAGACCACCGTCACCCGTGGGGACGACCGGTACGGTTTACCCACCGTCTCCAAGGGAGCCGCCGCCAGCGGCACGATCCTCCTTCCTACCGGGGAGAAAGGGCCTTTATACGCGGAGGATCGGGGCCTGGGGGCGAAATTCAAATACCGGATTGAGAGCATCGTCTATGTCATCTGTACCATCGCAGTGGCCGGTGTGGCCACCTATATGATCACAGAGAATTGTCTCAGTCCTTTGGTGAATTTGAAAAATCAGGTCGCCAATCTCAGTGCGCAGAACCTCTCCGACTCCCCGGAGGGCGGCGCACCCCAGACCGGAGACGAGATCGAGAGCCTGTCCAACGCCTTTCAGGGAATGCGGTTGCGGCTGGACAGCGCCTTTGAGACACAGAAGCGTTTTGCCGCAAACGCCGCCCACGAGCTGCGCACCCCGCTGGCGGCCATCCAGACCCGGCTGGACGTGTTTTCCAAGCATGAGGACCACACGGAAGAGGAGTATCAGGCCCTCATCGGGTCGTTGCGCCGGCAGACGGAGCGGCTGAGCCTGCTGGTCAAGGACCTGCTGGATATGTCCTGTATGGAGGAGGTCCCCATGCAGGATGTCATTGACGTGGCCCCTCTCATGGACGAGATTGCCCACGAGCTGGAGCCCTTGGCGGAGAAAAAGGGTATGAGCTTCCGGACGGAAGGGGGAGGCACCGTACTGGGCAGCGACAGGCTCATTGCAAGGGCCCTCTATAATCTGGCGGAAAATGCGGTCAAATACGGCGCGGACGGAGGACATGTTGTACTGGCTGCCAGCCTCCAGGACCGAAATGTGCTGATCCGGGTGGAGGACGACGGGCCCGGAATCCCAGAAGAACACAGGGAGAAGATCTTTGAACCCTTTTACCGGGTGGACAAGTCCCGCTCCCGGGCCATGGGCGGAGCGGGACTTGGGCTTCCCATGACACGCGCCATTCTGGAGCGCCACGGAGGGACCATCCGGCTGGAGGAGAAGCCGGGGGGAGGATGCTGCTTCTGTGCCGCCCTCCCCACGGGGAAGTGGGACGGGTACCCTGGAAGCGCGGGAGAGCCGAGAACAAAGGGAGTTGTTTGACTTTTCCGCACGGAAGAGGTATAATAAAAGGTAAAATTTTTGAAATTCAGGTTAAAATCGGGGAAGGAGGGGAGAATCGTGCATCTATCCCGTTTCCGCGGGTGGATCGTCCTGGCAGCCGACGTGCTGCTGATCTTTACCTGCAATTTCTTCCTCTTTCTTCCCGCGCTGCTGCGCAGTGACATTCAGCTTTTGAACCTGGTGCTCCATATCGGCTTTCTCACCCTCTGCGTACTGGTGTTCCAGCTCTCCTTCAAGACCTATGAGAGCCTGTGGCGCTATGCGGAGAGCCGGGAATATCTGGTGCTGCTGATGGGGATGTCCTGCGGATATGGCCTCTACGCGGTGGCCAACCTTGCCCTGAGAGCCAGCCTTATCTGGATCGTCCAGGCGCTGACGGGCACGGCGCTGGCGCTGCTGGCCATGCTGTTTATTCGCTTTCTCTACCGCATATACCGCTTCCGCGTCACGGGCCGCAGCGGCGAGGGCCGCAGCCAGGCGGCCATCATCGGCGCGGGTACGGCGGCGGTGGCCCTGTTGTCCGAGCTCCAGAGCAACCCTCTGGGGCGCTATGCGCCCTGTTGCCTGGTGGACGACGCCCCCGACAAGATAGGGAAGATGATCCACGGCGTGCCCATCAAAGGGCCCATCGACGACCTGCTGACGATTCTTCCGAACACGCCGGTCACAGAGATCATTTTGGCCATTCCCACCCTGACGCCCCAGCGGCGGTCGGAGATCCTGAACCTGTGCGCCCACACCAACTGCCGCCTCCACATCCTCTCCGACCCTCTGATGCAGTTGGAGAAGGGGAGAGGCTCCCTGGCCGCCAATGTGCGGGAGGTGCAGATCGAGGACCTGCTGGGCCGGGAGGCGGTCAAGCTGGACGACAGCCGGGTCCGCAGCTTTGTCCAGGGCAAGACCGTGATGGTCACCGGCGGCGCAGGGTCCATCGGCGCGGAGCTCTGCCGTCAAATCGCCGGCTGTCAGCCCCGACGCCTAGTGGTGGTGGATATCGCGGAGAACGCTGTCTACGATCTGCAGAACGATCTGCTCCACCGCCATGGAGACGGGCTGAAGCTGGCTGTGGAGATCGCCTCGGTGCGTGAGCTGGAGAAAATGGACCAGTTGTTCCGAAAATATCGACCGGAGCTGGTCTTTCACGCGGCGGCCCACAAGCACGTGCCCCTGATGGAGCAGTGTCCCGAGGAGGCCGTGAAAAACAACGTGTTCGGCACCTACAACACCGCGCTCTCCGCCAAGCGATATGGGGCGGAAAAATTCGTGCTCATTTCCACGGATAAGGCCGTGAACCCCACCAACATCATGGGCACGACCAAGTACCTCTGTGAGCAGGTGCTCCAGGGCCTGCGGGAGGGGAGCCGGACTGAATTCGCCGCCGTGCGCTTCGGGAATGTCCTGGGGTCCAGCGGCTCGGTGATACCACTCTTTAAAAAGCAGATTGCCTACGGCGGGCCGGTTACCATCACGGACCGGCGGATCATCCGCTATTTCATGACCATACCCGAGGCGGTACAGCTGGTGCTGGAGGCAGGGTCCTTTGCCCGCAGCGGCGAGGTCTATGTGCTGGACATGGGGCGGCCCGTTCATATATTGGAGCTGGCGGAAAATCTCATCCGCCTGTCGGGCTACACCCCTTATGTGGATATCAGGATCGAGGAGGTCGGGCTGCGTCCCGGTGAGAAGCTCTATGAGGAGCTCCTCACCCAGAGCGCCGACCTGCGCCGTACCGAGCACGAAAAGATCTTTGTGGAGGAACGGGCGCCTGTGGCTCCTACGGAGCTGGACCGATGGCTGGAGTCGCTGTCCGATGCGGTGGACAGCGGCAGCCGGGAGCGTATTTTTCAGGAGCTGCACCGTCTGGTTCCCACTTTCCGGGAGCCGGACGAGGTGAACGAGGCCGCCATCCGGGCGGTGGAACAGGGGGCGGCGGTCCAGTTGGAAGAGCTGGCGGCAGTCCGCCGCTGAAAGGAGTTGTGCTATGAAAAAAGGGGCGAAGATCGCGCTGTGTGTTCTGGTGGTGGCGGTGGCTGCCGGCGGGGCCGCGGCGGCGTGGCAGTGGAACAATATCAACGCCGCCCGCTACGGACTCACCATGGACAAGGACTCCATCAGCCAGCGGCTGGAGGAAAACCAGCGGGCCCTCAACGATGCCATGGTCAAATACAACGTCACCCAGTATAGTTTCTCGCAGGAGGAGATCGAGCAGCTTGCGGATGGGAGTCTTGCGCCTGAGGAGGCTGCCCGCAGGCTCCTAGACGGCGGCGGGGCGGAGCCCTCCGGCACTCCGGCGCCAGACGCCTCCCCGACCCCTACGCCCACTCTGTCCACCGGCGGGGATACGGCGGCTGTGGAAACGGCGCAGGAGGAGATCCGAGAAGAGATTGCCACTATGTATGTGCTCCGCTCCACTTATGTGGGCAAGCTGGAGGCCATCGTCCAGTCCGCCATTGACGAGTATACGGCGGGGGAGCACACCTCCGAGCGGCGCACCCAGGTAGTGTATGGCAAGCTGGAGGAGCTCACGGCGCTGGAGAAGGAGTGCGACCAGAAGGTGGCCGCTGTAGTGGCCCGGCTGCGGGAGCTCCTCAAGGCCACCGGACAGGACGACTCGCTCGCCAAGGAGGTGGAGGCGACCTACGAGGAGGAGAAGAGCCTGAAAAAGGCCTATTACCTCAAGGAATTCCAGGGTGGTTAGGCGATGATCGACCTGCACTGTCACATCCTGCCCGGCGTGGACGACGGATCCTCCTCTGAGGAGGAGAGCTGTCGGATGGCCCGTCTGGCGGTGGAGAGCGGCGTTACCGCCGTGTGCGCCACCCCGCACTGCAATGTGCCGGGTTGTTTTGACAATTACCGCACAGAGGCGTTGGAGGAGCGGTTCCTGTGCCTGGCCCGCCTGCTGGGGGAGCGGGACATCCCTCTGCGGCTGTATGCGGGGATGGAGGTCTATGTCACCCCGGAAACCCCACGGCATCTCCGGGAGGGGAAGCTCCTCACTCTGGGCGGCAGCCGGTATCTCCTGGTGGAGTTTGGATTTGAAGCGCCCTTCTCCTTTGCCCAGCGGATGCTGGAGGAGATCAGCGCCGCCGGGGCGGTCCCTGTGGTGGCCCACCCGGAACGCTACCGTTTTGCGCAGGAGGACCGGGGGTGCCTTCTCCGGTGGATAGAGGCGGGGTGGGCGCTCCAGATCAATAAAGGAAGCCTCTTTGGCCGGTTTGGCCGCCGGGCGGCCCGGACGGCTCACTGGTGCCTGGGGGAGGGGTGCATGCACCTCATCGGCAGCGATGCCCACAGCCCTTACCGGCGCACCCCATGGCTGGAGGACGCCCGGAGCTATGTGGCGGAGTACACCGCGCCGGAAATCGCGGATTTCCTGCTGGAGGAAAATCCCCGGCACATGTTGGAGAATGCGCCCATCAGGCCGGTGCTGGCCCAATTCTAACGACCGAGGAATGCCATGAAAAAGCTGAAAATTTTCACTCTGGTGCTCTTCCTGCTCACCGGGAGCGCCCTTGCCGCGTCCGAGTACTATCACTACCGGGCGGAGGACCGCACCCTGCCCGTGCTCCAGTGTCCCGATGAGCCCCTGGTCATCTCTGTAGGAGAAAACAGCCGGGAAAAGCTGCTGGAGGGAGTCACCGCCTGGGACGACAAGGATGGAGACCTCACCGAGAGGGTACTCATCCAGGGGATCGCCAAAACCATCGAGGGCAGTGAAACCACCATTACATATGCCGTGGTGGACAGCGACGCCCACGTCGCCCACCGCACCCGGACCGTGCGCTATACCGATTACGCGCCCCCCAAATTTGCCCTCTCCCGGGAGCTGCGCTATTCCGTGGGGACGGCGGTCCAGATCCGGGACCGGCTGACCGCCACGGATCTCATCGACGGGGATGTGTCCGAGCGCATCAAGGTGACCAGCAGTGGCCTCTCCGCTTACGCCGAGGGGACCTACCCCGTCACCTTTGAGGTCACCAACAGCCTGGGAGATACCGCCTCCTTCACGGCGGACATCGTCATCAGGAACCAGGCCCAGGGGGAGCCGCGCATCTACCTGACGGAATATTTGGTCTATCTGGCCAGGGACGCGGTTTTTCAGCCCATGGAGTATCTGGAGTCGGTGACCTACGGTGCCGAGGAGACGGTGACGGTGGACGCACAGGTGGACACCTCCGTGCCGGGGACCTATCGGGTGCGCTATACCTGCGCCGGGCCGACGGGGACCGAGGGGACCGCCGTGCTCTACGTCGTTGTGGAATGAGGGGGCGCGGGATGGAAGAAAAGCAGATGTTTTCCATGTCGGAGCTCAATCCCCTGTGTCTGTGGCGGCGGCTGTGGAAAAACTGGCTGCTGATCCTGGCGGCAGGGCTCATCGCCCTTATGGGGACGGAGATCGCCGTCCAGAACCTGTATGCCCCAGAGTACACCGCAGGTGCCGTGCTGGCCGTCAGTGTCAAACGGAGCAGTTACTCCACCGTGCTCTCCAACCTGAGCATGTCCGCCGAAATCGCGGACACCTTTACCCAGCTCTTTGAGAGCAATATGTTTGGTTCAGTGGCCGCCGGTCAGTTGGGCGTAGAGAGCCTGCCGGGCACCCTGAAAGCCACTGTGCTGCCCGAGACCAATCTGCTCAGCCTGCGGGTCACGGCGGACTCGCCTGAGGACGCCTTTCAGACCCTGAAGCTGATGCTGGAGAACTATGACACTGTTTCCGAGCATGTGTTCCAAAACGTGATCCTCAAGGAGCTGGACAGTCCCACCGTGCCGACAGCCCCCTCCAATCCGGTGGATATAAGCCGGGTGCGCAGGCAGGCCTTTCTGGTCGGCACGGCGGCTATGACGGCGCTGCTGTTGGCGGCGGCTCTCTGCTCCGACACCGTGCAGACCACCGCCGCCCTCCGGCGCAAGCTGGATGTGAAACTCTTCTCCACCCTCCACCATGAGGTGAAGAACAAGACCCTGCGGGCAAAGCTGCGCCGGGCCAACAAGGGGCTGCTCATCACCATGCCGGTGGCCAGCTTCCACTTCACCGAGTCGGTGTATAAGCTGGGAGTGAAGCTGACCTATGCCCTCCAGAAAGAGTCGGCCCAGGTGCTCCTGGTCACCAGTGTGGCGGAGAACGAGGGAAAATCCACCGTCTGCGCCAACATTGCCCTGACGCTGGCCCAGCGGAACAAGAAGGTGCTCCTCATCGACGCCGACCTCCACAAGGCGGCGCAGTACAAGCTCTTCGGACGGAAGCCGGAGCGGGAGCTGGCCGATCTGCTGGAGGGCAAGATCCCCTATGAGCCGGAATATCTGGAGCAGTATCCGCTCTACGCCCTCTTTTCCACCCGCTCCAACAGCCGGGCGGCGGAGCTCATCCCCTCGGAGAACATGGCGGCTCTGCTGCGCCAGGCGCGGGCGGAGATGGATTATATCATCATCGATTCGCCCCCCATCGCCCTTTTCTCTGACGTGGAAGCCCTGGCCGACCAGGCGGATGCCTCGCTGCTGGTGGTCCGGCAGGACGGGGTCCCGGCCGGGCGGATCAACGATGCGGCGGATATGCTCCGCCAGAGCCGGGCCAGGCTGCTGGGCTGTGTCTTCAACGATGTGCGCAGCATGCCCTTCTCCACCGACCACAGGGGCTATGGCTACGGATATGGGTATGGATACGGCTATAAATACGGATACGGTTATGGCCAAAGCGCGGGCCGAAAAGACCGAGACGGTGGGGAGGGCCCTGGAGCCGCGCCGTCCGACCAGGCGGGGAGTCACCATGGAAGAACATAAGCTGGATCAGGAAGAGGGCCGGATTGATCTGTACCGCCTTCTGCCGGAGCTGGGACGGGCCCTGCGCCGCCTGTTCTGGGTGCCGCTGCTGCTGGCGCTGCTGGGCGCCGCCGCGATGGGGGTGCGTGCCTGGAGGAGTTATGTGCCGCTCTACCACTCCGAAGCCACCTTCACCATCGAGACCAGCGCGTCCGCCCTCAGCGACATGGCCGGGAGCGGCAGTTATTATGACAAAGCCACGGCCGAACAACTGGCCAAGACCTTCCCCTATCTGCTGCAGTCCGACCTTCTTCAATCCCTGCTCCGGCAGGAGCTGGGAGTGAGCTGGCTCAACGGCAGCATCTCGGCCCGGGCGGTGGACAACACAAGCCTTTTCTCCCTCCGGGTCACCAGCACCAGCGCCCAGGACGCCTACGACATCCTGGAGACGGTCATCCGCATCTATCCCCGGGTGGCCGATTACGTGGTGGGCAGCACTGAGATGCACATTCTGACCCAGCCTGCGGTGGCCGCCCAGCCCGACGCCCCTTTTGATCCGGTACGCAGCATCTGCAAGGGCGCGCTGCTGGGCCTTGCCCTGGGGCTGGCGGTCGTGCTGCTCTTCGCCGCGACCCGGTGCACTGTCCGCACGCCGGAGGAGGTCAAGCGTCGACTCAATCAGACATGCCTTGCCTCCCTGCCCGCCGTGCGGTTCAAACGGCGCTCCGGGCAATTCGACCGTACCATCTCCATCCAAAACCCCAGGATATCCGGCGCTTTCCTGGAGAATGTACGTAGCCTGCGCATCAAGTTCCTCCGGGCGGCCGAGGGGCGCAAGGTGATCATGGTCTCCAGCACTCTCCCCGGCGAGGGAAAGACCACCGTGGCTGTCAACCTGGCCCTGACCCTCAGCCAGAACGGCGCGCGGGTCATTCTGGTGGACCTGGATCTGCGCAAGCCCTCCGTCAAGCGCTGCCTGGGGGTGAGCGTCCCCTCCAGGGGGGCGCCGGAGCTGCTGAACCTCCGGGGCGCAGATCCCAGGGAGCACCTGCTGACGCTGGAGGGGACGCAGGTCCGCCTGCTGGCCGGGGATGAGCCGTCGTCCAATCCGCGCAGACAGATGGAGTCCAGGCGCCTGGAAGCCCTTCTCACCACCCTGCGGGAGGAGGCCGACTACGTGATCCTGGACACGCCCCCCTGCGGTCTGCTGGGCGATGGGGCGGCGCTGGCCGGACTGGCCGACGCCTCCCTGTATGTGGTCCGCTCCGGGACCGCCCAGGTCTCCCATATCCTGGACAGCCTCCAGTTTCTCGCCGGCAGCGGGACTCCTCTGATGGGCTGTGTGCTCAATGGAGCCTCCGGCGGTGGGGGACGCTACGGGTATGGCTATGGGTACGGGTACGGCGGTGACCACTACGGGAAATATCACGCCTACCGGCAGGAAAAATAGGGGGCGTGAAGGCGGTCCCCTCTGCGCGCGGCGCTGAAAAACGGGGGCCGCCGTCCCGACCGGGACGGCGGCCCGTTTCTATGCGGATAGGGGGTGAGTATCCTGGCAGGGATGAAAAAAATATGGGACAAGCTGCGGGAGGGCTATCTGCAGGAAATGTGCCAGGAGCTAGGCTGGATTTACCGCTATGCCAGGCGCTACCGGGGACAAATCGCGCTGTATATCGCTCTGGGGCTCCTGGTGGCGGGGCTGGGCTTGGGCGGCAGTCTTCTCTCCCGCACCCTCACCACCGCCGTGGTGGGTGCGCATCGGGCCTGGGGAGAGGTGGCGGCCCTTGCGGCAGGCTATGTGCTGCTGGGGCTGGTGGCCCTGGGCCTCTCCGCCCTCAACAGCCGCATTTCCACCAAGGTGAATCTGAAGATCCAGAATGAGATGCAGGCCGACGTGTTCCGCCGCTTTCTCCAGGCGGATTGGAGCGCCCTCCAGGCATTCCACTCCGGCGATCTCCTCAGCCGGGTGACCGGGGACGTCGGCACCGTGGCGGGGAGCGTGTTTGGACTGCTGCCCAGCCTGGTAATCCGTCTGTTCCAGTTTTCGGCCTGCCTGATCCTGATCCTGTGGTATGACCCGGTGATGGCCCTGCTGGCCCTGCTCAGCGCCCCGGTGACTCTGCTGTTTTCCCGTGCCCTGATGGGACGGATGCGGGAGCATCAGAAACGGGTGCGGGGAGCCAACGCCCAGTTGATGGCCTTTCACGAGGAGGCCCTCCAGAATATGCAGGCCATCAAAGCCTTCGACCTGACGGGGCGGTTCACCGCGCGGGAGGGGGAGGAACAGGCCCGCTGGCGGGAGGCCAGCCTGGACTTCAACCGCTTTTCCATCCTGACCTCTTCTCTGATGTCCCTGATGGGGCAGGCGGTCTCCTATACCTGTCTGGCCTGGGGCGTTTACCGGCTGTGGACAGGATACATCGACCTTGCCCTGATGGTCATGTTTCTGCAGCTCGCCGGGCAGCTCTCCGCCGGGTTTTCCGCCCTGGTGGGGCTGGTGCCCGGCGCCATCTCCGCGACCGTGGCCGCCCGGCGCATCTTGGCTGTGCTGGACCTCCCCCGTGAACCGGAGGTCGCCCCTACGTTGGCGCGGCGGGTGGAGCGAATGGCCGCCGCGGGACGGGGAAAGGGGCTTACGCTGCGGCTGGACCGGGTGAGCTTCCGCTATGCGCCGGACCGTCCGGTGCTGGAGGAGGTCTCCCTCCTGGCGCGTCCGGGGGAGCTGGTGGCCCTGGCCGGCGCCTCCGGCGAGGGTAAGACCACCCTGCTGCGGGTGTTGCTGGGCCTGATCCGACCCCAGGGCGGGACGGCGATCCTCCAGGCGCCGGGGGAGGAGGACCTGCCTGTGTCGGCCTGTACTCGTCCCCTCTTTGCCTATGTGCCCCAGGAAAAGGCCGCCTTTTCCGGCACCATCGCCGAGAGCCTGCGCCTGCTGCGGCCGGATGCCGACGACCAGATGCTGGAGGAGGCCCTCAGGACCGCCTGCGCCTACGAATTCGTCAGCCGGCTTCCTCAGGGGATACACACCCCTTTGGGGGAACAGGGGGCGGGGCTCTCCGAGGGGCAGAACCAACGCCTCTCCATCGCCCGCGCGCTGCTGCGGGACGCTCCGGTCCTGCTGCTGGATGAGGCCACCTCGGCGCTGGACGCGGAGACCGAGGCCCGGGTGCTCCGGAACCTGCTCACAGGGCAGGGGGGACGCACCTGCATTGTCACCAGCCACCGGCCCACGGTCTTTGCCATGGCCGACCGGGTCTACCAGATCCGGGAGGGCAGGGTGGAGGAGGGTCCGTGCTAGGGCGTGTTTCCATAGTTCAAACAGGCCCCAGGCATCTCAAAAAAGGAGGATCCCGGCATGCAAAACGTCTCCAAGTCAAGGATCGGATGTTACCCCGTGTTGACCCTGCTGTGGCTGGGCGTCATCTGGGGGCACTCCCTCCAGCCCGCCGCCGTCTCCTCACAGGAGAGCGGTGCGGTGCTCTCGGGCCTTTCGGCGCTGCTGGAGGCGCTGTGCCTTCCCCCCTTTCTCACCGAGACGCTGGTGCGCAAGGGCGCCCATATGGCGGAGTATCTGGTGCTCGCGGCGCTGCTCACTGGGAGCCTGCGAAACCGGGACCGGACCGGGCGGGGCCTGTGTGCCGGGGTACTCTCCGCGTCGCTCTTCTGCGCCCTGATCGATGAGACCATCCAGCTCTTTGTGGAAGGGAGGGCGGGAAAGGTGTCCGACATCTGGGTGGACCTGGGGGGTGCGGCGCTGGGCTTGCTGCTGGCACTGGCGGCGGGGGTGCTGCGGAGGAAGAAAAGGTACGCCGCATAAAAAAGACAATGTCCCGCGCCGCTCCGGCCCTCCAGGGCCTGGGCGGCGCGGCTGCATGGAGGGAGAAATTTTCCTGTTGACATACATTTGTTCGAGAACTATAATACTAGTACAAATGTTTCATAACGGGAGGAAAAAGAACTGTGGAGCTGCTGGACAAGCTGACCATTCTGACCGATGCGGCCAAATACGATGCGGCCTGTACCTCCAGCGGTCTGGACCGGGCGGGGCGGCCGGGAAAACTGGGCTCCACGGTGCTGGGGGGATGCTGCCATTCCTTCTCCGCCGACGGGCGGTGTGTGACGCTGCTGAAGGTGCTGATGACCAACGCGTGCTGTTACGACTGTCAGTACTGCGTGAACCGCCGCTCCAACGACGTGCCACGCACGGCCTTTACGCCCCGGGAGCTGGCCGAGCTCACCATCGGCTTCTACCGGCGCAATTATATCGAGGGGCTTTTCCTCTCCTCTGCTGTGCTGAGAGACCCGGACTACACCACAGAGCGGATGATCGAGACCCTGCGCCTCATCCGGGAGGAGTACGGCTTTGCCGGATACATCCACGCAAAGGCCATCCCCGGAGCGGATCCGCTGCTCACCTATCGGCTGGGACTGCTGGCGGACCGGATGAGCGTGAACATCGAGCTGCCCTCCGAGGCATCCCTGAAAGCGTTGGCCCCGGACAAGACCAGGGCCTCCATCCTGACCCCCATGGCCCAGATTCGGGAGGCCATTCTAGAGTCCGGGCAGGCCCTCAGGCTGTACCGGGGCGCTCCCCGGTTCGCTCCGGCCGGACAGTCCACCCAGATGATCATCGGCGCCACGCCGGAGTCTGATCTCCATATCCTCCGCCTTACCGAGGGGCTCTATCAGAAGTATCAGCTCAAGCGGGTCTTTTATTCGGCCTATCTGCCCGTGTCCGACAGCAAGCTCCTGCCCGCCCCGCAGGGCTTCCAGCCACCCCTTCTCCGGGAGCACCGGCTGTATCAGGCCGACTGGCTGCTGCGGTTTTATCACTTTGAAGCGACGGAACTGCTGGATGAGGGCCACCCGGATCTCGACCCCCGCCTGGACCCCAAATGCTGCTGGGCGCTGCGGCATCTGGAGGAATTTCCGGTAGAGGTAAACCGGGCGGACTATGAGCGGCTGCTGCGGGTCCCCGGCATAGGGGTGCGTTCGGCGCGGCGGATCCTCACCGCCCGGCGGGTGGGCCCCATCACCTTTGAGGGGCTCAAAAAGCTGGGCGTGGTGCTCAAGCGGGCGCAGTACTTCCTCACCTGCTCCGGGCGGATGCTCCCGGGGCTGAGCCGCGTGAAGCCGGACAGTGTGCTGCGGCAGATGGTGGCGCTGGAACGGCCGCTGCTGGCCGGAGACGTTCCGGAGCAGCTCTCACTCTTTGCGCAAAATGCCGGATAAGGAGGCCCTTATGGACCACGGAACGCCCTTTGCCTATCTCTATGACGGCTCTTATGCGGGTTTCCTCACCTGTATCTATGAGAGCTACGTCCGAAAAGAACTGCCTGTGAGCTTCTCCACGCCGGAGGATCCCCGCATCTCCCTCTATCCCGAACGGGCGGTGGAGACCGAGGAAGCCCATGCCGGGCGGGTGTACCGCTCTCTCAGCCAGAGGATCTCGCTGGACGCACAGCGCATGGTGACCCGTGGCTTCCTCACCTGTATGCCCGAAAAGGAGGAGCGGATCTATGCGTTTGTCCGGCTGGGGTACCGGATCGGCCCCGCTGTGGTGCGGGACCTGACGGACCCGCGGGTGGCGCCGCTGGTGACTGCTCTGACCCATCTGAAGGGCGAGGCTCACCAGCTACAGGGCTTCCTCCGTTTCTCCGAACAGGGCGGCGTGCTGACGGCGGAGATCGAGCCTAAAAACCGGGTCCTCCCCCTGCTGCGGCCCCACTTCTGCGCCCGGTACTCCGGAGAGCGGTTCGTCATCTACGACCGCACACACCGGGAGGCGCTGTTTTACCAGCCGGGGCGGTGGGCCATTGTACCGCTGGAGGCGTTTTGTGCCGGCGCGCCGGGGGAGACGGAGCTGGATTACCGCAGGCTATGGCGGCGGTTCTACGATACCGTCTCCATCGAGGGACGCTATCATCCCAAGTGCCGTATGACCCATATGCCCAAACGCTACTGGAACACCATGACCGAGTTCCAGACTGAGCCGGGGCTGGGAGAGCGATAACGATTTTACCTATTTTTAATCTTGCCTTTATGGTGGTTTCAGAGAAGAATGGTAGGATAGGACCAACACAAAGGAGGGAACTTACGATGATCACGCTGCTTACGTTGAGTATTCTGTGTGTGGTGGGGGTGGCGCTCGTCAGCGTGGCGCTGCTGCTGATCGGGCTGCCGTTTGCCATTCTCTTCGGCCTGCTGCCCTGGTTTTTGAATCTGGCCGCCGTGGTGCTGCTGGTCAAGGGGCTCCTGGACCGGCCCTTCCGGTGGGAGAACCTCATTCCGGCGGGGGCGGCCCTGCTGTGCGCCGGCCTTCTCAAATGGCTCTTCTAAAACCTTATGATTTTCTTATCTTTTCTCAGGAGGCGTTGACTTGCCTGCGCCCCGGTGGATATAATATCCGGGAAGAGGTGAGAGATATGGAGGCCAATATCCTGGTGGTGGACGACGAGCCGGAGATCGCGGACCTGGTAGGGGTCTATCTCAAAAGCGAGGGATTCACCGTCTTTACCTGCGGCACAGCCGCGGAGGCGCTGGCCTGCGTCCGGGCGCAGAGCCTGGATCTGGCCGTGCTGGATGTGATGCTCCCGGACATGTCCGGTTTTGTCCTTTGTGGGGAGATCCGCAAGGAGTACCATTTTCCTGTGATCATGCTCACGGCCAAAGGATCGGATATGGACAAGATCACCGGGCTCACCATCGGGGCCGACGACTATATCACCAAGCCCTTCAATCCGCTGGAGCTGGTGGCGCGGGTCAAGGCGCAGCTTCGGAGATACACCCGCTATAATGGGACGGAGAAACCGCCTACAGGGGATGTGATCGACTTTAACGGTCTGGTCATCAACCGCAGCACCCATGAATGTACGCTCTATGACCAGGAGCTGAATCTTACCCCCATCGAGTTTGATATCCTTTGGATGCTCTGCGAAAACCGGGGGCAGGTCATCTCCGCCGAGCGTCTCTTCGAGACGGTGTGGGGCGAGAAGTATCTGGACCGGAACAATACTGTAATGGTGCATATCCGCCGCCTGAGGGAAAAAATGGGGGAGCCCTCCCGGGACCCCCGCTTTATCAAAACAGTGTGGGGAGTGGGCTACAAGATCGATTAGGGCCTGCCCCGATATTGGAAAGCGGTCCCAGGAGTGCCGTTTCCGCTGAATAAAGGAGCTGTCTGGCGGGCCCAAAAATTTGGCCTCCCCGGCGACGGAAAAATTTTAAAAAATCAGATATTTCTTGTTGACAACCGTGGACAAATCGGGTATACTAACTCTTGCCCTGTTCGTCGGGGCCTATTTGGCGGCATAGCTCAGTTGGCTAGAGCATGCGGTTCATACCCGCAGTGTCCCCGGTTCAAATCCAGGTGCCGCTACCATGCAGCACTAGCTGCACCGCACCCCATGGCGCGTTGGTCAAGCGGCTAAGACACCGCCCTTTCACGGCGGTAACATGGGTTCGATTCCCATACGCGTCACCAACACGTTCCCCATATGGAGGCATAGCTCAGCTGGTAGAGCGCTCGCCTCACACGCGAGAGGTCACAGATTCGAGTTCTGTTGTCTCCACCAGAAAACACCGTTAAAACCGCTTGGTTTTGACGGTGTTTTCTTCTTTGTCCAACTTTTTGGGCTGCTTTCTTAAAATTTCTAACGGATTTCTAACAGGCGGGATTTTTCTGTCAGTAACGTGGCAGTAACCCTTACCTTAAAGCTGCATCAATGGAATCCGCCATATCCCGCTTTGCTGAGTAGAGAAAGTGCGAATAGATGTTGGCGGTGATGGAGATGTCACTGCGGCCCAGCCATCCCTGAATATCCTGAATGTCCCGTCCAGCGCTATGGAGCAGTGTGGCTACGCTGTAACGCAGCCCGTGGAAGCGAATGTAAGGCAGGCCGTTTTTCCGGATCATCCGCCGAAAGTGCATAGAGACCGCATTGGGCGTCAGCGGAGCTCCGTCCGGACCCACGCACACATATCTACTGTCCACATAGGCAGCCCCAAGAAACGCCTTCTCTTTTGCACGCATCTCAGATGCTCCGCCATGGAGGCTGTCAGCGGTAGGGTACGGCAGCTGCTCCGTGTCTTTGTCGCATCGGCATAGATCACGCCATTCTTGCTGCTCACCGCAGTATGACAGATGGAGATCGTGCCTTTCTCAAAATCTACCGACTCCCATCTCAGGCCGCAGACCTCGGGCCAATCCCCGCAGCGTGACGTCCTGAAATGTCGGGAATATTGAAATCACGTTGCGGAACACCGCCTTATATTGCTCCAAGGTCGTAACGCGGATGGAATACCTCTCCACCTCGTTCAGCCACTGCTCCATAAAGGGCAGGAAGGGGCTGATTTGTCCCGGTCAAGTGGTGGTCCTGGATCTTCTCCGGCTTGTCCATCTCCTGCTTCAAAAAGGCTTCCGCTCTGCGCTTATTGTCCTTTTTCTCCTTCATGCCAAGATAGGACGGCACAATATTTATTCTTTTTAATTTGCAGGCTTCCTGTCATAAAAACTCTTTTCCAACAGGATAGAGTACCCGCTGTTACAAACCCATTATATCACATCCGGCGTTCGGATGCGATATAATGGCACTTGATTTCTAGGGTTACTCAGTTATTTTTCAAAAACCTTAGAACCTCCGCTTTGGGGATACAGATTCTTCTGCCGATTCTAACACTTCTGATCTGTCCGGAATGTATCAGCTCATAGGCCGTATTCCTGCCGACGGAGAGTATTGGCATCAGTTCTCTCACCGACAGCGTCAGGGGAAGGTCATCATAGGAGGTAGGACGTCTATCCATCCCCATCGCCTCCCTTCTTCTTCAGCGAAGCGAGGTAGATACGGGTCACATCATCCCGGCCATGTCCTAGCAGCTTAGCAACCTCTTTCCTGGCCTGATAGGGGCTCCTCCCCTTTTGGATGCGTTCCTGATACCACTCCGCTCCGCCGCCCGGGTGTGCCACAGCCCGTGAAAGGTCATAGGCCGGTCGGAGTCTGGGTCCTGGGCCAATGGCCGGTTGTCTGCCAGGAATCGCTGAAAGTCCTTGATCGCCTCGTGGGTCAAACGGTTGTCGGGAACGAACAGCTTATGCCCGCGGGCTGTATTACGCAAATGGAATCTGAGCCGGTCCAGAAAAGCGGTACCGCTCCGCCAGAAAGCGGCAAAAGCGTTTCATCGCCTCATATATCGCTCCCTGGGTTTGAAGCTGCCCTGCCGGTTGTGGCGGTGGAGTTTGTCCAGATGGAGCAAAAGGTTTTCATATTGTTTTAACATTGAAGTACATCTTTTCTAAAAAATATATTCTACCTCTATTTACTTCCAGGTCAAACCGGTCCGGCGGCACCCACAAGGGGTACGCCACGGCTCTAAGCGGCAAAGCCGCCAAGAGCCGTGCAGAGGGCATACTACGCCCCTGGTCCTCTCCATTCCGCCCTAACTTACTCCGCCCTGAAATACAAGCCCATTTTACCCCTTTACACCTGGCTTGTATAGTTGAAGTTTCTTTACCTAAGTCAAGTTTTACCTTAAAATAGCGGCGATAGAAAATCTATCGCCGCCTTGTCTTGCTAGGGAAACCCCTCTTTTTCATTTTTTCAATCCACTCTAACTGCTGTATCTGTCAGAGACTAATTTAGTATATCACGTAAAATTTTTTTGCAAATACCATTTTATATTCAATGAAAAAGATGAGTTAAACGTTGACAAAAATGAGGCCCTAGGGTAAAGTTTTGCCATCAAGGCAATCTCCAATTATCTAAAATTTGTTTCCGAGGCAAAAGATTGTCCAGTTTATTGGACAGCAGATGTTGTATTTTATAATAAAATCACGCATTTGGAAGTGGGACCAATGGAAAGCTACCTGGCACACATTCAGAGGGATCCATCTGACAAAATAATCGCCGTCCAATCGGTCAGTGAACACTGCCATAATACCGCAAGATATGCGGCAGCGGCACTGGAGCCCGTTGGCCTCTCCGCCGCTGGGGAGGCGGTGGGGCTGTTGCATGATCTCGGAAAATACTCAGAGCAGTTCCAAGACTACATAAAGGATGGAGCTGGCACACGCGGCTCGGTGAATCACACCTTCGCTGGAGTACGTCTTCTTCTGGAGCGATATCACCATGAGCCGCCAGAGGATCTGGCAGACATCGCCGCTGAACTGTTGGCCTTAGCCGTCGGCGGGCATCATGGCGGTCTGTTTGATTGTGTGGATGACCAACAAAAAAACGGTTTTCGGCACCGACTGACTAAGAAAGAGATCGGCTATGAAGAGGCAAAGGATAACTTTTTCCGTTTCTGCATCAACCAAGAGGAGCTTGACCAACGGTTTCAAACCGCCCTGAAAGAGTTAACACCGGTCCTGGAATACATCTGCGCCATGACTGGAGAGGAAGCCAGCGATGAACGTTATGACCAGGAAACAGCGTTTTACTCCGGGCTCCTCGCCCGCCTGCTGCTCTCCGCAGTGATTGAGGGAGACCGACGGGATACGGCAATCTCCATGAATGGTGTCGTGTTCCCTCCTGCCCGAAGCGGCGAGGAGCTGGAACAGATGTGGTTCACTCTTTTGACACAGACAGAGGAAAAGCTGAACACGCTGCCCTCAAAAACTCCCATTGACCAGGCCCGACGCACAATCTCGAACCAATGCGGACAGGCGGCGGAACAGCCCGGCGGCGTATTCCGTCTAAATGTACCAACCGGCGGCGGCAAGACCTTGTCCAGCCTCCGATTTGCTCTCGCCCACGCCCGCCGGCATCGAAAGCAGCGTATCATCTTCACCTCTCCCCTGCTCAGCATCTTGGATCAGAACGCAAAGGAGATTAGAAAATATATTCAGGACGACAGCCTGATTTTGGAGCATCACTCCAATCTGGTTCGCACAGAGGAAAACAGTGAGCAACTGGACAAGCGAGAACTTCTTACCGAGACTTGGGAGGCCCCTGTCATCATCACTACTCTGGTTCAACTGCTGAATACCCTATTCTCTGGAAAAACCACTTGTATCCGGCGGTTTCATTCTCTTTGTAACAGCGTTATCGTCATCGATGAGGTGCAGACAGTTCCCAGCAAAATGTTGTCTCTGTTTTCTCTGGCGGTTAACTTTTTAGCGGAGATTTGCGGAGTTACAGTGGTTCTCTGTTCCGCCACCCAACCCTGTACGGAGCAGATCGAGCATCCAATCCATGGCCCGATCCGTGATATTGTCCCATACAATCCCGCTCTTTGGCAAGTATTCCAGCGAACAGATATTCAAAGTGTCGGATCAATGTCCTTGGAACAGATCGCTGATTTTGCCGTAAAAAAGCTGGAGCATGTCGATAGTTTGCTGATTGTCTGCAACAAGAAGAATCAATCAGAACATCTGTATAGTCTCCTGAAGGACAAGAGCTTCGCTCTGTTTTCCCTTTCTGCCGCTATGTGCGTGACCCATCGGAGGGACACGCTGAACAAGCTGAAAAGCGCTCTGGGGCAGAGTAGTCAAAAAACAGTCTGTGTCTCTACCCAGGTCATTGAGGCCGGGGTGGACATCTCCTTCGGTTGTGTGATCCGCCTGTCCGCCGGGATGGACAGCGTGGTCCAGGCAGCGGGCCGCTGCAACCGCAACGGCGAGGCCAGGCCCGGTGTCCTGGCTCCGGTCTATCTGGTAGAGTGCCAGCAGGAGAACCTCTCCCATTTGCCAGACATCCAGCTGGGCAAAGACGCCACCCAAGAACTCATCGCGGAATTTGCAGCTCGCCCGGAACAGTTTCAGCACCGTTTGGATTCTGATGCTTCCATCGAATACTATTACCGGGCGCTGTATCGCCGGGAACCGGCGGGGCACCATGACTACTGTGTAAAAGACCGCCCCTCACTGTTTTCCCTTCTGTCGCTGAACGGCCAATACGCTCAGGAGCACCCTTATTATTTCAATCAGGCATTCCGGCTGGCCGGAACCCTTTTTGAAGTTTTTGAGGAAAACACCACGGACGTGGTAGTCCCCTACAAAGAAAGCGAAGCGCTCATTTCCGGTTTATGCAGTGAAAAAGCCCAACGGGACCCGTTTTATCTGCGCTCTCTTTTGGAGGCGGCAAAGCCCTATACCGTCTCACTGTACCAATATCAAATTGACCGTCTGAACGAGGAGCACAGCCTGATTCCCCTCCAGGGCGGTGCGCTGGGACTCAGCGGACATTACAGTGCGGAGACCGGCTTTTCTATGGGTGAATCAAATCTTGAATTCTTGTGGAGGTGATACGATGCGGCACCCAAATATTGTGGAGTTTCAGGTCACAGGGGATTATGGCCTCTTCTCCGACCCGATCATGCGGGTGGGCGGGGAGAAATGCAGCTATCAGGTGCCTACCTATGAAGCATTGAAAGGCATTTTGTCCTCTGTGTACTGGAAACCAACACTGATCTGGTACATTGACGCGGTCCGGGTCATGAACCAGATTCAAACCGAGGTAAAGGGTATCCGGCCCATCCACTACCAGGACGGCAAAAACGACCTGTCCTACTACACCTATTTGAAAAACTGCCGTTATCAGATACGGGCCCATTTTGAGTGGAACGAGAACCGCCCGGAGCTTGCTCAGGACCGCAGTGAGAACAAGCACCACAATATCGCCAAACGGATGATCGAAAAAGGCGGCCGTCGGGATATCTTCCTGGGGGCCAGGGAGTGCCAGGGATATGTGGAGCCCTGTGTATTTGGAGAAGAGCCAAGCGCCTATGACAAGCTGCCGGAGTTGAGTTTCGGTCTGATGTATCACGGTATCACCTATGCTGACGAGGCCTACTCCACCGAGACCCAGGGAAAAATGACTGCACGGTTTTGGTATCCGGTGATGAAGCAGGGAGTTATCACCTTCCCCCGTCCGGAGGACTGTCCGCTCACCAAGCCTCTGCGCAAGATGGAAATGAAACCCTTTGGGATTGATATGGAAAACTTCTCCGGTCTGCGGGAATTTGGGGAGGTGGAGTGATGGGGCTTTTGCAAAAGGCCTGTGAGACCTACGATGCGATGGCCGGCCGGGTTGGAATCATGTATGAGAAAGAAAAGGAGCCGCTGGCACCAATCTCCCACATGATGGCGCGGCCGCAAATCAAAATCACTTTGGATCAGAACGGAAACTTTATCACCGCTCAGGCGTTAGAGAAGGACGTCCCCAAAATTATCATTCCCGCAACGGAAGAATCAGCAGGACGAACGGTCAAGGCTGCTGAACTTCCCCACCCCTTATGCGATTACCTGCGGTATCTGCTGCCCCAAAACCAAGTGGAGTACAGCCACTATGTGTCACAGCTGTCCGCATGGGTCAATTCACCCTTTTCCCATCCAAAACTGCACGCCATCTTAAATTATGTGCAGGATAGAACCATTTTGGCAGATTTGAGTCAGGCGGGTATTACTGCCGAAGAGAAAGCGATGGTCTGCTGGGAGGTCAACGGCTTAGGGGAAAAACTCAACGGACCTTGCTGGACAGACCAGACGCTTATGAAAGCATTTATCGACTACACCGCCGCGAAACGGGCGGACACGCCGCCCGCACTGTGCATGGTTTCCGGCGAAATGGAAGCTCCCGCCGGACAGCATCCAAAAGGGATTATCCCCATCAACGGAAACGCCAAGCTGATCTCCGCCAACGACTCCAGCGGCTTCACATACCGGGGACGGTTCGACGATGCGGCGCAGGCCGCGACGGTAGGCTATACCGCATCCCAGAAGGCCCACAACGCCTTGCGGTGGCTGGTGGCCAACCAGAGCGTCTCTTTTGGCGGGCGGACCTTTGTTTGCTGGAGTCCCCAGGGCATCCAAATTCCCAAGGTGACAGGCCCCATGGGCCGCAAAGGTGGAGGAAACGTTCAGCGGGCGGCCACTCCCAGCCAGTATCAAAAGCAACTGTGGGAGGCTCTCTCCGGTTGGAAAGAGGACCTGCGCCCGCCTGCGGGCGTAGTGATCGCCGCTTTCGACGCGGCCACCACAGGCCGTCTGGCCGTCACCTACTACAACGAACTGCTGGCCTCCGATTTTCTGGACCGGCTGCACGACTGGGAGGTCTCCTGCTGTTGGGAAAACGGTCCCTATGGGATCCAGTCACCTTCGTTGTTCCAAATTGTCAGCTGGGCCTTCGGGACACCCCGAAACGGAAAAGCAGAAATTGATGACCGCATCTTGAAGCAGCAGATGCAGCGGCTGGTGGCCTGCCGGGTGGACAAAGCGCCATTCCCACTGGATATCGAGCGGGCCCTGGTGGAAAAAGCCTCCCATCTCCTGCTCTATGAAGGAGAGAACCGCCAAAAACTGCTGTTCACAGCCTGCGCGGCCATTCGAAAATACCATTCAAAGGAGAAGTGGGATATGGCTTTAGACAAAAATTGTTCCGACCGGAGCTATCTGTTCGGTCGCCTGCTAGCCATCGCGGACGCAATAGAAAACAGCACCTATACTGACGAGGACCGGCGGGAGACCAACGCCATAAGAATGCAGAAAGTCTTTACGCTGCGCCCAATGGCAACATGGTCCGCCCTATGGGACAAGTTAGCGCCCTACAACAAGCGTCTGGCACAGTCCAAACCAAAACTTTACCGATATTACCAGAATATGATTGATGATATTCTGGACAGCTTTTCTCCTTCCGACAGCACACTGAACCAGCAGTTGGATGATATCTATCTGTTGGGATATTCCCATCAGCGGGCCTACCGCAGCGAAAAAACGGATCAACAAGAGACAGAGGAGGAGTCTTAAATGGGTATCTTACAGAACAAAATCGACTTTGTGGCCTTTGTATCCGCCACCATGGCAAACCCCAACGGCGACCCTCTCAACGGCAACAGCCCCCGCACCGACTACAACGGTTTAGGGGAAATGAGCGACGTGTGCATCAAGCGCAAGCTGCGCAACCGGATGCAGGATCTGGGACAGGCCGTGTTTGTCCAGTCCGCTGACCGGTGTGAAGACGGATGCGGAAGTCTCAGCGACCGGGCCTCCGCCGTTCTGGGAAAAGCGAAGGAGTTCAAGGATTCAGAAGACTATGCACAAAAGGCCTGTGAAACATGGCTGGACGTACGTTCTTTCGGCCAGGTATTTGCGTTTAAGGACACAAAAGGCATGTCCATCGGTGTGCGGGGCCCGGTCTCTGTACATCAGGGTGTCAGCGTCTCCCCCGTGCAGATAGAGGATATGCAGATCACCAAGAGTGTAAACGGTGAGAGCAACGACAAAGGCCGTTCCTCCGACACCATGGGCATGAAGCACTTTGTCCGCTTCGGTCTCTATAAGATCAAGGGCTCTATCAATGTTCAGCTTGCGGAAAAAACCGGCTTCACTGAGAAGGACGCCGATATTTTGAAGGAGTGTCTGCGCACCCTCTTCGTCAATGACGCCTCTTCCGCCCGGCCGGAGGGCTCCATGGAGGTGGTCAGACTCTACTGGTTCCACCACAACTGCAAGGATGGGCAGTATTCCTCCGCCAAGGTCCACCGTTCGGTCCAGGCTGAGTTGATTGCTTCTGACGCCATCCCCGCCTGCGCGGAGGATTACAAGATTACATTGGAGCCTTTGGCCGGACTGGAGCCGGAGATTCTGAATGGGATTTAAGGAAGAGGATTATCTCCAGCTTTCGGGTTTGCAGCACTTTGTCTTTTGCCGCCGCCAGTGGGCGCTGATCCACATTGAAGGTCAGTGGGCGGAGAATTACCGCACGGTGGACGGCCATCTCATGCACGAGCGCGTCCACGACCAGGAATTTCGGGAGAGCCGGGGGGACTGTCTGACCGTCAGGGGGCTGGCCATCCACTCGACGGAGTTGGGTGTTTCCGGCCAGTGCGACGCGGTAGAGTTCCACAGAGCCCCTGCCGGAATTGCTTTGCAAAATCGTGAAGGTTTGTGGCTGCCTTATCCGGTGGAGTACAAACGGGGCAAGCCTAAGAAACACAGTGCGGACGAGCTTCAGCTGTGCGCCCAGGCCATGTGCCTGGAGGAGATGCTCTGCTGTGCCGTCCCGGAGGGGGCACTCTATTACGGAGAGCCCCGCCGCCGGACGGTGGTCCCCTTTACGCCTGAACTGCGCGGGCAGGTTCAAGATAACCTGAAGGAGATGCATGAGCTGTATAAAAGGCGCCACACACCCAAGGTCAAGCCGTCCAAGGCCTGTAACGCCTGCTCTTTGAAAGTCCTGTGCCTTCCAAAGCTGATGGGCTGCAAAAGAGTTGCGGACTATTTGGCCGCTGCCATGGAGGAGCTGAAATGAAACATCTGCTCAATACCCTCTACATCCTCTCAGAGGATATTTACCTGTCCCTGGACGGGGAGAATGTGGTGGCCAATCGGGACAAGCAGGTTGTCGCCCGCTATCCTCTACATACCTTGCAGAATATCATTACCTTTTCCTATGCCGGGGCGTCCCCCGCGCTGATGGGCGTCTGCGCCCAGCGTCAGATCGGCTTATCTTTCTGTACCCCCAGAGGAAAATTTCTGGCCCGGGTGTGCGGCGAGGGGAACGGAAACGTCCTGCTCCGCCGGACACAATATCGGACCGGGGATGATCCCACTCAATGCTGTCAGATCAGCCGCACTATGATCTTCGGCAAGCTGTTCAACGCCCGCTGGAGCATCGAGCGCACCCGCCGGGACCACGGTTTGCGGGTGGACGGCGAAAAACTGGTCTCCGCCTCCAAGCAAATCTACGGACTGCTGTCTCAGGTCAAGGAGGTAAGCGCTCCGGAGGAATTGCGGGGCCTGGAGGGGGTGGGAGCCTCCGCCTATTTCAGCGTTTTTGACGAGATGATCCTGGGGGATAAAGAGACGTTTTCCTTCCGGGGCCGCAGCCGTCGCCCTCCGCTGGACGCCGTCAACGCCATGCTCTCCTTCGCCTACAGCCTGCTGGCCCACGACTGCGCCTCCGCCTTGGAGAGTGTGGGGCTGGATTCCTATGTGGGATTCCTGCACCGGGACCGCCCGGGTCGGACTTCCTTGGCCCTGGACCTGATGGAGGAACTGCGTCCCTGCATGGCGGACCGCTTTGTGCTCACGCTCATCAACAACCGCCAGGTCAAGGCGGGAGATTTTCAATATATGGAGAGCGGCGCGGTGCTGCTGGCCGACGGCGGCAGGAAAACATTTCTGAAACATTGGCAGGAAAAGAAAAAAGAGACACTGACCCACCCCTATCTGGAGGAAAAGCTCCCATGGGGGATGATCCCCTATACGCAGGCACTTCTGCTGGCCCGTTATCTCCGGGGAGACTTGGACGCTTACCCACCTTTTTTGTGGAAGTGATAGTATGCTGGTTTTAATCACCTATGATGTGAACACCGAGGACGCCGCTGGCCGCAAACGTCTGCGGCAAATCGCGAAGCAGTGCGTCAACTACGGACAGCGGGTGCAGAACTCTGTCTTTGAATGTCTGCTGGATGCGGCCCAGTACCGCATGTTACAGGCAAAGCTGTGTAAGATCATGGACCCGGAAAAGGACAGTCTTCGTTTTTATTACTTGGGAAACCGCTATGAAAACAAGATCGAGCATTTTGGAGTAAAGGCATCCTACAACCCAGAAGATGTATTGATGCTTTAGGTGCGAAACGTAAACGCGCAGAAAATCACCGAGGTCTCGCACCAGATTTTGCAGTATTATCTGTAAGGAGGCAACCTTATTTTTCAAAATCGGATAAGAGTTAGGAGAGGATATTTGTAAGAATTGTCTATTTTTCGCGCGAACAGCTTGAATTTTTAGCTGTTTTTGCTGTCGCCCCCCACACGGGGGGCGTGGATTGAAATAGCGCTGTTCGGCCTGTCTGACCGGAGCATCACGTCGCCCCCCACACGGGGGGCGTGGATTGAAATTTGGAAATGAACCCCAAAGGACGGGTATAGTTGTCCGTCGCCCCCCACACGGGGGGCGTGGATTGAAATACCCCGGAACTTCTCGATGCCCTCCCGGAAGGACGTCGCCCCCCACACGGGGGGCGTGGATTGAAATATCAGAAACCTCTGTGTCTTTTACAACATCGTCAGTCGCCCCCCACACGGGGGGCGTGGATTGAAATCAAAGGGTACAAGGACGCTTACATTACCTGCGACAGTCGCCCCCCACACGGGGGGCGTGGATTGAAATGCCGCTCGTCCGCGTCCAGGCGCTTGTCATTACGTCGCCCCCCACACGGGGGGCGTGGATTGAAATTTTTGTCTGGAGGTGATAGCCCATGGCGCAAAAACCGTCGCCCCCCACACGGGGGGCGTGGATTGAAATACAAGTGGCACAAAGTTGCTGGAGAAGTCGAAAAGTCGCCCCCCACACGGGGGGCGTGGATTGAAATGACCCAGGGCGCCGCCGCCATCCAGACCATGGTGTGTCGCCCCCCACACGGGGGGCGTGGATTGAAATGTCAGGGTGTGTAGAAAAGGAGAAAAAGCCTTGGTCGCCCCCCACACGGGGGGCGTGGATTGAAATGGCGAAAGCCTGTCCCTGCCCGCCGCTCATGGTCGGTCGCCCCCCACACGGGGGGCGTGGATTGAAATATTTCCTACCTGACCGCCTATGCCATCTACCCCAGGGTCGCCCCCCACACGGGGGGCGTGGATTGAAATGGCCATCTCCAGAGCCGTTTTTTGGTTGTGATGCGTCGCCCCCCACACGGGGGGCGTGGATTGAAATACGGTAGCGCTATCTCCGTTGACTAGGACGACCACGTCGCCCCCCACACGGGGGGCGTGGATTGAAATCTATGGGGCGGCTACAACGCCGACGAGCTGCGGGTCGCCCCCCACACGGGGGGCGTGGATTGAAATTGGAGCAGGTATTGACCGAGCTGTGCCGGATCATGTCGCCCCCCACACGGGGGGCGTGGATTGAAATGACCACTGAAACCGCCACCCTGAACTGTAGTGGATGTCGCCCCCCACACGGGGGGCGTGGATTGAAATCATATGTCACCGCATCTGATGCTGGCAAGATTTTGTCGCCCCCCACACGGGGGGCGTGGATTGAAATAACGAGGTCGGCGCAGGAGATATTGCCGGTGTCCGTCGCCCCCCACACGGGGGGCGTGGATTGAAATCATGCCGTCAATGGATGCTTGCGACATTCCGTAAGTCGCCCCCCACACGGGGGGCGTGGATTGAAATAGTCCGGCATTCATGGCCGTGTTTCCCAGGCGGGTCGCCCCCCACACGGGGGGCGTGAATCTCCACTTTATACAGTCGCTCACATATGGATAAAACCGCTAAAAAATCCAATGAATCTTTCGTAACAGCATCCTATCCTACTTCTAACAAATTTCTAACAGAACGATAAAAAATGAATATCCAACAGGCCCAATGGTTTTTGAGATTTTATTCCGCATGAAACCCGGAACTCCTTGTGCCACAGCGGTTTTATTGGGTATTACCAGAGACAGCCAAACACCCGTAGGAACATACCATGCCCTCTTCGAGTTCTGCTGTCTCCACCAGAAAAATCCCTGGAGCCGCAAGGCTTAATAGTGATAAGGTACTATTTAGCTTTGCGAGGGGCAGAGAACGGTGTGACCGCAATGGTCACGCCGTTTTTCTGCGTCCAAGGGTAGATTTTGCAACAACAGGCTCGGAAATCACAGGAATCTCTACGTCATCCACGAAGTTGAAATAGATTTTTACCTTCTGTACCCGCTTGCCACTGGATTTGTCCGGCGCAAACACCTCAATCTTCTTGATATACTCATTGGCTATCGTAGGTGTTAATTCCGGCACATCCACATACTTCTGGGTCAGAGCGACAAAGGCATCTACATCTGCACTCATGGTTTCCTGCGTTTCCAGCCATTCTTCCGTCACTTCAATTTCGAGTTTTAACCGTTCCTGTTCTGCCTCGTAATCGGCGGTCATTTTCTTGTACCGCTCCTTGCTCAGATCGCCCAGGACAAAATCCTCATAGAGTCGGGACAGAAGAACATCCAAGTCAGCCAGCCGCTTCTTGGCCTGCTCCACTCGCTTCCGATCTTCACGGATGTTGCGTTCCTGATCGGAGCGGCGGCATTGCAGCCACTCCTCCTGAAAACTCTCCACGTCCTGCCGGATATAGGCATTGACCGCCTGAATGCGCTCCAACACCAATTCCCGCAGTACATCTTCCCGGATATAGTGGGCAGAACAGGTGCCTCGACCGCTTTTGTAGCTGGAGCATACATAGTGGTCTTGCTTACCGTCAAAGCTCTTGCAGGTAGCAAAGTGCAGCTTATTCCCGCAATCAGGACAGAACAGAAGCCCGGAGAATAATCCCTGCCGCTGGGCTTTTGTGGGACGGCGTTTGTTTTTTCGCAGCTCCTGCACTCTGTCCCACTGAGCCTGAGAGACGATAGCTTCCTGCGTGTCAGGGAAGATACACATATCTTCGATGGCATTGGGAATCCGCTTCTTCAGCTTGTAGGACTTGGAATAGGTCTTGAAATTGCAGGTACAGCCGGTGTACTCCATCCGTTCCAGAATACCCGCAACCGATTGACCAATCCAATGGTAAGGACGCTCCGGCATCTTCTTCCGTTTTTTGGGGTCAGGATGGTTTTCCGACTGTTTGGCATACAGCGCCTTGGTAGTCAACACCTGATCCTGCTCCAGTATACGGGCAATCTGTTCCGGCCCCTTGCCGTCAATGGCCAAGTCAAAGATGCGCTTGACTACTGGGGCGGCATCCTCGTCAATGATCCAATGGTCTTTATCGGCGGGATCGGTGCGATAGCCATAGGGCGGTTTTCCCAGATGCTTTCCGCTGGTGCCTTTCTGACGGAATACGACCCGAACTTTCTTACTGGTGTCCCGGGGATACCATTCGTTGAACAAATTACGGATAGCGGCAAAGCCGTCGCTGTCGCCCCGTTCACTGTCCACACCATCGTTGACGGCGATAAAGCGTACATCGTAGCTGGGGAAAATGATGTCCGTGTACTGCCCAACGGTCAGGTAATCTCGGCCAAACCTGCTGAGATCCTTGACCAGCCAGCAACCGACAAGCCCCTGCTTAACCAGTGCAAAGCCCTCCTGTACGCCAGGGCGGTCGAAGTTAGTTCCCGTATATCCATCGTCCACCAGAATTTTCAGGTTGGTGTAGCCATGTTCGGCTGCGTACCGAGTTAAAAACTCTTTTTGATTCTGTATCGAATTTGATTCTCCATCCAATGCATCCTCATTGCTGAGGCGGCAGTACAGGATGGTAATTTTCTGCTGATCCAACATAACGTCCTCCTTTACGGTTGGGTCAGCTGACAGAATCGGTGTGCATGGTGATATTGTAGCATGAATTTGAGTCTGTGTCATGAACAAAGCGCCTCCTTATCCGAGAAAATGAGCCGTTTTACCTTGTGGGTAAGCGGCTCATTTCCGTCACATACAGTCTCCAGCAGATACCAGGTATTCCCAATTTTCCGTTCCACCGTACCAGTGAACGGATTCATCCGGTTTTCCCAGCGTTTCCGGCATTCTTCCAGAAAATCAATCGGCGGCTCAAAAATTGGGTCAAAGCAAGATTCAATGTCGATATAGCCATAGTCGGGTTCGTTCATAAAATCTTCGTGTTTTCTCATGCAGTTTCCTCCATCAATTAAAGTTCCATATCTTGCGATTTACGGCGGACAGGTTGATTGTGTTGCTTTGTTTGCCGGGTCCGGGTCAGAATGGCGTCAAGAAAAGCCCGCACCTTTTCGGGTGCGAGCTTGACAGCTTCCAGATAGGGCCGTGCCTGTTCTTTCAGCGATTCATATCGCTGTTTCCAGACAGCGGCGCTCTTTTGCGCTTGTTGCAGCTTTTCTACCAAGCGGCTGTTTTCCGCCTTGGCAAGAATTCCATTGACCGCATAATCCTTGAGCGTGCTGCACTCGGATGGGGTCAGAGTGATGTTGCCGGTGATCGTCTTTTTCCCCATGGAGCGGATTTCCTGCACAGTCAGGGCGGCAGTACGCTGTTCTTGGGTCTGCTTTTGCAGGGATTGCAGCTCCTTCTGTTTTTTCTCAACGGCTGCCTGTGCGGTGTCCAGCGCCTGCTCTGACTGAGTGATTTGAGCAGTCACAGCTTCCAGCCGCTGTTGCTCCTGTGCCACCTTGAACTGGGTCACAGTCAGATGTTCCTCGGTGCTGCCACGCTCTCCACGCTCCACATCGGTATATCCGGCAGCTTTCATATAGTTGAAGAAATCGTCTTGCAGGACACTGTACGATGTCCGCAGGACTTTCTTGCCTTTGGAGGTCAGAAGCGGATTGCCCTGCTCATCCAGAGCAACTTTGGATTCCCACTTTTTGCTCCGGCTGACCTGCATAATGGTCTCCTTGACCGTGCCCACAAGGGACTTATCCTTGCACCGCTTCGACCAGAGAATCTGTTTTTCCACCACCGGGACATAGACCACATGAAGGTGGTAGTGGTACACATCCTGCCCCAGAGCTTCCGACATAGCCCGGTTGCGTTCATCGGCGTGCATAACAGCGGAGAGAATATATTGCTCACCGCCCACGATCTCTACGGCAGCTTTATATGCGTCGGTGTAAAATTGCTTGGCGTATTCATAGCCGCCGTGATTGTGGAAGTAAGCGGAGTTCACATCGAAAATCAGCTCCCCGTATTTCACCGCATCAGCTTTCAGGCCACGGGTGGAGATAGCGCCATCGGTAATCATCTGATCGAACATGGCGGCATAGCTGTCGGTGGGGGCTTTGAAGTGGATATTCCGGTAGGTCTGGGTGGTATCAATATCCTGGTTGGAGTAGCTCTCCTTTTCTCGTTCGTTATGCTCCTGAACCTTCGCCACATCATCAAGGGTGGGCAAGTCCTGGTTACGGGCAAAGGTGCGGTCGATTCCGTCGTTTCTGGCCATGGAAATCAGCTCCTTTCTGTTGCGTGGCAGACGGCTTGGGGACGGGGATGCACTTCCTGCGGGAAGTGTAATAACCCACTATGACACTTTCATCCCAGAGGGCTGCAAAGTGCCGTGGGCTCTCCGAGGGAGAATTGCGGTCATTGCGATGACCACTGCTGAACTGCCCGGAAACCGTCTGCATCGTTTCCTGTTGTTCAGCCCGGACAGCCGATGTTTTGCGAAACATCAGCCATCCGGCAGCAGCGAAAAATCGAATGTTTTCGCCGCCCGTCCATAGCAATACTGCGGTATTGCCATGGGGACGAGAGATACGGAGAATAGGAACGGCAGGCATCATTTGTCCCTCCGCTTCTGCCATACAAGGTCATAACCAAGGGCGTCAGCAAGCTGTACCGCCTCCACATACCGCAGAGACTCTCTCTGGAGCTTGTTGGACAGGTTGGAAACGCTGTCACTCCAGCCATAATCCTCGGAAAGCCGGTCAACGACTTCCTGCATCGTGTTGCCTGAACGCACGATGTACGACTTGATTTCATTTCTCAAATTGGATTTCATAGAAAACACCTCATTCTTTCGTAAAGTCGGTTTACCGTGGAGCATACTCACTGCACGACTCGACAAACACAGATAATATTCAAAAAAACGCTCAGGACTATGTCCATGAAGAACTGTCCGCAACAGCACCCCATCGACTTTACCGTTAGGTGGGCTTGCAAGCGAAACCGTGTAAATAGCCACCTTGCCGTATACCACCATCACCATTCTGTAAATCACCGAATGATGATTTATGTTCTGCTTATAGTAGTGTTTTTCACTGTTTGCACAACCATTGACTGAGCATTGCCAATTTTAACGCCCAGCCGGATTATCAAATATAAACTGAACTTCGATTTTTTGCGTTCGTGCGTTCCTTCGTTTCACAGGCTGCACCCGATCAGGAACGCATGAACGCACGAACAGAAGGTTTTGAAGTTTCATTACAACTCCATAGGCGAGAGCAGAACATAAATGCCCATATACCCCCGGCACCGTTTTCCGCCGCCGATGTGTAGATTGCTGACTGGTTCCAAATGGTAGCGTTCTGCGTTCTGGCTAAGCTGGTTTGCAAAGCTCTTTGGGGACAGTGGGTTTTCTGCGTTGTCCTCACACCACCGCTTATAGGCTGCGTACAGATTTTTGGTGCTGGATTCATAATCGGCCTTGAATGCCACATAACCCTCAGAATCGAGAAAGTCCAGAATGTTATTGGCATCCCGAACAGCGGAAGAGATATTGTCCTTGGCTCTCTGGCTAATGGTAAAGTGATAGTGATTAGCGATCAACCGCCGCAGTCCCTCCAGCATCCAGAGAAAGATCCCCTCTTTTTCGGCAATCAGTTTCTCGGCAAGAAACGGGTCATCGAACCGATCCGCAGGCTTGTCCTTGGTGGTCAGAATGATTTGGCGGCGAAAGAAACCGTCGCTGCGGTCGTGAAGCGCAGTCAATGCCCCGTTGCCGAAGCAGAGGAAGCGTACATAAAGCTGTCCTTGATAGCTCTGTTCTTTCTTCCTTTCCAAATCCATCCGCAGTTCTGCTGTCACGATTGATTTTACATAGTTGGTCTTGGTCAAGGCATTCATATCCAGATCATCGTCAATCATCAGCAGCTTGCCCTCCAGATCGGCTCTGGCGAAACGGTTGTTTTCTACCTTCTGGATAGAAGTGGTGTTCATGTTGAGCCCGAAAATGGCGTTCATCACCACACCGATGCGGCTTTTGCCTTCGCCGCCCTTGCCGATCAGCATGAGCATCTTCTGTCCCTTGGTAGAGGGAATCAGGCAGTAGCCCAGATACTCTTGCAAAGCGGGAATATCCTCCGGCTCCAACAGTTCCGAAAGAAAACGTAGCCAGTGTTGCGGTACAGGAGCATCTGCCCGATAAGACACCGATAGGCGGTTGCCGCAATACTCTTTTTCCTCTGTAAATGTACCGTCCAGAAAATAAGTGCCGTTCGCAACATGGATGCGGTCACATTGCAGGGGCAAAGGGTCTGCGTATGCCGCCAGCTTCAACGCCTTGATCACCTGCTCCACCGTCTGTGCGACCTTGGCATGAAGCCAGGGCGAGATTTCCTCATAAATCGTCCGCTTCAATTTGCTCTCATCCGGCAACGGTCCATCCACAGTATAAAAGCGTTCATTGATGCAGCGCATGGGATACCGGGCGAGGAAGTCCCGGCAATAATCCGGCTCGACGATTTTCCCCTTATCATCGATCCATACAGGGTTGTTCATGGTATCGCTCCTCTCTCAGGCAGGTCTGTAATTTGCGGATAAATCCGCCTGCCGTTAGTTCACTCACGACTTCGCCTCGTTCATAGGAATCGCCTTGCAGCAGGATGTCCAGCTGATACTCTGCCCAGGGCAGCCGGTGGCAGGCTTCCACAAACCGCTCGTCCAACACATCTTCCGGCGCTTGCGGCGCATACCGTTTTTCCCAATCCAGAAGCCACCTCCGATACTCGTTCAAAACAGAAAAGCACAGCTGCTCGTTCTCACGAAGCTGCTGTGCTTTGGTTTTGTATTTCATTTTCCGGCGAATGGCTTCCGGCAAGGGCTTGTCCGGCGCAAGGTGAAAGTCCGACGCCAGTTTTTGGGCCGCATCATACAGCCGAAGGTCAAACAGTTTGGCGGTTAGGTCGATTACATCCCCGTGTTCTCCGCAGGCGAAACAGTGGTAGTGGTCATCCGATACATACAAGCTGGGGTGACGGTCATTATGGAACGGACACAGTGCCATGCCATAGTGGTTGACATCGATTCCATACGCCTGCGCTGCTTCCTGTGTGTTGATACTGGCTTTCACCACTTCAAACAGATTCATACAGATTTCCTCCATTTCCTTTTTGATGGGGCAGTTTTCTCACCCCTCTGTATAGGTTATGGGGAAAAACGAAAAAAACAGGCTAATGGCATGACAAGCCGTTTTCAAAAAACATGACAAGGTCTTTGTTGTGTGCTATTATGAAAATAGAAAAACATGACAGGAGGGAGAAAATGGATCAAATCATCAACCATGCGGTTTTATCTCTGGATTTTTGGCAGGACACCGTGACCTATGAGGGGTGTACCATGCCCACAGGAACCATTGGCTGCGAGGTGCTGAACATCCCGGACAGTACCATTGAAAAGCTGGATACTCCCTGCAATGTGCTGAACCAGCTGCTTCAGGGGATGAACACCGGTTCTTTGGATATGGAGCTTCTGCCGCAGGTACAGCAGGCCGCTGGCGAGATCATCTCCTTTTTGCAGGCCACACCACCGTTCTCCCGCCTGAATCGAAGCTATTTCGAGCAAAAACTTGCAGCCATCTTTTCCGAAGAATATATGGAGGACACCAAAGCTTATTTACAGCTCACTCAGCAGGAGCAGCTAATCTGTGCTTTGACTGGTCAGCATGTCAAGGCAACAATGCTCGTCCGAATAGCGCAGGTGCTGGGGCATTTGAGTTATTCTCTGGGGCAATACAAGGAAGCCTTGACAAAACTTGCGGAGCGGTTGAATGAGCCAGACTATGACCGTACCCCGGACGGTTATGCGGCAATGTTCGGACAGTTCTTCAAAGGAGAGCCAACTTTATCGTTGGATAACCCGGCCTGGATGACCCTGACCAATGCTTCGGTACAGTATGTAGCCGCTATTCGGCCCGGAAAGACGGAGCCTCAGCTGGTCAAGCGGATGCACTATGTCTCCTTTGTGGGGATGTTCCGTTCCGATTTGTTTGAGGGACTTTGTGTGGGCCATGCGCCCAAGAAATGCCCCATCTGCGGCAGATGGTTTCTTACCATTGACGCACGGCATACCAAATACTGCGGCGGTCTGGCCCCCGGCGACCAGCGTGGACGGACGTGTCGGCAAATTGGCAATCTAAGGGGCCGGGAGCAGCGGGAGCTTGCCGACGATCATCCCATCAAGGCCATTTATAACCGGCGGATGAACACCATCGTACAAAGCAAGCACCGTGGAAAACTGGATGACGAAACGGCAGCAGCTATGAAAAAACTGGCAAAAGATAAGATGCTCCGTGCGCTTTCAGATCATCGTTATGCCAGCACAGCCTATGAGCAGGAAATGACCCAGGATGCACTTTTGAAGGCCATACAAAAGAAATAAGCAGTGAAACATCATCAGAAAGGTGGTGAGGGGAAATGGATGCAACGTGGACATGGGAGTTGCCCGGTTACTGTGTCAAGTATGGCTTTCTGGCTGAACCCAAGGGATTGACTATGTGGGAAGTGGAACGCATCTTTCAGCTTGACCCGGAACCGCCTGTCCATGAAAATCTGAATGATTATATTATTAAGGCTGTGCAGAGCCGAGAACTGTGCTGGTTTTCCTTTTTCCTGCACCACTATGAGAACCGGCTCGATGGTCGTATTCGCCGTTTCCTGCTGCGGGAGGGGCTGGATCGCTATGACCCAGAACGCTTTTTGGACTATAAAATGGGCTGTGTACTTACCATGCTGGATTGTCTCCGGGAATACGATCCCGCACAAGGGGCAGATTTTCTGACCTATGCCCATCATTTTATCGGGAACACCCTTTTGACCTGCCGGATGCAGGAGGAGGCCGGTTCCTTTGAAAATGTGGATGAGTACAAAGCTGTGCGCGGGATTGCTTGGCTCTATAATCAATCCGGGCACTCTGAACAGGCGGCAATCCAGAAATATGCCCAGAAACATAACTGCTCAGGTGAAACCGCAGCGAAGTTTTTGGCGTTAGCCAAGCAAAACCGAAGCCGTGTTCCGTTTTACCAGACCGTACAGGACGAGGACAGCGAAGAAACCGGCGAGGATGTCAGCCGAGATAACCACTGGGACTATGCGGAGATTCTCTGGAACGGTATCCGGGCTGAAGCTGTCCGAGAAGCGTTTGAAAAGCTGAATTACCGGGAGCAGACCCTTTTGGAAAAACGCAACGCTATCTGTATGACCTGTGGGCGGGTCAGCCCCATCAGCACCCGAAAGACCTTTGAAGAACTGGCGGTTCTCTTTGAGGGTAGCACGGCCAGCGGCGCAGAACGGGCCTACCGCAAAGCCGTGGAGCATTTGGCCTGTTTGCTGACAGAAGCCGGGGTGCTTCACATGATCCGGCTGAAACGAAAATCCCAGACCAAGCGCAAAAAGAAAATCGCCACCGCTGTCTACCTGTATCAGGTGGACAACGATGGCGAATGGGGTGAGATTTCGTTTGATTTTGAGTCCGGAACAGCGGAGATCATCCGGTTGGCGGAGTGGGATACGACAATCAGCCAGCAGTTTGCAAAGCAAATTATTCAGTGCCTGTTAAGTCCCAATAGCATCTCATTTTCGCATAATAGTACAGTTATCATTCAATGATAGAACAGCTATGGTATTTGCCATGGCTGTTTTTTATTGTAAGCTCCTTTAGGTGGTAGAGCTTTGCTGAACTATGCCATGAAAATCATCAATCATGGATTGTAGCGTAATTTCTTCCATCGCATTCCTAACGGCATCTTCAATTTTATGATACGGCGGCTCCAGTACTTTGCGAATATTTTGTGCAACCGGACAAGGGCGGCCATCACAGGGATGAATTCCGATGATGGAGGTCACGCCATCTGGCTCCAGTGCAGAATAGATTTGGTATAAGGTGATTTGGGATGGGTCGGCGCACAATTCTGCACCGCCGGTCCCACGGGGCACCGTAATAAGCCCTGCCTTTTTCAGGGCGCTGAGGATGTTGCGGATTACAACGGGATTGCTCCCTGTACTTTCAGCCAAAAGATTGCTGGTCACTTTTGCAATACCTTTCGCTTCATGGATAAAAATCAGGCAGTGAACCGCAACGGAACATTTTATACTGATCTGCATAGATACTCTATATCCTTTCAAAACAAACACGTTATCATTGATGTAATTATTAACTTTACATCTAACAAGTGCTAAACTAAAGAAGATGTAATTTGATTTATTACATCTAACATTTTATCGGTTCTTGCGAAAAAAAGCAAGAGAGATTCTATAAAAACAAAATTCATGCAGAGAGGTCTTATATGAAAGCGGTTCAAATCAAAAACTACTCAAAAGAAATCTATACGACCCTGAGCGACATCCCGAAGCCTCAGATTTCAGATTCTGAAGTACTGATTCAGGTAAAGGCTGCGGCAGTTAATCCGGTGGAACTGCTGATCCTGACAGGAAGCGTAAAACTGATTCAGGATTATCCGATGCCACTGACACTGGGCAATGAATGCTCCGGTATTGTGGAGCAGGTAGGCAGCAAGGTTGAGGGATTCAAAAACGGAGACCGAGTCTACACCCGCCTGCCGATTGGAAAAATCGGTGCTTTCGCAGAATATGTGGCGGTCGAGCAGGATGCCGTTGCCAAAATGCCGGAGGGGTATGATTTCAATACTGCCGCAGCTATCCCGCTGACCGGTTTGACGGCCTATCAGGCTATCGTGGAAGAGCTGGAAGCAAAGCCTGGTCAAACGATTCTGATTCCCGGCGGCTCGGGCAGTTTCGGTCAGATGGCGGTTCCTATCGCCAAGGCGCTGGGACTGAGAGTGATTGTGACAGGCAACGCACGGGCGAAAGAGCAGTTTCTTGCCATGGGAGTTGACCGGTATCTCGACTACAAGACAGAAAACTATTGGGAAGTGTTGTCTGATATGGACCATGTGATCGATACCCTGGGTCCTGCTGAATTTGAACATGAATTAGCGGTGCTGAAAAAGGGCGGGCGGTTGGTGAGCCTGCGAACTGGACCCAATAAAACTTTTGCCCTGCGGCATCAGTTCGGCGGCCTGAAAAAACAGCTGTTCACCTTGGCGGGCAGTAAATTAGACAAGGCTGCACAAAAGCAGGGCAAAGAATATCGGTTTGTGTTTGTCCGTTCCAATGGGGCACAGCTGCAAAAAATCACCGAGATCGTGGAGAAGCAACAGGTCAAGCCTGCCGTCGATTCTCGTATTTTTTCTCTGGATCAGGCCAATGAGGCATTACAGCTTGTGGCTAAGGGTCAGCTCAACGGTAAAGTTATGATTCAGCTGTGAGAGAGGGTGAAATACAATGAAATTGTCCATTCCTGTTGTAGAAACCGTTCAAAAACGGCACAGTGTTCGCACTTATAAGAGTAAGCCCTTGCTGCCCCAAGATCGAGAAGCCCTGCTTATGTGTATGAAACAGCTGGATAATCCCTTTGATGTTCCTGTTCATACATACATCATTGATCAGAAACTGAATGCAGATGGGGAAAAGCTGGGAACCTACGGCGTCATCAAGGGAGCAAGCACTTTCTTGGGAATCTCCATCCCGGATACAAAGCTGGCACCCCTGGCGGCCGGATATGAATTTGAAAATCTGATTCTGTCAGCCACTCATATGGGACTGGGTACGGTGTGGTTGGCAGCGACCTTCAATCGGGACAGCTTTGCTTCTGCCATGAAAATTCCAAAGGACGAACTGTTTCCGGCGATTTCACCGGTGGGCTATCCCGCAGCCAAACGCAGCCTGACGGAAAATCTGATGCGCTCCACCATGAAATCTTCTTCCCGAAAAGAGTGGAAAGAGCTATTCTATCAGGCGGATTTTCGCACTCCGCTTACCAAGGATACGGCCGGAGCCTATGCCCAGCCGCTGGAAATGGTGCGGTTGGCTCCCTCGGCAAAAAATGCCCAGCCTTGGCGGGTGCGTAAAACCGAAAACGCCTATCACTTTTATGCGGATTATAAACCCGAACTTTCCAAAGGAGAGGAAACCATCAAACAGGTGGATCTGGGCATTGCTCTGTCCCATTTCCATCAGACAGCTTTGGAGCTGGGGCTGACTGGAGCCTTTGAACAGATGGCCCAGGAAGATGAAAAACTTCCTGAGAACATACATTACATGATTTCCTGGCGTATTGCCGAGTAAAAGGAGGGTATTCTGATGAAACTTTATGACATCGTGTTCAGTCCCACGGGCGGAACAAAAAAGGTGGCCGACTATTTAACCGATGCACTGGAGGGGGATGTAACCACCGTTGATCTGAGCGACAGCAAGCAGGATTTTAAAGCCGCTTTACTGACAAAAGAGGATGTAGCAGTCATTTCCGTGCCGTCCTATGGTGGTCGTGTTCCCACTGTAGCAGTAGAGCGGCTGGGCATGGTACATGGCAACGGTGCCCGAGCCGTTCTGGTTTGTGTCTATGGCAACCGTGCCTATGAGGATACGTTGGTAGAATTGGAGGATACCGCAAAGCAGGCTGGTTTTCAGGTGATTGCGGCAGTTGCCGCCATTGCGGAACATTCCATCGCCCGTCAGTTTGCCGCCGGTCGGCCTGATGCACAGGACGCAACACAGCTTTCCGATTTTGCCAAACAGATTCAGCATAAGCTTTCTGCGGCAGACACTTCAGAACCTGCGATTCCCGGTAATCGTCCTTATAAGAAAGCTGGAGGAGCTGGTATGGTGCCCAAAGCAACAAAGGAGTGCACCAACTGTGGCGTCTGTGCAGCAGAGTGTCCTGTGCAGGCCATCGACAAGAAAGATCCGAAGAAAGTGGATGAGAAGGCGTGCATCTCCTGTATGCGTTGTATCGCTGTATGTCCGCAGGGTGCTCGCAAGATCAATCCTGTCATGCTCTGTGCGGCCAGCCTGATGCTGAAGAAGGTTTGCTCTGAGCGGAAAGAATGCGAGCTGTTCCTTTGATGTTGGAAACATCCCGCTTGGAAGGTGAGAATATATTATGAAAACAGGCGTGATAGATGTAGGCGGCGGGCTGAGAGGTATCTATGCCGTCGGCATATTCGACTATTGTATGGATCACGACATTCATTTTGATTTGGGAATCGGAATCTCAGCAGGGAGTGCAAACCTGGCGTCCTTCGCAGCAGGTCAAAGAGGAAGGAACTATCAATTCTACATGGAATACGCATTTCGTAAGCAGTATATGAGTGTAGGGAATTTCATCCTCAAGCGATCTTTTATCGATATGGATTATGTGTATGGGACGCTGAGTTGTTCAAACGGAGAAAATCCCTTGGATTACTGCGCCTTGCGGGATAACCCGATAGAATTCTATGTAATTGCAGCAGATGCCCGAACCGGACAGGCGAAGTATTTCGATAAGACAGATATTAGCCAAGATGATTACAGCATCTTTAAGGCTTCTTGTGCAATCCCCTTTGTTTGTAAGCCGTATAAAGTGAAGAACATCCCGTATTATGACGGCGCTTTAGGTGATCCGGTTCCGGTGGAAAAAGCCTTTCAACTGGGATGCGACCAGGTTGTTGTCATCCTCACCAAGCCAGAGGGCGAGTTGAGAACCGCAGATAAAGATGAAAAATTGGCTGCACGCATCCGAAAAAAGTATCCAAAAGCTGCGGAAAAGCTGTGTCAGCGGGCGCAAAGATACAATGAAGGCGTATCGGCGGCACAGAAATATGTCCGGCAGGGCAAAGCTCTCATCCCCTCACCAGACGATACCTGTGGCGTCAGCACCCTAAAAAAAGATAGGACTTCTCTACAACGTCTATACGATAAGGGGTATGCAGACGGGAAAAAGATTTCGGACTTTCTGCTCGCCATAAAATAAGGAAAATACCGCCACCCTATTTCTTCAACGGGAAACTGGGTGGCGGTATTTTCTGCTTAAATAAACAAGGACTTAAAGCCGACTCTCGCTTCTCGTGGAACTCCGCAATCGTTCATAGACAACACCCACCAACAAATCACGAACGGTATCTCCGAACTTGGCGTCATCCAAAACCCTTTCGCAGAACTGCTGATTCTGTGCCATGCGTCCGATAACCACATCCATGAACGCATCGTTAAAGGGAAAATGAAAATGCTCTTGTGAATTGTTGCGAGCTTGGACACGCAATTCCTCATTGGCATCCATATCAGAAACAATTTGTTCCAAGACCTTGTCGATGTTGGTAAACTCTGTGCCGAACTTTTCGTTGATTTTATCAATCAGCTCAGACAGGGGAGCCTTTTCTTCCTCTGGCTTCGGTTTTCCGGGGTGAAGTTTATTGGGCAACGGCTCACTCTGCTCCAGCGCAATAGACCCTTCAAAAATCTTCTGAACCCGGTAATATTGCAGCGATACTTCATCATCCAGAAAAATAGGACCGCCGCCTTCTCGCTTTGGCAGTTTCTTCTGAAGAAATTTTGCGTAAGCATGGAACTTATGCAGGTCGGCATCATCTAATCGGATGATATTGGTGAGGAACGTGTAGGTGCGAACAAACTTTACAAGGGTAGACTTGAATTCTTCCTGCTCGTTCTCATTCAAACCGTTATACCGATCTACTGCCGGGTCAAGGAAACTGTTGAGTACGCCAAAATCCATATTTCCCTGTTTTTTGGTAGGCTTGAAAAATGCTTTAGAGAAAGCCTCGATTTCACTCTGCCAATACACACGAAATTCATCCAGTTTGGATTTCAATTCATATACAATGTTGGCGTCTGTTGTCTCCTCAATGCTGGTTTCTTCATAATACGGGGCAAAAGCGGCTCGTATATCCTCGGCGGAGTTTACAAAGTCCAAAACAAATGTATCATCTTTTCCGAAGCAGGTTCTGTTCAATCTGGAAAGTGTTTGGACAGCTTTTACACCACTGAGCTTTTTATCTACAAACATGGTGTGCAACAACGGCTCATCAAACCCAGTTTGGTATTTTTCCGCAACCAAAAGCACCTGGTACTCGCCGCTGTGGAATTTTTCCGGCAGTTCGCTTTCTTTTATTCCGTTTAGACTGACTTCGGTGTATTCCTCGCCGCCATCATAGACAGTCCCAGAAAATGCGATCAGGATACCCAGCTCATTTTCGTATCCCATCTTTTTGATGTAACGCTGAAACTCCTGATAATACCGGACTGCGTGCAGGCGTGAGCCGGTCACTACCATTGCTTTGGCCTTGCCGCCAATCTTGTCTTTGGTGACAGTGCGGAAGTGCTCTACGATGATCTGGGTTTTCTGGGCCAGATTGTGCGGATGCAGACTTAAGAATTTGCCAAGCGCCTTATTTGCCTTGCTTTTTTCATAGCGGGGATCATCGGCAATTTTCTTGCCGATTTTGAAATAGGTATCGTAGGTCACGTAGTTTTTCAGAACATCCAGAATAAAACCTTCCTGAATGGCCTGCTTCATCGAGTAAATATGAAAAGCATGAGGAATACCGCTTGCATCCGGGGTTCCAAACATCTCCAGCGTTTTCGCCTTGGGTGTTGCGGTAAAGGCAAAGAAGGACAGGTTAGGCAACCGACCATGTGTAGCCATTTCTTTTGCGATTTCATCCTCGCTGTCGGATTGCTTGCGTTCTTCCTTGGCCTCCTCATCCGCAACCTTTTGGAGCTGTTCTTCCTCTGTTAGCCCCTCAGCGTTTCCCAGGATCGCCTTCATTTTTTTGCTGGCTTCTCCGGTCTGGGAAGAATGGGCCTCATCCACAATGACCGCAAACCGCTTGCCGCTTAAATCATCTACCTTTTCAAGGATAAACGGGAACTTCTGAAGTGTGGTAATAATGATTTTCTTGCCTGTGTTCAAAGCATCTGCCAGCTGTGCGGCGTTGTTGTCGATTTTAGTCACAACGCCTTCCACGTGCTCAAACTGGTAGATGGTATCCTGAAGCTGTTTATCCAATACGAGGCGATCTGTAATTACAATGATGCTGTTGAATACAACCTTGTCATTTTTATCGTGCAGGTTAGACAGATGGTGTGCCAGCCAAGAAATAGAGTTGGATTTTCCGCTCCCCGCACTGTGCTGAATCAGATAATTGTGTCCGGTTCCGTTTGCGTAGACATCGGCAACGAGCTTGCGGACCACATCCAGCTGGTGGTAACGTGGGAAGATCATAACAGACTTTTTAGGATTCTTTTTATCTTCCTGCAAATGGATAAATCTCTGTACAATGTCCAGCAGACTGTCTTTTTGCAGGACTTCTTCCCACAGATACGAAGTCCGGTAGGTGCTGTTCCCAACAGGGTTTCCCTTGCCGCCGTTGTTTCCCTTGTTGAACGGCAAAAAATAGGTGTTGATGCCATTGAGCTTTGTGGTCATCCACACTTCTTCGGTATCCACGGCAAAGTGAACCAAGCATCGGGCTTTGAACGAAAGCAGAAGTTCTCTGGGATCACGGTCTTTCATATACTGACGCTTTGCATTTTCGACAGTCTGACCCGTGATTGGATTTTTCAGTTCCACCGTCGCAACAGGCAATCCATTGATGAACAGCACAACATCTATGGAGTTCTCATTTTTCAGGCTATAATGCACCTGCCGGGTGATGGAGAGAATGTTCTTCTCATAGAGTGCCTGACTGGTTTGGTTCATGCCGCTGGCAGGCTTGAAATAGCACAGAGATAGTTTGGCGGGAGCATCTACAACGCCATGCCGCAGCACATATAATGTTCCGTATGTATCAAGATCACGATACAGCTTCTTCAGAAAACCCGTTTCCACATTCTCTCCGTGTTTTCTGCACAGCTTTTCCCATTCCACGGGCTGGCTGTCTTGAAGAAACTGAAAAAGCTGCTTGGTGTCTATGGCAAATTCACGATTATAGTCACGGGGATTCCCTTTGATGTATCCGCCGTGGTCAATCAGGCTGTATTCAATCTCTTGTTCAAATGTAATTTCTTTGGTTTCGATTGCCATTATTGACCACCTCCTATCAAAGTACAAATCCAGGGGATCAGCCCAACCATACCGCCAATGATGGCCGATATGACAGCAATCCGCCATTCCCGCCGTGAGAGTTTTCTTTCGGCTTTTTTTGCGGCCTTTTTGTTAGTGAAATAATTCTGACCATCCACTGTGAGGGACAGATAGTATGGAATGTTGTCAGCCCACTGTATGTGGACATAACCACATTCTCTCAGCTCTCGAAATGTATCCCGGAGCAGGGTATCCTGTTGCATGGATAATCCATCAAACCGCTTGCTCCAATAAGCTGCATTGTCCTGACCACTGGCTTGGAGGTCGATAATTTCTTTCAGCAAAGTTTCGCCTTGCGGTGACAATTCTTGATAGTTCATTCTACTGCCACCTTTCCGGTTACCACCTCAGAAATGACGCTTTGGCGGTATTCCTTTAGTTTTTCGATTTGTTGCTGAGTGAGAGAAATCAATTCATCAATATCTTTCACACGCTTGTCCAGATAAGCTACAATTTCATTCTGTTCTTCCAGAGGAGGCACCACTGCTGGAATTTTGAAGAAGTTCACAGGATATAAGCGCATCCGGTGTTCTGCAATGCCTGTGGAATAATTTTTGAAAATTTCCATGTACATCGGTGTCTTGAACAGGTAGTACAGGTACTGAGGATTTACCTCTTGCCTCGGATAATAAATGCAGTATGCAGGAGAGATCACGCCGTCATATCCAGAGATGCCATAGCTGCCATCTTTTGCTCGCATGATATTCATGACCAGGTCGCCTTTTCGGACAACCTTATACCCTTCGGTAGTTTCTGCCGGGGCAACGGTGGCAAGGTTTAGCTCCTCTGCCTGCGATTGCAAAATCACACCAAGATATTTGGTAACACTGAGTAAAACGGCGTCCTGTTCTGCGCACTTAATGTTCCGTTCAGCAAAAAGTTGATGATTAGTAAGAACTTGCCAGTGGGCAGGAACTTGCCCAAGCCAGCTTATACCGGTATCCTTTGTTGCAGAATTGCTATCCAATCCTTTTGTAACAGTCTCAGCAACAATGGATGTGCTTGCTTCTTGTAAGCGTTCAATAAGAGATTGTTTTTCGTTGATTAAATTAGATATGGTATTCACACAACCATCAAGATATTCTGAAACTTTCCTTTGAACACTTAAAGGTGGTAGAGGTATCTTTATTCGGTTCATTGCCGATTGCGTCAATTTGTTGAGGATCGCTCCATTTATATATTCTTTATAATCGACAGCATTAAGTGCATAAACAATATATTGGGGGTCAGCATTCTGATTTATTCGCAGTACATGGATGTGATTATTTGCCCATATAGGTTCAGTAATGTGAAAAGCAACAGGGCGTGTATGGTCAAAAAAGGGGGCGCCATCCTCACCTAATAGAACGAGTTCTTCGTCGAACAATGCCCTATCAACATAATCAACAATATTGCCTGCTCCCCAATACGGAATACTTCCTTGCATTTCGGAACGCAAGCCAGTTTCAACCGGAACCCTTTTCCCGTCAAGACATTCAATTACATAGCGTAGCTGTGAAAGGTTCCATGTGGCTGGAATATCACCAATCCAAGAAACTCCGCTATTTTTGTAAGCCGAATAACTCTTCATTCGGAAAACACCTCCACCAATCTGGTTTGGATGCGTTCCTCCAAAGCCTTAATTTCTTCCATAATCACAGAACTGTGACGCAGCGGAGTGAATTTGTAGAAATAGCGGGTAAACGGAATCTCATAGCCGATTTTGGTCTTGCTCTCGTCAATCCAGGCACCCGGCACAAACGGCAGAACCTCACGACGGAAATATTCGTGGATGTCTTCCTTCAACGGCACCATTTCGTAGTCACGAAGGGCGGCATCTGCTTTTCTATTGCCTTTGCGGTCGATTACCGGTGTACCATCTTCGTCGAGCAGAGGTCGCTCTATAACAATTTTCCGGTATCCGAAATCTTCATTATCCAAATCCATGTAGTTCTCATCCGACTCGTAGGTGCTGTACAGACGCACCAATTCCGCACGATTTTCCGGGCTGATCATGTTGCGCTTATTGCCGAGGCCCTTGCGCATCTTTTCATAGAAACCAGCTCCGTTGATCAGACGCACTTTGCCTTTTCTGCGGTTCTCTTTGCGGTTAGTCAAAATCCAGATATAAGTGGTAATGCCGGTGTTGTAGAACAGCTGATCCGGAAGGCCAATAATAGCCTCCAGCAGATCGTTTTCAATAATCCAGCGGCGGATTTCACTTTCTCCGCTTCCGGCATCGCCGGAGAACATGGGCGAACCGTTAAAAACAATACCGATGCGGCTTCCACCTTTTTCCGGCGGGTTCATTTTGGAGATCAGATGCTGGAGAAACAGGAAAGAGCCGTCCGAGATACGGGGCAGACCAGCGCCAAATCTGCCACGATACCCCTGAGAAGCCGCTTCGTCTTTGATGAATTTTTCTACTTTTTTCCATTCCACACCAAAGGGAGGGTTGCTCAGCATATAGTCAAACGTCTGGGACTTGAATCCGTCCTCATTGAAGCTGTTTCCCAAAACGATACGGCTGTTGGTGTTGCCTTTCAAAATCATATCGGAACGGCACGTTGCGTATGTTTCGGGGTTTAATTCCTGCCCAAAGGGGATTACCTGAGTAGTGCTGTTCAAAGCCTCCATCTTGTTCTGGGCAACGGACAGCATTCCACCCGTGCCGCAGGCCGGGTCCAGAATGGTGATGACCTTTCCGTCGGTATTTGCAATTTCATCCATGTCAGGATCGAGCAGCACTTCTACCATCAGTTCGATTACCTCACGGGGCGTGAAGTGCTCACCAGCGGTTTCGTTGGACTGCTCAGAAAATCGCCGGATCAATTCCTCGAACATATATCCCATTTCCAGATTGTCAATCTGGGTGTCGCTCATATCAATCTCCGCAAAACGCTGCACGACCAGATAAAGCAGATTCGCCCTTGATAGACGATCGATTACCCCGAAAATTTCAAAGTTGTCCATGATTTCACGGACATCTTCGGAAAAGCCATTGATGTAATCTCGTAGATTGGCTTCGATAGCGTTGCTGTCATCCATCAGCTTTTCGAAATCAAACTGGCTGACATTATAGTAATCATGGCCAGTCATGCGCTTAAAGATAGGGCGCTTGTTGCTGACCGTCAAAGTCTTATTAGCCTCCAAAATTTTTGCCTTGGAAGGTGCAAGTACACAGTCAAAGCGACGCAGCACAGTAAAGGGCAGAATCACCTTGCCGTATTCGCTCTGTTTGAAATCGCCACGCAGCAAATCGGCTATGCTCCATATAAAATTGGCTTGTTCATTGATGTTCATATATCTGCTCCCTCTTCCCTGAGTCTCTTATACCGTTCGTATGAGATAACGACGTTCTGCGGCTTGTTTTGCTTGCTGACAATTAAAACTTTGTCCTGCTCGTTCACTTCCTTAAAAATGCGTGAAGCCTGGCCTTTTTGAAATGATGTAATTGCTTCATAATCCGGCGTCACGGTAGAAGCGGACCTCTTTTTCGCCACAAAACCACCTCTTTTCGGCAAAATATGTCGATTTAATTTTAACACAAAGTCATTACTTTTCACAATATAAAAAACTATATAAAAGTAATGACTTTTTTCTTATAAATCGATATGCGGCAAGGCTGTCACCTGGATTAACCCTTTGCTCTCTCTTTTTCTTGCATATTCGAGAAGGTCTCTTGCATTGCTGGCAGGGTGCCACGCATAGGCAATGAGGAAATCAGTATGATCGACCATATACCGATTTGCCCTGACAATAGCAACCTTACGAGGGACATTTTCCATCCCTGGAGGATAGTAGGTACTGTCAAATCCATCCGGTACAGGAATCGGGCGCTCTGCTGGATGGTACGGCAGCAATAATGTCAGTCCGACTTCTGGATGGGTTTGTTTTGCGGTTTTTACGGCTTTTGCCGCAAGACCGTCAAAACATCCATAACGACCAACAATAAATTCAGTAACGCCGTAGCGGACTATATGCTCCTCAACAGCGGCGCATAGCACTGTGTAAATTTCTTCCGGTGTTTCTCTGTGCCCAATAAAGAAACAGCTTTTCTGGCTCACTGAAATCATTCTCCTTTTGCTTGCGTATATCGTTAAAATTATACGATTAAAATTATTAAAGAGCAACGACAAACAAAAGTATAATTTACGAAGAACACAAGCAAAGGGGTGATGCAGGTGAAAGATATTCTCTCTGCCATAACCACATATCGAGAGGATCGGGGCTGGACGGAGTATCAGCTTGCAGAACGCTCTGGTTTGCCGCAGTCTACGATCTCCTCGTGGTATCGCAAGAATATGGTTCCCACTATTCCGTCGTTGGAAAAAATCTGCATGGCTTTTGGCATCACGCTTTCTCAGCTATTCGCAGAAGAAGATTCACCGGTTTCTCTGACTGATTCACAAAGGAAGCTCCTGGAACGATGGTCGAGATTGAGTGAAGAGCAACAAGCCGTAGTGTTTGCTTTGATTGACAAAATGTAAAAAAGCCGCCAGAAGCAGCATCGCATGGATGTGCCTCTGGCGGCTTTGCTTATCAATCGAAATCTGACTGTGGTATCTCCGTGACGGTTCGTAAGTATTTTTCTGGATCACCATTCAAAATCAATTCCGCATAGGATAGCGGATCATTATAGATGAGCCAGTCCAGTTCAGACCGCTGGAAACGGCTATTCGCAACTTCGTCCTCTACAGCGGTGCAGTTAATGGAAATCATGCTGCCGTCAGAATATCTTAGTTCAACGCAGCCGGTATCCATGTTAAATTCACAAGAAAGTAATGTTTTCATAATGCTATCCTCCAATATAAGCTCTGTTAACAAGAAAAACTCCCGCCTAATTCCTGTTAGGAATCAGACGGGAGTTTCGTATGCACCCGAAAACCGTCAGCTAACAGTTGATAAGCGATTTAGTTCCTTATCACTGTTAAGCCAAGGCTTTGGGGATTTTTCGTTTTTGGTTAATTTTTAAATGTGACATTTCTTTGTATCAAATGTGTTTCTTTTATGAATTTTAGCACTCCTATATTGACAGTGCTAAAACAGAGGACTATAGTAGAACCGTACCAAGGGAAGGGGACCAGAAAAGGTCTTCTCTGCAGGGCAAAAAGGTAAGACAACGAATGGAGGAATGACTTATGTTGCCCAGCATTTTCAGCGAGAATTTGTTTGACGATTTCTTTGGAGACTCTTTTGAAAAGAATTTCTTTGGGGAGCACAATCCCCTTTATGGCAAGCGGGCCAAGAACCTGATGAAGACGGATGTGAAGGAAACCGAAAGCGGCTATGAGGTCGCGGTAGACCTGCCCGGCTTCAAGAAGGACGAGGTGAATGTAGAGCTCAACGACGGATACCTCACCATCAGCGCGGCCAAGGGTCTGGACAGGGATGAGAGGGATAAGAAGGGCCGTTACATCCGCCAGGAGCGCTATAGCGGGGCATGTAGCCGGAGTTTTTACGTGGGCGATGTAAAACCTGATGAAATCAAAGCCGGGTACGAGGATGGCATCCTCCGTCTGGAAATCCCCAAGCGGGAGGCCAAGGCGGCGTCGGCTCCGAACCGGATCGCAATTGAGTAAAACACACACAAAACCCGCAGGCCAAAAGCCTGCGGGTTTTGTGTGTGTTGGGCTCCTATTGTAAGGAGAGAGAGAAAAGGCAAGTTTTAGAAGAACATGGCCCAGCCCAGGAAGCCCAGGCAGGCAACCACGCCAGTGAAGATGGTCACAATGACCAGGTATCCCATGATATTGCGGGCGGACAGACCGGCCATACCCAAGATGGGCAGCGCCCAGAAGGGCTGTACCATGTTGGTCCACTGATCGCCCCAGGCGATGGCCATGGCGGCCCGGCCGTATTCGATTCCCATCGTGGTGGCGGCAGGCATGACGATAGGCGCCTGCACGGCCCATTGGCCGCCGCCGGAGGGGACGAAGAAGTTGATAAGGCCGGCGGACAGGAACGTCAGCATGGGGAAGGTGACGTCGTTGGAGATGCTGACAAAGAAGTCGGCGATGATGCCGGCCAGGGATACGCCGGTTTCGGGATTTTGAGCCACCATCAGCCCCATGATGCCGGCATAGAAGGGGAACTGAAGCAGGATACCGGCGGCGCCGGAAGCGGCGTCTCCAATGGCGTCCACATATTTCCGCAGGTCGCCGTGGAGCAAAATGCCCAGGAAGAGGAAAATCATGTTGACGATGTTCAGGTCCAGGTTAAAGCCCTTGGTGGCAAAGTAATAGATGATGTAGGCAAAGCCCAGCAGAAGAGTGATGGCCCACAGGATCTTGCTGTGCTCCATCTTTTCGGCGGGGGTGCCCACTGTATAAGTACGCTCTTCCTCGTCCACCAGCCGGGCGGGGTCCACGATGATGGTGTGCTCGGCATCAGGGTGCATGGCATAGTTGACAAAGGGCATCAGGAAGAGGATGACGGCCACCATGATCAGGTTGGCAGGATGCAGAACGGTATCGGTGATGGGGGCGGAGTAGAAGACGCCCAGGATCTCGGTACCGCCCTCTGCGGCCATTTGCAGGGGGATGGAGCCGGAGAGACCCGCGTGCCAGATCACGAAGCCGGAGTAGGCGGAGGCGATCAGAAGTGGATAGTCCACGTCACGAACCCGGCGGGCCACTTCTTTGGCCAGGAGGGCGCCGGCGATGAGGCCGAAGCCCCAGTTGAGCCAGCAGCAGACGGTGGAGACGAAGGTAGTGACCAGGATGGCGCTCTTTTTGTCCTTGGCGACAGAGGCAATGGCCCCCAGAAAACGCTTGCAGATCTTGGCGGAGGCCATGGCGGAGCCGAAGACCAGCACCAGGGCCATCTGCATGGAGAAAGACAGCAGGCCCCAGAAGCCCTTGGAATTACCCCAGGCGTCGACCAGCTCAAGGGGGGTCTGCTTTGTCCCGATCATGGACCCCACAAAGGTCACAATGGTCAGGATGACGGCGAACAGGAAGGCATCCGGCAGCCATCGATTGACTACGCGCACGCAGCCGTTTGTGAATTTCTTGAACATACAATTCCTCCCAATCTTCCCAATTGAAACTGGTGCCCCCCAACCTAGGCGCCAGTTACAGTTACAATCATATGGAAAAGAGGTCCGCTGTCAACACGGTTGGGGAAAGCTTGGCGGAAACTTAACGAGAGAATTGACGGAATCTTTATTGGAGAGAGGAATATCGTTCCCAGCCGCTGGGGCGGGCTTGTGTTTTGCCCTGGTATCCGGTATAATAATGGAGCTTATTTCGTATTCTTACACCGAAAGGACGTCTTTGCTATGAAGCTTGGCATCGTGGGGTTGCCCAACGTGGGCAAATCGACCTTGTTCAACGCCATTACCAATGCCGGCGCGGAGTCGGCCAACTATCCCTTCTGTACTATCGATCCCAACGTGGGGATGGTGGCGGTGCCGGATCACCGCCTGGACTGGCTCTCCGACTTCTATAAGCCCAAGAAGACCACCCCCGCCGTCATTGAGTTCGTGGACATTGCCGGGCTGGTGAAGGGAGCCTCCAAGGGAGAGGGGCTGGGGAACAAATTTCTCTCCAATATTCGGGCCACGGACGCCGTCGTTCATGTGGTGCGCTGCTTTGACGACCCCAATGTCATCCACGTGGAGGGCTCCACCGATCCACTGCGAGACATCGAGATCATTGACATAGAACTCATCATGGCGGATATGGAGATGGTCCAGCGCCGGGTGGAGAAGGCCGCCAAGCTGGTAAAGTCGGGTGATAAGAAGGCCGCACGGGAAGCGGAAGTCTTTCAGGAGCTGCTCACCTGGCTCAACGAAGGCCGCTCCGCTCGTTCCTATGAGTGCAGTGAGGAGGATGCGGCGCTCATCGCCACATCTGAGTTGCTCTCCCTCAAACCTGTCATCTACGCGGCAAACCTGGATGAGGCCGGATTCTCCGACTACGAAAACAATGCCTACTACAAACAGGTATCTGAAGTGGCCGCCAAGGAAGGTGCCCAGGTGATCCCCGTGTGTGCGCAGCTGGAGGCGGAGATCGCTGAACTGGAGAGCGATGAAAAGAAGATGTTTTTGGATGATCTGGGGATCGCCGAGTCCGGCTTGGACCGGCTGATCAAGGCATCCTATGCATTGCTGGGGCTCATCTCTTTTCTCACTTCGGGTGAGGATGAGTGCCGGGCCTGGACCATCAAGCAGGGGACCAAGGCGCCTCAGGCGGCCGGAAAAATACACTCCGATTTCGAGCGGGGCTTTATCCGCGCGGAGGTAGTGGCATTTGAGGACCTGGTGAAGTGCGGAGATCTGGTGCACGCAAAAGAAAAGGGCCTGGTGCGGTCAGAAGGAAAAGAATACGTGATGCAGGATGGGGACGTAGTGCTGTTCCGCTTCAACGTATGAGGGCCTTACCCCGGCGGATCGCCTGTCGGATATGGAACGACGTAAAACAGGGGGCCGCGGTCCATACGGACCGCGGCCCCCTGTTTGGCCGAGTGCAAATGCGGACAAACCCTAATCCCCCTTGTATTTTTTGCGGGTGGCGATACCGCCGCGGATGTGGCGCTCAGCCTTGTTTTCGTCCAGGACTGCCTTCACTTGCAAATAGAGGGGCTTATTGAACGCAGGCAGGCGGTCCTGGAGGTCCTTGTGAACCGTGGACTTGCTGATACCGAACTTCTGAGCCGCGGCGCGCACCGTCGCTTTGTTCTCGATTATGTAAAGAGCCAACTGACAGGCCCGCTCCTCGATGTTCCCTTTCACACTCACAACACTCCCCCGCATCTTGGATTCCACTGCTGGATGTATATGCGCGGAAGAGAGGAGAAAGAACGGGACCGCCAATCCGGCGGTCCCGTTTCCCATGGGGTGGATATGTTCTGACAGATGAGGCCCCGCCAGAATCCGCGCGGCGGATCACAGCACGCCCTCTACCAGGGCGCGCATGGCGGCACCGTCTAGTTGGGTGTCCGTAAAGTGTTCCAGAGCAAAGACGGCCTGGTGGATGAGCATGCCCAAGCCGTTCAGCGTCCGGTGGCCCCGCAGCCGGGCCTGGGCCAGGAGCTCCGTTTCAGCCGGGTGGTAAATGAGGTCGCACACCGCCGCCGCATGCGGAAGGGCGTCCAAAAAGTGAAAATCCTCGAATTGGCCCGCCACTCCCCCCATGCCCAGGGAGGTGCAGTTCACCAGCAGATCGGCCCTAGAGGCCTCCAGCCGCAGCGTTGCAGCGTCAAAGCCGACGGCGCGCATGACGGCTGCATTGAATTGACATAACATCTCGGCCCTTTCCAGGGTGCGGTTGCATACGGTCAGGGAGACGCACCCCTGTTGAACCAGCTTCAGAGCGACTGCTTTGGCCGCGCCCCCGGCGCCCAGCAGGAGCACCCGCTTTCCGGCGGGGTCCACTCCTGCGTCCAGAAGTGCCTGCAAAAAGCCCCGCCCATCGGTGTTGTATCCGTATACTTTCCCCTCTTTTATACATACAGTATTGACGGACTGGTATAGGCGGGCGTCCTCGTCCAGCTCGTCCATCAGGGGGACCAGGTCCAGCTTGTGGGGCATGGTGGCGTTGAAGCCCGCATATCCGGCCACCTTTGCCGCGGAGAGCCACTCTGCCGCCCGACCAGCTGAAACTGGTTGACATAAGTAAATATAATCCAAACCGAGTGCCGAGAGCATGGTGTTCTGGATGAGGGGGGATTTGGAGTGGAGCACCGGATCTCCGATGACGCAGAGCTTTCGAGTGGTGTTTTTCAGTTCGACATGCACAGGAAGTACCTCATGGCGGCCTCGTAGCCGTACAGCCCCAGCCCGCAGATCTGACCCACGCAGGCGGGCGCGGTCACGGACCTGTGCCGAAACTCTTCCCGCTGATGGACGTTGGAGATGTGGACCTCGATGCAGGGGATCCTGACCGCCTTGAGCGCGTCCAGGATGGCATAGCTATAGTGGGTAAAGGCGCCGGGATTCATGATGATAGCGTCATAGTTGCCCTGCGCGGCATGAATGGCGTCGATGATGGCTCCCTCGTGGTTGGACTGGAAGCACTCGGCAGTACTCTGATGGGCGGAGGCAAAGGCGCGCAGGCGGCCGCAGAGGGCGGTGTAGTTCTCCTCGCCATAGATGCCGGGCTCGCGCTGGCCCAGCAGGTTCAGATTGGGGCCGTTGATGATGAGAAATTTCATGACAATCCCTCCAGAATGGCATTGACCGTCGCCTCCGGCGACGAGAAATCCGTGACGATCTGATCGGCCCAGAAGCGGTAGACCGGCTCCCGGTTCCGGAATCGGGCGAGAAAGGCCTCGCGCCCCTCTTGGGCCAGCGGACGGGCGTCCATGGGCACGGTGTCGAAGGTCTCACCCGGGTCACGGCACAGAAAGACCACGGTGCCGCTGGACTTGAGGGGAGCCATGGCGTCGTCCCGCAGGGGCAGGCCGCCGCCGCAGGCCACCACCAGCCCTTCCCGCCGGGCCAGCTCCTCCGCTACGCCTCGTTCCAGCTCCCGGAAGCGGTCCTCACCCTGGGCGGCGAAGATTTCGGGAATGCTCCGTCCCTCACGGGCGGCGATCAGGGCGTCGGTATCCACCAGCTCCCGGTCCAGCCGCCGGGAGAGCAAGCCGCCGCAGGTGGTCTTGCCGCAGCCCATCATACCGATAAGGATAATGTTTTTCATTTTAAGCCACCGCCCTGCCCGTCGGAACACGCTGCGCCGCAGGCCTCCTTGTAATTGCCCAGCACCCGGAAACCCTCGGCCGTCTGGGAGAGCTCCAGCAGCACCCCGTCCATGCCCGGGGCGGCCAGGTCGCCGGTAAAATCCACAAAGAAGAGATATTCCCAGCTCCGGCCCACGATGGGACGGGACTCCAGCTTCATCATGTTGAGGCCGTTGACGGCAAAGATGGTCATGATCTCATGGAGAGAGCCGCTACGGTGGGGCAGGACGAAAAGGGCGCTCACCTTGTCGCAGCCCGCCCGGCGCTCCATCACCGGAGAGACCACCACGAAGCGGGTGTCGTTTTGAGCGTTGAAGTGGATGCGCTCGGCCAGGATATCCAGACCATAGAGCCGGGCGGCCCGGCGGGAGCAAATGGCGGCCAGAGTGAGATCTCCCCGCTCTGCGACGTATTTTGCGCTCTCCGCGGTGTTGAGACGCGGCACAGCCCGCCAGTCGGGATGGGCCTTGAGGAACTCGGCACACTGTCTGAGCCCCTGCTCGTGGGAACAGACTTCGCGGATGCCGTCCAGACAGGCCCCGGGAAGGGCCACCAGACAGTGCTCCACCCGCACCGTCTGCTCCCCTACGATATAGGCGCCGTACTGGGCCAGCAGATCATAGACCTGGCTGATGGAGCCGGTGGAGCTGTTCTCAATGGGCAGTACGCCGTAATCCGCCCGGCCCTCCCGCAGGGTCAGGAAGATGTCCTCCCAGGTCTCCACATGGGCCCGGGGGACATCCTCGCCAAAAAAGAGCGCGGCGGCCTCGTCGGCATAAGCCCCTGGCTCCCCCTGATAGAGGACCCTGGGGGCCGTCAAGGGGGCCAGGCTATGGGAGATGGCCTCCCGGATCTGCCGATAACCCTCGTTTCCGGCCTCATTCACCAGATTGCGCTGCTGGCGGCGGCTGAGCCCCATGATGGTCTCGTAGAGGGCGGTGACGTCGGCCCTGCGGGCCGGATCGGAGACTGCGGCCGACTTCCTGGCCAGGACCTCCTGTTCACGGGCCTCATCCAGGACAGGGAGACCGTTTTCCTGCTTGTAGGCGCCCACCCGTGCCGTCACATCCATGCGGCGGAGGAAGAGGGCGGTGAGCTGGGTGTCTATCTCGTCGATCTCGGAGCGGAGGGTGTCCAGTTCGCTCATGCTTTCACCTCACATCCCAAGTAGCTCGCAGGCGGCCAGTGCAGCGGCGGCCTCAATGACGGGCAGGGCGCGGGGGACGATGCAGGGGTCATGACGGCCGGTGATCTCCAGCTCGGCCTCCCTGCCGGCGGAGAGGTCCACCGTCTGCTGCCGGCGGGCAATGGAGGGCGTGGGGCGCAGGGTCACCTCGAACTCCACCGGCATTCCGTTGGTGATGCCGCCGTTGATGCCGCCGGAGTGGTTGGTGCGGGTCCTGACCGTGCCGCCGTCCAGGTAAAAGGGGTCGTTGGCCTGGCTGCCCCGCAGGGCGGCAAAGCCCTCGCCCAGGCCGAAGCCCACCGCCTTGACCGCAGGGACGGCGAAGAGGTATTGGGAGAAGATTCCCTCCACGTTGCATCCGAAGTCGGGACTGCCCAGGCCCACGGGAAGACCGGTGACGGAGCAGCGGATGCGGCCGCCCACGGAATCCAGCTCAGCCTTGGCGGCCAGAATGGCCGCCTCCATCTGCTCCGGCGTGGGGTCCGGGATCCCCGCCACGTTGGAGATCCGTCCCGTCACGGCCACGCCCCGCTCCCGCAGGACCAGCTTGGCCACTGCGCCGGCAAAGACCAGCGGGGCGGTAAGCCGCCCGGAGAAGTGGCCGCCGCCGCGGTAGTCGCCCCATCCGGCGTAGCGGACAAAGCCGGTATAATCGGCGTGGCCGGGGCGGGGCAGCGTCCTGAGCTTGGCGTAGTCCTGGCTGTGGGTATCGGTGTTCCGGATCACGGCGCACAGGGGAGTGCCTGTGGTCCTGCCCTCAAAGACGCCGGAGAGGATTTCCGGCGCATCCTTTTCTCTGCGGGCGGTGGTCATGGCGTTCTGTCCGGGCGCCCGGCGGGCCATTTCAGAGGCGATGAAGTCCATGTCCAGCGCGATGCCGGAGGGGAGGCCCTCCAGGGCCACCCCAATGGCGGGACCGTGGGACTCGCCGAAAATGATATATTTCATAGGAACATCCCTCCCAGACGCTGATAGTCCTCCCAGAAGTTCGGGTAGGATTTGCGTACGCTCTCCGCTCCCCGGATGGTGACGGGGGCGGCGGCACGGGTGGTCGCCACGGCGGCCATCATGGCGATGCGGTGGTCGTTATGACTATCCACCGCCACGCCGCCGGCCAGAGTGTCCACACCCAGAATGGTCAGGCTGTCCGGGTGCTCCTCCACACGGCTCCCCAGGGCGTTGAGGACCTGGGTCACCGCGGAGAGCCGGTCGCTCTCCTTCATGCGCAGCCGGGCGGCGCCTACGATGCGGGTGGTCTGTCCCGGACGCAGGGCGGCCTGGACCGCCAGCGGGGGGACAAGGTCGGGGCACTGGGACACGTCCAGCTCCACCGCTCCCGGGCCGCACAGGCTGGCGGAATCCTCCACGATGCACCGATCCCCCTGAACGGAGAAAGGGTTGAGCCCCTGTAGCTCCACCTGACTGCCCAAGCCCCTGGCGGCGTACCAGAAGGCCGCCTGGGAATAGTCGCTCTCGATGGCCATATCGTGGGGGCGGTAGGTCTGTCCGCCGGGTACATGGAAGGCGCAGGAACCGTTGGGGACGGCCCTGACGCCGAACCGCTCCAGCACATCCAGGGTCATGTCCACATAACCCCCGGATTCCAGAGGCGTGGTGAGGAGGATGTCTGAGTCGCCCTCCAGCAGGGGGAGGGCATAGAGAAGGCCGGTGATAAACTGGCTGGACACATTGCCGGGAAGGGCATAACGCCCCGATGGTAGCGCGCCCCGGACGGTGAGCACACCGGCCTCCAGGGAATAGCAGACATGCTTTTCCTCAAAAAGGCGAAAATAGGGCTCCTGCGGGCGCTCCATCAGCCTCCCGCGGCCGGTAAAACGGCCGCCTCCCCGGAGGACCAGGGAAAGGGGGATGAGAAAGCGCAGGGTGGAGCCGGATTCCCCGCAGTCCAGCAGAGGCAGGCCGCTGCTGGGCGCGCACAGGGCCGCCAGACAGCGGGAGGTGGCCTGGATATCCTGGGAGTCGGCCAGATTTTCGATGCGGCTCCCGCCTCCCGCCAGCGCAGCGGCGATGAGGGCGCGGTGCGCCTGGGATTTGGAGGGCGGGGGGGTGATGCGGCCCTTCAGCAGCCGGGGGGCGATGGTGATGTCCATATCCGCTTACCTCCCGCAGACGTGCGCCAGGTTTTGCAGCACGTCCTCCTTCTTCATCTTCATGGGCAAGGCCTTGCCCATGTGGGACAGAAAGATCATGGTAATGGCCTCTCCGTCGCCCTTCTTGTCCAGGCCGACGGCCTCCACGATGGCGCTCCAGTCGCAGTCAATGTGGGTGGGCAGGCCGAAAGCGGACAGCACCTCCAGCAGTTCGGAGAAGCCGTCGCCGTCGGAGACACCCAGGGCGGCGCCCAACCGTTCGGCGGCGACCATCCCGGCGGCGACCGCCTGTCCGTGGGTCCAAGTCTCATAGCCGCCCGCCTTTTCAAAGGCATGGCCCACGGTGTGGCCGAAGTTCAGGATCATCCGGACGCCGGTGTCCCGTTCATCCTCCTCCACCACCTGCCGCTTGATATCGCAGCAGGTATAGAGCACGGACTCAATGTGCTCCATGACCGCCGTCCGGGAGGAGTGGGCGCAGAGAAAATCGAAGAACGCCCGGTCCCGGATGCAGCCGTACTTGATGACCTCGGCCATGCCGTCGGAAAAGGTCTTGTCATCCAGTGTACGGAGGCACGCGGGGTCCATGAGAACCAGCCGGGGCTGCCAGAAGGCGCCAGCCAGGTTCTTGCCTGCCGGGAGGTCGATGGCCACCTTGCCCCCCACGGAGGAGTCCACCTGGGCCAGAAGTGTGGTGGGAATCTGTACGAAGTCCACGCCACGCAGGATGGTGGCCGCGGCGAAGCCCGCCAGATCGCCCACCACGCCGCCCCCCAGGGCCACCACGCCGTCGGAGCGGGTGAGCCCCTGAGCCGTGAAGGCGTCGTATAGACGCCCGAGCATGCTCAGGCATTTGGAGGACTCACCGGCGGGGATAGTGACCAGTTCCGCCTGAAAGCCGGCCCCGGCCAGGCTGGACATGATCGTTTCTCCGTAGAGGGGACCCACATGGGAATCCGTGACCACGGCCAGCCGCCCGGCGCGGGGGAGGGCGGCGCGGCAGAGCGCGCCCGCCTGGGACAGGAGGCCGGGCGCGATATGGATGTCGTAGGAGCGGTCGTCAAGACCGACATGAAGGGTTTTCATAGGGGGTTCTCCTTCCGGATGGAGGCGCATCAGCGGATCAGCTTCTTGCCCATCATGGGCACCAGGGCCTCCACCTTTTTCATCAGCTCGTCAAACTTTTTGGGGGTGAGGGACTGCTGGCCGTCGCACTTAGCGTGGGGGGGATCGTTGTGGACTTCAATGATGAGGCCGTCGCACCCGGCGGCGATGGCCGCCATGGCCAGCGGCTCCACCATCCAGTACATGCCGGAGGCATGAGAGGGGTCCACGATCACGGGCAGATGGCTCATCTGCTTGATGGCCGGGATGGCGGAGACATCCAGGGTGTTGCGGGTGAAGGTCTCAAAGGTGCGGATGCCCCGCTCGCAGAGAATGACGTTTTCGTTGCCTGCGGCCATGATATATTCGGCGGACATGATCCACTCCTCATAGGTGTTGGAGAGGCCGCGCTTGAGGAGGATGGGCTTGGACATCTTGCCCACCTCTTTCAAAAGCTCAAAATTCTGCATGTTCCGGGCGCCTACCTGGACCACGTCTACCTCCCGCTCGAAGAGCTCCGCCATGCGGGGGTCCATGATCTCGGTGACGATGGGCAGGCCGGTCTTTTCCCGGGCCTCCATAAGGAGGTCCAGACCGGGCGTGCCCATGCCCTGGAAGGAGTAGGGGGAGGTGCGGGGCTTGAAGGCGCCGCCGCGCAGCAGCGCCGCGCCGGAGGACTTTACGTCCTCCGCCACCGCGCAGATCTGCTCCTCCGACTCCACCGAGCAGGGACCGGCGATGACGGAAAAGCTGCCGCCGCCGATCCGGGCCTTCCCTACAGTGACCACCGAATCCTCAGGGTGAAACTTCCGGTTGGCCTTTTTATAGGGCTCCTGGACCCGCATGACCCGCTCCACATTGGGCTCCATGGAGATTTTGTCGATGTCCAGGCTGATGGTGTCACCCACAAGGCCCAGGATGGTACAGCCCACGCCATTGGTGATGCCCACGTCCAGACCCTGGTCGCGGAACTTGCGGACCAAAATGTCGATGTCCTCTTTTTTCGTGCCGGGTTTCATAATGACTACCATAGATTTTTCTCTCCTTTTCCGCCATGGGCGCGGATGCGGATGACAAAAAATGCGCCCATTGACGATAAAATCAATGAGCGCACGGTAAGACGATGCAAGGAGCCCTTGGGAGGGCCCGCCCATTCACTTTATCCCGCTGTTTTTACCCATGCCAAAAAAGCCGGCGCCCGTAAATCGAGCCCAGCCAAAATAGGTAAAGGAACGGGATTCGGTTGTGAGGCGGATCTTTTGCATAAAAATACCTCACTCAAAATGGTTGGAGTTATTTTACACCTGAAAACAGGAAAAAGCAACCCCTAATTTTTCACATTGCTGTGACAGAGCACGGACGGTCTCCCCGGGAGCCTGTGAAGCGGCGGTAGAGGGACTGACGGAGCGCCAGTCTCCCTTTGTAGAAACCAGAGGGCCGGGGAGTCGGAGCCGGGAACGGAGCCGCCGGGCTGCAAGCCCGGCGGCTCTTCGCTTTTTAGGCGGAGGCATAGGAAGTCTCCGCGCGGGTATAGAGAAATACGCCGGCCAATACGATCAGGGCGCCCAGAGCCTGGAGAGGACGGATAGCCTCCCGAAAGAGGAAAAAGCCGAGTATCGAGGCGAATACCGGCTCACACAGCTTGGCGGCGGAGACATAGGCGGAGGAGAGCCATTTGAGGCTCCAGGAGAAAAGAGAGTGGCCCAGCAGGGTACAGAAGACCGCCAGAAGCAGACCCACAGCCGCTTCCCGGAGACCCCAGCCCAGAATGGGCGTGCCGGTGAAAAGGTCCATACACAGCAGGGCGGCAAGACAGGAGGCATAGGTGAGAAAGGTATAGACGGTGGTGGACTGGTGTCCGCGCTGTACCTGCCCGATGAGGGTATAGGCGGCCACAAAGACCGCCGCCGCCACGGCCAGAAGATCCCCCTTCAGGGCGCCGGCACCGCCGGAATCCGACAGGGCCAGCGCCACGCTGCCGCCGAAGGCCAGAACAATGGCTAGGACTCCTGGTCTGGGGATCGTTCCCCGGAGAAAAAGGGCAAAGCCCAGGGCGGAAAAGATGACCTCTGTGGACACCAGTACGGTGGAGGAGGCGATGGAGGTCCACTTGAGGGATTCAAACCAGGCCGTGAAGTGGAACGCCAGCAGCAGGCCGCTGAGGGCGCAGAAGAGGAGGTCCCGGCCTGTGGCGGCCCTGAGCTCCTCCCGGTGCCGGAGTAGCACGGAGGGGAGGAGCAGCAGCACCGCCCAGCCCAGCCGCCAGGTGGCGGTCACCAGAGAGGGGGCGGCGGACCAGCGGACAAAAATAGAAGAAAAGGAGGCGCCCAGAACGCCGAGGAAGAGCCCGTATTTCGGGTTGAATGTGCCCTCCCGGGGGGACAGGGGCCTCACCGGGGCAGGCCCCGCCGGGCGGCCGCCTGGTCCAACCGCTCCAGGGCCCGCTCCAATTGGAGGCGGGGGCAGGCCAGCACCATGCGTTCAAATCCGGCGCCCTCCCGGCCGAATATGTACCCTTCATCCAGAAACAGCCCGGCCTCGTCCCGCATGAAGCGCTCCTGCTCCTCTGGCGTCAGACCCAGGCAGGAGAAGTCGGCCCAGAGGAGATAAGTGCCCTCCCACGGGGCCACCCATGCCGAGGGGAACCGCTGGGCCAGAAACTCCCGGCAAAGGCGGAAGTTGCCCTCCAGATGGACCAGCAGCGCATCCAGCCAGGCCTCGCCCTTTTCATAGGCGGTCCGGGTGGCCGTCAGGCCGAAATAGCCGGTGTAGCCTCCCGTATAGCCGTCGGTCTTGGCGCGGAAGCGGCGGCGCAGCGTATCGTTGGGGATGATGATGTTGGCGGTGGACAGCCCCGCCAGGTTGAAGGTCTTGCTGGCGGAGGTGCCCACGATGCAGTTGTCCCGGGTCTGCTCGTCCAGTGTGGCCAGAACGGTATGGCGGTGGCCGGGGGCGATAAAGTCAAAATGGATCTCGTCGGAGAAGAGCAGAACGCCGTTGCGGGCGCAGATATCCGCCACCCGGCGGAGCTCCTCCTCCGACCATACCCGTCCCGTGGGGTTGTGGGGGGAGCAGAAGAGGAGCAGCTTGGCGTCGGGGCGGGCACACAGGGCCTCCAGCGCCTCGAAATCCAGGGTATAGCCCTGTTCCCCGCGCAGCAGAGGATTGGAAAGGGGCGTCCGGCCCGTGGCCTGGAGGATACGGAGGAAGGGGGGATAGGCGGGGGTCTGGAAGATGACGCCCTCTCCCGGCTGGGTAAAGGCCTGCACAGCCTGTCCCACGGCGTGGACCACGCCGAAGGCGTTGATGATCCAGCCCGGCTGGATTTCCCAGCCGTGGCGGCGGCGCATCCATCCCGCCACAGCGGAGCGATACGCCTCATCCATGGAGGTGTAGCCGTAGACGCCGAACTCGGCGGCCTCCCGCAGGGCGGAGATGATCTCCGGCGCGGTCATCAGGTCCATGTCCGCGATGGAAAAGGGGATGACGTCGGGGTCGGCGACGCCTGCCCGCTCCAGAGGCTGCCACTTGGAGGCGCCGATGCCTCTCCGGGGGCGGAGGGTGGTGAAATCATACATAGGGGGACCAGCTCCTTTCTCTCTTTCGGGTCAATGAACATAACAGGAAGGCGGCCTCGCGGCCGCCTTCCTGGCAGAGCGGCGGGGCTTATTCCGCCGAAATGAGATAATAGTAGACGGGCTGTCCGCCGGAGAGCAGGGTGATCTCGGCGTTGGGACACTCGGCGGTGAAGATCTCCAAGGCGGTCTGGGCCTGGCTTTCGGTCACATCTTCGCCGTAATAGACGGTGATGAACTCGGCCTCCTTCTGCGGCGCATCCTGGGCCAGCCGCCGGAGCAGGGCCAGGATATCCCGGTCGGTGCCGAAGAGCTGGCTCTCGCTGAGGGCCAGATAGTCCCCCTCCTTGATGTCGAAGCCGTCGAAGTCGGAGTTGCGGGCGGCATAAGTGATCTGGGAGGTATGGACGTTCCCCAGCGCCTGGGTCATGGCCTGGGTGTTGTCCTCCTGAGAGGCGTCGGGGGCAAAGCACAGCAACGCGGAGACGCCCTGGGGAATGGTCTTGCTGGGCAGGACCACCACGGTTTTGCCTTCAGCCAGAGGGACGCACTGCTCGGCGGCCATGATGATGTTTTTGTTGTTGGGCAGGACATAGACCACCTCGGCAGGCGTCTTGTCGATCTCCTTCATGATATCCTCGGTGGAGGGGTTCATGGTCTGTCCGCCGGAGATGATGCCGTCCACCCCCAGGTCCCGGAACACGGCGCTGATGCCGTCGCCGGCGCAGACGGAGACGAAGCCGTATTTCTTCTCCGGGGGGGCCACCTTGCGCACCTCCTCCTGTTCTGCGGGATGGCCGGCGGCCTCCTCCAGGATCTCGGTGTGCTGATTGCGCATGTTTTCGATCTTCACGGTCTGGAGCGAGCCGTAGGTGATGGCCTCCTCCAGCACCTTGCCGGGGTGGTTGGTGTGGACGTGGACCTTGATGATCTCGTCGTCGTCCACCAGCACCAGGGAGTCGCCCAGTGCGGAGAGAAAGCCCCGCAGGGCCTCCGGGTCCTTCTTGCTGTCACGGGAGCAGATGAACTCGGTGCAGTAACCGAATTTGATGTCCTCCGTCTTGAAGGTGCCGAAATCAGCGTGCTCCTGGACCTTGGAGGGCGCCTCGTCCTCCGTGCCCGCGGGCATGGGCTCGCCCCGCAGCTCGTCCAGCATGCCCTGGAGAATGACCAGGAAGCCCTTGCCGCCGGCGTCCACCACGCCGGCCTTCTTGAGAACCGGGTTCTGGTTGACGGTGTCGGCCAGGGCGATGTGGCCCTCCTTGATGGCCTCGTCCAGCACGAACTCCACGGAGCGGTCCTCACGGGCGGCCTCCGCGGCCCGCCGGGCGGCCAGGCGGGAGACGGTGAGGATGGTGCCCTCGGCGGGCTTCATCACCGCCTTGTAGGCGGTTGCCACGCCGTAATCCAGGGCCACGGCGAAGTCGCCGCCGTCAGCCTGCTCCTTGTCCTTGAGGGCCTTGGCAAAGCCCCGGAACAGGAGGGAGAGAATGACGCCGGAGTTGCCGCGGGCGCCCCGCAGAAGGGCGTTGGCGTTGGTCTGGGCCACCGCGCCCACGCCGGCGGGCGCCTTCTTCTTCAGCTCGGCGGCGGCGGTGGAGATGGTCATGCTCATGTTGGTGCCGGTATCCCCGTCGGGGACCGGAAAGACGTTGAGCTCGTTGATCTGCTGCTTCTGGGAATTGATGGAGGCCGCGGCGTGGATCACCATCTGAGCCAGCGACGCCCCGTCAATGGTTCCTCTCATGTCGAATGTTCCTTTCTATGACGGTTTGGGCTGGGCGATCAGCCGATGACCATGGAGTCTACGCAGACGTCCACATTTTTTACCTTCACGCCGGTGATGCGCTCGACGATATAGCGCACCTCACTCATGATGGAGCGGCTGACGGCGGTGAGATTTACGCCGTTGTCCACAATGATGTGGAGCTCGATGGAGACGGTGGCGTCGTCGTTGAAGCGGACTTTGACGCCCTTGGCCATGGATTCCCGGCGCAGGAGATGGACCAGGCCGTCGGTGGTGGAGCGCACAGCCATACCCTTGACGCCGTAGCAGTTGGTGGCCGCGGCGCCGGTGATGTTGGTGAAGACGTCAGGGCTGATGGAGATGGCGCCCCGCTCTGTTTCCAGTCTCATATGGAACCTCCTTACAGGACAGAGTATACCTATTTTGGATTTTATATATTGTATTCTATTTTGGCCTTAAATACAAGGGAAAAAGTTATAAGGGGTGATTGTAATTTGCACAGAAATCGTGTACACTATGAATATCTCTGAACAATGGGAGGCGTATTTGGGATGAAAGTTGCCCGTTTTGTGTTGAAGATCGTCGGCTGGTCCTTGGCGCTGGCCGCGGCGGTGTGCTGTGTCGTGGCTTACTGGGACAAGATCACCAGCAGTCTGTGCTGCCTGAAAGATAAGCTCTCCGAGAAGGGCGAGTGCTGCTGCCACCCCTCCGAGTTCGACGATTATGCCGACTGGGACGAGTGAAAAAATGATGGATAGACAAGGCCCGGAGCCATTGCTCCGGGCCTTGTTTTCTATGACTCGTCCGCGGTGTGCTCCAGACATTCCGGGGTGGTGCCGTTGAGCCGCTTGTCCATCATAAAGAAGGTAAAGTTCCCGGTGGCCACCTCCAGGCCCTCGTCGTCGGTGAGGGATACGTGATAGACGCTGAGCGTACGCCCCGTTTTTTCCGGTGTGGCCCGGCAGCGGATCTTCTGATTGGTGCCCATGGCCGGACGGAGAAAGTGGAAGGCATAGTTCACCGTCACGCAGGTGCGGTGCTGGGCGGAGGAGGCGGTCCAGCCGCCCACGGAGTCGGCCAGGGCGGCCAGACAGCCCCCGTGGACAATGCCGTGGGGGTTCAGGCTCTCGCGGGTGACGATCAGCTCGCCCTCGCCGCTGCCGTCCTCGTAGGTGGCGGTGACCCGAATGTTGTTGTGGGAAGAAAAGGGATCGTACCGGGCGATGGCCTCGGCGTCCAAAAGCTTTTTTTTCGTGGAAGAATCCATGGAGCATCCTTTCCCTGGCCCCCTGAGAATGGGGACAGGCATGATTCAAAGACTTATAGGGCCGACATAAAATAGGTAAAGTCTCCGCTGGCCACCACGGTGTCGGCGTCGTCCAGGAGAACTACGTGATAGACGCACAGCGTCCGGCCCAGTTTTACCGGCGCGGCCCGGCAGCGGATTTTCCGGCTGGTGCCCATGGCCGGACGGAGAAAGTTGAGGGTATAGCTGGCGGTGGCGCTGTTGCAGTGCTGCACGGCACCCGCCACCCAGCCGCTGACGGCGTTGGCCAGCGTGGCGAGGCAGCCGCCGTGGACCGCGCCCCTGGGGTTGAGACATTCCGGCGTGATCGTCAGCTCGCCCTCGCCGCTGCCGTCGGCATAGGCGGCGGTAACACGAATGTTGTTGCGGGTGGAGAAGGGGTCCTTTTCGGCGATGGCCTGGGCGTCCAGAATGTTTTTCTTATTGCAGGAAGCCATTGAGTATCCTCTCCTCGGCCTCCTCTTCGGTAAGGCCCAGGGTCATGAGCTTCATGAGCTGGTCTCCCGCGATGCGGCCGATGGCGGCCTCGTGGATGAGCTGGGCGTCGGGACACTCGGCGGTGATGGCGGGGATGGACTTGATCTTGGCGTTGCCCATGATGATGGAGTCGCACTGGACATGGCCGAAGCACTTGGCCTCGCCGATCATTCTGGGGTAGAAGATCTGCTGGGACTCGTCCTGGGCCACAGAGCGGGAGATGACCCGACCGGAGGCGCCATCACCGGCCAGGACGATGTCCATCTCGGACTCGGCCACCTGCGCGCCGTCGGTGAGGAGCTTCTCAGTGATGGTCCCCTCGCCGCCGGGGCCCACCACGATCTTGGTGTAGCGCTTGGTGGAGTCCACGCCCCGGATCTGCGTGGTCTCCATATGGATGGAGGCGCCCTCCTCCAGATAGGCGATGGTCTGGGGGTTGAAGATGCGCTTGCCGGTCCCCTCGCCCTCGCCGTAGTGCTTTTCATAATAGCGCACCTTGGCGTTTTTGCCCACGTGGAAGGTGTGCACGCCGTCGTGCTGGCTGGTATCGCAGCCGCCGTTGTGGATGCCGCAGCCGGCGACGATGTCCACGTCGCAGTCCTCGCCGATATAGAAATCGTTGTACACCAGCTCCGTGAGGCCGGTCTCGGTGATGATGACGGGGATGTGGACCGACTCATGCTTGGTGCCGGGGGCGATGTGGATGTCGATGCCGGACTTGTCGGTCTTGGTGTCGATCACGATGTGGGCGGTGTTGTTCCGGCCGCCCGCGCCGCCGTTTTTGCGGATGTTATAGGCCCCCACGGGGAGACTGTCCAGGTCGGCGATCTCCTTGAGGAGCTTGGCTTCTAATTTGTCCATGGTGTTACGCCTCCTTCATATAGCTGCACCCGGACACGGTGTTGGCCAGGATCTGAGGAAAGATCTCCTCCTTGGGGCCATGCTGGGTGATGACGCCGCCGGAGACCATCACGATCTCGTCGGCCAGATCGATGATGCGCTCCTGATGGGAGATGACCACCAGGGTGGCGCTCTTCTCGTCATGGAGCTGGCGGAAGGTCTCGGTCAGACGGGAGAAGGACCACAGGTCGATGCCGGCCTCCGGCTCGTCAAAGATCATCAGCCCCGCGGACCGGGCCAGGATGGTGGCGATCTCTATGCGTTTGACCTCGCCGCCGGAGAGGGAGGCGTCCACCTCGCGGTCGATATAGTCGTTGGCGCACAGGCCCACCCGGGTGAGGTACTGGCACTCCTCCTCGTGGGAGAGGTCCTGGCGGCCGGAGGCGAGCTCCAGCAGATCCCGGACCCGCAGGCCCTTGAACCGGGGGGGCTGCTGGAAGCCGTAGCTGATGCCCTTCCGGGCGCGGTCGGTGATGGAAAGGCCGGTGATATCCTCGCCGTTCCAGAGGATGGAGCCGGAGGTGGGCTTCACCAGCCCCATAATGGCCTTCGCCAGCGTGGTCTTGCCGCCGCCGTTGGGGCCGGTGACGACCACGAATTTGTGATCCGCGATGGTAAGGGAGACGTCGTTGAGGATGCCGAGCTCCCCGCCGGATTCGTCGGACACCTGATAGGATAAATGCCTGATTTCCAGCATGTTAAGGACTCCTTTTGTTTCTATGTCGCATCTTGACTTTTTATTCTACCATAATTCCGATTGATTAACAAGAATTTCTTTTCCTCCCCGGCCCGTGCCGGTTTGGCCGCTTCTGCATAGTATGGACTGAATCACTGGATTTATAGGAGGCAGTTTCATATGGAACAGAATCAGATGCCACAGCCGGGCCCGGGACTCTGCGGCAGCGACCGCGAGATCTTCGAGCGGGTGTGGGGGCGCGTGACGCGCTCGGGCGGGGCGGAGAGCCCCATCGAGCCCGTTCCGGCGGCGGAATGGCCGCACGCCCCCCAGTACATACAGGGGTATATGCCCCAGGTCACGGCTCCCGAGCCGGCCCCTGTGCCGGCGATGCCGGCTCCGGTCCAGCCGGAGCCCTCTCCCGCCCCGGAGCCCAGGCGGGCGGAGGCCGCCGATATCCGCTGTCTGGGCCCCTCCTCCGCCGTCCACGGCGCGGAGCTCCAGGCCTTCATTGAGGATGAGCTGGGAGACCACAGGACCTATACCGCGCTGTCCCGGCGGACCGCCGGGCAGGCCTCCCGGACCTTCGCCTCCATGGCGGCGGATGAGAAGCGCCACGCCAAGCGGCTCTCTGCGGCCTATTTTCTCATCTCAGGCGTGCGCTACTGGCCGGCGGACCGGGCCCCTGTGCGGCTGGAGGGGACCTATCTGAGCACCCTGCGCAGCCGCTTTTTGGGAGAACAGAAGGGGGAGGCGGAGTACCGCGCCGCCGCCGGACGGACCGAGGACCCCTGCCTGCGGGAGCTGTACCTGGAGCTGGCGGAGGACGAAAACGCCCACGGCTGGATGCTGCGTGGGATGCTGGAGAAAATGTAAAGCCGTGCCCGCTGCAACCCGAGGGTTGCAGCGGGCACAGTTTTGGGGCCTCACTTTTTCAGGAGATAGCGGTGGCAGGCGGGGGTCTCCACCTTCTTGTCCCGGCAGCGGGGGTCCGTGCAGTGCCCCACGGACAGCGGGCGGAAGGTCTGTCCGAACTTGTAGTAGTGTTGGATAAAGTGTTTGCAGGTCTCGCAGGTTTTTGTGTTTTCCATCTATATCACCTCTGTACTTAGTATATACCATGTATGTACCACTTGTTGAAAAAAGTTGCATATGATATAGTGCATACATGGTGTATAGGGGGGTAATATGATGGGTGAAGCACAACTGGTAAATCGGACGAAGTTTATCTCATCCTTGAAAAATGAACTGGTTCCACAATTTAACCAGCTCTCTGCTGAGACGCGGGTCCCCAAATCCCGGCTCCTGGATGAGGCCATTGAGGACCTGCTCAAAAAATATGAGAAGAGGAGGGCGCTCTATTGAGCGCCCTCCTCTTTTGGCGTGTTCTATCATTATATCTCCTGGGGACCTTCGCCTGAGCCGCCGAAGGTCCTGATGGCCCTGGCGTCTTCGGCTCTCTTCTCCTCGATGGCGTCTTTGAGGAGCATATCCTTGACCTTCATGAGGCGGATGGTAGAGGCGCGCTCATTTTCATCCAGCTTCATGGAGATATATTTGATGCTCTCTTCCATCTGGGGGATCTTGACGTATTCCAGGGCGTTGACCCGGCGGCGGGTCTTTTCGATCTCCTCTGCCAGGAGCTGGGAGGTCTTTTCCATCTCAGCCAGGCGCAGCATATCCTGGAACACGCCCGAGAGGGCGTCCACCGCGTCGTCCAGAGCGCCGGAGGTGGCGGCAAAGCCGTAGGGGTACACGTCCCCCGCCTCGGCGTTCTTGGTCTTGAAGTGGTACTCCGGCACGTTGACCGACATGACGTTCTGGAAGTCCATGGTCAGCTCCACAGACTGCTTGGGGTACATGAGGGACTGCTCCAGCATCTCGGTGGACATCAGGGCCGAGGCCACGGTAAAGGAGCCGTGGGCCTGCATCAGGGCCTCCTCCACCCGCCTCCGGAGGGCGCGGTTTTCCCGGACCACATCCAGAAACTGCTTCATCAGCTCGTCCCGCTTATCCTTCAGGAGCTTGTGGCCCCGGCGGGCCGTCTTCAGCCGCCCCTTGAGGCGGGTGAGCTCCATTCGGGTGGGATTCACAGTGGTCGCAGGCATGCGTTATCCCTCCTTTTTCGGGAGGTACTTTTCAATGAACTCCGGCTTGATCCGCTTGAGCTCGGAGGCGGGCAGGATGGACAGAAGGTCCCAGCCCAGGTCCAGGGTCTCGGTGATGGAGCGGTTCTCGTCGGTGCCCTGGTTCACATACCGCTTTTCGAACTCATCGGCGAACTTGGCGTACAGGAGATCGGTGGGGGAGAGAGCCGCCTCGCCCAGGATGGACATCAGCTCCTTGTTCTCTTTGCCGGTGGCATAGGCGGCGAAGAGCTGGTTCATGGTCCCGGCGTGGTCCTCGCGGGTCCGCCCCACGCCGATGCCCTTGTCCTTCAGACGGGACAGGGAGGGCAGCACGTCCACAGGGGGATTGATGCCCTTGCGGTAGAGCTCGCGGGAGAGGATGATCTGGCCCTCGGTGATATAGCCGGTGAGGTCGGGGATGGGGTGGGTCTTGTCGTCCTCGGGCATGGTGAGGATGGGGATGAGGGTGATGGAGCCGGGCTTGCCCAACTGACGACCGGCCCGCTCGTAGATGGTGGCCAGGTTGGTATAGAGGTAGCCGGGATAGCCGCGGCGGCCCGGGACCTCCTTCTTGGCCGCGGACACCTCCCGGAGGGCCTCGGCATAGTTGGTGATGTCGGTAAGGATGACCAGCACGTGCATGCCCTTCTCAAAGGCCAGATACTCGGCGGCGGTCAGGGCCATGCGGGGGGTAGCGATACGCTCCACGGCCGGGTCGTTGGCCAGGTTGGTGAAGAGCACGGTGCGGTCGATGGCCCCGGTGCGGCGGAAGTCCTGGATAAAGAAGTCGGCCTCCTCGAAGGTGATGCCGATGGCGGCAAAGACCACGGCGAAATTGCCCGCGTCGTCCCCCAGCACCTTGGCCTGGCGGGCGATCTGGGCGGCCAGATTGGCGTGGGGCAGGCCGGAGCCGGAAAAGATGGGCAGCTTCTGGCCGCGGACCAGGGTGTTCAGGCCGTCGATGGTGGAGATACCCGTCTGAATGAACTCATTGGGGTAGTCCCGGGCGGCGGGGTTCATGGGCAGGCCGTTGATGTCCCGGAACTCCTCGGCCAGGATGGCGGGGCCGCCGTCGATGGGCTGGCCCATGCCGTTAAAGACCCGGCCCAGCATGTCGCCGGATACGCCGAGCTGCAGCGGATGGCCCAGGAAGCGGATCTTGGACTCGGCCAGATTGATGCCGGCGGAGGGCTCGAAAAGCTGGACCACGGCGGTATCGCCGTTGACCTCCAGCACCTGGCAGCGGCGGACGGAGCCGTCGGGCAGCTCGATCTCGCCCAGCTCGTCGTAGGCGACGCCCTGGACCTGCTTGACCAGCATCAGGGGTCCGTTGACCTCCTGAATGGTGCGGTATTCACGAATCATTCCTCAGCACCTCCCTTGGCAACCGCCGCGTCGATCTGCTCGGCCATCTCCTGCTCCATGGCGGCATAGACGGCGGGATAGTCGGCGTCGGGCACGCTCTTGGCGCGGCCCATCCGCTCCCGGAAGGGGATGGCGAAGAGGTCGGTCACCGGGGCGCCCTTTACAATGGCGGCGCGGCAGAGCTTGTCGTACTCCAGGATCATGCCCAGCATCTTGTCCTGGCGGTCATAGCTGGAGTACCAGTCCACCTCCATGAAGCCGTTCTGCTGGAGGAAATCCTCCCGCAGCATTTTTGCGGTCTCCAGGGTGAGCTGGTCGGCGGCGGACAGGGAGTCCTTGCCCACCAGCTGGACGATCTCGTTGAGGCTGGCCTCCTCCTGGAGGATGCTCATGGCCTTGTCGCGGTTGACCATGAACTGGGGCCCCAGATTCTCGTCGTACCAGGGCTTGAGGGAGTCGAGGTACAGGGAATAGGAGTTGAGCCAGTTGATGGCGGGGAAGTGACGGCGGTAGGCCAGCGAGGCGTCCAAAGCCCAGAACACCTTGACGATGCGCATGGTGGCCTGGCTGACGGGCTCGGAGAGGTCGCCGCCCGGGGGAGAGACCGCGCCCACGGCGGTCAGGCTGCCGCGGCGGTCTCCCTGGGAGGTGATGCACTCCACCGAACCGGCCCGCTCGTAGAACTGGGCCAGACGGGAGGCGAGGTAGGCGGGGTAGCCCTCCTCGCCGGGCATCTCCTCCAGGCGGCCGGACATCTCGCGCAGGGCCTCGGCCCAGCGGGAGGTGGAGTCGGCGATAACGGCCACGTCGTACCCCATGTCACGGAAATACTCGGCAATGGTGATGCCGGTGTAGATGGACGCCTCACGGGCGGCCACAGGCATATCGGAGGTGTTTGCGATGAGCACGGTCCGCTTCATCAGGGACTCGCCGGTACGGGGGTCCACCAGCTCGGGGAACTCCCGGAGCACGTCGGTCATCTCGTTGCCGCGCTCGCCGCAGCCGATGTAGATGACGATATCCACATCGGACCACTTGGCCAGCTGGTGCTGCATGACGGTCTTGCCGGAGCCGAAGGGCCCGGGGATGGCGGCGGTGCCGCCCTTGGCCACGGGGAACATGGCGTCCACGATGCGCTGGCCGGAGAGAAGGGGCGTCTTGGGGGGATATTTGTGTTTGTAGGGGCGGCCCACACGGACGGGCCATTTCTGCGTCATGGTGAGGGGCACCACGTCCCCCTTGGGGGTGCGCAGGGTGGCCACGGTGTCCAGCACGGTGAAGGAGCCGGACTGGATGGTCTCCAGGGTGCCGCTCATCTTGGGAGGGATCATGATCTTGTGGAGGACGGAGGAGGTCTCCTGGACGGTGCCGATGACGTCGCCGCCCTCCACCTTGTCGCCGGGCTTGGCGGTGGCCTGGAAGTCCCAGTGCTTCTGGCGGTCCAGGGCCGGGACCTCGATGCCGCGGGTAATGGTGGAGCCGGCGATCTTCATGATGCCCTCCAGGGGCCGCTGGATGCCGTCGTAGATATTTTCGATCAGGCCGGGGCCCAGCTCCACCGACAGGGGGGAGCCGGTGGTTTCTACCGCCGCGCCGGGGCCCAGGCCGGAGGTCTCCTCATAGACCTGGATGGAGGCGGAGTCCCCGTTCATGGTGAGGATCTCGCCGATGAGGCGCTGCTCGCCCACGCGGACCACGTCGGCCATGTTGGCGTCCGAAAGTCCCGTGGCGACCACCAGCGGGCCGGAGATTTTTACGATCTTTCCGCTGCTCAAATATATCGACCTTCTTTCGGGTGATTTCGCTGCGATGCGGGCGGGGGATTACAGGATATCCGCGCCTACCGCCCGTTCCACGGATTTTTTCACGTTGGCCATGCCGATGCCCAGACTGCCGCCCTTGCCGGGGATAAGGATGATGGCGGGGGTCAGATTATCCTTGTAGCGGGCGATCTCCGGCTCCAGCCCCTGGGCAAGCTGTTCGGTGAGGTAGATAATGGCGGTGTCGCTCTTGGCCAGGCGGTGGAGGATCTCCCGGGCCGCCTCCACCGTCTCGGCGGGGTAGACGTCCAGCCCCAGGGCCTTGAAGCCCAGGACGCTGGCCTGATCCCCCAGCACGGCGATGCGGTATTTTTCGTTAGACATAGCTCTCACGCAGCCTTTCCCGGATGGTATCCGAATCCAGCCCGGCCAGCCGGCCGGTGAGGATGATGCGGATGGTGGTGAGCTCGTTCTCTTTGGCGTACAGATAGCCGATCAGGGGGTGCTCACCGAAGGCCACCCGCTTTCCCTGGGTGAGATAAGCGGTGAGGGCGTTGTCGCAGAGCCGCTCAAAGTCGGTGAGGGCGCCCCCCTTGACCGCTTCGGCGCCGGAGGCCGCGGCGGCCTCCAGATAGGTGTGGGAAAAGACCTGCGTCAGCTCGCCGCGGCCGGTGACGGCGGCGGTGATGCTGTCCAGACTCACATTCCCACCGGGGATCAGCGCCCGGCGGAGGAAGTCCGCCCCCTTGCCCATCCGCGCGGAGCGGACCGCCGAGCGCAGGTTGGCGCTGTCGATGGACAGCCGGACGTAGCCCAGAAGGAACTGGCTGCGGGCGGCCTCCGCCGCCTGGAGCATCTCCGCATAATAGGCCCGGTCCAGCACAAAGTCCGCGGCCTGCGGGTCGCCGCTGGAGGCCATGGTGTCCTTGGCCTCCGCCACGGCGGCCCGGAAGGTCTCGCTGTACCGACTCAGATCTCCCTTGAGGTAGTCCTCCTGCAGGGCGGCGGCGGGATAGCGGCCGGCGTCCAGGAACAGCCCGTCCGGACGCTGCCCGGTGGCCTCCGCCTTCAGGAGCACCTTGGCGTTGTGGTAGTCGTACTTGATACAGAACACGTCCACGATGCTGGGGTCGGGCACGGAGCGGCGCAGCTCGGTGAACAGCTCCAGCCTGGCCTGATCCAGGGTGTGCTCGATGGAGGCGGGCGTCAGGGAGGCGAACTCCCCGTAACCGCACTCGGACAGGACCTTGGCGGCGTCGTCCACGCTGTGGGCGCCCAGCATCCGCTCCATGCGCTCCCGGGTCAGGAGCCGGTTTTCCATCGCATGGATGCGGGCCGAAATATAGAGATAGTCGTACTCATTGATTTTTTTGGCCAATGGTCACCCTCCTTTCCTTGCGGCGAGAGGCCCTAATCAAAGAGAGTCTTTGCCACTTCCGCGGCCAGGGCGTCCCGCTGGAGGTGGATGAGCACCTCGAAGGAGCAGTTGGTCTCCACGTTGTTGTCCCGGAGGATGAGACCGCCGGCCATGGGACGGGATTCCTCGGCCAGGGTGAGCATGCCGGTCCCTGCCAGCACGGCGGAGGCGCCGGCCACCACCTTGTCCAGAATGGCGCCGGCCTTGGAACCGGTGAGCTCCTCGGGAAGCTTGGGGGCCACCTTCCGGGCCAGGATGTCATTGGCCAGGGTGACGACCTGCTTGCCGAAGCGGGCCCGGTCCTTCTGTGAGAAGATGACAGCCTCATGTCCGGAGCGGCTGCCGGCTGCGGCCAGATTGGCCAGAAGAGAGACATACTCGGCGTCGGGCAGGCTGGTGAGCTTCTCCAGCGCCCGCTGGAAAGCCCTTTCCACCATCTCCTGCTTGGTGCCCAGCGTCAGCTTGCGGGCCTCCAGCCGGGCCATATCCCCCAGCCGCTCTTCCCGCTGGGCGGCGGCCAGAGCGCCCCGCTTCAGGGTGGCCTCGGCCTCGGCCCTGGCCCTGGCCTCATAGTCGGCCAGGATTTCCGCCGCCTGGGCCTGGGCCTGGGCGGTCAGATCGTCGATCTCGCGCTGGACGTCGGCCTCGATCTGACCGGTGATTTTTTCGATACCGTTCATAGGTTACCGCCTTTCCTTCCTGTCTTGTCCCGAAGGACCGCCCTTACAGAGCGTTCATCAGCAGCAGCACGGAGGCCAGCAGAGACAGGATGGCGTAGAACTCCACGATACCGCAGAGGATAATGCCCTTGGCCCAGTCGTCGGGCTTCTTGGCGACCACATTGATGGCGGAGGCGGCCACGCGGCCCTGATAGATGGCGGACAGCCAGCCGCCGATGGCCATGGGGATACAGGAGACGCAGATGGTGAGGCCCTGCGTGACGGAGAGGTCCACGATGCCGCCGGAGAAAGCGCCCATGGTAAACAGGGCGAAGAACCAGATGACCAATCCGTACAGGCCCTGGGTGCCGGGAAGCACCTGGAGGATCAGGCACTTGGAGAAATGCTCAGGGTTCTCACTCAGGACGCCGGTAGCGGCCTCGCCCACCATGCCGGTGCCTTTCGCGGAGCCGACGCAGCACAGGCCCACCGCCAGCGCGGCGCCCAGAAACGCCAGACCAATACCGCCAAATTGAGCAATGAATTCAGCCATGTTAATTTTCCTCCTTGATATCTACATATTTGGTTTGGATCAGCAGGGGCCGGAAGGGCTTGCCGCCCTCCTTGTAGAAACGGTTGAAGAATTCCAGGCACTGGAGCCGCAGGTCATGAACGTAGCAGCCCAGCAGATTCAGCGCGAAGTTGAGCATATTGCCGATGAGGGAGATGATCACGAAGCCGATCACGTTGCCCGTCACCGAGCCCAGCGTGTTGAATACCTGGGCGATGACGCTGCCCGCCAGCATCAGAGCCATCAGACGCGCGTAGGAGAGGATGTCGCTGAAAAAGCCGGTGGCGCCGTTGTAGACCGTCCCGATGAGGGAGGTGATCTTTCCAAAGCCCTTGGCATTCCGGGTCCCGGCGTAGAGCAGCATGACGAGTCCGACGATCAGGACCACGGGATAGCCGCCCACCGAGCCGATGCCCAGCACGGCCAGGGCGATGCCGGCGAGGATGATCCACCAGGTCACCTCGTCCCAAATGGCGTCGGCCACCTGGCCGGCCTGCACCTTGCGCACCACGCTGATGATCATGCCGGTGATGATCTGGATCAGGCCCAGGGCCAGAGAGCCCACCAGAATGGCCAGTGTGTCGTTGAGGGGGGTGAACAGGGCTGGAAGCTCGGTGAGTGTGGTGTTGGGGTTGATGATCTTGGCCAACTGGGGAATAAAGTCGCCCAGGAAGCCGCCGGTCAGCGCGCCCATGATAAAGGTGCTGATGCCGCACAGCAGCAGCAGACCGGCAAAGTCCCGCATACCGCCCTTGGGCCGCATGACGCGGAACATAAAGACGGCGCCCAGGACCATCAAAATGCCGTATGCCATATCCGCCATCATCAGCCCAAAGAAGAAAATGAAGAAGGGGGCCATCAGCGGATTGGGGTCCACGCCGTCATAGGCGGGGAGAACATACATATTGGTGACCATGTTGAGAGGCCGGGTCAGCGCATTGTTCTTGAGCTGGATCGGCACGGAGGGGTATTCCTCTGGCTGGGGATCCGAGGCTTCCCACGCGGTGGGGTACCGGCTCAGGAGCGACTCCAGACGGGGCAGGCTCTCCGCCGGGACCCAGCCCTCCAGAAAGATGGTGGTCTGGGAAGCCAGGAGCCGCCCCTTGACCTCCTCCCGCTGGATGTCCTGGGTCATACGGTCCATGCAGAGCTTCAGGTCCTCCCGGTGGACCACCTCGCCGGAGATGGCGGCCCTGCAGGCCTCCAGCTCCCGGCCCAATTCAGCAAGACGGGCCTCGATCCGGTCGGTGTTGGCCCGGGCGGTGCCCTCCCAGCCCCGCAGAGAGGAGGGAGTGAAACCAAAGCCCTTCAAAAGGTCCAGGGCCTCCTCTTCCGCTTTTCGATGGCAGAGGAGAAGCACATACTGAAATTCCCGGTCGTGCCCGGCCCAAGTGAGCTGGGCCAGCTCCGTGGCAGTGGCCAGCGCCCGCTCCACCGCCTGCCGGTCCGCCGATCCGGGAAAGGCGCCGAAGGTCACGGAGACCTCGCGGGTGGACGGGGTGTTCAGATCCACCTCCAGCTCCAGCCAGGGGGCGAGGGAGGCCTTCTGCGCGGCGAGCTTACTCTGCTCTGCGTAGATGGCGTTGATGCGCGCTTCGTGTCCGGTGATGCGTTCCGCAGCGTCCAAGGCTTCCCGCCGGGCCTGATCGTCAAAGAGCTGCCCTTCGGTGATCTCGGGCCTGGGAGAAAACAGACCGCCCTTGGAGGGTGCATAGCGGTTCAAGAGCTCCAGCGCGGCGCGCAGAGCGTCGGCACGGGCCCTGGTGTCCGCCAGAGCGGTGTCATCCACCCGGATGAAGGCGCTCCAGTCCGGATCCTCCATGCAGTCGGTGGGCTCCCGGACCTGCACGCAGCCCAGATGCTGGAGCTGGCGGAGAAGCTCCTCCCGGTGGGCGGCCATGCAAAACAGCCGCAGGCGTTTCATTTTGACAATGGACATTAGACTCCCACTACCCTTCTGATAATGAGTGCCGCCGCGTCCTCCAGTTTACCTTCCGCCGCTTGGCGCAGGCTGTCGCAGGACCGCCGCGTTTCCTCCATGACGGCTTCCGAGTGTTTCGCCGCGGACTCCTCCGCTTTGGTGAGCATGACCTTGACCTGGACGTCCGCCTCGGCCTTTGCCGCGCTCAGACGCTCTCGGCCCTGACGTTCTGCGTCGGCGATCAGCTTCTTTGCCTGTTCCACCGCCTCCGCCTTACGCGCGCGGGCCTTCTGCTCGGTTTCCGTCACCTTTTGGACTGCTTCCAAAGACATTCCATCACCGCCTTTCCATGTGCTTAAGCACGAACATCTGGATACTGCCCCAGAATACTTACCATGATACACGTTTGGGGCGTCAAAATCAATATACAAACTTGAACCAATGTCTAAATTGGTGGGGCCTATAGAAAAAATTTCAGGAGACCACACAAAAGCTGTCGCTGTGCGGCCTCCTAAAATTGTAATAAGTGGGAAAATAGTATCCAAATACTGACGGAAAAGGAAGAATGAGAACAAAAAATTTTTAGCTCCAACCCCGCCTCAAAATCAGGATGGAGAAAAATGGAGAGAAAATTCGGCGTTTTGACGGGGTCAAGGCCAGAGGCACCAACTGCGGTCTGAAACGCCCGCCTGCGTGTCGATAGATACCAGATTGACCTCGGGCCGGGAGAGGCCGGCTTCGTCCAGCAGTTGGACGCACTGTGTCCAGGCGGCGCCCAGATCCCGGACCCAGATCCGGTCCATGCGCTCTGCCATGCCGGACAGGGTCTGGCCGCTCTCTTCGCTGGTGGCAGCCTCTAGCGTGTCCCGGTCTGTGACTACGGAGAGGACCACTTCCGGGTACTGCTCCTCCAGCCGCTGTACCAGGTCCGTGTAAAAGCCGCGGACGGTGGCGGGGAAGAGGGCGCTGTCATAGGCATCGTTCCTCACGATATAATCCAAGTTTCCGTCCACGGGGTACCCTGCGTTGTCCAGCAGGATCTCGTCAAAACCAAGGCCCGCCAGCTCCAGACAGATATCGATGAGATAGCCCTGGGCGTCGCTGCTGGAGGGGGAGAGCCAGCGATAGCCGCCGTTGTCCCTCCAGTTTCCGGCGGGAGAGCGGACGGCCATGTCGTTGCGCGCCTTGGGCAGGGAATTGTCCCGGAAACAGGACACGCGGGCCACCGTATAGAGCCCGTCAGTCCCGTTGAGGGCCAGAATAGCGGCGTTGAGAGCGGTGTCCTTCGGATTGACGCCTGCCTGATCCGCCAGGGGGAGCTCGGAGCGGTAGTGCAGAAGCCCCTCATCGGTTTTCATATCAAAAAGAGCCGCCTCTGCGCCGGCCTCCGTAAGCCGTGCTGCGGCGCTGCCGTCATAGAGGGCCTCGCCGGGCAGAAAGGCGGCGTGGAGATATGCCGGGGTCTGGATCTCCGGCGTGACCACCACCACGGGAGAGGAGGAGAAGGGGCTGGGTTCGGCGGAAGGTGCGGGCGTCTGCTGGCTCCAAGGCAGGCGGAGCTGCGCCCCATCCGCGGAAACGACCCAATAGGGCTCCAGGAAAAACAGCGCCGCCACGCCCAGAAGCAGGACCACGGCCAGTACAACGGCGGTCGCCTTTAGAAATGTGCGGAGCGGGGAGCGCCCCCGATAGGAGTCGTAGCCGTAATGTTTCCTCATTTTTGGATTCCATCCTTCGTCACAGCGGCACGGAGTGAGGACCGCGCCGGATTCGTCCGTCCGGCGCCCGCCGGGAAAACCGTTTACTATAAAGTAAGTATATCAGATAATGAGGGAAAAATCACATGGAAAACAAACTTACAGCCCAGCGTCCTCCGCCTCCTTGGACAAAAGAGCCTCATCCAGCTTGTGCAAGGCGGAGGTGATGAGGAGTCGGTCCTCCTTCGGCATGGAGCACAGGACGGAGCTGAAGTAGCCGCCCACGTCGGTCTCCGCCTTTTTCCGCAGCGCCCGATAGTTTTCGGTGACGGCGACATAGATCACTCTGCGGTCCTCACCGGAGCGGTCGCGGCGGGCCAGCTCCAACTTCTCCAGGCGGTCCACGATGCCGGAAACGGTGGAATTGGTGCTGCCGGTGCGTTCGGCCAGGGTGCTGATGGGCATGGGACCCTCCTCGCCCAGCACGGTGAGGACCAGGGCCTGGGGGAAAGTGAGCTGCAGCCGGCCAAAATGGACGCGGAACAGCCGGGACATGTGCTGGGAGACCCGAAGATAGGTCATCAGGATATCGTCAGAACCCTTCATCGCCAAAACTCCTTTCCAAGAGAAGAGAGGCTATTTCGTGTATGAACAGAGCATATCGCGTTCTGCGGGGTTCGTCAATTCTCTCGGAGGAAGTTTTACGAAATGTTTATAAATGGAGAGGAGGCGGGGCCCAGGTGAGAAGGGCGAAGAAATCCTTGAAATACACGCGAAAATTGTGTAATTTATGCTTGACATCGGGCCTTGTATGTTATATCATAATCAAGCGCCTGTTTGGGCGCAGTCTGCGATGATGCAGGAGATTGCTCAGAAATGAGGTAACTTCTGCGGAGTATGTCCGTTGATCGGGCGGCTGAGAAATCATGCGCTCGGCGTATATCGCCGGGACTTGAGTGCGACGGCCGGCTACGTTATGTGTGCCGGCCTCCTTCATGCCTCGGAATGATACGCACGGAAGAGTGTATAAAAGATTTCTCACCGTACGGAGCGGCAGACGTCACAAACCACTTCGTATGTTTTAAGGAGGAACAACCATGGCAGCTCAGAAGGAAATGATCCGCATCCGTCTCAAGGCGTACGACCACCAGCTGATCGACCAGAGTGCCGAGAAGATCGTGGAGACCGCCAAACGCACCGGCGCCACCGTGTCCGGCCCCGTGCCCCTGCCCACTAAGAAGGAGGTCGTTACCATCCTGCGCGCCGTACACAAGTACAAGGACTCCCGTGAGCAGTTCGAGCGCCGCACCCATAAACGCCTCATCGACGTCATCAAGCCCTCTCCCAAGACGGTGGAGGCCCTGATGGCCCTGGAGCTTCCCGCCGGCGTTGAGATCGAAATCAAACTGTAAGCCAAGTGCGCCGCACATCTCCCGTCCTGCCAGATCAAAGCCCGGCGAAGCGGGTTTGATTCGGAGACGAGGAACAAGGTAGCGCAGCGCGGTTTTTGCCGCAGGCGAAAACGGAGCAAAGCGGACTTTGTAACGAAGTCAGTACCGCAGTCCATCGCGTTTTTGAGATGGACGGGTCAAGTCGCGAGAGCAATGCCAGCCTGATGGGCACCTCTCCCGACCAATAACCTTATTTTAAGGAGGAAGTCACATGGAAAAGGCGATCATCGGCAAGAAAGTGGGCATGTCCCAGATCTTCGATGAAGCCGGCCACATCATCCCGGTCACGGTCATCGAGGCCGGCCCCTGCACCGTGGTCCAGAAGAAGACCACGGAAAAGGACGGCTATGAGGCGGTCCAGCTGGGCTATGAAGATGTTGCCGAAAAGAAACTCACCAAGCCTGAGTTGGGCCACCTGAAGAAGACTGGCGAGGCCCGGAAGAAGGTCCTCAAGGAGTTCAAGCTCAACGGCGCCGCCGACCTGAACGTGGGCGACGAGATCAAGGTGGATACCTTTGCCGAGGGTGACCGCGTAGACGTCACCGGCGTCAGCAAGGGTAAGGGGTATGCCGGCGTCATCAAGCGCTGGGGCGCCCAGCGCACCCCCACCAGCCACGGCGGCGGCCCTGTGCACCGCCATGCTGGTTCTATGGGCTCCAGCACCGATCCCTCCCGCATCTTCAAGGGCAAGATCGGTGCCGGCCACATGGGAGACGAGCAGGTCACCGTCCTGAATCTGGACGTGGTCAAGGTCGACCCTGAGCTGGGCATCATTGCCGTGCGGGGCGCCGTTCCCGGCCCCAAGGGCGGCGTTGTGTATCTGCGCAACAGCGTGATCAACGTCAAGGAGAAGGGCGCCGCGGCCAACGCCAGCCTCAACCCGCAGAAGGCTTCCGCCCGCGTCAATCCCCAGAAGGCTTCCGCCCGTAACAAGTAAGAAAGGAGAGAAACCAAATGCCTAAGGCAACTGTTGTGAACATGTCCGGCACCAAGGTCGGTGAAGTGGAGCTCTCCGAAGCTGTGTTCGGGATCGAGCCCAACGAGGACGTCGTCCACGCCGTCGTGAAGAACCACCTGGCCAACTGCCGCCAGGGCACCCAGTCCGCCCTCACCCGCGCCGAGGTCTCCGGCGGCGGCATCAAGCCCTACCGCCAGAAGGGGACCGGCCGTGCCCGTCAGGGCTCCACCCGGGCTCCCCAGTGGACCCACGGCGGCATCGTGTTCGCCCCCAAGCCCCGCTCCTATCGCTACACCCTCAACAAGAAGGTGAAGCGTCTGGCCCTCAAGTCCGTCCTCTCCGCCAAGGCCGCTGAGGGCAACGTGATCGTGGTGGATGAGCTGAACGTCCCCGAGATCAAGACCAAGACCATGCAGAGCTTCCTCACCGCCGTGAACGCCGGCAAGGCCGTGCTGGTCACCCCTGAGGTCAACATGAACGTGGTGAAGTCCGCCCGGAACATCCCCGGCGTGAGCGCCACCACCGCAAAGCTCATCAATGTCTATGACATTCTCAACGCCAAGCAGCTCATCGTCGACAAGGCTGCGCTGGCCGTCATCGAGGAGGTGTTTGCGTAATGACAAAGGCTTATGACATCATTAAGCGCCCCATCATCACCGAGAAGTCTATGTCGATGACCGAGGACAAGCGCTACACCTTTGAGGTCGCCAAGGACGCCAACAAGATCGAGATCGCCAAGGCGGTGGAGGAGATCTTTGGCGTGAAGGTGGCCAAGGTCAATACTCTGAACATGTATGGCAAGGAGAAGCGCACCGGACGGTTCCCCGCCGGTCGCCGCCCCTCCTGGAAGAAGGCCATGGTCACCCTGACCGAGGACTCCAAGGCCATCGAGTTCTTTGAGGCGTAAGGAGGAGAAGAGAGACAATGGCTATCAAGACTTATAAGCCCACGACGCCCTCCCGCCGCCACATGACCGTGTCGGCCTTCGAGGGCATCGATAAGAAGGCCAAGCCTGAGCGCAGCCTGACCGAGAACCTGAAGAAGAACGCCGGGCGCAACAGCTACGGCCGCATTACCGTCCGCCATCGCGGCGGCGGCAACAAGAAGAAATACCGCATCATCGACTTCAAACGCCAGAAGGATGGCGTGGAGGCCACCGTGCTTCGCCTGGAGTACGATCCCAACCGCTCCGCCAACATTGCCCTCATCCAGTATACCGACGGAGAGAAGGCCTATATCCTGGCCCCTGTCGGCCTGAAGCCCGGCCACAAGATCGTCTCCGGCCCCGAGGCCGACATTCTCCCCGGCAACTGCCTGCCCATCGCCAACATTCCTGTGGGCGAGCTCATCCACAACATCGAGCTCTATCCCGGCAAGGGCGCCCAGTTGGTCCGCTCCGCCGGCGTGGCCGGTCAGCTCATGGCCAAGGAGAACGGCATGGCTCAGGTCCGCCTCCCTTCCGGCGAGGTCCGTTATGTGCGTGAGGAGTGCAAGGCCTGCATCGGCCAGGTCGGCAACACTGATCACGGCAACATTCAGATCGGCAAGGCCGGCCGCAAGCGCCACATGGGCTGGCGGCCCACCGTCCGCGGCAGCGTCATGAACCCCAACGACCACCCCCACGGCGGCGGCGAGGGCAAGAGCCCTGTGGGCCGTCCCGGGCCTGTCACCCCCTGGGGTAAGCCGGCCATGGGCTACAAGACCCGCAAGAAGAAGAGCCGCACCGAGCAGTTCATCGTCAAGCACCGGAATTCCAAGTAAGTAAGGAGGCAGTGAAACATGTCCAGAAGCGTTAAGAAAGGCCCGTTTTGCGCCCCCGAGCTGCTCAAGCGGGTTGACGAAATGAATAAGACCGGAGATAAGAAGGTCCTGAAGACCTGGAGCCGCGCCTCCACCATCTTCCCCTCCTTCGTCGGTCACACCTTTGCCGTCCATGACGGCCGCAAGCACGTTCCCGTCTATGTGACCGAGGATATGGTCGGCCACAAGCTGGGCGAGTTCGCCCCCACCCGCACCTTTAAGGGCCACGCGGGCGCCAAGTCCGGCAAGTAAGGAGGAGAGAGAAGAATGGAAGCGAAAGCACATCTGAGATACGTCCGGATCTCTCCCCGAAAGATCCAGATCGTCTGTGATCTCATCCGCGGGAAGAGCGTGGCCCAGGCCACCGCGATCCTGATGAATACCCCCAAGGCCGCCTCCGAGCCTCTGCTCAAGCTCCTCAAGAGCGCCGCGGCCAACGCCGAGAACAACCACGGGATGGACCCCGAGAAGCTCTACGTCTCCGAGACCTTCGCCACCCCCGGCCCCATCATCAAGCGCATGATGCCCCGGGCCCAGGGCCGCGGCTACCGGATCAACAAGCGAACTTCTCACGTCACCATCGCTGTGGCAGAACGCTAAGGGAGGAGGCAGAATCTATGGGACAGAAAGTGAATCCCCACGGCCTGCGCGTGGGCGTCATTAAGGATTGGGACTCCCGCTGGTATGCCCGCAACGAGAAGGTGGGCGACCTGCTGGTCGAGGACGACAAGATCCGCAAGTATCTGAAGAAGACCCTCTATTCCGCCGGCATCCCGAAGATCGAGATCGAGCGGGACAGCGCCAAGGTCCGCATCTACCTGCACTGCGCCCGCCCCGGCGTGGTCATCGGCAAGGGCGGCACCGAGATCGAGCGTATCCGCCTGGAGGTGGAGAAGCTCATCGGCAAGAGCGTAGCGCTGAACATCGTCGAGGTCAAGAACCCCGATATGGACGCCCAGCTGGTGGCGGAGAACATCGCCCAGCAGCTGGAGAAGCGTATCGCCTTCCGCCGCGCCATGAAAAACGCCATGGGTCGCGCCATGCGGATGGGCGCTCTGGGCATCAAGGTCCAGGTCTCCGGCCGTCTCAACGGCGCTGAGATCGCCCGCACCGAGCACTACCATGACGGCACCATTCCCCTGCAGACGCTCCGCGCCGATATCGATTACGGCTTTGCCGAGGCCGCTACCACTTACGGCCGCATCGGTGTTAAGTGCTGGATCTACAAGGGCGAGGTCCTTTCCCAGGCCCTGCGGACCACTCCCCGCACCCTAGATACCAAGAACTTCAAGGAGCGTCCCGACCGGCCCCGCCGCCGCGACGGTGACCGGAAGTTCGGCGATCGGAAGCCCGGTTTCGGCGACCGCAAGCCCGGCTTCGGCGGCCAGCGTCCTCAGGGCGGCTACGGCCAGCGCCCCGCCGGTCAGGGCTTCGGTGGCCAGCGTCCCCAGGGCGGCTTCAACAACCGTCCCGCCGCCCCCCGTCCCGCCGCTCCTGCTACTCCTAAGGAAGGAGGCGCCAACTAATGCTGCTGCCTAAGAGAGTCAAATATCGCCGCGTCCACCGCGGCCGCATGAAGGGCAAGGCCACCCGGGGCAATACCGTCACCTACGGTGAGTTCGGCCTGCAGGCCACCGAGCCCGCGTGGATCACCTCCAATCAGATCGAGGCCGCCCGTATCGCCATGACCCGCTATACCAAGCGTGGCGGTAAGGTCTGGATCAAGATCTTCCCCGACAAGCCCATCACCGAGAAGCCGGCCGAGACCCGCATGGGTTCCGGTAAGGGCTCTCCCGAGTACTGGGTGGCCGTGGTCAAGCCCGGCCGCGTCATGTTTGAGATCGCGGGCGTTTCCGAGGAGACCGCCCGTGAGGCCCTGCGTCTCGCCTCCCACAAGCTGCCTGTCAAGTGCAAAATCGTGGCGAAAGAGACCGCCGAGACCGAGAATGGTGGTGAATAATGATGAAGGCAACTGAGGTACGCAAGATGTCCGCCGCAGAGCTGGACGCCAAGCTCCTGGACCTGAAAAAGGACCTGTTCCAGCTGCGCCTGCAGCACGCCACCAATCAGCTCGACAACCCCATCCGCATCGCGGAGGTCAAGAAAGACATTGCCCGAGTCAAGACCATGATCCGTGAGCAGCAGCTCGCAGGCCGATAAGGAATAGGAGGAAATGAAGATGGAGAACAGAACTTCTTCCCGTAAAACCAGAGTCGGCCTGGTTGTCTCGGACAAGATGGATAAGACCGTGGTGGTGGCCATCGCCGACCGTGTGGCCCATCCCCTCTATAAGAAGATTGTAAAGAGGACCTACAAGCTCAAAGCCCATGACGAGCAGAACGCTTGCGGCGTGGGCGACCGCGTGAAGGTCATGGAGACCCGCCCCCTCAGCAAGGACAAGCGGTGGCGCGTGGTCGAAATCATTGAAAAAGCGAAGTAAGGAGGTGCCGGAATGATTCAGCAGGAAAGTTATCTGAAGGTGGCCGACAATACCGGCGCCAAGGAGATCAAGACCATCCGCGTGCTTGGCGGCTCCAAGCGCAAGTACGGCAATATCGGCGATGTGGTCGTGGCCTCCGTCCGTAAGGCTCAGCCCGGCGGCACCGTGAAGAAGGGCGAGGTCGTCAAGGCCGTGATCGTCCGCTCCGCCCGCGGCGTCCGCCGCGCCGACGGCAGCTATGTCCGCTTTGACGACAATGCCGCTGTCCTCATCAAGGACGACAAGAATCCCCGCGGTACCCGTATCTTTGGGCCCGTGGCCCGTGAGCTGCGCGACAAGGATTACATGAAGATCCTGTCCCTGGCTCCCGAAGTGCTGTAAGGGGGTAGGAGAAAACATGAACAAGATGAGCATCAAAAAAGACGACCTGGTGGTCGTCCTCTCCGGCAAGGACAAGGGCAAGCAGGGCAAGGTCCTCTCCGTCCTCCCCAAGGAGAGCAAGGTCATCGTGGAGAAGGTCAACATCGTCTCCCGCCACACCAAACCCCGCAAGCAGGGCGAGGAGGGTGGCATCCTGAAGAAGGAAGCCCCCATCTATGCCTGCAAGGTGCAGAAGGTGTGCCCCAAGTGCAATAAGCCCACCCGCATCGGCCATAAGGTCGAGGGCGGCAAGAAGGTCCGCGTCTGCAAGAAGTGCGGCGCTGAAATCTGAGAGAGGAGGAGTGATTGAATATGGCAGAGGAAAAGAAAGTGCCTAACCTGAAGGCCAAATACCAGCAGGAAGTCGCTCCTGCTCTCATGCAGAAGTTCGGCTACAAGAGCACCATGCAGATTCCCAAGCTGGATAAGATCGTGGTGAACTGCGGCTGCGGCGAAGCCCGCGACAACTCCAAGGTGCTGGAGGCCGTCGTGAGCGATCTCACCACCATCACCGGCCAGAAGGCGATCATTACGAAGGCCAAGAAGTCCGTGGCCAACTTCAAGCTCCGTGAGGGCATGCCCATCGGCGCCAAGGTCACCCTGCGCGGCGACCGGATGTGGGAGTTCCTGGACCGCCTCTTCAATGTGGCCCTGCCCCGCGTCCGCGACTTCCGCGGCATCAATCCCAACGCGTTCGATGGCCGCGGCAACTATGCCCTGGGCCTGAAGGAGCAGCTCATTTTCCCCGAGATCGAGTACGACAAGATCGACAAAATCCGCGGCCTAGACGTGGTGTTCTGCACCACCGCCCAGACCGACGAAGAGGCCAAGGAGTTGCTGACCCTGATCGGCGCTCCCTTTGCCGGGCGCTAAGGAGGAGAAGGAAACATGGCTAAGAAATCTATGATCCTCAAGCAGCAGCGTGAGCCCAAGTTCTCCACCCGGCGTTACAACCGGTGCAAGATCTGCGGCCGCCCCCACGCATATCTGCGTGACTACGGCATCTGCCGTATCTGCTTCCGTGAGCTGGCCTACAAGGGCCAGATTCCCGGCGTCAAGAAGGCGTCCTGGTAAGACGCGTCCCCGTGCAGCTCTCGTCCTTTTTTTCACATGGAAGCCCTTTGGGCTTCCATGTGATGAGGAGGAGCAGGGGAGTCGCCTGCACGCCCGGCCACAGCCGGGGCGGGAAGGCAGAACCTGCTCCGATTATGCCGGCGGTCAACAGGTCGAAGTTACCTAGCTCCGATACCTTCCGCTGCAACAGGCAGATGTCTGTAACTCTTATATAGGAGGTAAGATCCATGCATATCACGGACCCCATTGCGGATATGCTCACCCGCATCCGCAACGCCAACAATGCCAAGCATGACACTGTGGACGTGCCCGCGTCCAACATGAAGAAGTCCATCGCGCAGATCCTGCTGGATGAAGGCTATATCAAAAACTTCCAGCTCATCGACGACGGCACTCAGGGCGTGATCCGTATCACCCTGAAGTATAACCCCGGCAAGGAGAAGGTCATCACCGGCCTTCGCCGTGTCTCCAAGCCCGGCCTGCGCGTCTACGCGGGCGCTGACGAGCTCCCCAAGGTGCTCCGCGGCTTGGGTATCGCGATCGTGTCCACGTCCAAGGGCGTCATGACCGACAAGGCTGCCCGTGCCCAGCATGTCGGCGGTGAAGTCCTGGCCTTCGTGTGGTAAGGGAGGGAGAGAGAAATGTCTAGAATCGGAAGAATGCCTATCTCTGTCCCCGCCGGCGTGGAGATCACCATCGGCGCAGACAACCTGGTTACTGTGAAGGGCCCCAAGGGCACCCTCACCCAGCAGCTCAGCCCCGCCATGACCATCGCACAGGAGGGTGCCGAGCTCCATGTGACCCGTCCCAACGACGCCAAGGAGAACCGTGCGCTCCACGGCCTGACCCGCAGCCTTCTCCACAACATGGTGGTAGGCGTGACCGACGGCTTCAAAAAGGAGCTGGATGTCAACGGCGTGGGCTATCGTGTGGCCAAAGAGGGCAAGAAGCTTGTCATGAACCTGGGCTTCTCCCATCAGGTCACCATGGAGGAGCCGGAGGGTATCGCCATCGACGTGCCCAACCCCAACAAGATCATCATCTCCGGCGCCAGCAAGCAGCAGGTGGGCCAGTTCGCCGCCGAGGTCAGAGAGAAACGTCCGCCTGAGCCGTATAAGGGCAAGGGCATCAAATACACTGACGAGGTCATCCGCCGCAAGGAAGGCAAGACCGGCGTCAAGAAGAAATAAGGAGGTGTGCCAAAATGATCAACAGACCCAATACCAACGCTCAGCGGCTTAAGCGCCACAAGAGAGTGCGCGGGAAAATCTCCGGCACGCCCGAGAGACCCCGCCTGAATGTGTTCCGCAGCGAGACCAACATTTACGCTCAGGTCATCGACGACGTCAGCGGCAAGACCTTGGTCTCCGCTTCCTCCCTGGAGAAGGACTTTGCCTGCGAGGGCACCAAGTCCGACGCCGCCAAGAAGGTGGGCCAGATGGTGGCCGAGCGCGCCAAGGCCGCCGGCATCACTACTGTGGTCTTTGACCGCGGCGGCTATGTCTATCACGGCCGGGTCCAGGCTCTGGCCGAGGGCGCCCGCGAGGGCGGCCTGGAATTTTAAGGGGAGGAGAGAACGAACATGGCTAGATTTGAAAGAGAACCCAGCGAGTTCACCGAGAAGCTCGTTTCTCTGAACCGCGTCAGCAAGACCGTCAAGGGCGGCCGTATCTTCAAGTTTGCCGCCCTCATGGTGGTCGGCGACGAGAAGGGGCGCGTGGGCTTCGGCCTGGGTAAGGCCGCCGAGGTGCCCGAGGCGATCCGCAAGGGCATTGAAGACGCCAAGAAAAACATGATCAATGTGACGCTGTCCGGGACCACCATCCCCCACGAGGTGATCGGTGAGTTCGGCGCCGGCCGCGTGTTGCTCAAGCCCGCCGCCCCCGGTACCGGCGTGATTGCTGGCGGCCCCGTCCGCGCCGTGCTGGAGACTGCCGGCATCAAGGACATCCGTACCAAGTGCCTGCGCTCCAACAACCCCCAGAACGTGGTGGCCGCCACCATGCAGGGCCTCAAGTCCCTGCGCGGCCCTGAGGAGGTTGCCCGCATCCGCGGTAAGAGCGTGGAAGAGATCGTAGGTTAAGGAGGGCTAGGAAATGGCTAAGCTGAACATCAAGCTGGTCAAGAGCCTGAACGGCCGGATTGCCAAACACAAGGCGACGGCAGAGGCTCTGGGTCTGCGCAAGATCGGCGACACCACCGTGCAGCCCGACAACGAGGCTACCCGCGGCAAGATCGCCCATATCGGTTACCTGCTCCAGGTCACCGAGGAACAGTGAGGAGGTGCGCGAAATGAATCTGCATGAACTCTCCCCCGCGCCCGGCTCCGTGAAGAGCGCCTACCGTAAGGGCCGCGGCGCCGGCTCCGGCAACGGCAAGACCGCCGGCAAGGGTCACAAGGGCCAGAAGGCCCGCTCCGGCGGCGGCGTCCGCGTGGGCTTTGAGGGCGGCCAGATGCCTCTGGTCCGCCGTATCCCCAAGCGCGGCTTCAACAACATCTTTGCCAAGCCCCTGGAGATCGTCAATGTCTCCGCTCTGAATAAATTTGAGGACGGCGCCACCGTCAATGTTTGCGATCTGCTGGAGAAGGGTATCCTCTCTAAGTGCGAGTACGGTGTAAAGATCCTCGGCAACGGCAGCCTCGAGAAGAAGCTGATCGTCCGGGCCAACGCCTTCTCCGCCTCCGCTAAGGAGAAGATCGTTGCGGCAGGTGGAAAGTACGAGGTGGTCTGACGTGATCCAGACCATCAAAAATGCCTGGAAGATCCCTGAGCTGCGCAAAAAGATCATGTTTACAGTCTTTGCGCTCCTCATCTTCCGGCTGGGCTCCGCAGTGCCTGTACCCTTCGTGAACACGACACTGCTGGGCAACTACCTCAACAATATGAGCGGCACCATCTTTGGGCTGATGAACGCCATGAGCGGCGGCGCTTTCGCCACCGCCACGGTGTTCGCCCTGGGTGTGCAGCCCTATATCAACAGTTCGATCATCATCCAGCTCCTCACTGTCGCCATCCCTGCCCTGGAGCGGCTCCAGAAGGAGGGCGGCGAGGAGGGCCGGAAGAAGATCGCCGCCATCACCCGTTATACCACGGTGGCCATCGCCCTTTTGCAGGGCTTCGGCTACTACACCCTCATCAAGGCCAACGGCCTGCTCAATCTGGGCGGTATGAACGGCGTCTGGGCCGGCATCGTCATCGTGGTGTCCTTTACTGCCGGCTCTGCCTTCATCATGTGGCTGGGTGAGCAGATCACCGAGTTCGGTATCGGTAACGGCATCTCCATCATCCTGTTCGCCGGCATCGTGTCCCGGGTGCCCTCCATGGTGCAGACCCTCTGGCTGGGCGTCACCAACAACATCAGTGGCATCTCCGGCGACAACGTGTTCTCTCTGCCCTGGTGGGGCGCGGTCCTCATCGTGGTGGGTATGCTGGCTATCGTGGTCTTCATCGTCTTCATCTCCAACGCCGAACGGCGCCTGCCCGTGCAGTACGCCAAACGGGTGGTGGGTCGGAAGATGTACGGCGGCCAGTCCAGCCACATCCCCATGAAGGTGAATATGTCCGGCGTCATGCCCATCATCTTCGCCCAGTCCATCGCCTCTCTGCCGGCTACCATCGGCGCGTTCGCGGGGTGGGACACCACCACCGAGGGCTTTGGCGGCGGCCTGATGCGGGTGTTCGATACTGCGGGGCTCCTTTACTCCGTAATCTATTTCCTGCTGATTCTGGGCTTTAGCTACTTTTACTCCACCATGCAGTTCAACCCCATCGAGGTGGCCAACAATCTGAAGAAGAACGGCGGCTTCATCCCCGGCTTCCGCCCCGGCAAGCCTACCGCCGACTTCATTCACAAGGTGCTCAATAAGATCACCCTGTTCGGCGCGCTCTATCTGTCCGTCATCGCCATTGCCCCCATCATCACCCAGAACCTGACTGGGGCGCGGAACCTGGCCATCGGCGGTACGTCCATCATCATCGTTGTCAGCGTGGCGCTGGAGACGATGAAGGCGCTGGAAGCCCAGATGCTGATGCGGCATTACAAAGGCTTCCTGGAATAAGGGGAGGGTTCAGGCTATGAAGATGATCCTGTTAGGGCCACCGGGCGCCGGCAAAGGCACCCAGGCCGAGGTCCTCTCCCGTGAGCTGAACATCCCTACCATTTCCACCGGTAATATCCTCCGTGCCGCCGTCAAGGCCGGTACGCCCATCGGCCTGCAGGCCAAGTCCTATATGGATGCCGGCAAGCTGGTTCCCGACGAGGTCATCATCGGCATCATTCAGGAGAGGCTGGCCGAGCCCGACTGCACCGGCGGCTATATCCTGGACGGTGTGCCCCGTACCATCGCCCAGGCCGAAGCCCTGGAGGCACATGGGATCGAGTTTGACCATGTGATCTCTCTTGAAATCGCGGACGAGGCCATCGTGAAGCGGATGGACGGTCGCCGGGTATGCACCCACTGCGGCACGCCTTTCCACGTGGAGTCCAAGCCTCCCAGGGCGGAGGGGATCTGTGACCTGTGCGGCGGCGAACTCACCGAGCGCGATGACGACAGACCCGAGACGGTCCGGGCCCGGCTGGTGGTCTACCACGAGGAGACTGAGCCCCTGAAGCACTTCTACGAGAAACGCGGCAAGCTCGACACCGTGCCCGGCGATCTGGGCACCATTGAAGATACCACGAGGGCCATCAAGCAGGTCCTGGAGGCATCCCATTGAACATGATTTCCATCAAGTCCGACCGAGAGATCGAACTGATGCGCCGGGCCGGGGCCCTTACGTCCCAGGCCCGCGCGCTGGCCGGCTCTATGGTCAAGCCAGGCGTCTCCACCCTGGAAATCGACCACGCGGTGCGGGATTTCATCCGCTCTCACGGGGCCGAGCCTTCTTTCCTCAACTACAGCGGCTATCCCGGGTCCGCCTGCATCTCCATCAATGAGGTGGTGATCCACGGCATCCCGGACCACCGGAAGCTGCTGGAGGGGGATATCGTCAGTGTGGATGTGGGCGCCTACCTGGACGGCTTCCACGGCGATTGCTGCGGCACCTTTGCCTGCGGCACGATCAGCCCTGAGGCCAGACGGCTCATCGACGTGACCCGGCAGAGCTTTTTTGAGGGGATCAGGATGGCCAGACCCGGCAACCGGGTCTCCGACATCTCCCACGCGGTCCAGCAGTATGTGGAGCAGAACGGGTACTCCGTGGTCCGCAACTTTGTGGGCCATGGCGTGGGCGCCAAGCTCCATGAGCCCCCGGAGGTCCCCAATTTCGGCCCCGCCGGACACGGTGCCCGGCTCTTGCCCGGGATGGTCCTGGCGGTGGAGCCCATGGTGAACGCCGGAGGCTGGGAGGTCCGGGTCCTGAAGGACGGCTGGACCACCGTCACTGTGGACGGCTCCCTCGCCGCCCACTATGAGAACACCATACTCATTACCGAGGGGGAGCCGGAGCTGCTGACTCCCCTGGGCGGGGACGTGTAATGCCGGACTGCTGCAGTGCCGGCTGGATCGTCCGCTCCGCCGTGGGGCGCGACAGGGGGAAGCTCCTGTGCGTGCTGGGCGAGGAGGGGGAGTTCCTCCTGCTGGCGGACGGCAAGCGGCGAAAGGCGGCCTCACCCAAGCGCAAAAAGCGCGGCCACGTGGACATAGTGTGCCGAGGGAACTTTGGGCATCCGGTGCTCCGGAAGCTGAAGGACGGAACACCGGTGTCCGACAGGGAACTCAGGAGGGTGCTCGCCGCCTTCCGTGACGAGTCAGACCAAGGAGGGAATCACGCTTGGCAAAAAGCGATATGATCGAGCTGGAGGGGATCGTCACCGAATCCCTGCCCAACACCACCTTCCATGTGGATATCGGGAATGGGCATATCATTCTGGCCCATATCTCGGGAAAGCTCCGCATGAACTTTATCCGAATCCTGCCCGGCGACAAGGTAACGGTGCAGATGTCACCCTACGACCTGACCCGGGGCCGGATCACCTGGAGAAGCAAGTAAGCCCGGCCTCCGGGCCCGAATGGAAGCACAGCAAAGCGGTGTCCGTTTGGAGAGGAGGCACAGGGAAGCGGAACGAGCGCCCACAGAGGGCGCAGGGAAGCGGACCTTGCGACGACGACAACGACCGGCGGCCGCGCCAGGGCTTTGCCCACGGCCGTCGGGGCCATCAAGGCATTCAAGGAGGTTTATCATGAAAGTAAGACCGTCCGTGAAGCCCATGTGCGAGAAGTGCAAGATCATCAAGCGCAAGGGCAAAGTCATGGTTATTTGCGAAAACCCCAAGCATAAGCAGAGACAAGGTTAAAGGAGGCGCTGAAGAAATATGGCACGTATTGCCGGCATTGACCTGCCGAAGGATAAGAGAGTGGAGATCGGTCTCACTTACATCTTCGGCATTGGGCGCACCAGCGCCAACAAGATCCTGAAGGAGGCCGGGATCAATCCCGACACCCGCGTGAAGGATCTCACCGAGGAAGACGAGGCGAAGCTGCGCGAGGTGATCGCCAACGGATACACCGTGGAGGGCGACCTCCGCCGCGATGTGGCGATGGACATCAAGCGTTTGACCGAGATCGGCTGCTACCGCGGGATGCGTCACCGCAAGGGCCTGCCCGTCCGCGGTCAGCGCAGCAAGACCAACGCCCGTACCCGCAAGGGTCCGAAGCGCACGGTCGCCAACAAGAAGAAGTAAGGGAGGGATATGAACAATGGCTACTGCTGCTAAGGGCAAGAAAGTGGTGCGTAAGCGCCGCGAGCGTAAGAATATCGAGAAGGGCCAGGTGCATATCCGCTCCTCCTTCAACAACACCATGGTCACTGTGACCGATATGGGCGGCAACGCCCTGAGCTGGGCCTCCTCCGGCGGCCTGGGCTTCCGCGGTTCCCGTAAATCCACTCCCTTCGCCGCTCAGACCGCCGCCGAGACGGCTGCAAAGGCCGCCATGGAGCACGGGCTGAAGACCGTGGAGGTGTACGTCAAGGGCCCCGGCGCCGGTCGTGAGGCCGCCATCCGCGCCCTGCAGGCCGTGGGCCTGGAAGTCACCCTCATCAAGGACGTGACCCCCGTTCCCCACAACGGCTGCCGTCCGCCCAAGCGCCGCCGCGTCTGATTTAGAGGAGGGAAGAAAACAATATGGCTAAGAATATGCAACCTGTGGCCAAGCGCTGCGCGGCGCTGGACATCTCCCCCGCGGCCATGGGATACAGCAAAAAGACCACCAACCGCAACCCCAAGGCCAATGTGCGGAAGAAGAAGTCCGAGTACGCCATGCAGCTCAACGAGAAGCAGAAGGTCAAATTTGTCTACGGCATCATGGAGAAGCAGTTCCGTATGTACTACGAGAAGGCCTCCAAGACCCAGGGCAAGACCGGCGAGAACCTGCTGATCTTGGTGGAGCGCCGTCTGGACAATGTGGTGTACCGTCTGGGCCTCGCCATGACCCGTCGTGAGGCCCGCCAGCTGGTGAACCACGGCCACTTCACCGTGAACGGCAAGCGCGTGAACATCCCCTCTTACTTGGTGAGCGCGGGCGATGTGATCGAGGTGGCGGAGAAGAGCCGCTCCTCCGTCAAGTTCAAGCGCCTGACCGGAGAGGACGCCGTGGTGGTCATGGTGCCCCAGTGGCTGGAGCGGGAGAAGAATTCCCTCAAGGGTACTGTGACAAGGATGCCCTTCCGGGAAGACATCGACCTGCCCGTTGAGGAGCACCTGATCGTCGAGCTGTATTCCAAGTAATTTATTTGATACCCTCGACTGTGGGGACCGCGGGGGTGATCCCCCGCGGTCCCCGATGAACCTAATGACGATACGGCGGAGCCAACCCATCCGCCGCCGCAACAAGGAGGGTAACTGATTCATGGTAGAAATCGAAAAGCCGCGCATCGAATGCGTGGAAAACCCTGGCGACGGCTCCTATGGCAAATACGTGGTGGAGCCGCTGGAGCGCGGCTATGGCACTACGCTGGGAAACTCCCTGCGCCGGATCCTGCTCTCTTCTCTGCCCGGTACGGCTGTGACCTCCATCAAGATCGCAGGCGTACAGCATGAGTTCTCCACCATCCCCGGCGTCAAGGAAGACGTGACTGAGATCGTCCTCAACGTGAAGGGCATCATCGCCAAGCTTCACTCCGAGGGCGTGAAGACCGTCTACATTGAGATGAACGGCGAGTGCGAGGTCACTGCCGGCGATATCAAGGCTGACGGCGAGGTGGAGATCCTGAATCCCGACCACCACATCGCCACCCTGGGCCCCGATGCCTCCCTCAACATGGAGCTGACGCTGTCCCACGGCCGGGGCTATGTCCCTGCCGACCGGAACAAGCCGGCCCAGACGGTCATCGGTCTGATCCCGGTGGACTCCATCTACACTCCGGTCAAGAAGGTCAACTATACCGTTGAGAACACCCGTGTGGGTGATCTCACCGACTATGACAAGCTGACCCTGGAGGTGTGGACCAACGGCACCATCGACGCCCGGGATGCAGTTTCTCTGGGCGCCCGCATCCTGGTGGACCACTTTATGCTCTTCACCGATCTCTCCGAGACCATGGGCAACAAGTCCACGGTGGTGGAGAAGGCGGAGGCGCAGCGGGACAAGGTGCTGGAGCTGACCATCGAGGAGCTGGACCTCTCCGTCCGCTCCTTCAACTGCCTCAAGCGCGCCAACATCAACACGGTGGAGGACCTGATCTCCAAGACCGAGGATGAGATGATGAAGGTGCGCAACCTGGGACGCAAATCCCTGGAAGAGGTCATCAACAAGCTGGCTATGATGGGCCTGAGCCTGGCCAGCGACGACAGCAGCAACTAGGTCCCTGCGGCCTGCGATCAAACCGAGAGAAAGGCAGTCCGGGGGCATGTAACGTCCCCTCCCGGATACGGGCCCGCCATGACCGCGGGCCTGCTGCCGCACTGCGGCGTCTTTCCGAGGGCCGGGGGGTCCTCAGGACGAATTTACAAGGGCTTTCGCCGCGCGAAATGCCAATAGGAGTTGACTCACATGTCCGGATACCGTAAACTGGGTAAGCGTTCCGACCAGCGCAAGGCCATGCTCCGCGCTATGGTGACCTATCTGCTGGAGAACGGCCAGATCAAGACCACCTATGCCCGCGCCAAAGAGGTGGCCCCCGTGTGCGAAAAGATGATCACCCTGGCCAAACACAACAACCTGGCCTCTTATCGTCAGGCGCTGAGCTTCATCACTAAGGAAGATGTGGCCAAGAAGCTGTTTGATGAGATCGGCCCCAAGTACGCCACCCGTGACGGCGGCTATACCCGCGTCGTAAAGATCGGGCCCCGCCGCGGCGACGCCGCCGAGATGGCAATCGTTCAGTTGGTGTAATCCCTGCTTCAAGGGCGAAGAGAGCCTCTTGCGGCCCCCCCGGTGCCCGGGAGTCCGCAAGAGGCTCTTCCTTGTTTCAGAGGAAAAAGAATTGGACTTTTGAGAGGGAAGCGGCGGCGAAGCCCAGACGCAGGCGGCGTGTCCTGCCGCCTGAAGACACGCTTGACCAGCGTTTGACACAGCGCCCACGGAGCGGGAGGAGGACATATTTTATTATGCTGTATCTGATGACGTTTTCCTCCCATTTCGACGCTATTTTTGCGAATCGGACGCTGAAAAGCGCCGGTCTGGACGTCCGCCTCATGCCGGTGCCGAGGGCGGTGTCGGCCTCCTGCGGCACCTGTGTGTGCTTCCCGATGAAGGAGGGGGCGCGCCCTCCGGAGGCGCTGTGGCGGCATCTGGTGTGGGAGCGGCTGTACAGCCAGTGTGACGGAGCGTGGACGGAGCTGGTCAGGGGCCCCAGCAGGGGCGGGCCATGCTGAGCGGCGGCCCCGAAGCCATGCTCCCCCATGGGTTGGGAGAGTATGGCCGCTAGATTACGCTTATATTACAAATCCGGTTTTTCACTTGACGGAAAGGCGTTTGGATTGTATAGTATCGTCGTACCCTAGGGAAGAGGATGTCTCCTCCTCCCGGGAAAATAATGAAGGAGGAATTCCACATGAGAAACCTCAAGCGGGCTCTTAGCCTGGCAATGGCTTCCATCATGGTCCTGGGCATGATGGTTGTCGGCGCCGGCGCTGTGAGCTACGACGACTTTTCCGATAAGGACAAGATCGTCAACGACGACGCCGTTTCCATGCTCGTTGAGCTGAATGTCATCAACGGCAAGGACGACGGCAGCTTTGATCCCGAGGGGATCGTGACCCGTGCCGAGATGGCCAAGATGATCTGCGTCGTCCTCAACGGCGGCAAGGATCCCAGCCTGGGCAACGTGTCCAACTACACCTACACCGACACGGTGGGCCACTGGGCTGCTGCGTACATTGAGTACTGCACCACCCTGGGCATCGTGGCCGGCGACGGCACCGGCAAGTTCAACCCCTCCAACACCGTGACCGGTGCTGAGGCGGCCAAGATGCTGCTGGTGGCTCTGGGCTTCAAGTCCGAGATCGAAGGCTTCACCGGCGCGAACTGGGCCGTGAACGTCAACGTGCGCGCCAACCAGAAGGGCCTGTTCGACGAGCTGAGCATCAACCCCTCCGAGGGTCTGACCCGCGACAACGCCGCTCAGATGGTGTGGAACGCCCTGGATGCCGGCGTGGTCTCCTATGACTACACCCTGATCACCGACGGCTCCTCCATCACCTCCAGCCCCACCCTCATCGACAACGAGAGCAAGACCCTGCTGACCGACAAGTTTAAGGTCGCCAAGCTGGAGGGTGTGATCGTTGCCAACGAGAATGCCACCTCTACCGGCACCGCCGTGGAGAAGGAGGATGTCACTGTTCTCCTGCTGACCTCCGACGATGCCGACAGCAAGCAGGACGAGGGCGATACCATCACCCTGAAGACTGCCACCGCCGCCAACCTGCTGGGCAAGTCCGTCACCATGTTCGCCAAGGACTGGAAGAACGGCGCTTATCAGACCGTGCTGGGCAACCCCGTTGTCTCCTCTGACAACATGATCGCCACCATCAGCGAGTCCTCCGACGCCGACGACGTGAAGGACGCCCTGAAGGACGCCGGCATCAAGGAAGTGAGCAAGGCCGTTCTGGTGCAGAACTTCATCCGCGCCACTGACAAGGACGACAAGGAGCTCACCATCTCCGGCATGGCCGACGTGGCCAAGCTGACCGGCAACGGCATTGAGGTCACCGTCATCAGCAACGACAACGACAACAAGGCCGATTTCGTCATCGTGACCAAGATGATCGCCGGCAAGGTCTCCGCCTACAACGCCAAGGGCAACGACGGCGACGGCTACATCACCGTTTCTGCGCTGACCGATATTGCCAAGGCCGACCAGATCGCCGGCGCTGAGTTCGCTGACGTGAAGGGCTCTGAGGACCTGGCGAAGGACGACATCGTGCTCTACTACCGCGTGGGCGACACCTTCTATGCTGAGAAGGCCGACTCCGTCAACGTGACCGTCACCTCCACCAAGGGCAGTGACACCATCAAGGACGGAAAGAACACCTATAAGGCCTCCGCTCTGTCCAGCAAGTACGACGATGACAACAACACCGTGCTGACCACTGCTGTAGAGCCTGACGACGAGGTCACCCTGTATCTGGACAACTTCGGCTACGTGGTGTACACCGACGCCGTGACCGCCGCTGATGAGTATATGTTCATCACCGGTTCCGACGCCTCCGTGAAGCCCGGCTTTGAGAGCCTGACCATCAAGGGCGTGCTCTCCGACGGCACCGAGGTCACCGCTTCCGTCAACAAGCTCGACAGCAAGAAGCTCTCCTCTGCTTTCGACGGCAAGACTGAGTCTGCTGCCGAGGCCATGGTCAACAACAAGATCGTGACCTACACCAAGACCGGTGAGAAGTACAATATCACTGTGAAGGACGATACCAAAATCACTCAGATTCAGAAGAATAAGGCCAACCTGGGCGGCGCTACCGCCAACAGCAAGACCATCTTCGTGATCGGCGACAAGAACGACAACTACAAGGTCTACACCGGCATCTCCAACGTGCCCAATGTGACTAACAAGGATGCGAAGCTGTACTGCTATGCCAAGTCCGGCGTTGCCAAGTTCGTGGTTGCTCTGAGTGCCACCACCTCCGACGGCGATACCAACGGCATCTACATCCTGGGCAAGACCGCTTCCGCTAAGAAGGACGGCGACGACACCATCTATGTGGTTGAGGCCTATGTGAACGACGAGTACGTGGCTGAGCTGGAGCTGGACGGCTACACCAAGGGCGAGACCATCACCCGCGGCTACTACAAGGATGTGAGCACCAGCGGCGGCAACACCGTTGACTTTAGTAAGCTTGATCCCAAGAAGGTTGACGCCGGTAGCGCCGTGACCGATTTCGGCGACGGCATCATCAACAACGGCAAGGGTGCTCTGACCTACGATAAGGACACCACCGTCATCATCGTGGACGGCACCAAGCACATTGAGGGCGGCGACATCGATGAGATCGTCTATGTCAAGGGCGACACCAACGCCAGCTCCAAGGTGGTCCTGGTCGAGGGTACCGGCAGTGACGAGGGTCACGCCGACTATGTGTTCATCATCCGCTAAGGATCAGACACACCGCAATCACTAAAAAACAAGTGTTTTTCGTCCCCCATCCAGTACTGGATGGGGGACGTTTTTTGCTGTGCGAAGACACAGCAAAAAGGCCATCGTACCGCCTGCGGCGAGTACGGCCATGGGATCACAAGCGCATGGGCTGGGACTGCCCATATGCGCAAAAGCTTCCGGTGACGTCCGTTTCACCCGCCATCCTAGTGTGTCCCGGGCACAGGAAGCTTTATACCTGGAAGAGCGGCAAAAAAAAGAGAGAGGCCGACTTGCGCTGACCTCTCTGTATTCTTTTGCCCGGCTACGTGCGGACGGAGCCGCTGGGCTCCTGTGTCCCGGCGGGGACGATGAGGCCGTAGGCCTCCAGCACCTGAGGCAGTACCGCCTCCAGGCGGAGGCGTTCCGCGGCTCCGGCGGCGGCGAGGCCCAGGCGCATGGCCTCGCCGGGGGAATCCATCAGGAGCGTGACCGCCTTCTGGAAAGCGGCACGGTCGTCGTAGGGATATAAAAGACCGCAGCCGTCACCCAACAGATCCCGGTGGCCTTTTACATCGCTGGCCACCACCGGCAGACCGGCGTGCATGGCCTCCATGATATTGAAGGGAAGCCCCTCGCTGCGGCTGGAGGACACGGCGCAGTCCGCCGCCCGGTAACAGAGGGAGGGATCCCCGAGCTGACCGGGAAAGCGCACCCGCTCCGCCAACCCCAGCTCCTCCGCCAGAGCCTGGCAGGCCCCGCGCTCCGCACCCTCTCCAGGGAGCAGGAGCATGGCCCGCTCCGGCAGGCCGCGGAGGGCCTGGATGAGAAAAGCCTGATGCTTCCGCCGGGAGAATTCCGCGGCGTAGACCATCAAAAAGGCGGTGTCGGGGATACCAAGTTCCCGGCGGTATGTCCGCCCATCCGTCTCGCTGACCGCGTCCAGCCGCCCATAGGGGACCCCCATGCCCGGGATAAAGCCAATCTCGCCGCCCAAGCGGTAGCGCCGGGCCAGCGCCTCGTCGGCGCGGTTCATGACCAGCACCAGATCTGTGCAGGGGGCGGTGAGCCGTTCGGCGGCCAGAAGGATTTGCCGCTTGGGGGCGGTCGTGTCGTCGTCGAAGAGATAGCCGTGGACCGTATTGATGACGCGGGGGCGGTCCTTCCGCCCCAGAAGGGGCAGCCGGGTGAAAAAGGCCGCCAGGGAGGTATGGGTGATGACCAGATCATAGGCCTCACACTTCATCAATTCCCCCAGGCGGCGGGCGCACCCCAGGTTTTCCGGCGCGGTCATCCGCTTTGCAAAGGGGACGTCCACCACGCGGTCGGCTTCGGGAAGCGCCATGGCCGTTCCGCCGCAGGCCACATGCACGGTCCATCCCGCCTCCCGGAAGGCGCGCAGATAGGGCAGGTGAAAATTGGCGATATGGGAGTATGTAGAGGCGGTATAGAGCAGCTTGCCGGGCATGGGTGCACCTCCTGACGGCTTTGTTTCAAATAAGGGAAGCTGTGCCCAGCCTCCGATAAAAGAAGTAACCCCACTTTTCAAGTTATTTGATTATAGTATATCTTTTTTTCAGATGCAAGAGCGCAGGCCCTGTTTGGTCATAGGAAATATGACCAAACAGGGCCTGCGTCTGCGCTTCATTCGACCGAAAATACCGCTGCTTTCCCGGTAAAAACGTGCGGGAAAGCAGCGATATTCCGAATTTCCGTTATGTCAGGCCCAGCAGCGCCGCGGCGTCGGCCCCGGTAGCCCCGGTAGCCTTCACCGCTTGGATACGCTCCAGGAAAGCCAGATTGTCACCGGTCAGGGTGACAGGCTCCATCCTGTCGGCATTGTAGTCGTGCATCATCTGCTCGGTCTGGAGGACCTGATCGGCGAACCACTGGATGTCGTCCAGGACCCCCTCGGGGTCGCTGCGAAGGGCCTCTTCATAGAGGGAGAATTCCTCCTGCCATGTCCTGGACACGGAGGCTTTTTGAGGGATGCCCTCCCGGGAGGCGGTGAAGAGCTCCTCATACCGCCCCTGGGGCAGATAGACGTACCGTTCCAGGCTGAAGTTGATGGAGTGGACCCGCAGCTTGCGGCAGTCCTGGGCATAGCTTGCAGCGGTCTGGGCGAATTCCTCCACGGGAGAGCTGGCGGCGTTGACGGCCATATCCAGCTTGTATTGGGCCCAGCCGTAGCGGTCGCGGCGGGCCAGATTGGTCATGCTGTAGGCGTCCTGAATCCGGGTGCCGGCCTGGATCTCGGCGTAAGCCCGCTCCGCAGCGAGATTTCCGTAGAGCAGCCAGGCGAACACGGCGGAAAAGAGACACAAGAGGGCCGAAGAGGCCAGCGCGGCGGTTTTGGAGGTCAGTCTGGTCACAGGGCGGCCGAAGCAGACGGCGATCATGGACAGGACCAGCAGGGCCATGGTCTGATACTGTCCCAGGGACCACACCGCCTCCGCGGCGGCATGGAGCGCCGCCATGGCCAGGCAGGCACAGAGCGCCGGAAGCAGTGCGTCTTCCTCCCCCTCCCGCCGCCGCTTCCAGAGGGTGACGGCGGCGGAGCCCAGAATGGCCAGAAAAGCCAGCAGGCCCGGAATGCCCATCTCGGCCAGGACCTGGATATAGTGGTTGTGGACGTATTTGCTCTCATAGTAAAAGCTCTGTACGCTGGTGACCAACCCCTCCACACTGCCGAGCCCGTTTCCGATGACGGGGCTCTGGGCATAGATGCGCAGGCCGTCCCGGAAGAACTCCGTGCGCTGGATGGCGTTCTGATTGGCCCACAGGCCCTGGAGGCGGTTGGCGGCAAAGCCGGGCAGCAGGCGATAGCCCAGCTTGACGGAGGGGCCGCCCGAGAGGGACAGCCGCTCCAGCGCCGCACCGTCCTGGGCGGAGAGATCGAGGTAGACCACGGTGGAATCCTCCGGCACGGTGAAAGCCGCGCCGTCCAGCGGCCCTCTGTAGAGGACCGTGCTGGTGTGCATGATGGTTTCGGTCTTGTTCTGGCTCTCCACTGTGAGCTGGACCCCGCCGCTCCAGTCGCCCTCCAGCGTGTAGTCCCCGGGGGCGGGATACACCGAGCGGCGGAGGGTCTCTCCGGGGGAGAGGGCGTAGCCCCCGGTGACGTTGAAGGCCAGCACCGCGTAGACACACAGCAGCCCGGCCAGCCCGGCCACCACCAGACCGGCGGTCCGGCCATGGGCGGAGAGACGCTGGGAGAGGGGCAGGCCCACGAATTCGTGGAGCGCCCACAGGAGCACGCCGCCCAGCAGCGCCGCGCAGACCGGCAGCGCCGCCATGGCTCCGGTCTTTCCCAGACCGGCAAAGGAGAGAAAGGCCATCAGGAGGGCCACGGCGGCTGTCTCCACCATCAGGAGGAAGAGCGAGAAGCGGAGCCCCTTCCGTTCAGCCAGAAGATAGAAGAGCACCGCGACCGCAAACATGCCGATGGCGCCCATGCTGAAGGCCAGCAGGAAGCTGAGGGAGTTGACGAAAAGGAGCATACAGCCGCCCAGACGGGCCCGGCGGGAGCCCGCCGTGCGGACCAGATAGAGGGCGAGAAAAACGCCCAGCGCCAGGAAGCCGGCCAGAACATTGGCGTTGCCGAAGATGCCGGTGACGCGGATACCGGACTCGTAGCCCGTGCTGAGGCTGGCATAATAGCATCCCAGGGCCCCGTCCATCACCCGGATAAAGGCGGAGGAGAGCAGCTTGAGAGAGGAGCCGTCGATGCTGATGAGGCCGAAGACGGCGCTGACGGCGGAGGCCATGGCGGCCAGATACCGCGCCTCGCCCCGGCGTGCCCGGAGCAGCACCACACAGAACACACAGAAGGCGCAGAGGATCTTACCGAACTCCCCGGCGGCAAAGCTGCCGAACCGGGAATAGAGCCCGGCCGCGCTGTTGAGGAGGAGGTAGGCGAACACCGCCAGCACAGGGATCGAAAGACGGTGGCGCAGGCTCCATTGGGGCATTCTGCCGAAGACGCAGGCAATGAGGACCAGAGACATCCCCACCGCGGCGGCCCGGTCGTTCCCTCCGGCCTGGAGGGCGATCACCAGAAAGAGCAACACCCCCAGAATGGCATAGCGCAAAGGGGCGCTCCAGCCGATACGGAGAGGCGGCTCAGGGTCTGCGGGAGGGCGCCCGGGCGCGGGGGACGGCCTGACCGGTGCGGTCCGGGCCTCCCCACCGTCGGGGGCGGCGGCTTCCGTACCCGGCGCCGCAGGGGAAACATCCGGTCTCTTCCGGGACGCCTTGGTCTGTTTTTTTGACATGGTTCTACGCTCCTTGTATCAGTTCAGCTTTTCGCTGTTGATGAGCCCTTTGAAGAGGGTCATGAACAGAATCTTGATATCAAAAAAGAGGGTCCAATGCTCGATATAGTAGATGTCGCACTCGATCCGGCCGCGGATCGAGGTGTCGCCCCGGAATCCGTTGACCTGTGCCCAGCCGGTGATGCCCGGGCGGACCTGGTGCTTGACCATATAGAGCGGGATCTCCTCCTTAAATTGTTCCACGTAAAAGGGGACTTCGGGCCGCGGCCCCACCAAGCTCATATCGCCTTTGAGCACATTGAAGAGCTGGGGCAGCTCATCGATGGAGCACTTGCGGATCAAGGCGCCGAATTTGGTCTTGCGGTCGTCGCGGTCCCGGCTCCAGCCCGTGTCCTGGCCGCTGTTCAACCGCATGGATCGGAATTTGTACATGGAAAAGGGCTTTTTATCCCGCCCGATCCGCTCCTGGCGGAAGATGACGGGGCCGGGAGAGGAGAGCTTGACCCCGATGGCCGCGAAGAGCATCACCGGGGAGGTGAGAACGATGAGAAGCAGGGAGCCCACCAGGTCCATGCACCGCTTGAGAAAGGCGTTGCCCCAGTTGTCCAGGGGGATACGCCGGATATTCATGAGAGGGAGGCCGTCCAGGTCGTCGAACTGAGGGTTGGAGGGCATATATTCGGCGTAGAACGGGATCATGGAGAGCTTGACGCCCGCCTTTTCACAGGCGGAGATGATGGCCGGGGTCTGGCTGAATTCTTCCGCGGGGATGGCGGACACCACCTCGTCCGGACGGTACCGCTCCAGGACACGGTCCAGATCGGCGTACCCGCCCAGCCGGTCCAGGCCCTTCCAGCCGGTCCGGTCGGAGACATAGCCCATCGGATGGTAACCCAGCTCCTTGTCGGCGCGGATCTTATCCAGATAGCGCCGGGCCATGGGGCCCGCCCCCACGATGAGCACATGCTTGAGGTTGTAGCCCTTCTGGCGGTAATGCCGCAGGAGATAGCGCAGAAAAAAGCGCTTGGTTCCCAGGAGCGCGGTGTTCAGCAGGAAGAAAAAGATCAGCGTCCAGCGGGAGAAGTGGACCTCCTTGAACATGAAGAGAAAGGTCTGCAAAAGGGCCATATCCAGCACATTGGCGGTGCAGAGCCGGCCCAGCTCCTGATAGAGCCTTTTTTTGCGGAAGGATTCATAAAGGCTGAAGGAGGCATATGTGAAGAGATGGATGGGGACCAAGGCGAGGCCCAGATAGACATAGTGGGAAAAGGGGACGGAGATTTCGCCGCCGGGCAGCAGAAAAAAGCGTACCCAGAAGGCCAGAAGGAGGGTGAAAAAAACCGACACCCCATCTGTGATCACATTGAACTGATTCAGCAGCCGCTGATTTTCCTTGATCATGGCTTTCTCCCACATTCACCTGTATTCTACAGTATTTTATCCCGAATGGCCCGTTATGTCAATGAAAGTACACAGCTTCCCGCGATTGTGGGAACGCAGAGAAGAGGACCTTTTTAAAATACAAAAAAATTTCATTTTATATTCATATTTTGTTCACTAAATAATTCTACACTAAGTAAATATTTTGTGCCCAACTACAAAACCGCTCCCCATCCAATTCTTTGGATGGGGAGCGGAAAACAAACGTTTTTAATCAGGGGCTACAGGTACTCAGCGGATGATGAACACGTAGTCAGCGTGTTCATCATCGTCGTCAGGCACGATAACCACCACATCGCTGTCAGAGGGTGCGCCGTCCACGCAGATGACCTCGTCGATGTCGCCGGGGGCCATCTCCTTGGTGCCGTCCACAACGATCACCACGGTGTCTTTGTCGTAGGTCAGAGCGGTCTTATGGTTCTGACTGGAGATGATGCCGTCGCCGCAGTCGGTCACGTAGCTGCCGAAATCATACCAATCGTCCTTGCTGTAATCGGCTCCGTTCTTCTTCGCGTTCAGAAGATCGTGCCAGTCCACCACATTGCTGCCGCTGGTGGTCACACCGCCGTAGTAGCCGCGCGACACCTCGCCGTCGACCTTGTCGTAGCCCTCCAACTCCAACTCGGCCACATATTTGCCGTTCACATAGGCCTGGGTCACATAGATGGTGTCGTCGCTGCTGTTCTTCTTGGCAGAGGGGGTCTTGCCCAGGATATAGATGCCCTCGGTATCACCATCGGAGGTCTTGGCCTTGGTCACAGCCACGAACTTGGCCACCGTTTCCTTGTCCTTGACATAGGCGACCTTCACACCATTGGTTCCAACGCTGTCCACGTCGGGCACGTTGGAGATGCCGGTGTATGCCTTGTAGTTGTCGTTGTGGTCGCCGATTACAAAGATGGTCTTGCTGTTGGCGGAGTAGTTACCGGACAGCTTGGCGTTGCCCTTCTTCACCTGCTCAATCGCAACGGTCTTCTTCAGCTTAATGTTGTAGCTGGAACCGCTCTTGGTATAGGTTGCGATCTGATGGAGCACTTCCTTCTCAAGGTCGAGATCGCTGTAGTCTTTATTCTCCTTCTTGGCATCTTTCTTGGCATCTTCCTTGGCATCTTCCTTGGCATCTTCCTTGGCATTTTCCACATAGGTGGAGAGCTTCTTGCCGTCGATCTTGTTGACGGAGGCGGTGACCTCGGTGCCGTCGTTCAGCACGGCTTTGATGGTCAGGGTCTCGAAATTCGTCTTTACGCTGGCATCCGCACCGGTGATGAACATGTAGTCGTCACTGCTCTCGGAGCCGTCCGTATAGATGACGTAGCCGAAGTTGTCCAGATACAGGGTGACCTCGTCATCGATCTCCACCACGTCGGTCAGGTTCGCGTTCTTCTTGATGCTGCTGTCGTCGTCGAACTTCCAGGACAGGGCGGACTGCTCATAGGTGTCGGAGCCGTCCTTAATGGTGTCGCCGCCCTTGGTGGAGGTAACGGTCACGCTGACGGATTCGGCCTTCTCAATATAATAGGTGTCGTCCACGCGGTAGTAGAGCACGATGTCGTCCTTCGCCACGTCCTTGACGCCCACCACGTCGTCAAACTCCTCGCCAGAGATTCGATCATCGCTGTCATCAAGGTTGGTGAACGGGGTGACGGTAATATAGCCGTCGCCGTCGTTGCCGTTGGCGTTATAGGCGGAGACCTTGCCGGCGATCATCTTGGTCACGATGACGAAATCGGCCTCGTTGTCGTCATCGTTGCTGATGACGGTGACCTCAATGCCGTTGCCGGTCAGCTTGGACACAGCCTCCATGCCGGAGACGGTGCGGTCCACGTCCTTGCCGTCGACCTTATCGCTGTTGCGGACATAGTTTTCCACCAGGACGGCGTCCTTCACCGTCTTGATGCCGGCGGCCTTCAGGGCGTCGTTCACGTCGTCGGAGTCGGAATCCTCGGTGATGGTGGCGATCAGGTTGTCGGAGGAGAGGACAGGATTGCCCAGCACGGTGTCATAGGACCCGTTCTTCCAGTCCTTGGCAAACATAGTGACGGACTTGCCCAGCAGGTTGGCGGCGGTGGTGGTCTTCAGGGTGATCTTAGCGCCCTCGTCCTTGCCGCTGGTGGCGTCGTCAGAGGTCAGCAGCAGGATGGTGTTGCCCTCTTTTTCAGGAGCGGTGCTGGTGGAGGTGGCGTACTCGTTGGAGATGATCACGCCCTCCAGCTTGGCGACCTTGAACTTGTCCTCCAACAGGGTCTTGTCGTCCTTGTCGTCCTTGAGGGTGGGGCTGGAGGTGATGGAGGAGCCGTCGGTGATCAGGGTGTAGTCATAGGAGACCACGCCGGCATCCAGGGCGTTCCACACCATCTGAGCGGCGTTGTCGCGGGACAGACCCTCGGAGGGGTTGATGCTCAGCTCGTCGAACAGGCCCTTCTGGTTGGCGCGCACGTTGACGTTCACGGCCCAGTTCGCGCCGGTGAAGCCTTCGATCTCGGACTTGAAGCCCAGAGCCACCAGCAGCATCTTGGCCGCCTCAGCACCGGTCACGGTGTTGGAGGGGTTGAACTTGCCGGTGCCGTCGCCGGCCACGATGCCCAGGGTGGTGCAGTACTCAATGTACGCAGCAGCCCAGTGGCCCACCGTGTCGGTGTAGGTGTAGTTGGACACGTTGCCCAGGCTGGGATCCTTGCCGCCGTTGAGGACGACGCAGATCATCTTGGCCATCTCGGCACGGGTCACGATCCCCTCGGGATCAAAGCTGCCGTCGTCCTTGCCGTTGATGACATTCAGCTCAACGAGCATGGAGACGGCCTCGTCGTTGACGATCTTGTCCTTGTCGGAAAAGTCGTCGTAGCTCACAGCGCCGGCGCCGACGACCATCATGCCCAGGACCATGATGGAAGCCATTGCCAGGCTAAGAGCCCGCTTGAGGTTTCTCATGTGGAATTCCTCCTTCATTATTTTCCCGGGAGGAGGAGACATCTTGCCGCATACGGGGGAAAGGCCGCTCCGCACAAGCCTTTGCGAGGAGGCGGGTAGCCATCTGGTAACCGTGGATATCTGTGGGACGGACGCCGGAACGTCCCTGACACAGACCGATAGGAGGATACGATGTCTAGAAAACGGATAGGAAAGAATGTGGCCTATGACACGGAAAAGAAGCTCTACTACGCCTACTTTGACGGAGGGCGCGGAAAGAACGGGCGGCGGGAGCGATGGACAAGGACCTTCCGCAGCGAGCGGGAGGCGGTCCAGGCGGTCGAAACCTTTGCGGCGGAGCGCAGGGAGGGGGGGCTCCCGGCGGCCGAGGCCATCACCGTTGGGGCGTGGCTGGACTACTGGCTGGAGGAGATCGTACGGCCCAACTTGGAATACACCACCTACTACTGCTATGCCAACATCATCCGGAACCACCTCAAGCCAAGTCTGGGCCGGGTCCTGCTGCGGGAGCTCACGCCGCTGCGCATCCAGCAGTATTATACGCAGATGATCAAGGGCAAGGGGCTGAGCCCGAACACCGTGCATAAGCACCATATCCTGCTGCACACGGCGCTAAAGCTGGCGTTTCGCCAGGAGATCCTCGGCAGTAACCCTGTGGACCGGGTGGAGCCCCCCAGAGCGCGGGCGGCCCGCCAGCTCTACTATACGCCGCAGGAGCTCAAGCTGCTCTTCCAGGCCGCGGAGGGCGGGCGGATGGAGCTCATCGTCAAGCTGGCCGGGTATCTGGGCCTTCGCCGGGGGGAGATCTGCGGCCTGCGCTGGGAGAACATCGATTTTCGGAAGAAGGTGCTCTCCGTCCGTCTGGCCCGCACCACCGCCGGCGGGACCGTGGTGGAAAAGCCTCCCAAAACGCCCAACTCTCTCCGGAGCCTGGGCTTTGCGGGGCTGGAGGACCTGGAGCGTCTGCTCCGCCGTACCCGGGAGGAGCAGCGCGCGGCGGTGTGCGCCGGTCTGGCCGAGGACACCGGTTTTGTACTCGCAGACCGGCGGGGACGGCCCTGGAACCCCAATCAGGTCACCCGGGCCATGGAGGCGTTTGTGGAGGTCAACGGGCTACCCCCCATTACTCTCCACGGCCTGCGCCACACCTTTGCCAGTGTGGCCAACAGCGCCCACATCCCGCTGCCGGATATCAGTCGTGCGCTGGGGCACAAGGATGTGGTGGTGACGGGCAGGGTCTATACCCATATTTTCGACCAGACCCATGTCGAGGCGGTCAGCGCGGTGGCCAGAAGTATCCGGGGCGCTTGAAAACAGAAAAAGGAAGAGACTTTTTTTGAACTTTGTGCTATAATGACTCCACACAGCGCGCCATGCGCGCCGCTGCTGCATGATTTCGATTCTTGGAGGCGAAAACAGATGAGACATAAGAGGATCGCGGCCTGTACGGCGGCCGCACTCTGCATCGGTATGCTGACCTTTCCGGCCTCGGCGGCCTCGGAGGACTTTCCGGCCTGGGCGTCACAGGCGGCAAAGCGCTGGGAGGACTGCGGCAAGCTGGATCAGAGCATGTCCCCGGAGCATGTGATGACCCGGGGGGAGGTGGCCGCCGCCATCGACCGGGTGATGACCTACACCCAGGAGGCGGAGAACCGTTTTACCGACATCAGGGCGGAGGACGCCCATTCCGGCGCGCTGCTGCGCCTGGTAGACGCCGGAGTATTGCAGGGGAACGGGACCGGACAGCTTCTGCCCGACGCGGCCGTGACCCGTCAGGAGACTGCGGTGATGCTGGACCGGGCCTTCCACCTCTCCGCGGGCGGACAGACGGACTATACCGACGCGGCGGAGATCGCCGGCTGGGCGGAAGGGGCTGTGTCCGCAGTGACCCAGGCCGGTGTCATGCAGGGCTCGCAGGGGCTGTTCCGCCCTGCGAGCACCGTGACCTATGCCGAGATGGTCCAGAGCCTCACTGCGGCCGTGGAGGAGGAGGGCCTGATCACCGGGCTGATCGTCCGGACCAGAGACGCCGAAGGGGTGCTGGCAGAGGGTGCGGCCCGGCAGGTGAACGACGGAAAGTTCCGGGTGGAGACTGTGACGGCGTCAGAGGAGGGCTATACCGTGGCGCTCTCCGGCCTGGAGGCCCTGACCGGGCAGGAAGCGGATGCCGACGGCCCCGGCCAGCCCCGCGAGGCCGGGAAATGGATGGGTGTACAGCTCCAGCTGGGCGGCCTGGTCCGGGTGGAGACGCTTACATACAGCCGGGACGGAGAGACTTGGTTCCAGGCCAAGAGCAGCGATGCCCTCTCGGAGGCCCATCGTCTGGACAGCCTGATGGTCTACGTCAATGGCGCGGAAACGGCGGATATCGACGCCAATGAGGTGGAGAAAACCTCCACGCTCTACCTGCGGCAGGGCGAAGAGGGACCTGCGGTGAAGATCACATTCCACTATACCCCGGCGTCCGGGGAGAGCGGAACTTCGGAATAACGTCAATCGGGGCCGGATGCCGCACGCGGCGTCCGGCCCCAAAAAACGGCGGGAGCACAGAAATCAGGAGGGGTATGCGGCATGATGTATTATCTGGAGAGTGGCAGCCATGATCCCGGATTCAACCTGGCGTTGGAGCAGTATGTCTTTGACCGGCTGGACCGGGCCCATGCATACTGCATGCTCTGGCAAAACGACAACGCCATCATTGTGGGGAAAAACCAGAATACCGTCGGCGAGATCAACGCCGCCTATGTAAAGGAGCATGGAATCCGGGTGGTACGCCGGCTCTCCGGCGGCGGGGCGGTGTACCATGACCTGGGGAACATCAACTTTACCTTTATTGTAGACAGCGGCGCCACGGCTGCCTTTGACTTTTCCACCTTTTGCCGCCCTATTGTGAAGGCGCTGGAGCACTTTGGAGTCCATGCGGAGATCAACGGGCGGAACGATATGACCATTGACGGCAAGAAGTTCTCCGGGAATTCCCAGTACGGGAAACAGGGACGGACCATGCACCACGGCACCATTCTGTATGACTCCGACTTGGAGGTGGTGGGAAAGGCGCTGACGGTATCCCGGGATAAACTGGAGGGGAAGGGGATCCAGTCGGTCCGAAGCAGGGTGACCAATGTGCGCCCTTATATTGCCGGAGACATCTCCACCGAGGCGTTTTTTGCCGCCCTGCGCGACTTCCTGTTCCAGGAGTACGCTCTGCAGCCCTACCGCCTCTCCCAGGGGCAGCTTGCGGAGATCCGGGCCCTTCAGGCGGAGCGCTATGATCAGTGGAGCTGGAACTACGGGGCCTCCCCCGCATACCGGCTCCGCAAGGCCCGGCAGGTGGACGGATGCGGAAAGCTGGAGATTTTTTTGGATGTGCAGAAAGGGATCCTGCGGGACGTCGCTTTCTATGGAGACTATTTTGGGAATGAAGATACGCAGTCGTTGGCGCGCAGGTTGTCGGGCTGCCCCATGGAGGCGGCGGCCATCCGCACCGCCCTGAAGGACCTGGAGATCGGAACATATTTTAACCACATGGACCTGGAGACCTTTCTGGAGGTCCTGCTGCAGTGACGGACCGCGCCGCGTTCTGCCCTTGGGCTGAGCGCGGCGCGGTTAGTTTTGTAGGCAGGAGGCGCGGAAAGAGGAGAAAACAGGACCTTTTTGACGAGATTGAGCGCTGCGCCATTGCACATCCCAGGCACAGATGATAAAATATTACTATTACCAATGGCAGGGCGGAAAATGAATGCCGCGCAGTTGCGGCCGGGGAGGAATTCCAATGGAAAACGCCGCCGTTCAGGAGAGGGCTCAGGCGCCCCATATGCTGACGGGAGCGCAGCGGTTTTATATCGGTGTCAAACGGGCCGCCGACGTGGCGCTCTCACTGCTGGGGCTGGTCCTGCTCTCTCCGGTGCTGCTGGCCATTGGGATCGCCATTGTGCTGGACGACGGCTTTCCCGTTCTGTTCACCCAGAGGCGGGTGGGGCGTGGAAAGCGTCCCTTCCACATCCTCAAATTCCGCACCATGAAGAGCGATACCCCCCATGACAAGCCTACCCATCTGCTGGAGCATCCGGAGCAGTACATCACCAGGGTGGGAAAGGTCCTGCGGAAAACCTCACTGGATGAGCTGCCGCAGCTCCTGAATATCCTGACCGGGTCCCTTCACATCGTGTCCTACCGGCCCAGCCTGTACAATCAAACCGACCTGATCCGGGAGCGGGACCGCTGCGGTCTCCATCAGCTCCGCCCCGGGCTGACCGGCTGGGCGCAGATCCACGGCCGGGATGAGCTGGAAATTCAGGAGAAGGCCGCCCTGGACCGCTATTATCTGGAGCACTTGGGACCGGCCATCGACCTCAAGTGCTTTTTCGGCACCTTCCTGGCCGTGTTCCGGCAGAGCGGCGTGGTGGAGGGCGGCACGGGCGCCATGGAGCGCCGGGACAGGAAGGAAACGAGATGAAGATACTGGTGCTCACAAACCACTCCTATATGCTCTGGAGGTTCCGGAAGGAGCTCATTTCCACCCTTCTGGAAGAAAATGAAGTGGTCATCAGCACCCCTTTTGTGGGGCATGAGGAAGATTTTGAACACATGGGTTGCCGATGCCTGGAGACGCCGGTAGACCGCAGAGGCGTCAACCCCGCCACGGATCTCAAGCTGCTGCGCGCCTATCGGCAGCTGCTCCGTGCGGAGCGGCCGGATCTGGTGCTGACCTATTCCATCAAGCCCAATATTTACGGCGGTCTGGCATGCCGGATGATGAGAGTCCCCTATTGCGCCAATGTCCAGGGGCTGGGCACGGCGTTCCAGCGCCCCGGCCTGGCCCGGCTGGTCACAGTTTTGTACCGGACGGCATTGAGCGGCGCGAGACGGGTATTTTTTGAAAACAGCGACAATGCGGCGCTGTTTTTTCAAAGGCATATTATCCCGCAGAAGAAGGCGTGTGTGCTCCCTGGGGCGGGCGTCAGTCTGGCGGAGTACCCCCTGCGTCCCTACAGGGAAAACGGGCGGGTCCGCTTCCTCTTTGTGGGCCGTATCATGAGGGAAAAGGGTGTGGAAGAGCTGTTTTGGGCTGCCCAGCGCCTAAAGGAGGTCTTCGGCGCGGAGATCGGGTTCGATATGGTGGGGTTTTTTGAGGATGCATACCGGGAGGCGGTGGAGGGGCTGGTCCGGGAAGGCGTGGTGGATTTTCACGGCTTTCAGGAGGATGTCCGCCCATTTTATGAGGAGGCGAGCTGCGTGGTGCTCCCCTCCTACCATGAGGGAATGTCCAACGTACTGCTGGAGGCGGCGTCCAGTGGGCGTGCCCTCATCACCTCGGATATTCCGGGCTGCCGGGAGGCGGTGTGCGACGGGGAGAACGGGTTCCTCTGCCCGCCCGGCGACGCCCAGGCGCTTTATCATGCCATGCGCCGCTTCGTGGAGCTGCCCCCTATCCGGAGGGAGGAGATGGGCCGGGCCGGTCGGGTACATATGGAGGCGTGTTTTAACCGCGCCAACGTGGTGCGCAGGGTCCTCGCAGCGATGCAGGAGGAGGGCTTATGACCACGCTGCTTCTGGTATGTGCCTCCTCTGTCGTACTGGCACAGCTCTCTCAGTGGTACGGCGGCGGAATCCGTGAGAGGGGGAATAAGCCCCGGTGGGACCTGTTTGTGCTGGCGATAGTGGTGATCCTCTCCCTCTTCGCTGGGCTGCGGACCGATTACAATGATACTGCCGCCTATATTCGGGGATTTCAGAGCGCTGAGACCATCGGGGCCTTCCTGTCGGACAGTGAAAACCTTCATGTTCTGCACAATCCCCTGTTTTATGGGCTGACCGCTCTGATTCGCACGGTCACGGACAACTACCATATTTATCTGCTGATCTTTGCAGCAGTCAACGAAGTGCTGCTGATCCGCTTTGTCCAGCGGTATACCGCGGACGGAAATTTCGCGTTTGGCCTCTGGCTGTTCTTTGGAATCGGGGCCTATGTATTCTCCATGGCCGCCATGAAACAGATCACGGCCATGGCGGTGCTGACCTTGGCGGTCCCGGCGCTGAACGAACGGAAATGGGCGAAATATTATATCATCGTAGCGCTGGCGGGGCTCCTCCACACCTATGCGTTCCTGTTTGTGTTTCTGCCGCTGCTGACCGGAAAGCCCTGGGGCGGGAGGATTCTCCTTGTTGCGCTGGCGACTGTGACGGTGATGCTCACCTTCGAGGACTCCATCGGCACGCTCCTCTCCTATGCGGACTCTATGGGCAAGCATGTGGCGGAGTTTGAGGTATTTGACGGCAATCAGATGAATCCCCTGCGGGTAGCGGTCTTTGCCGTGGTGCCGGCGATGTCCCTGATTTTCCGGCGGCGGCTGTTTCCGGCAATGGGGAGGCAGGAGGCTGTGCTGATTAATATGAGCATCGTCAGCCTTATGTTCATGCTCATGGCAACCGTCAACGGAGCCAATATGTTTGGGCGGCTGGCCACATATTTTGAGCTGGGCGCGGCGTGTAGCCTCCCGTGGATGATCGATCAGATCTTTGAACGCCGTTCCGCCAGGCTGGTCAAGCTGTGTGCCACGGCATGCTTCCTGGTGTTTTTCCTGTATGATAACTGGGGGTTCACGTACCACGGGGTTTCCTTTTTTGCATTCATAGCGGGGCTGGTATAGAGGAGATGAGAAAGTGAAGGTATCCATCATTGTCCCTGTTTATCAGGTGGAACGCTATCTGCGGGCGTGTATTGAGAGCGTACTGTGCCAGACTCACCGGGAATGGGAACTGATTTTGGTGGAGGATGGATCGCCGGACCGCTGCGGTGTCATTTGTGACGAATATGCAAAGAATGATGCCAGGATCACCGTGATGCACAAGGAAAACGGAGGGCTATCCTCCGCAAGAAACGCCGGACTGTGTCGGGCCACAGGAGAGTATATCCTCTTTCTGGACGGAGATGACTTCTGGGCGGAGCCGGAGGGACTTGCACGGCTGATCCCCCAGCTCACATCGGATGTGGTGGTATTCGGCTTTTCCAAATGGTATGAACCCAATGGCGCGGAGCGGGGGCGGTGGATCGGCCCGGACATCGCAGAGGGGTGCCCGGTCTCCGGGCGGGAGGCACAGCTCGGCTACTTGCTTCAAAAGGGCTGTTATACCGCCTGTGCCTGGAACAAGGCGGTTCGGCGGGAGCTGTTTTCCTCGTGCGACCTCAGATTTCGGGAAGGCGTGACCTCAGAGGATATCGACTGGTGCGCACGCTTGGCGCTGGCCGCGAAGTCTTTCGGCCTCAGCGCCTGCCGATTTTACCGATACCGGCAGAGAACGGGCTCCATTACCCGCACAATGAACTTGAAAAGCCTGCGGGATTTGAAGGAAAATATAGAGCTGTGCCTCCAATTGCCTCAGGAGATGGGAGCGAGCACGGCGATAAAAGAGTTGTACTGGAGCTATGTGGCCTACCAATTTGGCACCTTCCTGGTGTGCGCACCCTCAGTCAACGGGCCGGAGGGGCGCGGACTGGTGCAGGAGATGCGGGAAAAGCGGTGGCTTCTGCGTTACAATGCTGCGAGTCGAAAAGTGCAGCTGCTGTATGTAGTGGACCGGCTCTTGGGATATCGGGCCCTGTGCCTCTTGTGCAGGGGCTATGCAGCAATTCGAAAGTAGGAAGAATATGGCGGCCATTACAGTATTCACCCCAACCTATAACCGGGCGTACTGCCTGCATCGGTGCTATGAGAGCCTCTGCCGCCAGAGCTGCAAAGATTTTGTGTGGCTTATTATTGATGATGGGTCCACCGACCAGACAAAGGATATCGTGGAGGGCTGGCAGAGGGCAGAAAATGGGTTTGAGATCGTGTATCTCTATAAAGAAAATGGCGGAATGCATACCGGGTATAACTGCGCCTACGCGAGAATAGACACAGAACTGAGCATTAATGTGGATTCTGACGACTATTTGACGGATACCGCCATCGAAGAGCTGCTGGCCTTCTGGAGGGAACATCAAAGAGAGGACATTGGAGGGATTTATGCACTGGACCGCTTTGAGGATGGCAGGATTGTCGGCCTGCCCTTTCCAGACGATTTGAAGGAATTCAAAGGTTGGGGCTATAAAGAGGTACACTATGTCGGTACGGACGGGAAGAAGAAGGTCTTCCACAACCGAGGGGACAAAAAATTCATTGGTGTAACCGCGGTGATCAACCGATATCCTCCTATTCCCGAGTTTCCCGGTGAGAAATATTACAGCCTTTACTATAAGCAGCACCGCATCGAGCGGGATAATGCCATTTTAGTTTATAACCGGCCGGTCTGTGTGGTGGAGTATCAGGAGGATGGCAGCACAAACCATATGTTGTCTCAATATGTCCGCAATCCCAAAGGCTTTTGCGACGAGCGGAAGTTTGTGCTGGAGTATGCCCCGACCCTGCGCCTGCGTGCCAACGCCGCAATCCACTATGTGGCGGAAAGTCTGCTGGCAGGGGATTGGGCGTTCTTTTCACACACGCCCAGGAAAGGCTTGACCCTGCTCTGTGCCCCAATGGGGCTGGCGCTGTATCTTTGGATCAGGAGGCGGACGAAGACGTGAAAATTGCGATGGTACTCCCCTATTTTGGCGCCTTTCCCGAATATGCTCCCCTGTTTTTTCAATCATGTGCGGCAAACCCCGATTATACATGGCTGATCCTGACCGATTCTGGTGTCCCGTGCGATCTGCCGAACAATGTAAAAATTATCTCCATGACGTTCCAGCGGTGCCGTGAGCTCATCCAGAATAAGTTTGACTTTCCGATCTCCTTAAAGACGCCGCAGAAGCTGTGCGATTATAAATGTGCGTACGGATACCTTTTTAAGTCATATCTGAGTGGATTTGATTTTTGGGGTCACTGTGATATGGACCAGATTTTTGGAGAGCTGGGGCGGTTTGTCACGCCCGAGCTCCTAGAGCGATATGACAAGCTGTATACGTTGGGGCACTTTACTCTGTATCGGAATAAGCCGGAAAACAATGTGAGATTTATGGAGCCCATCAACGGGGCATCCCGGTATCGGGAAGTATTTTCGACGCCTGGAAGTTGCGGCTTTGACGAATGGATGCCCGGGAATATCAATCAAAGCTATGCATGCCACGGTTGGCCCCTCCTCGCTGAGGCCATTGGCGCGGATGTCGACCCCTACTATACCTCGTTTCGGCTGGTGTGGTACGATCAAGCGGCAAAGCGGTACATCAGGGAAACAGCGGATAACAGCGTGTTCCGGTGGAAGGCGGGTCGGCTGTATCAGTACAGTTGGGCGGATGGGATGCTTTGCGAAAGGGAGCGGCCCTATGTACACCTCCAAAAACGCAGGATGAGGCATGTGGAGCGGGTCTGTGGGGCAGAGGAGTACTTTATCCTGCCCAACCGGTTCCTTCCGGGGCCCCAGCGGCCGGAACAACTGTTGCGAAATTGCAGGAAGTACCGGGTACTGAATTACCAGTATCCGGCGGTGAAGTGGCAAAGCCTGAAAAAACGGCTAAAGGATCGAAATTTTGTGTGCAGCAATGTATTCCGGGGGGATAATATATAATGGGACCTCTAATAAGTGTCATTATCCCGGTGTATAACCGCGAAAAACTCATTGTGGATGCGCTTGAGAGCGTCCTCAATCAACCCTGCCGATCATTAGAGATCATTGTGGTTGACGATGGCTCAAGTGACCGCAGCGCGGAGGTTTGCAAAAGATACCAAGCAAGGGACCCGCGCATAAAGATATTTCAAAAAGAAAACGGCGGAGTTTCAAGTGCGCGTAATTACGGTATCAAGCATGCCACAGGCAGATATGTTGCATTTCTGGATTCCGATGATGCTTGGGTGCCTGGAGCGATGACATCTGCCCTCTGCAAATATGTGGAAGAAAGTGATGCGGATATCATCAATTTTGCATACTATTACTGTAATGAGTCAATGACACGGTTTCGCTTACAGGCGGGACTGAGGGGCGAGTACGCCGGCGAGGAGAAAAGAGACCCCTGGAGATTTTCCTTTTTTTGGACCATGCTGTATAAAAATACATTTTTACTTCAGCACCAATTGCATTTCCCAGTTGGAATAAACGACGGAGAGGACGAGGTGTTTAAAACAGCAGCAATATATTTTTCGAATAGGATCATTTGTACTGAGATCCCGCTCGTCGCTTACCGAAAGACGCCGGGATCCCTTTCCCGGCGCAAAAAAGACGGCATACAAAAGTTCCTTCCCTATATAAACGGGCGGCTGGAGCTGGCGAAGGTATATCATATAGATAACGAAATATGGATAAATATGCAAGAGGAAGTGTGCTGCTGGCTGATGAAAGAGATGGCAGTGTGGCATTTCAAGTATGGCTGTAGACGAGATATTTTAGAGCAGACGATTCGGACGCATGCGCTGTTTAAAAAGTTTAGGGATTATGATCTGTTGGGGCTTGGGGAAAGAGATAAAAGAGAGATTCGGTTTTACCTGAGACATCCCTATCTGTTCGAAAGCCGTATGAGGCTAGCAGGGATGGTTGAGGCGGGAATAAAAGCCCTAGTGGAGAAGCCCGGGATAAAGGATATATTTGAAAAAGCACGTTACCCATTGGAGCGGTCATCAATAGGGAACATGGGGTAAGAAGCGTATGGGTCAAATGTTGAAAAAACAGGTGCTTTTTGTCATTCATGATCTGCACCTGGGTGGAGCTGAAAAGGTCCTGGTCAACCTGGTCAATCACATGGACCGAAGCAAATTCGATGTTACAGTCCTTGCCCTGTTCGGAGGCGGAGTCAACGAACCGTTTTTGAATCCGGATATCCGGCTGATCGTGGGGCACAAGCGGCCCTTTCCGGGTAACAGCCGCGTCATGAAACTGTTTTCCCCTGAACGGTTATTCCGGTACTATATTAAGGGGCGCTATGATGCCATCGTCTCCTATTTGGAGGGACCCAGCGCCCGTATTGTCAGTGGATGCCCCCGGGACGGGACAAAGCTGGTATCTTGGGTTCACTGTACCATGGAATCCCAGGAAACCATTGGAGTCGGGTTTCGAAGCTTTCAGGAGGCAAGGACCTGCTATGGAAAATTTCATATCGGTGTTTTTGTGTCACAAGAGGTGAGGACCGCATTCTGTCGGTGGATTCCGATGAGAGATACTGAGGTACTGTACAATACAGTGGACAGTGATGAAATCTTGAGGGATGCGGCGGAGCCGGTGGAGGATAAGAGCACTCCAGACGGGGAGATCAAGCTGATTGGGGTAGGAAAGGTCGTGCCGAATAAGGGCTTTGACCGGCTGGCCCGTATCCACAAAAGGCTTCGGGAAGAGGACGGATTGCCCGTACATACTTATATTCTGGGAGAGGGATTTCAAAGGAAGGGGCTGGAGGCATGGGCCGCGGAAAACGGACTTTCCGACACCTTTACGTTCCTGGGCTATCAGACCAATCCCTATAAATATGTAGCAGCCTGCGATCTGTTTGTATGCGCCTCCCATGCAGAGGGCTTTTCCACCGCCGTCACCGAGGCCCTCATCGTTGGGACGCCTGTGGTCACCACGGAGGTGTCCGGTATGCGGGAGATGTTGGGGGAGAATGAGTACGGCGTGATCACAGAAAACAGCGAAGAGGCGCTGTATCAGGGCGTGAAAGAGATGCTCACGGCGCCGGAGAGGCTCAGCCACTATAAAGAGAAGGCCAGGGAACGGGGACGCCGATTTTCCACGGGGCAGACGGTCCGGGCCGTAGAGGAGATGCTGGATAAGCTATGAACCCCTTAAAAGAATTTGTCTATCGCCTCAGGGGGGAGCACACCACAGAACGGCTGGTCTCCATGGGGATGCATGTCGGGAAGGATTTCAAGCGGCTGAAAGGCGTAATCCTGGACCCGTCTCACTGCTGGCTCATAGACATCGGCGACCGGGTGACCATGGCCCCCGGCGTACACATCCTCTGCCATGATGCCAGTACCAAAACGGCGCTGGGATACACCAAGATCGGGCGTGTAACCATTGGAAACAACGTGTTTATTGGCGCGTCCTCTGTGGTGCTGCCCGGTGTGACCATCGGGGATGATGTGATCATCGGCGTCAACAGCACGGTGACCCACGATATTCCGGCCGGTATGGTGGCTGCGGGCTGTCCGGCGCGGGTCCTCTGCACGACGGAGGCATATCTGGAGAAGGAGCGCGCCCGTATGGCGCATGCACCGTGCTATGGAGAGGAGTATACGCTCCGGCGGGACGTGTCCATGGAGAAGCGGGAACAGATGAAAAGCGAGCTCTCAGGCCGCATAGGGTATATCGACTGATGGGCGGACGAAGGATCAGCGTGATCGTCCCGGCCTATAATATCGCCCCCTATCTGGGGCGCTGCCTGGACAGCCTCCTGGCACAAACCCACGTCGATCTGGAGATCATTGTGGTGGACGACGGCTCTAAAGACGGGACCGGGGCGATTCTGGAGGCATATGCGGAGCGGGAGGGGCGGATCATACCGGTCCATCAGAAAAACGGCGGCGTTACCAGCGCCCGCTTCGCAGGGCTGAAGCTGGCGACCGGGGAATATATCGGGTTTGCCGATGGAGACGACTATGTGGAGCCGGACATGTTTGAACTGCTGTTCCGGCAGGCGGAAACGCATAGGGCTGATATCTCCCACTGCGGTTATCAGATGGTATTTCCCAACGGTCGGGTGGATTGGTACTATAATACCGGGCGTACCGTGGAGCAGGATCGGGAGACAGGGCTTTACGACCTGATCTGCGGGAAGTTTGTGGAACCAGGGCTCTGGAATAAGCTGTACCGGGCCGAGTTGCTGCAAAGCCTGCTGACACGGCCCACACTGGACAGGGACATTCGCATCAACGAGGACCTTTTGATGAACTTTATCCTGTTTTCCGATGCGGATCGTTCAATCTACACCGATCAGTGTAAATATCATTATATGATTCGACGGGGATCTGCCGCAACTTCGCGGCCCCAGGGGTATAAGTTTTCAGATCCGCAGCGGGTCATGGAGCGGCTGTACCAGGACACGATGGGAAATGATCGCCTTCACGGGGCGGCGCTGGAGCGGTATGTTCGGGTGCTGACAGGAAACTGCACACAAGACCAATTCCCGGAAATCGCCTCATCGGCTCGAAAAAAACTTTACGCGGTGCGGAGAGAGCTGGACAAGCTCCCGGCAAAGCTGCGCTGCATGGCGCTGGGGGCGCTGTATGCCCGCCCCCTGTACCGCATGGTACGGAAGGCGTATGATACGGCGACAGGTGCGGCACATAAATATGACGTATGATTGTTATATAATTTGAAGATATTGCGGACCTACGGGTTTTAAGGAGTCTAAAACTGAAAGCTATCATTAGGTGGAGGATATTTAAATTGTGATATATATTACAGTTTTTACACCAACGTATAACAGAGGGTACATATTAGAAAGGGTTTACCGTTGCCTACAGGAACAGACCTTCTCTGCATTTGAATGGCTCATTATAGATGATGGTTCTTGTGATAACACAAGGGAACTGGTAGAGGAATGGATGATGCGGGGAAATACGTTTCCAATTCATTATGTATACCAAGAAAATCAGGGAAAACAGAAAGCAATCAATCATGCACTTGATTTGGCCAGAGGTAAATTATTTTTTGTTGTAGATTCTGATGATATGCTAACAAAGAACGCATTGGAGAAGATAGACCAATGGGAACAAACACTTCCGGTGAATAAAAAGTTCTGCGGTTTTGCTGGCAGTGATGGAGACATGAGCGGAGAACCGACAAATCCCATTTTTAAAGAGGAATATGTTGATGCTACTTTTTTAAACCGATATCCTGAAAGTGGACAATTCATTGGATACGATAGACCATGGGTGTTCTACACAGATGTGCATCGGAAATATAAGTATCCAGAATTCAAAGAAGAAACTTTCGTACCAGAAGCAGTTGCATGGAATAGAATGGCACGCGATGGATACCAAGTGCGTTGTTTTAATGATGTGATTTATTTATGGGAACATCAAAATGATGGACTTACAAAGAATATCCAGAATATTTGCGCTCAAAATCCGTGGGGATATGGGGTATGGCAGAAGGAGAAAGCACAGTACCTGGAGTATTCGCTAAAAAAGAGATGGAAAATGTATTATAGCTTTTACTGCGATTTAAAGGAGAAACATTCGTGTAGAGAAATTGCTTTATATATAAGTGTTCCTACAATTGTTATAAAAATGTGTGCTGCCGTATTTTGTATAAAGAAAATGATTCGATAAGGTTATATAGAATGAAAAAGAAGATACTATTTTGCTGTTATGGAATTGGAGTGGGCGGTATTGAGAGGTGCATGATTAATCTGTTAAATGCAATAGATTATACACGCTATGATATTGACCTACTTCCAATGAATCCAGAATATGGAATGTTACCGAATTTGAAAGCAAAAGTGAATTTGCTCAATCCGGCCGATTATGTTATGGATACAGAAAATACAGTTGGGGAAATGAGAAAACGAAAGGCTCGGATAGCGGATTATGCAAGATATTTGCTGTTCCGAATTAGGAATAAATGGGGATGGAAACCATGGAAGATGTTCCATGCGCCGGATAATACATATGATATCGCCATTGCTTATGCGCACACGGGATATGTTCCCTATTATGTGATAGACCAAATAAATGCCCGAAAAAAATATATGTGGCACCATGAGGGCCGGTATGTGATAGAAAAGAGATATATGCTTGATAAACAGTACTACCCACGATTTGATTCAATTATTGCAGTGTCAAATGGAGATAGAGACATACTGTTAGAGGTGTTTCCTGAGCTATCAAATAAAATTAAAGTTTTATATAATATTGTCGATTGGAGCGAAATTAAAACAAAGGCACAAGAAAGAGTTCTATTCAGTAAAAAACCTGATGTGCAGCAGTTGGTGACAGTAGGAAGGCTGACGCATCAAAAGGGGCCAGATATTCTATTAAAGACCGCACAGATGCTGGCCCAAGATGGCATCCCCTTTCAATGGTTTTGGATAGGGGATGGGGATATGGCGGCAAGTTCAAAAGAAAAGTGTCATGAGTATGGATTGGAAGATAAAGTAATTTTTGCGGGCAATCAAGCTAATCCATATCCATATATTAAATTATGTGATATTTATATACAGCCTTCGTACTATGAGGCATACTGCACAACGACAATAGAAGCGAAGGTGCTTCAAAAGCCAATTGTAGTTACTGATGTGTGTGGAATGAGGGAGCAGTTCAAGCATGGGGAAACGGCCTTAATTGTAGGGGTGAAACCAGAAGAAATTTATGCCGCCATAAAACAGCTGATAACACAGGATGGGCTGAAAGAGTATTTAATGGATAATTTAAAAAAGCAAACAAACCCAATGGAGTGCCTTTTATCAAAATACTATCAGTTATTTGATGAATGACACTAAAAGAATGGACAACCATTTATGAGGAAATCTTATGAAAAAAATAGGAATTGTTGTCCCTTATTACGGTAAATTTCCGAACTATTTTGCATTGTTTTTAAGATCTTGTGAGAACAATCCAACAATAGATTGGATTGTTTTTACAGATATTATGGAGGTGGTTGAGTATCCGAAAAATGTTTTGAGGGTCCAAATGACATTTCAGGAATTAAAGAAGTGGTTCCAAAGTAAATTTGATTTTCCGATTGTGTTAGATAGTCCCTATAAGCTCTGCGATTATAAGGTAATGACCGGATACCTGTTCAATGATTATTTGAAGGATTATGATTATTGGGGTTATAGCGATGCAGACATGTTGTTTGGAGATATCCGCAAGTTTCTTCCGGATAATAAGCTGGAACAGTATGATAAGATAGGACATCTAGGCCATTTTACGTTATATCGCAACACAGAGGAAATAAATACGCTTTTTATGAAGCGCATTTATGGACATGAACGCTATAAAGAAGTACTAACTTCCAGCGCACATTTTGCATTTGACGAATGGTTTGGGATTAATATTAATGATATTTTTATTAACCAGAAAAAAAGAGTCTGGTTTTTTAACGATTTTTTCGATGTCGAAGCATATGAAGAGAACTTTCACCGCGTTATGCTAGAACTCGATTGCGTAGATATATCTAAACGAAGGTGGAGTGTCGAGAAAAGGGCATCTTTTGCGAGCTGGGAAGACGGACATGTATACCAGTGGCTAGAAAATGGTGATGGTTGGGCAAAAAAAGAATGGATGTATGTACATTTTCAGAAAAGAAAAATGGAAGTATGCCTTCCCTACAACAAAGCAACAAGATTTTTATGTGTACCAAATCAATTTATTCCTTATAGTGATATAATACCATGTAAATATCGTATTCGATCGTTCAAAATGGGACTTATAAATAAGAGGCATTGGAAGAAATGGGCAAGAGGGACGGTGTATTGGATAAAAGAAAAAACAGGTCCCGTCAGGCAATGGATATTTGGGAAAAAGAGGAGAGAAGAAATATGAAGTTTCCTGAAAAACAGGAACGAAATTCTTCACTGGAATTATTAAGAATCATAGGAATGATGGCAATTATAGGACTACACTACTTCAATGGTAACATGGGAGGGGCGGCTACTTACGCGATTTACCCAACACCGCAATGGTGGATAAATCAATTTTTTACATCCGCGTTTTATCCACTGGTAAATTGTTTTGTACTTATTACTGGATTTTTTATGATTATCAGTACACGACTCCGTCTCAGGAAAGCAGTGGAACTAGTAATTTTAACTGCATTCTATGGCGTAGTGTCTTATGCTGTTGGAGTCACTATGGGACAAGAGCTCTCGGCAAAATGCCTCTTTTTTGCACTATTCCCCTTTTTTCAAGGCCGAAGGTGGTTTGTGGAAACCTATATTATTTTGCTGTTTTTTGCTCCATTTATAAGCAGACTAGTGCAAACATTAAGTAAAAGAAATTATCAAATTCTTTTATTGGCGCAGCTTGGATTTTTTTCTCTATGGCCGACGCTGGGGCTTAGTGCGCCTCTGCTGGATGGTGGTTATGGGATAACTAATTTTTTTACACTTTACCTAATAGGCGGGTATATCCGTCTTTGGGGGAAAGATAGCAGGACAATAAAAACAATTACCAAGGGGAGGGCAATTTCCTTATATATCATATGTATATTAGGTGCATTTGCTGCGAGCTATTTTATAAATCCTTTCTCGTATGCATATATAAACAACATTGTTGCCGCAGTCGTAATATTTCTTTTGTTTTTACAAATTGATTTAAAAAGTTTGGGGATCAATGAGTTATCGAAATATGTATTTGATGTTTATTTTCTCCATAGTGATTTGAACTCATGCGCCCTCCTGTTTGAATGGTTACTCCGGTGTAGTGCGTTTTGGACTTCATTATGGATCATTCCGCATCTTTTCCTCTCGATCGTTGTAATTTTTATTCTGTGTACTGGGATTGCAGTATGCAGAAAAAAACTGTTTTCCCGCACGATAGACCACTGGCTGGACCGTTGGGATAAACTCAATCGACCTATAAATATTTAGCATATGGAGGGGGACTATCATATGGTCAGGCTGTACGCCCATGGTGGCAGCGGAAACCACGGCTGTGAAGCCATTGTGCGCGCCACGGTCAAGATGCTGGAGTCCCCGGCGGTGCTGGCGACGACCGCGCCGGAAGAGGACCGGCGGTACGGTGTGGAGGAGGCCGTCACACTCCTGCCGGATACACCGCGGCAGTTGGGCGCGGTGGAGCGCCTGCGGCACGCGGTGCATTTTAAGCTCCGCCACGACGACGCCGTATATATCCGCCTCGCGCATCAGGATTTTTTCCAGTCGGTCCATCCGGGCGATATCTGTCTCTCCATCGGCGGGGACAATTACTGTTATGGCGGCACGGACATCCTCGGCATCTACCGGCGGGAACTCCAACGGCGGGGTGCGAAAACGGTCCTGTGGGGCTGCTCGGTAGAACCTTCCCTGCTCCAGAACCCGGCCATAGCGGAGGATATGAGGGGATATGATCTCATTACGGCCCGGGAGTCCATCACCTATCAGGGGCTTCTGGAGGCGGGGATCAGAGAAAACGTGGTCCTCTGCGCTGACCCGGCCTTCCAACTGGACCGGGTGGACCTTCCTCTGCCGGAGGGCTTTTCGCCGGGGAACACCGTAGGGATCAATGTGAGCCCCCTTGCCGCGGGTTACGGGAGCGGCGATCTGGTGGTGGAAAATTATGCCGCACTGGTGGCGCTGATCCTGAACGAGACCGGGATGCAGGTGGCGCTGATCCCGCATGTGGAGAAAAGCGGAAATGAGGACCGCGCGAGTCTTCTGACGCTGTACGACCGGTTCCGCGGCACGGGCCGCGTCCTGCTGGTAGGGGACCACAACTGTATGGAGCTCAAGGGCTTCATCGGACGGTGCCGCTTCTTTGTGGGTGCGCGGACGCATGCCACCATCGCGGCCTACTCCTCCTGCGTGCCTACGCTGGCGGCAGGCTATTCGGTAAAGGCCAGAGGGATTGCCCGGGATCTTTTCGGCACAGAGGAGCACTATGTGGTACCGGTCCAAGGCATGGAGCGGAGGGATGATTTGGCGCGGGCCTTCCGCTGGATGCTGGAGCATGAGGAGGCGATACGCATCCGGCTCCAGGAGACGATGCCGGAATACCGGGCCCGGAGTTTTTCCGCCGTCCATGCCCTGTGCAGGCTGGCTGATATGTCCTGACGTGGGCGAATGGTGGGCCCGTGGCTTGCCGGGGTGCCGGCTCCGGCGTTGGAAGTAAGGGATGAGACTGATGCAGCGCGCAAGGCGGCTGGAAAGGATACAAAAATATGAAAAAGATCTGTATGGTTGTCCCGTATTTTGGGAAACTCCCCCAATCGTTTAATTTCTTCCTGCTCTCCTGTGCCTATAACCCGGATGTGGATTGGCTGCTGCTCACAGACGATGACAGGCCCCTTCCATACCCCGAAAATGTACACTGTGTCGTGATGAGCTTTGACGCGCTCAGAGCGCGTTTCCAAACAAAGTTTTCCTTCCCATTGTCGCTGGAACGGCCTTATAAGCTGCGTGATTACAGACCCGCCTATGGATTCCTGTTGGAAGAGGAGCTGCGGGGCTATGATTTCTGGGGCTGCTGCGACGTGGATATGATGTTTGGAGACATCGGCGTGTTCATAACGGAGGATATGCTCAGCCGGTACGATCAGATTGGCCGGATGGGACACTTTTCCCTGTACAGAAACACGCCGGAAATCAATCTGTTGTTTACCGCTGCGGCGGGGGAGGAGGAGCCATACCGCCGGATCTTTACGACGGAAGAAAACTGTATGTTTGACGAGTGGGGCGCGCCGGGAATCCGCGACCTGTTCCGCCAGGCGGGGAAGCCCACCTGCGACCTGGACTGTATCGCGGATATCTCCCCGGACGACAGCTATTTTCGAACCGCAGTGTTCCAGCCGGAAAAACAGCGGTGGTCCTACGGGAAGGAAAACTGTATGGGCTGCTGGGACCGGGGGCGGGCCTTCCTGATGTGGAAAAAAGGCTCATACTGGAAAAATAAAGAGGTCCTGTATCTCCATTTTCCGAAGCGAAACATGGAGCAGGAGGCGCTGACGGAAGACGCCTGCTATATCATCCCGGACAAATTTGTGAGCACGGAGTACAGCATAGAGCGGCTCTATACGATCTGCCGGAACCGGCAGCTCTGGAATAAGGCGAGATGGCAAAAGGGTCGGGAAGGACTGCGCGAGCGGCTGGCCAAAAACTCCGCCTCCAAGCGTTGAGCGGAGCGCCGAATGGCAAGGAATGAACTGAAGGCCGGCGTAATCCTGTCCTATGTGAATCTGCTGATTGGAAATCTGATTCCATTTTTTTATACGCCGGTGATGCTGGAGCTGCTGGGCCAGTCGGAATACGGGCTCTACGGCATCGCCAATTCGGTCATGGGGTACATCGGCCTTCTGAATTTTGGGATCGGAAGCGCCATTATCCGTTACCTTTCCCTTTACCGGGCCCGGGGAGACAGGGAAGGGGAGGAGGGGATGGCGGGCCTTTTCCTTAAGCTCTACGGCGGCATCGCCCTGTTGATTCTTCTGGCCGGAATGCTGGTCTCAGGCCATCTGGAGGGCTACAGCCGGTCTCTGTCGGCGGCGGAAGTGGACAAGCTCAAAATATTGGTGCGGCTGATGACGGCGAACACCGCAGTGTTCCTGCCGTTCAGCGTGTTCTCCTCCCTTACGGTGGTCCACGAGCGGTACCTCTTCAACCGCCTGATCAATATCCTCTCCACGGTGGCGGCGCCATGCCTGAATCTGGCCATGCTGTACGGAGGATTTGCCTCTGTGGGCCTGGTGGCCGCGGGAACCCTGCTCAATCTGATCTCTTACGCGGCCTATACCATTTATGCGGTGTGCCGCCTGAACATCCGGCCCCGGTTCGGGTGGCGCTGCCCCGGTCTTCTGCGGGAGATCTTTGTATTTTCCGCGTTTGCTTTCCTCGGCAGCATGGTGGACATCCTCTACTGGGCGACGGATAAGCTCATCATCGGCTGGGCGGTGGGCGCGGCTGCGGTAACCATTTATAATGTGGGCGCCAGCTTCAATTCTTATGTGACGAACCTCTCCACAGCCATCAGCGGCGTTCTGATGCCGCGGATCACCAGTATGGTCACCCGGGAGACCCCATCGGAAGAGTTCTCGGACCTCTTTATCAAAGTGGGGCGGCTGCAATTCCTTGTGGTCTCCTTCATCGTATCGGCCTTTGTGGTTTTCGGCCGGCAATTCCTTGCCTTGTGGGTGGGAGTGGGATATGAAGAGGCCTATCCGGTGGCGCTGCTGACCATGCTGCCGGTGACGGTGCCCCTCATTCAAAACACCGGGCTGAATATTTTGTACGCCATGAACCGCCACCGCTTTCGGTCGGTGGTCTATCTGATCATTGCGCTCTTGAACGTGGCGCTGACCTTCTGCTGGGTGGAGCGATACGGCATGATCGGGGCTGCGGCGGCCACCTGCCTTGCCTACCTGCTTGGAAATGTACTGATCATGAACTGGTATTATGCCCGGCGCATCGGGCTGAATATCTCCCGTTTTTGGAAGAATATTGGGAGGATGTGCCCCACTGTGATTGTCTTTCTGGCGGCGGGACTTTGGACGGCCGACCATGCGGCGCTGGACAGTTGGCCCCGTTTTTTCACAGGAGCAGCGATCTATACGCTGCTCTATTTGCCCGCGGCATATGCCTTTATGATGGACCGCTACGAGCGGGAGCTCTGCATCGGCGTGCTGAAAAAACTGTTGAGACGGAGAAAGAGGGAAGACTGATATGCAAGCGCCAGTGGAAAAGGAGCGGTGCACGGGCTGCTGGGCCTGTGCGAATGGCTGTCCTGCCGGCTGTATCTCCATGGAGCCGGATGAAGAGGGGTTTCTGTACCCCAAAATAGATGCCGCAGCCTGTACCGACTGCGGTCTGTGCCGACGGGTTTGTCCGGCTGCGCGGTCGGTCCCGGTGGAGGGGGACGTACCGAAGGCCTACGCCCTGCACGCCCTGGACCGGGAACTGCTGGAGGGGAGCGCCTCCGGCGGAGGCTCCGCCCTGCTGGCGCAGAGCATGCTGGAGCGCGGAGGGGTGGTATTCGGCGCGGTCTTTGACGAGGCCTTCCTGGTGTACCACGACCGGATAGAGAATATGGCGGAGCTGGAACGGTTTCAGGGCTCCAAGTATCCCCAGAGCGCCGTGGGGGACGTCTATCGTCAGACCAAGGCGCTGCTGGAGCGGGGGACGCCGGTGCTGTTCACAGGGACCCCCTGCCAGATCGCCGGTCTGCGGGCCTATCTGGCGCGGGACTATGAGGGGCTTCTCTGTCAGGACCTGATCTGCCACAGTGTGCCCTCGCCCCGGGTCTGGCGGGCCTATCTGTCCGAGCTGGAGCGTGCGCACGGCGGGCGGGCCGCCTCCGTATGCTTCCGCCACAAGGCGGAGGGTTGGACACGGTATCAATTCCGCGTGGAATTCACCGACGGGGAGGCCGCTGTGATGCCGGGAAAGGACAATCCCTATATGCAGGCGTTCCTGGGCGGGCTGATCTGCCGGCCCTCCTGCCACCAGTGTCCGTTCAAGGGCCTGTCCCGCCCCAGCGACATCACGCTGGCCGACTTCTGGGGGGTGAAGCAGATCTGTCCGGAGGCCCTGGAGCGTCAGGGGACCACCCTGGCCCTGGTCCATACGGAAAAAGGGGCGGCGGCATTGGAGGCGCTGCGGGAGCGCGCCGCCGTAACAGAGGTGGACCCTGTGGCCGCGGTGACCTATAATCGGGCGGCGCTCCGCCCCAGCCCGGCTGCTCCCCGGCGGAAAATGTTCTGGCGGGCCTACCGTGGAAACGGCCTGGAGGAGATCGCCCGGCGGTGCTTGGAGCCGACGCTCTCCCAGCGCTTCAAGACGGCGGCGGGGGGGAACCCACTGCTCAGGGCGGGGGGCAAGTGCTTGCACTTGCTGAGGAAAGAGTAGATATTGAGCGATTTTGTGCTGTATTTGCTCCAATATTTGTTAAGCACAAAACTTTTTCTTGCCACCATTTTCCTCGGATGCTAAAATAAATACAATATATGCTCAGGGCGGTTTGGGAATTGCCGCCCCAGGCAGATATAGGAATTGGAAATGGGAGGCACGACTATGGAGCAAACGGAACTTTACCGGCAGAAATTGACCACGGCGGCGGAGGCCGTCAAAGAGGTGCGGTCGGGGGACTGGGTGGACTACGGCTGGTGCACCGGGACGCCCGAGGCTCTGGATCGGGCGCTGGCTGCCCGGTATGAAGAGCTGCACGATGTGAAGGTGCGGGGCGGCATCATCTTTCACCGGCCCGCCATCATGTCGGTGCCGGACGCGCCGGAGCACTTTACCTGGAACTCGTGGCATATGTCCGGCGTGGAGCGGAAGATGATCGCCGAGGGAGGGACCTATTATATTCCCCTGCGCTATTCTGAGCTGCCCCGCTATTACCGGGAACATCTGGCGCCCGTCCACGTGGCCATGTTCCAGGTGGCACCCATGGATGAGCACGGATTCTTCAATTTCGGGCCCAATGCATCCCATATGGCGGCGCTGTGCGATGTGGCGGAAGTCATTATCGTGGAGGTAAATCGGAACATGCCACGGTGCCTGGGGGGAAGCCAGGAGGCGGTCCATATCAGCCAGGTGACCCACATCGTGGAGGGGGAGAACCCGCCCATGCCGGAACTGGGTGCGGGCGGACCCGCCACTGAGGTGGAGAAAGCCGTGGCGGAGCTGATCGTGCCGGAGATCCCCAACGGGGCGTGCCTCCAATTGGGCATCGGGGGGATGCCGAACGCGGTGGGAAGCATGATCGCCCAGTCAGATCTGAAAGATCTGGGTGTTCACACGGAGATGTATGTGGACGCCTTTGTAGATATTGCCCGCGCGGGAAAGATCACCGGTATGAAAAAGAATGTGGACCGGGGCCGTCAGGCCTATGCCTTTGGCGCGGGCACAAAGAAGCTGTATGAGTACTTAAACAACAATCCGTCCTGTATGGCCTCCCCGGTGGATTACACCAACGACGTGAGAGTGATCTCCCAACTGGACAACTTCATCTCCATCAATAATGCGGTGGATGTAGACCTGTTCGGGCAGGTGAATGCGGAGTCCTCCGGCACCAAGCATATCAGCGGGGCTGGCGGACAACTGGACTTTGTGCTGGGCGCCTACCTCTCCAAGGGAGGCAAGAGCTTTATCTGCTGCTCCTCTACCTATCAGGACAAGGAGGGGCTGCTCCATTCCCGCATCGTACCGATGCTCAGCCATGGGTCCATTGTGACGGACACCAGGACCAACATCCACCATCTGGTGACGGAATATGGGATGGTAAACTTGAAGGGTTGCTCCACTTGGGAGAGGACCGAGCGGATCATTTCCGTTTCTCACCCGGATTTCCGGGAGGAACTGATCCAGGAGGCGGAGAAGATGAAGATCTGGCGCAGAAGCAACCGAAAGTAAACAGGATCTGCTATGCGGAAGAAAAGGAGCTGTATCCCTCTAGGGATACAGCTCCTTTTCTTCCGACGAGGCGGCGGCTTCCGCCTGAAGGGCCGCTACCGTGGGAAGGCAGTACTCCAGGAAGTTTTGAGCCACGACCGGGAGATACCGGTCCTTTACAGTGACGATGGCATTGGGGTAATCCAGGCCGGGCTCGTCAATGATCTTATAGTGAAAGTCCGGAAAACCAAACTGCTTTACCGTGCGGACCGGAACGATGGCGCAGCCCGGGATGTTCTTTGCCCACAGCAAGTTGGTGGAGATCCGCTCATTCAGCGCCACAATGTTGGGCGTGAAACCGGCGGAGAGGCAGAGCGGAGAAAACCGGGTGTTCCAGAAGCGGGAAACAAACAGGGGGATATCCTCCAGATCCTGCAGCCGGATCTTAGGCCCGCACCCCTGAAAGTACTGCTCGCCGCGGTAGCAGGCCACAAGAGGGTCGGGCGCAGTGTAAAATACATCCAGCCCGCTCAGCTTGACGGGGGTCCGGATGAGGGCGATGTCACAGAGTCCGTCCCACAGCCGCTGGATCAGGATATCGGACCGCTCCTCATAGATATCGAATTTGATGTTGGGAAAGTCTTTATGAAAGCGAGGAAAGACTGTCTCCAGCCACACGTTGAACAGATTCGGAACGGTGCCAAGGCGCAAGGTCCCGGACAGACCCACGGAGAGGTCGTGGATCTCCTTGTGGATGGAGTCTGACCACAAAAGCGTTTTCTTGGCGTATACGTACAGGATCCGGCCCTCGTCGGTCAGCTTCATCTGCCGGGAGCCCCGAAGCATGAGTTGAGCGCCATACTCCTCCTCAATGTTTCGCAGATGCCGGGACAGGGCGGACTGAGCGATGTGCAGATTCTCAGCGGCGGCGGTCAGCGTACCGGCATCCGCGATGGCAACAAAGATTTGCAGGTACTTAAAATCCATATGATCACCATACTTGTCCTGTATCTGAATAGATAAATCTATGAAAATGATTCTATAGTAGATGAAAGAAAAAAGCAAGAAAGGAAAAAGCAAGAAAGGAAAAAGAGGCGGGGTGATGTAAAATGCAGGTGGAGAGAACTATCTTATTTTAGCATGGTAAGCGTGTTAAATTGATATTTGAATTATACCGGAGAGAAAGATATAATACAAGAAAAAATAATACAAACAGAGCAAAGAGATTGAGCTCTTTTTTGTTACAAAGTTCAGAAATGGCCGGCCATTTCTGTTGTCTGGGCTTGCCCAGACAACAGAAACATTAAGGCCTTTTGGCAGAAAAGGAAAAGGCGGGATTTTGTCGGGGCACGGAAAAGTGACCATGGAAGAGGGAGAGAACATGCCAATCAAAAAGGTCAACCACATCGCCATCGCCGTAAAAGATATAGACAAGGGAATTTCCTTCTACCGGGATATCCTGCGGCTCCCCTACTATGGCACGCAGATCGTGGAGGCGGCGGGCTGCAAAGCGGCGTTTTTTGGCTGTGGAGACCTGGAAATCGAGCTGGTGCAGGGGATTGAGGACTTTGCGGCTGTCAACAGGTTTATAGAGGAGAGGGGGGAAGGCCTATATCATATTGCGTATGAGGTGGACGACTTGGAGCAGGATATGAGATATTTTCGCAGCATAGGAGTTGGGCTCCGAAATCCTGTGCCAAGGCCGGGCGCCAATCATACGCTTGTCAACTACATTGACGCGGAAGCAGGACACGGTGTAATCAGCGAACTGGTCCAGAAGACAGAACAGTAATCTTTCAAACGCACAGCATGTCAATATCCTTGCGCCCCATCCCATACCTTTGCTTCAAAATGTTTGTTCTCTAAGCGAGTCAATCGAGAGAAGATCCCACGCAGAGCATGGACTCAAAATGAAGAGAGAAGGAGAGACAAAAACATGAGAGCAATTTCGAAAGCGCTTTGTAAGTTTGTGCAAAAGTGGCTGCCCAGCGCATATGTTCTGGCACTGCTTCTGACCCTGGTCGCCTTTTTGGGGGCCTGGGGGCTCACGGACAGCAGTCTGTTGGACTGCGTCAAGTACATGTCTCAGGGCATGTATTCCCTGCTCAGCTTCACCATGCAGATGGTGCTGGTGCTGGTGACCGGGCACTGCCTGGCCAGCTCCAAACCGGTGAAGAAGCTGCTGCGCTCCATCGCTTACCTGCCCAAGAACCGCGTTGCCGCCACCCTGACGGTAGCCCTGGTGGGCATGATCGCCACTTACCTGAACTGGGGCCTTGGCATGATCGCCGGCGCTCTGGTGGCCAAGGAGATCGCCCGTGTCTTTAAGGGCAGAGGCGTCAAGGTGGACTATGCGGTCCTGATCGCAGCCTGCCATGCCGGCAACATCATCCGCGGGCCCTCCTCCTCCATTCCTCTGGAGGTCACTGCTGAGAGCAGCATCGTCTATGAGATCGTAGGCGATATCATCCCCACCACTGCCACATTGTACAGCTCCTGGAACCTGATCATCACGGTCCTGGTGCTGATCTCCGGCCTGATTACATACGCCCTGATCTGTCCCAGGGAGAGCGAATGCATCGAGATTCAGCAGGCTGTGCTGGATGCCGACGCCGCCCGGGAAGAGGCCGAGGAAAAGGCCCATGCGGCTAAAAGCTGGAAGGACATGGACTTCGCTGAGAAGCTGGATAACTTTGCCCCTCTGGCTATCATCCCCGCGCTGATCGTTGTGGCCTACATGGTGTGGTACTTCTGGACCAAGCGCACCCTGAACTTTGGCCTGAATGAGGTCGTGCTGATGTTCTTTGCCGCCGGCGCCCTGTGCCACAAGACCCCCGGCAACTATTCCCGCGCCATGGGCGAGGCCATCAAATCCGCCGCCGGTATTACCCTGCAGTTCCTGTTCTACGCCGCCATTATGGGCCTGGTCAAAAATTCCGGCCTTGTGGATATCCTGGCCAATTTCTTTGTCAGCATCTCCTCCGCCAAGACGCTGCCCCTCTTCACCTTCTGGGCTGCTGGTCTCGTCAACATTTTCATTCCCTCCGGCGGCGGACAGTGGACCGTGCAGGGCCCCATCATGATGCAGGCCGCAGACACTCTGAACGCGGACTTTGCCAAGACAGCCATGGCGCTGTGCTGGGGCGACTCCTGGACCAACCAGATTCAGCCCTTCTGGGCGCTGCCCGCGCTGTCCCTGGCCGGCCTGGGGATCAAGGACATCATGGGCTACTGCTTCACCTTTGCCATTGTGTCCGGCATTGTGATCTCGGTCTGTTTCCTGGTCCTGTAAGCAACAAGGCAACCGTTTTTAATCCAGAGCTTTTTTAGAAGGGAAAACCAGAATGAAAAAAGTAATTATCACCTGTGCCCTGACGGGCTCCGTCCCCAGCAAGGAGAAATTTCCGGCCCTCCCCATCACTGTGGATGAGATCGTCAACGACGCCATCGCGGTCTATGAGGCCGGCGCCGCCGTCGTCCATGTCCATGTGAGGGACCGTGTGACCGGGAAGAATTCTCATGATATAGAACAGTTCCGCGAGATCAAGGAGACCCTGGAAGCCAAGTGCCCCGATCTCATCGTCCAGCTCTCCACCGGAGGACGGTATGACGCCAGTGAGGAGGACCGGGACAACGCCCTGCGTTGCCTCCCGGAGATGGCCAGCTATTGTCCCGGGTCCAGCGCCTTCCCCACAGGAGCTTATGTAAACCGCGTGGAATACTATACCGCGCAGGCGAAATTCATGCTGGAGCACAACATCAAGCCCGAGATCGAAGTGTTCGACACCAACATGATGAGCAACGCCATCAACCTCCACAAGGAAGGCCTGCTGACCGGCCCTCTGTACTTTGACTTTGTTATGGGTGTGAAAAACACCATGCCCGCGACGATGTCTCAACTGGGATATCTGCTCACCATGCTTCCGGAGGGAGCTGAGTGGAACCTGGCTGGTGTAGCCGGAATGCAGGTCAGCACCATCCTTTGGGCCATGGGTGCGGGCGGCCACGTCCGCGTGGGTCTGGAAGACAACCAGTACCTCTATAAGGGCGTCAAGGCCACCAACGTGCAGCTGGTGGAGCGCGCCGTGCGGATCGCCAAAGAGGTGGGCCGCGAGGTGGCCACCCCCGATGAGGCCCGGATCATGCTGGGCATGAAGCCCCGCGGCATGAGAAAGACCGAGGCCTCCGATACCTAAACGGAGCAGCGTGGGGGACGGTGCGCCGAATGCAGTCCCCCCGCGTTCCCCATACTTTTCCTCCCCAATATCCCAACACAAGAAAGGCGGCCGCCCAATCGGGCGGCCGCCTTTCTTGTGTTGGGGTGGGAAAAGCAAATGGGAGAGAAGTATGATGACGCGGTGCCGGAACTCAGATCGTCTCGTCGATCAGGGGACCCACGGCCTTCAGAACCTGGAAGAGCAGTTTGTCCCTCTTTTTGCAGACCTCGGCGGGATCGCGTCCGCTGTAGTCGTAGAAGCCTTTGCCGGTCTTGACGCCCAACTCGCCCTTATCCACATGATCGAAGAGGACGGCGGGGTGCTTGCTGGTCTCCGGCATGACATAGCTTGCGTTGATGATGTTGTTGGCGCTGATGTCCAGACCGGTAAAGTCGTAGCGCTGGACCAGGCCCAGTACCATGCCGCGGGGCATCAGGCTGGCCTTGACGGCCAGATCCAACTGCTCCGGCGTACATACACCGTTTCCAAGCAGATAAAATACCTCGGTGTTAAGCAGGATCTGGATGCGGTTGATGATGTAGCCGGGTACGAATTTTTCCATACGCACAGGCGTTTTACCGCACTCCTTGAGAAGGGCCAGGACCGTTTCCATGGTCTCTTCAGAGGTGCGCTCATCCCTGGCGACCTCCACCAGAGGAATGATGTGAGGGGGCGCAAACCAGTGGGCGGCGGCAAAATTGGCGGCGCGGCCCTCGGGGATAAGTGTGAAGGGGTTGAGCGAAGAGGTGTTGGAGACCAAGATGGCCTCCGGGGGGAGCAGGGCGTCCACCTGGGCAAAGACAGAGGTCTTGATGGCGGGCTTCTCCGCCACCGTCTCCTGGACATACTGCACGTCTTTCAGTGCGGCCTCCAGGTCGGCGGTGAAGCTGACCCGGGCAAAGACACCGTCGGCCTCCTCTGCGGTGAGGAGCTCCTCCTCCACAAAGGTGTCCAGATTGGTGCGGAGCATGACCTTGGCCTTTTCCAGGGCCTGCTCACTGATGTCGTAAAGATTGACGCTCCGCCCGCTCATGGCGTAGCGCTGGGCGATGCCGGGCCCCATGGTGCCCGCGCCCAAAACGGCGATCCGTTTGATCGATTCCAGCCTCATAGCAATGGGCTCCTTTCCGCTTTTGTTTAGATGTGTTTGGTCAGGCCGAGGATCTCCCGTGCATCGGCGGCGGTGGCGATGGTGCGGCCGGCCAGCTCGCCCAGCTTGCAGGCCCGCTCCACCAGCTGCGCGTTGGTGGCCAGGACGCCCTTCTCCAGGAAGATGTTGTCCTCCAGGCCCACCCGCAGGCCGTCGCAGCCCTCGGCCAGGCCCAGCAGCATGCAGGGCAGATGGTCTTTACCGATGCCCGTGATGGACCAGGTGGAGCCGGGGAGCATCTTGGGCAGCAGATAGGCCAGCGAGTCGGCGTTGCCCGGCATGCCGCCCGAAACACCCAGCACGAATTGATAGTGGATGGGGGTGGCGAGGAAGCCCTTCTTCATGTAGTAGGCGATGTTGCCCATCATGCCGCCGTCAAAGACCTCGCACTCAGGCTTGATGGCCTCCTTCTGGCAGAGGGTGCCCAGACGCTCCAGGAAGGAGGGGCTGTTGGCAAAGATGTAGCTGTTGGCCCAGTTCATGGAGCCGGGGTCGTAGGAGCACATCTCCGGCTTGAGGATGGGCAGGTGGGCAAGGCGCATATCCTCGGAGAACTTGGAGCCGGAGGAGGTGAGGTTGAGGACGGCGTCCAGATTGGCTTTGGCCAGCTCCTCCCGGACCAGGTTGACCACGTGGCAGAAGCGCTCGGTCTCCATGGTGTTTTTGCCGTCGTCGTCCCGGACGTGGATGTGGATGACGGAGGCGCCGGCCTTCACGACGGCCACGGCGTCGGCGGCGATCTCCTCGGGTGTGACGGGCACATAGGGCGTCTGGGATTTCATGGTGCCCGCCCCGCAGAGTGCCGCGGTGATGATGAGTTTTTTGCCCATAGTAATTTCCTCCTGAATCATATGTCAAATAAATGTAGGAAGTAGGAAAGTCGATTTACGCTGTCTTGCCGAAATGGGCGCCGGCGGCACAGCAGAGCAGACTGACCGCCATACCGAGAAAGAGGGAGTCGAAGGGCAGGGACAGCAGACTGCCCAGCAGGACGGCCAACGGGCCGCCGATGACGGAACAGAGCACCCACTTTTCAGAAATCGGCGCCTTGCAGAAGAGGGCGAAGGTCATGGGGACAAATACCACCGCGCCCCGCAGCCCCATGGAGAGGAAGCCGAAGTCGTTGATCACAGGGCCGGGGACCGATACGGCAATGAGCGCTGCGCAGAGCAGGACCACGATAATGGTGATGCGGGTGACCACCAGACCCGTCCTGGGGTCGTCCAGCCGGCGGGAGAGGCGCTTGAAGATGTCGTTGACCAAGATCGAAGCCACGCCCATGGAGAGACCGGAACCGCCGCCCACGATGGTGATGAAGAGGGTGCCCAGCACCACGCCGCCCACCAGGGAGGGCAGATGGTTCACCACAAACATGGGGAAAGCCTGAGAGGTGGAGGCCATCTCCGTAAGCCCCGGGGGGACGGCCTGACCGAGGGCGGCCAGGGCCTGTACCTCCGCCGTGGTGATGTAGTGCGCCCGCATATAGAGCCCGATGAGAATGCAGGCGATACCGATGGGCGGGATGAGCAGCGCGGAGAGAAGGGCCCCCTTCCGGGCGGCGGAGTCGCTCCTGGCGGACCAGATGGCCTGGGCGTAGGTCTGGGTAGAGAGCACGCCCAGCAGGAGAGAGATGCCGGACCCCACATCCTTGAGGGGACCCCGGGCCACCAGACTGAGAAAGCGGGTATGGAAGGCGTCCGCCCCGCCGGACAGCCCGAGGACCGCGTCCATGCCGGGCGTCTGGCACAGGTCGGAGACCCGCCCCAGAAGGGGGGTGACGCCCCCGCTCAGGGACCAGACGGTGAGGCTGCCCACGATACAGGCCAGATAGAGCAGGAAGAGCTTGACCACGCCGCCCATGCCCGCGCCGGTCACGCCGCCGAAGACGACATAGAGCGTCATGATGGCCACGCTCACCAGGGCCGCAGCCCCCATGCCCATGGGGAAGATGGTGGTCAAAAGGGCGGTGGCGGAGATGACCTGGGCGATGACGCTGATGAAGATGCCCAGGGAGCAGAGGACGGAGCCCCAGTAGCCGGCGGCCTTCCCATAGCGCTGGGAGACGATGCCCAGCAGGGTGGTGGAGCCGCTGTGCCGCAGCGGCACGACGTAGCCCACCGCCAGAAGCAGGCAGCCGATCCCAGCGCCCAGTGTAAACCACCAGGCGGCAAAACCGTAACTGTAGGCGAGCTGAGCCGTGCCTACGGTGGCCTGCCCGCTGACCAGGGAGCCCATGATGGCGCCCGCCACCAGCCAGGGGCCGGAGTTCCCGCCGCGGTCAAAATCCGCGGCGCTCTTTACGCTCCTCCCCGAGTAGACGCTGACGCCCACGATCACGGCCAGCGTGGCCAGGATGCCGGTGATGTGCCAAATGGTGAGCGTCATGTCAGATCATGCTCCCGATCCGGGTGGGAACGATGAGTTCGGCATCCGTCTTTGCCAGGACTTCTTCCACAGTGACGCCGGGGGCCAGCTCCTCCAGGACCAGACCCTCCTCCATGCGGTGGAGCACGCACAGTTCGGTGACGATATAGTCCACCTCATGGGCTGCGGTGAGCGGCAGCGTGCATTTTTTCAGGATCTTGGGCGCGCCGCTCTTGTTGCAATGCTCCATGGTGATGATGACCAAATTGGCCCCGGCTACCAGATCCATGGCTCCGCCCATACCGGGCACCTTTTTTCCGGGGATCATCCAGTTGGCCAGGTTGCCCTCCTGGTCCACCTCCAGGGCCCCAAGCACCGTGGCGTCCACGTGGCCCCCACGGATCAGGCCGAAGGAAGTGGCGCTGTCGAAACAGACGCCCCCGGGCAGGATGGTCACCGGCTGTCCTCCGGCGTTTACCATGTCCTTGTCCACGTGCCCTTCCTCGGGCGTGGGCCCCAGCCCAATGAAGCCGTTTTCCGACTGGAGCGTGATGTTGACGCCCTCCGGCAGATGGTTGGCCACCAGCGTGGGCATCCCAATCCCCAGGTTCACCAGGTCGCCGTCATGAAAGAAGCGGGCGGCCCGGGTGACGATCAATGTTCTGGCATCCATGCAATTGCCCTCCTTTCACAGCTTGACGACGAGGTCCACACAGACGCCGGGCGTCATGACCTCGTCCGGGTCAAGCTGCCCAACCTCCACCAGCTCCTCGACCTCGGCGATCACAAAATCCGCGGCCATCGCCATCAGGGGATTGAAGTTCCGGCCTGCCCGGCGATAGACCAGATTGCCGGAGGTGTCGGCCTTCCAGGCCTTCACCACGGCCACCTCGGCGTGAAGGGGCTTCTCCAGCAGGTAGTCGCGTCCGTCCACTTGGATGACCTGCTTGCCCTCGGCCACCACCGTGCCGATCCCCGTGGGGGTGAGCACGCCGCCCAGCCCGGTGCCGCCGCAGCGGATCCGCTCAGCCAGCGTTCCCTGGGGGACCAGCACCACCTCCAGCGTACCGGCGTTCATCTGCTCCGCCACCTTGGGGTTCAGGCCCACGTGGGAGGCGGTGAGCCGGCGCACCCGGTGCTGGCAGATCAGGGTCCCGATGCCGTCGGTATGGTCGTTGCCGGCGTCGTTGGAGATGAGGTCGATGTCCGTGATCCCGGCTTCCGCCATTTTGACAATAAACTTGTTGGGAGAACCCACATTGGTAAAGCCGGAGAGCATGATGGTCTGTCCGCTTCTGATGTGGGTAAGGGCCTCTTCCACACTGGCCGCTTTGGAACCGTGCATTGCGGTCACTCCTTTGCTAAAATGGAATATAAAAGATGAAATGGAATTTTATCTCTGGTAAAAAGGGTAGAAATGAGGCGGCGGCGCAAAAACCAATTTGCGCGCCGCCTCATTTTCATAGAGGAATAGGAATCAGCCGGCGGACTCGAAGTCCACGGTGCTGTAGAGCTCGTAGTACTCCCGGACCAGGGCCTCATACTCGTCGCCGGTCATATAGGCGGGGGCTTGGTTGGTATTGGTCATGATCTCCTGGAAGGCGGCGTCCTCAAAGGCCGTGGCACAGGCGTCGCGCAGGACCTCCACGATCTCGTCTGGGGTGTCGGCGGGGACGCACAGGCCCATGTAGGAGTCGCACACGGCGTCATAGCCCATCTCCTGAAGGGTCTCCACCTCGGGAGCCACGTCCCAGCGCTGGCTGTGGGCGGAGGCCAGCAGGCGCATGTCACCGCTCTTCACATAGGCGGCGAAGGAGGCCATGTCGCCCAGCGCACAGGGGACGAAACCGCCCAGCACGTCGGCCACGCAGTCGGTGGTGGAGGGATACTGGACAAAGCTGAACTGGGCGCCGGTTTCCTCACCCAGGTCCTTCATGGTCAGGGGCTGGGGATAGCCGGTGGCGCCGAAGCTGATGGGGGACTCTTTGGCGGCCTCGATCAGGTCATCCAGGGTCTGATAGGGGGAGTCCTTGGCCACAACGATGCCGTAGCCGTACTGGCCGAAGGCGCAGAGATACTGGAAGCTGTCGGGGGTATAGGACACGTCCAACTGATAGGGGACCAGGGCCAGCGGAGCCAGGGTGGCCACGCCGATGGTGTAGCCGTCGGCCTTGCTGTTGGCCAGCTCAGTGACACCCAGGCTGCCGGTGCCGCCGGGCAGGTTGGTGACGGTGATGTTGCCGCCCAGGGCCTTGGCGATGGCGTCGCCAAAGGCGCGGGCGCTCAGGTCGGTGCCGCCGCCGGCGGAGTAGTTGACGATCATGGTGATGACGCGGTCGGGGTAGCCCTCAGCGGCGCCGGAAGCGGCGGGCGCAGAGGAGGCAGCGGGGGCGGCAGTATCCTTGGGGGCGGGCGTGCCGGCGGACTGGCCGCCGGAGCAGGCGAACAGGGGGAGGAGCATGGCGGCGCAGAGGAGCAGCGAGAGCAGTTTCGTACGAGTCTTCATAACATGTTGCCTCCTATCAAAAATATGAAAAGGGATTGTGCGCGTCACTTACAGGCCATCCTGCAGGTTCTTGTCCTTCCGCTTGCCGCGGACGATGAAGAACACGGAGAGGATGGTGGCCGCCCAGAAGAGCCAGCACAGGGGGGAGCTGAAGAAAATGCTCCAGTCGCCGCTGTTGAGGATGAGGGCCCGGCGGAAATTCTTCTCAAAGAGGGGCGAGAGAATGAATCCGATGAGCAGGGTGGCCATGGGGAACTTGAACTTGGAGAGGATGTAGCCGATGACGCCGAAGAAGAGCATGATCCACACGTCGTCCAAGTTGGAGTTGAGGGCATACACACCGATGACGCAGAACGCCAGCACACAGGGGAAGATGATGGTGGTCTCCATGCTGCAGATTTTGGTAAAGGCCCGATAGATGAGCAGCGTGATTCCCAAGAGGACGATGTTGCAGAGGATGAGGCCGGCATAGACGTTGTACACGGTCTCGGGGGACTCGGTGAAGATCAGGGGACCGGGGGTGAGGCCCTGGACCAGGAAGGCACTGATGAGCAGGGCGGCGCCGGTGTCGCCGGGGACACCCAGGGAGAGCAGGGGGATCATGTTGGCGCCGCAGACGGCGTTGTTGGCCGCCTCTGCTGCCGCCACGCCCTCGAGGGCGCCCTTTCCGAACTGCTCGGGGTGCTTGGCCGTCTTATGACCCACATCATAGCCGATGTAGCAGGCCAGGGAGGGCCCCAGGCCCGGCAGGGCGCCGATGGCGCAGCCCAGCGCAGAGGACCGCAGCCAGTGTGGCAGGCAGAGCTTGAAATCGCTTTTCAGGAACCGGGTGTCATCTTTGCAGGATGGCTCGGGGAGCTGGGCGCTGGTCTGACCGAGGGCCACGGTCTCCACCTGCTTGAGCACCTCGCTGAGCGCCAGCGCACCGATGAGCATGACCACCAGGTCGATGCCGCTGGAGAGCTTCAGGCTGCCGAAGGTGAGCCGGGGGATGGTGTAGGAGGCGTCCATGCCCACACAGCCGAAGAAAAGGCCGATGCAGCCGCCCAGGAGCCCCTTGGTCAGGGACTTGCCCGCCGCCGAGGCAATGATGGTCAGGGAGAAGAGCATCAGCACCGCGTACTCAGCGGGGCCGAACTTCAGGGCGACCTTGGCAATGGGCTGGGCGATGATGACCAGGATGATGCTGGAGAAGAGGCAGCCAAAGCAGGAGCTGAACAGGGCTCCCTTAATGGCCTTGCGCGCCTTGCCCTGTTTTGCCAGGGCGTATCCGTCGGTCACGGTGGCCGCGGCGGATACTGTGCCGGGGGTGCCGATGAGGATGGCCGACATAGAGCCGCCAAAGGTGCCGGCGTTATAGGCGGCCAGCAGCATGATGAGGGACTGGGTGGGAGTGAGATAATAGGTGAGCGGAATGACCAGGGCGATCGCCATGGTGGCGGAGAGACCGGGAATGGCGCCCAGAATCACACCGACGAGGACGCCGCCCACCAGGTAGAGCAGGTTTTCCGGCTGTAATACGGCTACGAATCCGTCAAAGAGCATACTTAATGCGTCCATACATTCTCCTCCTTTAAGGCATGTGCAGCTGAAGCCCGTAGGTGAAGCCGACGTAGATGATGATAGGCAGGAGCACCGACGGCAGAATGATTTTCAGCTTGTTGCGCTGCCCATAAAGAGTGATGAGCACGGCCAGGAAAACCATCGTGGCGGGAATATAGGGGATGAAGTGAAGGATAATGACATAAAGGATCACGATCCCCAGGGTCAAAAGGACCAGGCGGGTCTCCTTCTTGCCGAGGGAATAGGTCTCCTCATCCTCCTGCTTTGGGGCTTTCCCCTTGCGCCAGCCGCTGGCAAACAGCACGATGCCCAGCACGGTCATCAATCCCGCGATGATATTGGGGAAGAACCGGGGCTGGGGGTAGGCATTTTTGACGTAGGCGATCTGTGTCGGGATGATGACCGCCAGAAGGAGAACGCCCAGGACGGTAAATACCACACCCAGGATTTTTTCTGCCTTGCTTTCGTTCAGAACCATTCTTTTCCTCACGTCCTCTCTGTGATTGAATCGTATCGCGTTGGCGCCGGGAACCCTGCTGGCCCGGCGGACCGGGTATTCTGACACCTCCCTTCCTTATACACGCTTCCTGTTCCGGAAAAATGGATTGACAAAGATAAATTAAGCAAATGGCATGCCAAAATGGAGAATTGGCACATGGATTGCATGAATAAAAAAGAGAAAAGCCTTGGAAGGACGGAATTTCGGCAGGGCAAAAGGTTGAAAATTTGACAGGAGGAACAAAAATAACCGGGATTAAAACAAATTAAAGCGGATTATATTGCCGGATGACGGCTGGGAAGAAATGATTTAATATCGATTAATGCGGATTAATCACGCCTTTTGACAGAAAGGAAAACAGGATGGAAAGAGGATACCAAGAAAATTCCAAGCGGCTTCTGTGTGTGACGGGGACAGAACAAATGTCCCGGCATTTGCTGTCCCACACCAGGTCTGTTTTCGGGGACAGGCTCGGGGTAGCCTGTTTTACCCGAAATGTGGACGAGCCCTCTCTTTTCAAGGAGTACTGTGCGCGAAGGCCCGGGATCATCATCGGGCTGTCGGAGGAGTCGGTGGAATATGCGCGGGCCCGTTCAGAGGGAATCCCCATCATCAACGCCCGATTTTGCCTCCATGAGCCCCGAAACATCGATAAGCTCTTCCTCTTGCCGCCGGGCAAGGAGGTCCTGGTCATCAATAAGACCAAGCTCCACACGGAGGAGACGATCCGGGCGCTGGAGGATATGGGCATCCGCCACATCCGGTATGTCCCCTATTACGAGGGCTGCGCCGAGGATGTTTCCGGGCTGGACACCGCCATTTCTCCCAGTGTGTTCAACTACGGACCCCAGCACATCACCAACCGGATCGACATCGGATTCCGGGGCATCACCATAGAGACATGCGCGGCCATCGCTGAGGCGCTGGACATGCCCAAGGATTATTTGAACAACTATATCAATATCCAGAGGAACGTACTGACGCAAACCTTTAAGCATCTCAGCGAAGAATACCTACAGGCCCAGCACCTGAAAAACACGCTGCAGTCCATGATCGACAATCTGGATGAGGCCATTGTGGCGGTGGACCAGGAAAACCGGATCGTGGCGCTCAACGCTCTGGCCGTGGAGCTCTTTCAGCTCGACGGGGAGACGGCGCCCGGGAATCCCTTCGAGTGGCTTGTCAAGCACAGCTATTTGGAGCAGGACATCCTGGACACGCCGGAGGATTGGAAGACCGTTGTGAACATCGGAGAGCGCCAGTGCTATATGACCTTTGCGTCCGTGGAGCTCTCCGGTATCACCACCCGGATCGTACGCTTCCGGGATGTAAACCGTGCCCAAGCCAACGATTCCAACATGCGCCGGCTCCTCTACCAAAAGCATAAGGGACATGTGGCGAAGTACCATTTTGAAAACCTCTGTATGGCGGACAGCGCCATGCAGAAGGTGGTGGGCACGGCCAGGAGCCTGGCCGCCACGAATTACACCATCCTCATCACCGGCGAGAGCGGCACCGGAAAGGAGCTGCTGGCCTCCTCCATCCACAATGCGTCCGCACGGGCAAACTGCCCCTTCGTGGCCGCCAACTTTGCGGCCATTCCGGAAAATCTCATCGAGAGCGAACTCTTCGGCTATGAGGAAGGGGCCTTCACCGGTGCGAAGAAGCACGGAAAGGCCGGGCTCTTCGAGCTGGCCCACACAGGGACCATTTTCCTGGATGAGATCGGCGACGCCTCCCTCTCCGTTCAGGCCCGGCTCCTCCGGGTGCTGGAGGAAAAGGAGGTCATGCGGGTGGGGGACACGAAGGTCACCCCCATCGACGTCCGGGTCATCGCCGCCACCAACAAGGACCTCCGGGAACTCATCCGGCAGGGACAGTTCCGGTCCGACCTCTACTTCCGCATCAATGTGTTCCAGCTCATGCTGCCGCCCCTGCGGGAGCGGACAGAGAGCATCTTCCCGCTGATCGGCAGCTTTTCCAGGGGGAAGATCGCGCGGGAGAGCTTTACAGAAAACGCGATACATATCATAGAGACCTACGACTGGCCGGGCAATCTCCGGGAACTGCGGAACATGGTGGATTACATCTCCATCATGCGCAGCCGGAAGAAAAAGATCGATGAGGATCAGCTCCCCATCGACATCACGGCGGCGGCCAGCCAGGGCTACCAGCCCTATTGTCCCTCTATGGAGCAGGTGATCAGCCGCTTCGGCCGCCCGCTGGTGCAGACGCTCCTGGAGCTGCTCGCCCAGAACAAAGATGGAGAGATTCGCTACAGCCGCTCGGATATTCTCCAGTACCTGCAGGCGCGGAAGCTGCGCTGCTCCACCACCATGCTGCGCGCCATCCTCTCCGAACTGGAAGGGCAGGGCATGGTCCTGGCGGGCAAGACCCGGCAGGGGACCCGGCTGTCCGCATCCGGGCAGCGGTATTTGGACGCCCTGCATGCGGAAGAGTGAGTCCCCCCCTTGCGGGGTTCTCGATTGACAGAAATTGAAGGAGGAAAAATCATGAGTCAAACAGTGCGGGAAGTTGTTGTGGCGGCCTACGGGCGCACGGGGATCGCCAAGGCGCGAAAGGGGGGGCTGCACCTTACCCATCCGGTGGATTTTACCGGGCAGCTGCTGGCGGGCGTGGTCCGCAAGGTACCCCAGTTGGCTGTAAGTGAAATCGACGACGTGGTGCTAGGCTGCGCCCGGCCCCAGGAGATCCAGTGCTCCAACATCGGCCGCCTGTCGGCGCTGCGGGCGGGCTTCCCGGCCAGCGTACCGGGGCAGACGGTGTCCCGGCTGTGTTCCTCGGGCCTGCAGGCCATCGGGAGCGCGGCCAATTCCATCGCGGTGGGGGAGGCCGATGTGATCGTGGCCGGCGGCGTGGAGTTCCTCACCTCTATCGGAATGGGGACACCGGAACAGTACCAGTGTAAAGAGCTCAAGGAGATTGACGATGGCCCCTATCTCTCCATGGGTATAACAGCGGAAAATGTGGCGCGGCGCTACGGGGTGAGCCGGGCCGAGATGGAGGCCCTGGCAGTAGAGAGCCACCGGCGGGCCCATGCGGCGCAGGAGGCCGGCGTGTTCGACGCCGAGATCGTGCCGGTAAACGCGGTCCAGGAGGACGGAAGCACTGCGCTTTTCCGGCGGGACGAGGGGATACGGCCCGGCACCACGGCGGAAAAGCTGGCTGAGCTCAAGCCATGCTTCCTGGAGGACGGGCTGGTGACGGCGGCCACGTCCTCCCAGGTCAGCGACGGCGCGGCCGCCGTGGTCCTGATGAGCCGGGAGAAGGCGGAACAGCTCGGCGTGCGCCCCATCGCCCGGTTCCTGGGCTTCGCGGTGGCGGGGGTGGACCCCTCCTATATGGGGATCGGCCCCATCTACGCCGTACCCAAGATCATGGCCCGTACCGGACTCACGGTGGCGGATATGGATGTGATCGAGCTCAATGAGGCGTTCGCGGCCCAGGCCATCCCCTGTATCCGGGAGCTGGGGATCGATACCCAGCGTCAGCTCAACCCCAACGGCGGCGCCATGGCGCTGGGACATCCGCTGGGCGCCACGGGGGGGATTCTCACCTGCAAGCTGCTCAACGAACTCACCCGGCGCCGCGGGCGCTACGGCCTCGTGACCATGTGTGTGGGCGGCGGTATGGGAGCCGCCGGGATCTATGAGATGCTGGACTGACGGACAAAAAACAAGGAGAGCGGGACAGCCTTAAGGCTGTCCCGCTCTCCTTGTTGGGAGGAAAATAAAGCAGAAGGATGGAAAAAACACGGCTTGTATCCGCGCTCAGGGAGGTTGGAGTCTTTAAACGTGCTTGGTGAGGTGGAGGATCTCCCGGGCGTCGGCAGCGGTGGCGATGGTGCGGCCGGCCAGCTCGCCCAGCTTGCAGGCCCGCTCCACCAGCTGCGCGTTGGTGGCCAGGACGCCCTTCTCCAGGAAGATGTTGTCCTCCAGGCCCACCCGCAGGCCGTCGCAGCCCTCGGCCAGGCCCAGCAGCATGCAGGGCAGATGGTCTTTACCGATGCCCGTGATGGACCAGGTGGAGCCGGGGAGCATCTTGGGCAGCAGATAGGCCAGCGAGTCGGCGTTGCCCGGCATGCCGCCCGACACGCCCAGCACGAATTGATAGTGGACGGGGGTGGCGAGGAAGCCCTTCTTCATATAGTAGGCGATGTTGCCCATCATGCCGCCGTCAAAGACCTCGCACTCAGGCTTGATGGCCTCCTTCTGGCAGAGGGTGCCCAGGCGCTCCAGGAAGGAGGGGCTGTTGGCAAAGATGTAGCTGTTGGCCCAGTTCATGGAGCCGGGGTCGTAGGAGCACATCTCCGGCTTGAGGATGGGCAGGTGGGCAAGGCGCATATCCTCGGAGAACTTGGAGCCGGAGGAGGTGAGGTTGAGGACGGCGTCCAGATTGGCCTTGGCCAGCTCCTCCCGAACCAGGTTGACCACGTGGCAGAAGCGCTCGGTCTCCATGGTGTTCTTGCCCTCGTCGTCCCGGACGTGGATGTGGATGACGGAGGCGCCGGCCTTCACGACGGCCACGGCGTCGGCGGCGATCTCCTCGGGTGTGACGGGCACGTAGGGCGTCTGGGATTTCATGGTGCCCGCCCCGCAGAGTGCCGCGGTGATGATGAGTTTTTTGCCCATACAGGGATAGATCTCCTTTCTAGGGTAGGATGCACAGTCTGGGACTGCGGCGAATGGCAGAAGGCGATTACACAGAGGGCTCCGTCTTTGTCAGGAAGCCGGCCTCCTTCAGGTACTCGCCCACCGCATACCGGGGCTTGGAGGAGATGGCGTGCTGTCCGCGGGCGATCCAGCCGAACTCGTTGGGATCGCTGGTGTGCTTGAGGAAGTATTCGCGGACCTCGTTGTCATAGGCAACCAGCGCGTCGGGATCTGGGAGGGCGGGATAGCGGTCCACCGCGTGGATAAACCGGGTCTCGAAGCGTGGGCGCTGCACGGGAACGGACTCAGGATAGCCCAGGCAGAGCACGTACAGCGGGAATACCAGCTCCGGCAGGTCAAAGAGGCGGGCCATTTTGGCGGTCTCATTGCGGACGCCTCCTACGATCACGCCGCCAAGACCAAGGGCCTGCGCCGCGATAAAGGCCCGCTGGGCCACCAGAGAGGCGTCAGAGACGGCGACGGTGAAGAGCTCCGCATTGTGCAGTACGTTCTGATCGGCCGGGTGGAGGAGCTGGTCGTCCCGGTGCAGATCGCCGCAGAACAGGAGCACCAGCGGGGCGTTGACCAGCCACTTTTGCCCGCCGGAGAACTCCATCAGGGCGGCCCGCTTCTCTTTGTCTTCCACCTGAATGATGGTATAGGACTGAAGATAGCTGGAGGTAGGCGCCCGCTGCGCGCAGTTCAAAATGGTGTCCACCACCTCCTGGGAGACCGGTTTGTCCTGATACTGGCGGACAGAGCTGTGAGCGAGCAAAAGATCGATGGTTTCGTTATGGATCATAGTGATGTTCCTTTCTGGGAAATTTTCAGATTAGTCTTTCTCTGCGGACGTATCCGCACCTTTGGCAGAGTTTAGTTTTGCATCCATGGTATTGGACTGTTTGTTTTTGACCAGCATCCAGGTGGTCAGCACGATGGCAGCGACCCAGATGCCGATGCTTAGGGGGCTGGAGAAGAAGCAGAGGGGATCCATATTGCTCCCGATCAGGGCCCGCTGGAAGTTGTTCTCGATGATGTTGCCCAGCACAAAGCCCAGGACCATAGGAGCCATACTGAAGCCAGCTTTGATGAGCAGGAAACCGACTGCGCCGAGGATCACGATGAGGAACAGGTTGTAGTAGGTGGAAGCGGCCGCATAGACGCCGCAGATACACATGACGATGACAAAGGGCATCAGGATCTGAGTGGGGACGGAGAGGATATAGGGGAACAGCTTGCTGCCCAAAAGACCAAACGCCCACATAAACAGATTGGCAATGATGAGGACGATAAAGAAGAAGTACAGCATGTCGGCGTAATTGGTGACAAAGGTCACGCCGGGGGTCATGCCGTGGATCATCAGGGCGCCCAGCAGGATGGCGGTGACGGAGTCGCCGGGGATACCAAGGGTGGTAAGCGGGATCATGGCACCGCCGGTCACCGCATTGTTGGACGACTCGCAGGCGATGACGCCCTCCGGAGAGCCCTTGCCGTACAGCTCGGGATGCTTGGAGGAGCGCTTGGCCTCGTTGTAGGCCATCCAGGCGGAGATGGTGGGGCCGGTGCCGGGGATCGCGCCAATGACGGTGCCAATTACACAGGACTTGAAGAGAATCCATTTGATATGGATATAGTCTGCGAGTTTGGGGGGATAGAATTTGAAGTCGGTAATGGTCCCCTTCTTCTCCCGGCCGATCTCTTCCGCCTTATTGAGGACCTCTGTCACGGCGAACAGACCAATGAGGCCGGGGATCAGGGAAATGCCGGAGATCATCTGGACAGAGCCGAAGGTGAAGCGGGTCATGCCGGTGATGGCATCCTGGCCGATCATGGCCATGCACAGGCCCAGAAGGCCGGAGGCGATGCCCTTGCAGAGGTCCTTGCCGGAGACGCCGGCCAGACAAGTCATGCCCATCATGGCGATGGCAAAGTACTCGGGCGCGCCGAACAGGTAACCCATTTTACCGATCAGCGGTGCAAAAAACAGCAGAACCAGAGCGGAAAAAATGCCGCCGATCATGGAAGAGGTGACAGAGAGGGAGAGTGCCTTGCCAGCCAAGCCCTGTTCCCGCATGGGGTAGCCGTCCACACAGGTGGCCGCGTTGCCAGGGGCGCCGGGTGTTTTGAGCAGAATGGCGGGGATGCTGCCCGCGTAGTAGCCGCCGCAGTAAATGCCCAGCAGAAAGCCGAAGGCGGGGTAGCGGGAAAGCGCAAACGTCAAGGGGGTAAACATGGCGAGTGCAGTGGTGGCGGTCAGACCTGGAATGGCGCCAAACACGATGCCGACGGCAACACCGAGGATAATGAAGAGCCAAACCTCAGGGCTGGCCAGGTGGGCAATGCCTGCGGCGAGGTTTTGCAGTATGTCCATATATAGTTTCTCCTTTCCGATTGACCCAGTTCGTCGGTGTCGCTGTTAGAAGCGTACGCTCATGATCTGAACGAAGAACAAGTACAGCACAGCAGTACCCGCGACACTGATGATCACCATGCGAAGCCACTTCCGCTCACCGAACAGCAGCATGGCAAGGAAAAGAAAGACAGGCGTGGTGAATAGGAACCCAAAGGCGCGAAGTGCAAAAATATAAACTAGAGTTAGGACGGTAACCGCGGCGACGTTTACCAGGTGCATGTCGATCACACGGTCCAGCTCAGCCGCAGAGTCCTTCTTGGAAAGGAACATCTTAAAAAGGGCCCTGCCCAGGATGATGGCGCCGCAGATGAGAATGCAGGTGAATACCGCGCGAGGATAGACTCTGGGGGAGAGGCCGCTGGATGCAGCGGATACTTTCCAGGTGGACGTCTCATACCAACCCCAGAGGGCAAACAAGATAAGTACCGTACCTGAGATACAATCCATGTATTTCTTCTTCATAATTCTCTGGTCTCCCTTCCAACGGACATTAGGATTTGACGAAGAACGGGCCTGCCCGGCCACGACGTTCTTGCATTGGGCTGGGCAGGCCGCTGTTCCTGCTGACTTAGATGGAATACCGAGAATATGAATCAGGAGAGGACGCCCAGGTCCTTCAGAATCCCCTCGTACAGGGCAAAGTCTTCCGGGATCCGGGCAGCGAAGTCCTCAGAACTGGTGAAGCTCATGGGGAAATCCAGCTTGGTAAAGGAGTCCTGCACATCGGCATTTTCCATGGCGGCGCCTACGGCATCGGAAAGGCACTGCGCCACAGCGGGGTCCATGTCGGCAGGGCCGACGATGCAGAAGTAGACAGAGGCGGGGAAATCATAGCCCAGCTCTTTAAAGGTAGGGACGTCAGGATAAGACGGGTTGCGCTCGTCGCCGGTAACGGCCAGCAGGCGGACGCTGCCGTCATTGGTAGAGCTCTTGAAGGTGGGCAGGTTGACGGATACGGCGTCAATGTGGCCGCCGATCAGCTCGGCAATGGCGGCGGGGGAACTGCTGTTGGGGGAGTGGTTCCACTGTACGCCGGCCTGCTGGCCAACGGCGGCAACCAGAAGATGGGGGGTGCTGTTGGCGCCGGGGGAAACATAGGTCACGCTGCCGGGGGCGGCGGCGGCCGCGTCAATCAGGTCCTGCAGGGTCTCATAGGGGCTGCTGGCGGCAACTCCGAGAGCGATGGGAATCTCGGAGACGATGCAGATGGGAGTGGTGGTCTCCCAGGTATAGCCCACTTCGTTGATCTCGGGATTGATGAGGTAGCCGCCGTTGGAGCAGATGGCCAGCGTGTAGCCATCGGCCTTGCTGTTTACGGCCTGGGAGGTACCGGTGGTACCGCCGCCGCCCTCCACATTCTGTACGATCACGTTGACACCAAGGTCATCGCTCAGCTGAGTGGTCAGGGCGCGGGCCAGCAGATCGGTGGTGCCGCCGGCGGCATAGGGAACGATGAGGGTGATGTCCTGCTTGGGGAAGTCCAGCGTGGCGCCGTCCGGAGAAGTCGAAGCGGGAGTTCCGGTGGAAGCGGGCTGGTTGGAGCCGCCGGAGCACGCTGCAAGAGAGAAGAGCGTGGCCGCTGCCATCAGGGAAACCAAGAGCCGTTTGCAAGTCTTTTTCATGATAGTTCCTCCTCTTATATTTCCGCGGCGACCGATAGGAGCCGCCATAAACGGTAGCGCGAAGGTTTATAGATCTTTCGGAACGAAGGCCACAACCCGGGACCAGCTGGCGCTGCCCTGGTAGAGGTTGACGGGGAAACAGGAGATGTAAAAACCCTTTTCGGGGACCTTGTCCAGGTTGCCCAGCTTTTCGATGTGGGAGTAGTCGTAATCGATGCCGGCGCAGTGTGCCTCCCAGAGGATGGATTTGTCGTGGGAATCGGCAAAATTTGCCTTTGTCTTGGCAAAGGGAACATCGAAGCCGGGGGAGTCGACGCCGATAACTTTGACGCCCTGATCCAGGATAAAGCGTACGGCCTCCGCGCTCAGGCCCGGATGCTCGCCCCAATAGGCCGCCGTACCGAAGGTCTTGTCCGTGTCATAGCGGATGCAGACGATGTCGCCATAGCTCAGGGTATAATCCAGAGCGGCCAGCGCGTCTTTTACGTCCTGGGCAGAGACGGTCTCGCCGCTCTTTTTGTGGGTCATATTGAGCACCACGCCGCGGCCGAAATACCACTCTAGGGGGCACTCGTCAATCCTGCGGGAGGGCTTACCGCCGGAAGCGGGAGCATAATGCCATGGCGCATCCACATGTGTCCCCGCATGGGTGGAGGTCCTGACACGCTCTGTGGCCCAGCCGCAGCCCCCGTGCAGATCCTCCGGACGACAGCCGAAATATCCGCTGACCAGGGGGATGGTATCCTCGTGATCCAGATATTCGATCTCAGCCGCCAGGCTTGTGGCCAGTTTCGGGTCCATCTCTTCCAAGTTCGGGGTCTTGATGGGGACGGTCAAATCCACCAGCCTGTAGTTTTCCAACAGTTCCATTGAAAGCATACCCTCTCTATCCCATGAATTTTCTGTTTTGCACGATTTTTTCGGAAAGCTTACCGGCCTTTTCTGTAACTTTCTCTTGACAGGCTCATCATAACACAGGATAATATTAAGTATCAATTTCATTTTTTGACGAGTTTTGTTAAGAAATATCTTAATGAAAGGACGGGAGAACGATGGACTTGCTGCAGTTGAAGTACTTTTCCGAGTTGGCAAAACGGCAGCACCTGAACAAAACGGCGCAGGAAATGCTGGTGACTCCCTCCGCCATCAGCTCCAGCCTGGCCAGACTGGAGAAGGAAATGGGCGTTAAGCTGTTTGACCGGGTGGGAAGAAATATCCGGCTGAACAATTATGGGAAAATATTACAGAAATATGTGGATCAGGTCTTTTATGCGCTGGACAGTGCAGAGACGGAGATCAAGGAGGCTCAGAATCTGGGCGAAGCAAGCGTCTCTGTGGCGGTGACCAATCCAAACCTCTGGAACAATCCGCTGCGCGCCTTTTCGGCTGAACATCCGGAGATTTCCATCTCCCTGCTCGCGTTCGACACAGGGACGAACTCCGATTATTCCGGCCGCTCGAACCCCCTGGTGGAGAACGCTGATTTTTATATTGCCACGACAGGGGAGATCATCAACCCCAAGTATGAATTCGAATACCAGCTTCTCTTTAATTCCCAGGTGTTTTTGGCCGTTCCGCCGACTCACCGATTTGCCGGGCGGGCATGGATCGATCTGGCGGAGGCCAAAGACGAGTGGTTTGTCAATTCCCCTCACAATACCTCTTTTCGGAATTTTTGCGATAGTCTCTGCCTCAAGGCAGGGTTTACGCCGAAATCGAGGATCGAGTGCGACTATATCCTGCGCCCAAGAATGCTCATCAGTGAAAATATGGTCTGTATTGCCACTTCGACGGGACAGAACAGCGGGCTGTATGACGGCACTGTCATGATTCCAATTGTAAACCCACCCTGTTCCCGGCCCCAGGCGATTTACTGGAGGGCAAAAAGCCATCTGTGCAAGAGCGCCCAGATATTCAAAGACTTCATGGTGGATTATTGCAGTAAGCTGTAGCGAGAGTGAGCGAGGAGGGGCCCAATAAAAAAGCGGCGGCCCAGTGGGGAACATACCGTAAGGAAGTTAACACCCGCCGAAAAGCAATTGCTTTTCGGCGGGTGTTGTTTTATAATGAACCAACCCAAAAAGCGGGATTTTCATAAGAGGAATACTACATGGAAAGATATAAGAAAATGGATGCAAATACAATCAAGTTAATTGCTGTTATTGCAATGACAATTGATCATGTTACATGGATGATCTATCCCGGCTATCCAAAAGAGTTTGTACCGATTTTGCTTCATATCATAGGCAGACTTACCTGCCCCATTATGTGTTACTTTATTGCGGAGGGGTATCACTATACTAAAAATTTGAACAAATACACGGTGCGGCTGTTTCTGTTTGCATTCATATCACACTTTGCCTATGTGTTTGCGTCGATGGATTTTGTCAATTGGAAGTCCTTTATTCCCTTTTACTACGGAAGTGTACTGAACCAGACAAGCGTCATGTGGTCGCTTGCATGGGGGTTGGTTATGCTTCGGGTGGTGAACAGCCGAAGCGTACAGAAAAATACAGTAAAAGTCATCCTTATCGTACTGATCTGCTTGATAAGCTTCCCCAGCGACTGGAGTTGTGTTGCAAATCTGTGTATTTTGGCGTTCGGAACAAATTGGGGAAAATTCAAAACACAAATGTTGTGGATGGTTTTCTATGTGGCGATTTATGCGACGGTGTATTTCTTTGCAATTGACAAAGTCTATGGGCTATTGCAGATGGGCATCATTTTTGCAATTCCAATTATCAGGCTATACAATGGCCAAAGAGGTAACAACGAGAAATTGAACCGTGTCATGAAATGGCTGTTTTACCTCTATTATCCGCTGCATCTTCTGATTATCGGGTGGATTCAATATGCGCGGTAACCTTCAGTTTATCTCTCTCCCACAGGCACTTTCCCCGAAAGTGTCATAGTGGGTTTACACACTATAAACAGGGCAAGGCAAACCATTGCGGTCTGCCTTGCCCTTAACTTCTTTATGAAACTTTGCCCTTCGGGCCGCCGCCTTTTTATATTGGATCTATCATTTTTAAAATAGGTCCATCCAACCTCGTCAACTCCGGGACGATGAAGAAAAAAATCAACTTACGCTGTCGAGCACGGCATCCCTGAAGTGGAGGGGAGAGAGCTGCAGCGTGTTGAACCTGGAGGCCAGGCTGAACACGTCGTCTCCGCAGAGGGAGATGTCCTGGATCATATCGAGCTGTATCCACTGTCCAGACAGCTTGCAGAGGCACTGAAGGCCGTAGGTATAGTAGGTATCCGCAGATGTATTTTTAATGCAGAAGCAGACGACTTGATAGTGGATACGGCAGGGGCCGACAGGAGAAAGGGACGCCTGATCGATCTCATCCAGTTTTTCCTGAAAGCGGAGCTGCCATTGGGCCAGCGTGTGTGAGCTGAAGCGCTGACCGCGGAGGAGGTCCGAGAGGCCCTGGGACGTTGTGCCCAGCAGGTGGGCAAATTCTCTCAACTGGATATCCCTGCGGCTCAACTCCGGAAGCAGCCACAGGCCCAGATGATTGAGCGAATGCTTTTTCATCATGATCGAATTCCTCCATCTCAGAGTTTGCACCACATATAAACTTATGTTATACTGTTCCCGTCAAACGGATTTCAGATATCTATACAAGATAGTAGGGCAGAGGGCGGAATGTGTCAAACACAAATCTGGTAATGGGTTTGGAAAAACGCGATATATCTGATAAATTGTCTTATCGTGGGTGATAAAAAATGATTTCGACACAGCTGAAAGAGTTGAAGGACCAGAGAAAGCTGACGAATCAGCAATTGGCAGATCTGGCGGGGATTCCGGTGGGAACGATCAATCGAATTATGGCAGGACAGACAGATAACCCCAGCTTTCAGACGGTGTGTGATATTGTCATGGCGCTGGACGGTTCGCTGGATGAGCTGGTGGGAATAAAGGACAAGGGCGGCCAACGGGCTGCGCCGCTCAACAATGAAATCATAGAGCTGTACGAAAAGATCATTGCAGGGAAGGAGAAGTGGCTGCACCGCCTGTTTCTGTGCTGCTGTGTGCTGACCCTGTTTGTACTAGGAGTACTGATTTATGATTTGACCCATCCCATGGTGGGTTTTTTCAGACAATAGGAAGAGGAAAATGTCCCAGGTGGACCCGGTTGGGTCTACCTGGGACATTTTTTAGAGCGGCGATGGCCCGTGACGGACGGTTCAGCCGCCCTGGGGCAATGCTTTGGATTTCATATCGGAGTCAGAGGCGTTCTTCTTCTCTATGTAGTCGAGGTACTACTGGCGGATTGCCTTCAGATCCCGCTGCCGGATGGAGACGATATCTCCGGTCAGCAGTTCAAAGTGCTTGTCCGCCTGCCGTATATAGTCCATGTTCACCAGAAAACTCTGATGACTGCGCAGAAAACGAGGATCGTTCAGCTCCTGTTCAATGGTATCCAAGCGTTTATAAATGTTATAAGTGGCTCCGCCCTTACTGTGGAGGATACACTTGGAGTTGGAACTCTCCACATACTGAATATCATGATAGGGGATCAGTATAAGCCGGTTCCACTGCTGCACCTGATAGGCGCTGATGTCAAAGTCATGGGTGAGCCGGTCCATGAGCTTCTAGATCTTCTCCACGCTGTGGGGCTTCAGAAGATAGCCGAAGGCGGACACCTCATAGCTGTCCACCGCAAATTTTTTCGTGCCGGTGAGAAAAACAATGGCGCCGTCGTAATGAAGGGAACGCAGCCTGCGGGCCACTTCGATCCCGAGCAGTTCTCTCATATAAATATCAAGAAAGACCGCGTCGAACCAGAGGCCGTCTTCCATGTCGCAGATTAGTGTGACCCCATCCTCATAGCCGGTCAGTTCACATCGGATGGAGCGATCTTCCAGATACTGCTGCAATAGGTCCATAATAAGTGCCCGGTCAAGGGCTTTATCATCGCATATTGCAATGCGCATTTCAAGCATCCTTTCCAACGAAATCAGAAAACCAATGCGTCTTGAGGTAAAAAAGACGCCAATATCCATGAAAAATTTGTTATTTTCGCAGAGAGTGCCCGGAAGCTGCTCTCATTTTGAGCGACAGCGCATACAGCAAATTGACCAGAGCGATTGGGAGGAATAGTATATGTATCAGTACAGGCTCATCAAGGAGGAGCAATATAACCAAGAACACGGAGTATATACCGCCTATGGAATTTGCGGGTGCGAACTTGCCCAGAATGTCATGCGAGAGACCATCTATCTGCCGGATGTATTTTTGAGTAAAACTGTGGCCGAACGCTTTGTGGCGCTGTGCAATGAGCTGGAACTCAGCCTGGTCCACCTGCACAATGCTGTACAGGATGCGCTCTGCTGGGAAACAGAATCGTCCGGACCATGATCCGAACGATGCGCAGAGGGGCGAAAAAAGTCGAAAAGCGCAAGCAAAGAGAAAACCCTAGAACCTTTGCGGTCCTAGGGTTTATGGTTGCGGGGAGTGGATTTGAACCACTGACCTCCGGGTTATGAGCCCGACGAGCTACCAAACTGCTCTACCCCGCGATATTGGTACCGGAGACCGGAGTCGAACCGGCACGGGATCGCTCCCACAGGATTTTAAGTCCCGGGCGTCTACCAATTCCGCCACTCCGGCGTGTTACTCCAGCTCACTGTACTTTTTAAGTGCTCAAATAGAATAACACATCTGGAGCGGCGTGTCAACCCCAAAAGTTTTGACAATGCCCGACAATTTTGGCAGAGGGCGAGCGCACATACTGAGGATGGTACTGCATATACTGATACGTACATCAAAAAACAGAGGGAGGCGCAGGGAAATGCCGGAAGAGCAGCGGGAGAATGAGCCGCGTCGGGCGACCGGAGCGGGAGACGTGGACGATCTCATTTTTCACGGCGACCAACAGCCCAATATCAGCGATAGATGAACCCGCCCGCCTTTTGGGCGGGTTTTTCTTTACATCATGGGGAGATTCGGATATAATATATGAGCTATTTGAACGGAAGTGAGCGTGCGAGCGATGCTGCAATTTGACGAGTACAAGGTAAAGCTGAACAACATCAAGCCGGCCCTGGACGAGCTGGCCCAGGCCCTGAACCTGCCCGCCGCCGAGCAGGAGCTGGATATGCTGAACTCTGAAAGCGCCGCGCCCGGCTTTTGGGACGACCTGGAGAAGTCCCAAAAGGTGACCCGCAGAATGCGTCAGCTGGAGAACAAGCTGGAGGCGCAGCGGAAACGGGAAGGCCAGTGGGACGATCTGATGACCCTGTGCGAAATGGGCAACGAGGAAGAGGACGACTCCCTGGTGCCAGAGGTGGAGACGGGTTTTGCACGGCTGGAGGCTGAGATGGAGGAGGCGCGCCTCTCCACGCTGCTCACCGGAGAGTATGACAGTGCCAATGCCATCCTCACGATCCATGCCGGAGCGGGCGGCACCGAGGCCCAGGACTGGGCGCAGATGCTTTACCGTATGTATACCCGCTGGGCAGAGCGGCACGATTTCACCTACCAGGTGGTGGATTACCTGGACGGCGACGAGGCCGGCATCAAATCCGCAACCATTATGATCCAGGGCGACAACGCATACGGACACCTCAAGAGCGAACACGGCGTCCACCGGCTGGTCCGGGTCTCTCCCTTTGATGCCAATGCCCGGAGGCAGACCTCCTTTGCCGCTGTGGAGGTCATGCCGGAGATCCCGGACGACGTGGAGGTGGATATCCGTCCCGAGGATATCGAGATGCAGGTCTACCGCTCCTCCGGCGCCGGCGGCCAGCACATCAACAAGACATCCTCCGCCGTCCGGCTGATCCACAAGCCCACGGGGGTGGTAGTGGCCTGTCAGACCGAGCGGAGCCAGTTCCAGAACAAAGACACCTGTATGCGGATGCTCCGCTCCAAACTGGTGGAGCTCAAAATGCAGGAGCATGCCGAGAAGATCTCCGACATCAAGGGCGTGCAGCTCAAGATCGAGTGGGGCAGCCAGATCCGCTCCTATGTGTTCATGCCCTATCAGCTGGTCAAAGACAACCGCACCGCCTTTGAGACCAGCAACATCAACGCCGTCATGGACGGTGAGCTGGACGGGTTCATCAACGCCTACCTCACCGCCGAGGCCACGGGCAATTGGGCCACGAAATAAGAATGAAAGGGCCGGAGACGAGCATGCTCGTTTTCGGCCCCTCTGCATTGAAAAAGCAAAATCCCGCACTTTTCGACCGCCGGCTCTTGTATTCCCCGCACTGCTTTGCTACTATTATAAAGATCCAGACCATACGGGCAAATGGTATCCGAACTGTGGAAAAGAAAGGTGGAAGCAAAAGAATGAAGCAGAAAAAATTGTTGTCGCTGCTGCTGGCGGCGGCCCTGGTATTCTCCCTGGCCGCACCTGCGGCGGCAGAGGAGACGACCTCTGAGGCCGCCCCCTACACGGTTCCGGACGATATGTCCGGAGAGATCGTGATCCTGCATACCAATGACGTGCACGGTGCCATCGCCGGCTATGCCAAGGTGGCCGCCTTGAAAGCCGCCATGGAGGAGGCGGGCGCCTATGTCCTGCTGATGGACGCCGGTGATTTCATCCAGGGAGATCCCACCGTCAGCATCTCGGAAGGGGCATCCGCCGTGGAGCTGATGAATTTGGCAGGGTATGATGTGGCGGCCCCCGGCAACCACGAATTTGACTACGGCTACGCCAATCTGGCCGCGCTGGCCGATGAAGCGGAGTTCCCCATCGTGGCCGCCAACGTCCTCTATGGAGACACGGTGGCCTTCGGCGCCAACACGGTATTCACCACGGAGGACGGCGTCAAGATCGGTGTGTTCGGCTTGGATACCCCTGAGACCGCCACCAAAGCCCACCCCGCCAAGATCGAGGGCGTTACCTTCCTGGCCGGTGAGGCGCTCTTCGCCGCTGCGCAGGAGCAGGTGGATGCGCTGGAGGCCGAAGGCTGTGATTATATTGTCTGCCTGGGGCATCTGGGCATTGACGATGAGTCCGCCGGTAACCGCTCCGTGGATCTGCTGGCCGAGGTCTCCGGCATTGATGTGTTCATTGACGGGCACTCCCATTCCACCATGGAAGATATCGCCGCTGTGGCCGAGGGCAATCAGGTGGGCGACACCGTGATCGCCTCCACCGGCACCAAGCTGGCAAACATCGGAATGGTCGTTCTCGACGAGACGGGGATCACTGCCCAGAGCATCCCCGCCGAAAGCGTCAGCCTGACCGACGAAGCGGTGGCTGCCCGTGCCGCCGAGATCCAGGCCCAGGTAGACGAGGAGTACGGCGCGGTGTTTGCCGGCACGGAGGCCCTTCTTAACGGCGAGCGTGAGCCCGGCAACCGAACGGAGGAAACCAATCTGGGCGACCTGATCACCGACGCTTTGGTCTGGGGCGCCGAGCGGGAAGGCGAGGCGGTGGACGCGGCCGTTACCAACGGAGGCGGCATCCGCGCCAGCATCGCCGCCGGGGACATCACCAAGAAGGATGTCAACACCGTGCTCCCCTTCGGCAACACGCTGAGCATCGTCAAGGTTACCGGAGCCGAGCTGCTGGAGGCGCTGGAGGCCTCCACCTACTGCACGCCCACTGCCATCGGCGGGTTCCCCCAGGTGTCCGGCATCGTATTCACCGTAGACGCCGGCGTGGCCTATGACCAGGGCGAGCAGTACCCCGGCTCCACCTACTACGCTCCCGCTTCCATCGGGCGCGTCTCCATTGAAAGCGTGGGGGGCAGGGACTTCAGCCTCACCGAAACTTACACCATTGCCACCAATGACTTCATGGCTTCCGGCGGCGATACCTACTATGCCTTCAAGGCTGCTACCGTCAACTATGATTTGGGAGTTTCCATGGATGAGGTCCTGATGGATTATATCACCGATGAGCTGGGTGGCACGGTCACTGAGGCTCGTTATGGGCAGACCGGGGGTCGTATCACAGTGACGAACGCCCCTGCCGAGACCCCTGAGGAGCCCGAGGCTGCCGACTGGGCGGATGTGGACGCGGATGCGTGGTACGCTGAGGCGGTGCATTATGTTATCGAGAACGGCATCATGGGCTCCACCAGCACTGAGGCCAAGGTATTCACCCCCAACGGCACGGTGACCCGCGCCACAGTGTTCCAGACCCTCTACAACATGGAGGGACAGCCCGACTCGGCTGAGATGCCCGCCGAGGATGGCGCCGCCCTGGTGTCCGCTGATGGAGACCTGACCTGGTCCGCCTTCCGCGACATCAGCGGCAAGTGGTACGCCGACGCGGCCAACTGGGCGGCAGGCATTGGTCTCGCCGCCATCCCGGAGGACGGCAGCTTCAACGGCGAGCGCGCCATCACCCGCGCCGAGCTGGCCACCGTGGTCGCCCGCTACGCCGAGTACCAAAACATGGACGTCACCGCGGGTGGTATGGCTATGCAGGAGATGGCCGATTACGACGCCATTCCGGACTGGGCGCTCTCCGGTATGAGCATCTGCTTTTACAACGGGATTCTCTCCGGCAAGCCGGGGAACCTGCTGGACCCCAACGGCACCGCCGTGCGCACCGAGCTGGCCGTCATTCTTATGAATTACGCCAAGCTGGAGCCCTCCGGCACCGTGGAGACCGACGCCTATACCGCCACCACCGTTTCCATCCCCAACGGAGATCGTCAGGTGCCTGCCGTAGTCACCATCCCCAAGGGGGAGGGACCCTTCCCGGCTGTGGTTATGAACCACGGCCACGGCGGCAGCAAAGATGAGAACGTGGGTTTCGGCGGCGTGGCCGCCGCTCTGGCCGAGGCGGGCATTGCCTCCATCCGCATGGACTTCCCCGGCTGCGGTGATTCCACCGCGCCTTTTACGGAGAATACGCTCTCCAACATGAAGTCCGACTCCAATGCCTCCCTGGCCTATCTGCTGGAAAACTATGATATTGATGAGGCGAAGCTGGGTATTTTGGGCTATTCCATGGGCGGACGCCTGGCGCTGGAGATCATCAGCGAGGAGGGGAACCCCTATAAGGCCGTGGTCCTCCTGTCCGCCGCCGCGAACCCCGGCGAAGAGTCCATTGCGGGCATACTGCCCGAGGGGACTTCCATCGAGGATGCCATCGCTTCTGCCGAGGAGAAGGGCTCCTTTGACTACACCACCCGCTATGGACAGAATCTGTCCCTCTCCGCCCAATGGTTTGAGGATATGTTGGTGGACCCCCTGGCCAACATCAAAAATTATACCGGTCCCATGCTGGTGCTCCACGGCGACAAGGATGATGTGGTGACCGACGCCACCAATAAGCTCATCGTGGCGGCTTACCCCGCCGCCGAGGAGATCGTTGTGCCCGACGCCGACCATGGCTATGGATTCTATTCCGATCAGCCCGCCGTGACCGCCGCCGTGGAGGGCAGCATCTCCGCCTTCTTCTCCAGAAATCTGCTGGGTAAGACGAGCATGGAGGATTACCTGGCCACCACCGAATACGAATGGTTTGCCACCGGCAAGACCGACTATATGATCCAGGGCAAAATGGTCTCTCAGGACACCGAGGTGTACAATGAGCTGGAGGACGCCCACTATACGGCCCAGCCCAATGGCGCGGATGTGATCCTCAAGGGTACGGTAGGCGAGGAGTGGGTGACCAAGCTTGAGAAGGTCATCCAGACCTACACCAAGGCCGACGGCAGCGAGCTCACGGCCGAGGATTTCACCGCCGATACGTATATCGAACTCAAGACAAAGCCCACCACCGGAAACTTTGCCTGCTTTGTTCCCGCAGAGCTCCAGGTGGAGGTGCAGACCTCCTGGGGCGACGTGCTCCAGGCCAATCGGGCCGGGGTCCCCCATGGCGAGGGCGACTATCTGGTCTGCGCGGTGGGTGAGGACGGCCAGCCCGACCTCACCGACGTATGGGTGGTCAACGGCGCCGTGTTCCCGAGCACCTATGACATGACAAACGCGGAGACGGAGCCATCCGCCGCGGCGTGACAGGACATACAGCCGACCCAAGGGGTCCGGAGCCGACTGGCTCCGGACCCCTTTTCTGAGCCTGGAGATCGAAAATAATCTGCGGTCGGTGCTTGTATTCTTGTCACCGTTTTGTTACTATTATAAATATCCGTACCATGCAGGTAAATGGTATGTAAGACGTGGAAAAGAAAGGTGGAAACAGGTCAATGAAAAAGAAGATGCTCTCGCTGTTCCTGGCGTTTGCCATGGTGATCACGATGGCGGCGCCAGCGCTGGCTGCGGAAGAGAGCGAAGGCGGAAAGATCGTGATCCTGCACACAAACGATGTGCACTGCGGGATCGATCAGGCGAAGAACGAAGAAGGGGAAGTCACCAACATGGGATACGCGGGTGTGGCCGCGTATAAGACGGCGATGGAGACCGAGTACGGCGCTGGAAACGTAACGCTGGTGGACGCCGGCGATGCGATCCAGGGCGGCCCCATCGGGACGCTGTCCAAGGGCGCATACATCGTGGACATCATGAACGAGGTGGGCTACGATCTGGCCATCCCGGGAAACCATGAGTTCGACTACGGGATGGAAAACTTCCTGAGCCTGGCAAAGGAGAAGGCGGAGTACGAGTACCTGTGCGCCAATTTTACGGACCTGGAGGGGAACCCTGTACTGGAAGGGTACAAGGTGCTGACCTATGGGGATGTGAAGGTGGGCTATGTGGGCATCGATACGCCTGAGTCCTTCACAAAGTCGACGCCGACCTACTTCCAGGATGCAGAGGGAAACTATATCTACAGCTTCTGCCAGGGGAACGAGGGCGCGGACCTGTATAACGCGGTGCAGAAGGCCGTGGACGCGGCGAGGGCCGAGGGCGCGGACTATGTGGTGGCGTTGGGGCACTTGGGCATCGATGAGCAGAGCTCCCCATGGACCTCTACGGAGGTGATCGCAAACACCACCGGCATCGACGTGCTGATCGACGGCCATTCCCACAGCACCTTTGAAAAGACGGAGAAGAACAAGGACGGTGAGGACGTGGTGGTGGCCCAGACCGGCACGAAGCTGGAGAACCTGGGCAAGGTAGTCATCGACACCGCGACGGGCGAAATCACCAGCGAGCTGGTGGCGGCGAAGGACTGCGCGGCGGAGGATGAGGCCACGGCGGCTTTTGTGAAGGGCATCAACGACGAATTTGCGGAAGTGCTGAAAAAAGTGGTGGCCAAGACCGACGTGGAGCTGACCACCAAGGACACTGTTACGGGGGAGCGCGCGGTGCGGAGCGCGGAGACCAATCTGGGCGACCTGTGCGCCGACGCATACCGTGTGATGCTGGACGCGGACGTAGCGTTTGTCAACGGCGGCGGCGTACGCGCGGACATTCCCGCCGGAGACATCACCTATGAGCAGATCATCAACGTGCATCCCTTCGGAAACGAGGCGTGCGTGGTGGAGACCACGGGCCAGGACATCCTGGACGCGCTGGAGATGGGCGCGCGGGTGATGCCTGAGGAGAACGGAGGGTTCCTGCAGGTGTCCGGGCTCACCTACACAATCGATACCAGCATCCCCTCCAGCGTGGTGCTGAACGACGAGAAGGAGTTCGTGAAGGTGGAGGGTGAGCGCCGGGTAAAGGATGTACTGGTAAACGGCGCGCCCATTGACCCTGAGAAGACCTATACGCTGGCGTCCCATAACTATATGCTGAAGTCCGGCGGCGACGGATTCGTGATGTTCAAGGACGACCCGTTGCTGAAGGACTGTGTGATGATCGACAACCAGGTGTTGATCAACTACATCGTGGATGAGCTGGGCGGTGTGGTGAGCGAGGACTATGCCGACCCCGCCGGACAGGGGCGGATCAAAGTGACCGGCACGCCCGCCGAGACCCCTGAGGAGCCCGAGACCGCCGACTGGGCGGATGTGGATGCCGATGCGTGGTACGCCGAGGCGGTGCATTATGTCATCGAAAACGGCATCATGGGCTCCACCAGCACCGAGGCCAAGGTGTTCACCCCCAACGGTATGGTGACCCGCGCCACGGTGTTCCAGACGCTGTACAACGCGCAGGGCAAGCCCGAGGTGGGCGAGACCACCTTTGCCGATGTGAAGGGCAAGTGGTATGCGTCCGCCGCCGCCTGGGCGGAGGAAGTGGGACTTGCCGTTGTTCCCACTGACGGCGGCTTCTATGGCGAGCGCGCCATCACCCGCGCTGAGATCGCCACCATCTTTGCCCGTTACGCCGAGCTGGAGGGCAAGATCGTGACGGACGGCGACCTGAGCGCCTATACCGACGTGGCCGATGTGGCCGATTGGGCCGCAGACGGCATGCGCGTGGCCGTGGGCTCGGGCATCATCGGCGGCAAGCCGGGGAACCTGCTGGATCCCAACGGCACCGCCGTGCGCACCGAACTGGCCACCATCCTTATGAATTACGCCAAGCTGTCCTCCGGCTACAGCGAGACCTACGTGGAGATCGAGGTACCCGAGACCGACGGCATCCCCGCCCACACCATTCCCGGCGTGCTGACGGTGCCTGACGAGGGCGCTTACGCCGCGGTGGTCATGCTCCACGGCACCGGCTCCAACAAGGACGAGGCGGGCAACGGCTATGCCACAGCCGCCCCCTTGATGGCACTCCAGGGCCTCGCCACCCTGCGCATCGACTTTATGGGCAACGGCGACTCCACCGCGTCCTACAGCGACTACTGCTATACCTCGGCCAACATTGACGCCAAGGCGGCCGCGGACTACCTGACCGCAGAGCTGAAGCTGAACAATCTGGCCGTCATGGGCTGGAGCCAGGGCGGCACCAACGCTCTGCTGGCCGCCGCCGCGTATCCCGACACCTTCAAGGCCGTGATCACTTGGGCGGGCGCCATGCGTCTGAGTGGGGCCAATTTCTTTGAGGACTACGACGCTGCTTATGAGACTGCCAAGAAGGAGGGCTCTGTGGAGCTCACCTTCGACTGGCGCGATCCCCTGCCCCTGGGCCTGCGTTGGTTCGAGGAGTCTCTGAGCACCGATAAGGCCGCCGAGGTGGCCAAGATCACCGGCCCCATTTTGGCCATCAACGGCCTGGCCGACACCACCGTGACTCCGGACAACGCCGATCAGATCGTGGCGGCCTCCAAGAATGAGAACTCCCGCACCTATTTCATTGAAAACTGTGATCACACCTTTAATGTGTTCTCCGGAGACGATACCGCCCTCACCGACGCCATCTACGCCGGCATCGGCTTCCTGGAAAATACCTTTAACGGCGGCATCGGCGCCGGCGTCACCAGCGTGAGCAAGTACGGCAACGTCACCACCAATATCCCCGCTTATCAGTTTGCCGGCGCCGGTTTTGAGCTGGGCGACATTCTGAACGTCACTGTGGGCGACACCACTGTGCAGGCCCCCTACGGCGACGCATACAGCAACGTGGACAACGGGAATGTGGTCATCCTCGCCGACGGAGACGGCTATGTGACCGTGGCCATCAACATGGGCAACTTTTCCGGTACTTATGGCGCCGAGGTGGGCTCTTACCTGGAGTTCACTATGGCGGAGAAAGCCGGCTACCTGGAGGAGTACGAGATCCGCAACATCGACTCCCTGCGTACCAATGAGCGGGACGACTACGCCTCTGATGAGGTGTTTGCCAATTTCCGTCCCGTGGTCATGGGAGATATCCCCGCCGGCATCCTCTACCGCTCCTCCAGCCCGGTGAACCCCGAGCTGGGCCGCAACAGCTATGCCGACAAGCTGGCCGAGGCCGCAGGGATCAAGACGGTCCTCAACCTGGCCGACAGCCTGGAGGTCCTGGAGGCCTATGAGGGCTATGCCGGCACCTATTACGCCACCCTCAATGTGGCACCCCTGGACATGGGTGTGGACTTTGCCGCTGAGGAATTCAATGCCAAGCTGAAGACCGGCCTTGTGTACCTGATCGACAATGAGGGCCCCTATCTCATCCACTGCAACGAGGGCAAAGACCGGGCCGGCTTTGTCGCCGCCCTCCTGGAGGCCCTGGGCGGCGCTGAGGCGGAAGAGATCGTGGAGGACTATATGCTCTCCTATGAAAACTACTACCATGTAGAGCATCATTCCGACCGCTGGTACAGCATCGCCAACAGCAACATCATCAAGACCCTGTGCACCCTGACCGGCACCGAGACCAAGGAGGAAATGAAGCAGGCCGACCTCCGGCAGGCCGCTGAGACCTACCTCATGGGGACCGTGGGCCTCACCGCCGAGCAGGTAGCCGCCGTGCGGACCGCCATTACCACCCCGGTGACCGCTGAGGCGGCTGCCTGAGGATATCCATCTGTTTCCATGCTCCGCCAAAGGGCGCCGGCTTTGTCCGGCGCCCTTTCCTCTGCGGGAGCCCGCTGCGGCGCTTGGAAGGCGGCCCGTCCCCGCAGAAGGCGCGGAAGGGGCGGAAGATGCTTGACATCCGGGGGATTTGGTGATATAGTGTCCCCGTTATGAAGGCAATGATGGGGACAACGTCCATCTCAGCGGCACAGAGAGGGAGCGCCACCGGCTGAAAGCGCGCCTGTCAGTCTGTATGGAACTGAAACCACCCCGGAGCCGCCCACCGAAGCGTTTTGTAGGCTGGGCCGGGTCCTCCCGTTACAGAGGACACGAGCGGCGGCGCTCTTTTAGGGCGGCGCAAGCAGGGTGGAACCGTGGGACCGTCTGCGTCTCACCCCTGGAATTCGATTCAGGGGTGAGACGTTTTTTATCGCCCCTACCCCAATACAAGGAGGAATTACCATGAGCGAAGAAAACAAAGAGTATACATTTGAAAACCCGGAATACCGGAAAACCTACTGGCATACCTGTTCCCACATCCTGGCCCAGGCGGTGAAGCGCCTGTATCCGGAGGTGAAGCTGGCCATCGGACCTTCCATTGACGAGGGGTTTTACTACGATATGGACTCGCCCTTCCCCTTTACCCCTGAGATCATGGAAAAAATCGAGGGCGAAATGCGGAAGATTTGCAAGGAGAAGCTGAAGCTGGAGCGGTTTGAGCTGCCCCGGGAGGAGGCCCTTAGGTTTATGGAGGAGAAGGGTGAGCCCTACAAGGTGGAGCTTATCAACGATCTCCCAGCCGACGCCCATATCTCGTTTTATCGGCAGGGGGAGTTTACCGACCTGTGCGCCGGACCTCATCTGGATTCCACCGGACGGGTCAAGGGTAACGCCATCAAGCTCACCGCCTGCAATGCGGCCTACTGGCGGGGCGACTCCAACCGGGAGACCCTCCAGCGGATCTATGGCATCGCGTTCCCCAAGAAGGATGAGCTGGACGCTTACCTCCAGCGCATCGAAGAGGCCAAGAAGCGGGATCACCGCAAGCTGGGCAAAGAGCTGGGACTCTTTACCCTCCTGGAGGAGGGCCCCGGGTTCCCCTTCTTCCTGCCCAAGGGCATGGTGCTGCGCAATACGCTGCTGGACTATTGGCGTGCGGTCCACAAGAAGTACGGTTATATGGAGATCTCCACTCCCATCATGCTCAACCGCCAGCTGTGGGAGCGCTCCGGCCACTGGGACCACTATAAGAACAACATGTATACTACCGTCATCGACGATGTGGACTTCGCTGTCAAGCCCATGAACTGCCCCGGCGGCATGCTGGTCTACGCCAGCGAGCCCCACTCCTACAAGGAACTGCCCCTCCGGATGGGCGAGATCGGTCTGGTCCACCGCCACGAGCTCTCCGGTGCTCTCCACGGCCTCTTCCGGGTACGTTGCTTCAGCCAGGACGACGCCCATGTGTTCATGACCCGGGATCAGATGCAGGACGTGATCCAGGAGACCGTCCGCCTCTTTGACGAGGTCTACTCCACCTTCGGCCTGAGCTACACCATCGAGCTCTCCACCATGCCCGAGGACCACATCGGCACCGTGGAGGAGTGGGAACGCAATCAGGACATCCTGAAGGCCGCCATCACTGCCATGGGCAAGGAGTTCGTCATCAATGAGGGCGACGGCGCCTTCTACGGCCCCAAGCTGGACTTCCATCTGGCTGACTCCCTGGGCCGGACCTGGCAGTGCGGCACCATCCAGCTGGACTCCCAGCTGCCCGAGCGATTTGAGCTGGAGTATACCGGCGAGGACGGCCAGAAGCACCGCCCAGTCATGATCCACCGGGTGGTACTGGGCTCCATCGAGCGGTTCATCGGCGTCATCACCGAGCACTTCGCCGGCGCCTTTCCCGCTTGGCTCAATCCCGTCCAAGTAAAGGTGCTCCCGGTCACCGACCGGGCCTCCGGCTATGCCGACCGGGTCGCCGCCGAGTTGGACGCCCAGGGCTTCCGGGCAGAGGTGGACCACCGAAACGAGAAGATCGGCAAGAAGATCCGGGAGGCCACAATGGAAAAGATCCCCTATATGCTGGTGGTGGGAGACCGGGATATGGAAAACGAGACCGTGTCCGTCCGTCATCGTACCGGGGAGGACTTGGGTGCCATGAGTTGCGGCGACTTTATCGCCAAGCTCCGCGAGGAAGTGGATTCCAAGGCCATTCGATAAACAGAGCCTGTACTGCGGTTGGAGCGCCAACGCGCTCCAACCGCAAACTATCTGGAGGGGGGAGCATATGGAAGAGATATGGGCGTTTCTCCAGGGGGATGAGGAGACCCGGCAGGCACGGAGGGCTTTTTCCAGGGCGGGCTGGGCCCTGGCAGCACTGATGGTCCTCCAGGTGGCGGTACAATATCCCGTCCTGGCTCTGGTGGAACGGATGGCGCCCTCCTGGCTGGCATACAGCGGCGTGAGCTTTGTGATCGCCGCCCTGGCCAGCTATGGGGCGGCCTTTCCTGCCGCACTCCTGATCCTGCGCACCCTGCCCGGAGAGGGGCCGGGGAAACTGCGGGATCTGAGCGGACAGACCTTGGGTGTGCTGTGGCTGGTGAGCCTGGGATGGCTTTACATGGCCAATCTGGTCACCTTAACCCTGGTGGGAGCGCTGGAGACGGCCAGGGGCGCCCCCATCTTCAACCCGGTGGAACAGATGGCGGACCAGCCGGTGGTCCTGAATCTGCTGCTGGGCTGTGTTCTGGCTCCTGCGGCAGAGGAGCTGCTCTTCCGCAGGACGCTGATGGACCGGCTGCGCCCCTGGGGAGAGGGGTTTGCCTTGGTGGTCTCCGCATTGGCTTTCGCACTGGTGCACGGGAACCTGTACCAGATGCTCTATGCCTTTTCGGTGGGGCTGGTGTTCGGCGGGGTATACCTCCACACCGGGCGCGTCCGGTACACCATGCTGCTCCATGCCGGGGTCAATGCGGTCTCTACTGGACTGGCCCCCGTCGCGCGTCTGCTGGGACAGGGTGCGGATGTGTGCCTCTCCCTGCTGGTTTTGGGGTCCATGATCTGTGCCTTCCAGTGGACACTGCATAACCGGGACGTGCTGGACGAGGCTGCCCGCAGAGCCGGTTGGGGAGACGGAGAGACCTGGGGACAGCTTGTGGTAAATCCGGGCATGACGGGATTCTGCCTGACGGTCATTGCCGCGATATGGCTGAGCATGTATCGATAGGCCTTCCAAAAAGCAAGCCCTCGGACGGGACGTCCGAGGGCTTTTTCTATGGCGTGACGTTAGGGGTAGGCGTCACTGTAGGTCTTTCCCGTCTCCAGGGGGATGTGCCTCGCGGCGAAAAGCTGGTCGACGGTGACGAACAGATACCCCTGGGCGTGAAGCTGATCCACGATCTGGAGGGCGGCGTCTACGCTCTCGGGGAAGATATCATGCATGAGGATGATGGAGCCGTCCCTGGCCTGGGAGACCACCTGCTGGACGACTCGGGCGGTATTCTGATCCCGCCAGTCCTCCGGATCTACTGACCAGAGGATGATCGGGCAGCCAGCGTGCTTTTTGACGCCCTGGTCGGTCATCCCGTAGGGCGGGCGCAGAAGGAAGTCGTTGTGCCCCAGAATACGGAGAAGGCACTGACGGGTCTTGTCGACCTGGGCGTCGAAATCGGTCTTGGAGAGACCGGTGAGCTTTACGTGGTCAAAGGTGTGGATTCCGATTTGGTGTCCCTCCGCGTCCATGCGCTGGACCACATCCTCGTTGTTGACAAGCTGTTCTCCGATCAGGAAAAAGGTGGCGTTGACGCCCCGCTGGGCCAGACCGTCCAGCAGAGCGGTGGTGGTGGAGCGGCGAGGGCCGTCATCAAAGGTCAGAGCAATCAGCTTTTGACCGGTCTCGGCGGCGGGCGCGCCGTCGTCCTCCGGCAGGGACTCGGCCGCGTCGGCATACACCGCCGGAGCGGTGAGGGCAAGAACGGAGGCAAACCAGGGGGCAGCGGTCCCGACAGTAAGGAGAAAGGCCATCAAGGCCGTAAACCAGCCCGGTGACCAGGGGGATTTGGACATAAAAACGCCCGCCTTTCATCTGTTCATTCCTAAACAGTATGTCCGGCGGGCAAAATTTGTTGTCATACAATTTTTTCAAATTTTATGCAGATCCTGATGGGACGCCTGCCCGGTGGAGGCGCGTCCGCCCTCCCCAGGCTCCGGGTCTCCGTCCAGGGATGAGAAGTACAAATACATGGGCATGAGGGCAGTAAAGCCCTCGATGAGCTCCCGGGCCAGGTCAGGAGAAAAGAGAAGCTCGTCGTGGTTCCGCTCACAGATGAGGGAAAAGTTCTTGCTGTTATACCAGTCCTGCAGCAGCGCGCCGGGGTGGCCCTTGGGACGCTTATAGCACTCGCTTTCCAGCACAAAGCGATCCTGATGGTGAAACCTGCGGACCAGCGTTTCAAAGGGACGGGGATCGCGGTCCAGGCGGGCGCGGAATTTGGCCATGGTCAGCGGGCGGGCGGAGTAGTATCCCATACCGAAGGAGTAACCCTCGGGCGCAAGCTCGAACCAAAAGACCGGATGGCTGGTCCATTCCTCCACAGGCTGTTCAATAGACATCCACAGACGGTCCTTGTAGGGGCCCCGCCCGTGGAGACGCCGGGCGTCCCGATAAATGCGGGAGACCTTGGAAATGAGGCCCAGGTCGGGGTACGCCTCGCACATGGCCGCATAGACCTCCCGGCTGAGCGACTTCATCGGCTCGTAAAAATACTGGAGATATTCCGCTTTATGGGCCTCAAACCAGCCCTTTTCATTGTTGAAGCGGATGCCCCACATAAAATCGATGGTCTCATTGGAAAATCCCTGAAACATTGTGATGCCTCCCTGCATGTTCCCGGAGTCTGCCGCCGGAGCCGCCCAGGACAAGCCGCCTGCCCGCCGGTCTTTCCTATTGTACCACAGAACCCGGCCGCACGGAACGACAAAATCCCGCATAGACTGAGAACGGAGGGATACAGTATGGATTATTGTGAGCTCTGTTTTGACCGGCCTCAGCCCCTGGAGTGCCGGGGACTGGGCAAGGTGAGGCTGGACGCGGTGGAGGGAGGCCGCCGTCTGCTGGGGGAGCTGGAGATCCGGGGGCCTGTCCGGCTCCATTTTGTGGAGGTGGAGGCCCACCGGCGGACCTGGTTTTCCGGCGACCGGGCACTGTATGCCGTGACGGTATATAACCGCTCGTCCCTGCCGATGGACCGGGTCGTCGTCTCCGGCGGCACCAGTGCTTTCCTGGAGGGCTCCGTTCGCATCAATGGCCTGAGCCAGCCCATGGAGGAGCCGGGCGTGGGGGTGGAGATCCCCGGCCTGGACGCGGGCTGCGAGGCTGTGATCACCTGGCAGGAGGGCCTCCGGGCGGAGGAACCGCTGCGGGAGGAGCCGGTGGAGGTCCGGTATGAGTACCAGTTCGGCGGCGAGCAGATGGACGGTAAAACACAGGTATAAAGAAGAGGCGGCGCTGCTTTCTAAAAGCCGCGCCGCCTCTTCTTGGTCCGTTATAGCGCCACAGGCGGAGCCTCCGGGTCAGGCGGAGGATCCAGAAAGAGGTAGTTTGAAAGCTCCATATAGGGAACGAGGTACAGGTTTGGGATGTTCCACAGGACCATGGAGAGGACTTGGAGTGGGAGAAAGGAGAGGTTGAGTTTAAAATAGTCCCCACGGCGGCCGGTGAGCAGGCGGAAGCCCCGGGAGAGCGCCTGCCTGACCGAGAGACCGGGTGATTGGGCCAGCAGATAGCGGGCGGGGAGGAGGAGCATATAGAGATAATAGCCTCCCAGCATCCCGAGGATGGAGAGGGATGAGGAGAGCAGGAGCATCCACTCCCCATTGGGAAAGGCGGAACCGGCGATGAGGCAGAGAAGGCCGGGCACCATGCACACCAGCCGCGCGGTCCACTGCCACAGGGTCAGCAGCACCTGTACCGCCAGGGCCTTGCCTGTAAGGTGCAGGTCGAGGTACCAGCGGAGCACGCTGCGGAAGGGAGCGGGGCGGCCCTCCAGAATACTGCGGAACTGGGTCAAAACGCCGTATTGCAGAGGGACGGTGACCAGGAAGACGATGCCCTGAATGACGACCAAGTTGATCAGCTGGCGCCAGGCCACAGGCAGGACGATGACAAGACCGGAGACGGCGTCGCTCAGGGCAAAGACCATGCCACCCAGGTCTCCCAGCCGCTCCAGCCCCAGCATGGACATCAGTGTGGTCATCAGGGTGGGATCGGCTCGCCACAGTCCCGTCTCCATGGGGAACTGCCGGATATCCAGCATGAGATAATAGAGCGCGCCTCCGGCATAGACCGAGAACGCCCGGGCCAGCACGGTAAAGGCCAGCAGAAGGCAGGCAGCCGCGATGCAGGGACGGGAAAAGCGGGCGATGGTCCGCTTCGCCCGGGCCTTCAGGATGCGGCGCGTCAGTGTGGGTCCATTCATGCCGCACCGCCTTCCGCCTGTCCGCCGGACTCCTCGGAGGGAGCCGCGGATACGATGGGAATGCCGATATCAGGCACCGCAGGGGTGGGGTCGGCCGTCGGGGTGTCCGACGGCTCCGCAGAAGGAGCGGCGGACTCTGCGGGGGACGGCGTCTCTGTGACCGCCGGGGCATCGGTGACCGGGGCGGAGGTCTCCGGAGCCGGAGCCGTACTGGCGGAGGGTGTGGGCGTGGCCGCCGGAGTGGGGGTGGCGGCGGGAGGCGTATAGGGTGTTCCGTCGGCGTTTAGACCGTACTGGTTGGCATCCGCAGGATTGACCAGAAGGATGCGCTCACGGACCTTGTATTTGTTGGTGGTCTCCAGGGTGGAACTCACCAGATTGCCGTCGCCGTCATAGAGGTTCCGGTAGGTGTCGGCATTGCGGCCGGTATAGCCGTTTTGCCCCTCTTTTACGGTGCCGGCGGGAACAGAGGCATCCACCTGATAGACGGTTTCGTAACTGACCCAGTTATAGACGTTGTTGGTCATTTTTACCGCGAGGTCATCCAGCTTGGTGCCATAAATGGTGACGGTGAGATAGGTGGCGCCGCCCTTCTGATAGCTTTCCGATACCAGCTTGATGGGGTAGTCGGTGTCGTTTTCAAATCGATAGTCCAGACTGCCGTAGTAGACGGTGGCGTCCATTCCGTCCGGCACATAGCCCACGGCGTAAGTGTGGTGGTGCCGTTCCACAATTTTCAGATTGGAGTTGAGCGTGGCGAGATACAGGGTGGAGGAGGGCTGGCAGATCCCGCCGCCGATCTCGTCCACTGATTTGCCGCCCTTGTAGACCGGAGCCATTTTGTAGCCTTTTTCAGCGGTGCGGCTGCCGGTAGAGGTGTTATAGGAGAAAACCTCGCCGGGGAGCAGGATGCGCCCGTTGAAGGTGGAGGCGGCGAGCGCCACATTGGATTTTCGGTTGGCCGAGCCGCCCACCTTAGAGGTGGCGGAGCCTAGGACATCCCGAAACAGGAGGTCACGGAGGCTCTCGGTGGACACCGTGGGCTCTGTGACAGCCAGGGGAACGGATACGTCGGAACCCCAAGCCGCGCCCTCCAGGGCAGCGGAGGCTGTGCTGATCTCAAAGTCCAGGCCAGTGACGCTGGGAGTGATCTCAAAGGTTTCAGGGTCCAGCGAGGCGTTGGATACTTCAGTGCAGACCTCGCTGTGGACCTGCTCCAGGTCCACAGCGGCGGGATCGGTCGTCTCGGCGGTAAGCTCCAGAGGGGTGGTGTCTCCGGAGGAGAAGTGGGCGAGAATGCCGCTCTTGACTGTGGACAGGTCGAAAGCCCTGCCCGGCTTCCCCAAGTGGAACACCAGCTCGTCACCCTCCACGGACCAGGTGGTCTCCTGGACCACGCCGCCCAGCTCAGACTCGATCCCGGCCAGAATGTCATCCACCTGAGCCTCTCCGGTCGCGGTGAAGCCGACGGATACCTCCACATCGTGGCCAACGATCAGGCTCTTGAGAAAATAGGCGCCCTGAGCGAAAAAGCCGTGCGCCCTGGGCCAGGAGTCGGCATCGGTAACGGCCTGGAGTACGTCGGCCTCCACAGCGCCGATTGGGATGGGATAGGCCTGGCTGTCTCCGGCCACGGTGAGGGAGAGGGACTGTGCCCTCCGAGAGAATTCCTGCTCCAGTTTTTCCTGGGCCTGCGGAAAGGACAACCCTCCAATGTCCACGCCCGCGACGGTGGTGCCGGGAAGCGGGTTGCCGCTGGTGGTTCCCACCCAGGCGCACAGGGCCACATAGGCGGCGGCCAGCGCCGCCGCTACGGCCCCAACAATGATCAGACCGCGCTTGGCTCCGGGGGATTTGGTCGCCCCCACGGCCAGGCGCTTGCCCGGTTTCTTTTCCTCCATGGTGTCTGCCTCCAAACTGTCAGTGCAGGCGTTTGCCTACAACAAATCATTGTACATTATACGGTCCCGCCGGGAAAAAAGCAATTACAGAACGGTTACACCACCGGTTTTCTGAAATCCCGGAGGAAATGCCCCGCCGCCCTGCTTTACTTTTTCCGTTTTTCGATGTATGATTATCCTGTTTTGTTGCCCTTGTTCCCCGAGGGAGGCATGGGGAAGAGGCCGCCCCGCGGAGCGGCCATGTGGGAAGATCAACCGGTGTTGGAGGGAAACGGGTATGCCCGAGGATCGCAAATACGACTATGGCTATGATGGGGACGGTGGCCCCGACAACGGGAACGACGGCGATCTGAGCGAGTGGATCCCGGTGCTGATCTTTTTGGTCTGCTTTCCGCCGGTGGGCGTGGTGCTGCTGGTGCTCAAGCTGATGGGGATCACCGGAAAGGGAGGACGGCGGCAGGGAAGCCGCCATCCCTATGATCTCCAGCGGGAGGCGTCCCAGACCGGAGGAGAGCGGAGGTACTACCGCCAGGCGCAGGCCGTGAATCAGAATCCCAAAAAGAAAAAGAAGTATGTCCGAAAGCCGGACCGGGACCCCGGAAGGGGATTTACCATCGGCGGCGCCATCATGGCGGGTATCTTTGCGCTGGGTGCCGCCGATGAGTTCTTCAGCGCCCTCTCCCGGGGCGGTCTCCTGGCCAGCCTGGGCGACATTTTTACTCCGCTGGCCTTCTGCGGTGTGGGGCTCTTTCTCATGTATTTGGGCGTCACCAAGAGCAAGAAGGCAAAACGGTACCGCAAGTACATGGCGCTGATCGGCAGGCGGGATGCCATCCCGGTAGCCATTCTGGCTCAGGCTATGGGGCTGTCCGTCCGCAGAGTGTGTGGAGATCTCCAGGATATGCTGGATGAAGGCGTGATCCCAATGGGCTATCTGGATATGGGAGCGGGACGGCTGGTACTCACGGCAGAGGGTATCCAGGACCCGCCGCCGGAGCCGGAAAAGGAAGCGCAGCCTCCCAAGGGGATGGAGCGGGAAGAGGCGGTGCTCACAGAGATCCGGGAGGTCAACGACGCCATTGCCGACGCCGTGATGTCCGCCAAGATCGATCACATCGGCGAGATCACCAGCAAGATTTTCGTCTATCTCCGGGAAAAACCTGATAAGGAGGGGCAGCTCCGCAGCTTTTTGAGTTATTACCTACCCACGACCCTTAAGATCCTGCGGGCCTACGCCCAGATGGAGGCCCAGGGGATCGAAGGGGAGAACATCAAGGCCGCCAAGAGCCGCATCGAGGGCATGATGGACAAGGTGGTGGACGGCTTTGAAAAACAGCTGGACCGACTGTTCCAGGATGACGCCATGGACATTGCCACCGATGTGGAAGTACTGGAGCGAATGTTGGATAAGGACGGCCTGGGGGGACAGGGCATGACCCTGGGCGGATGAAAACGGGCAAGAGCGGGCGCTCCGTCGCAGAACGGAGGCCCGCTTTTTGTTAAATTGCTGATTCCATAAAAAGCCGGGGCGCAAAAAGTGGAAAAAGTATGTATTGTGGGAGGCGGAGAAAGCCCCTATAATGGAAAGCAACGCGCCGGAGAAGCCGGCGTGAAATCGGAAGAAAAAGGAGATCGAGAGATGAAAAGAACCGTCACACTGGCGCTGGCCCTATCCCTGGCCCTCACGCTGCTGGGAGGCTGCGCCAACTCTGACACACCGGCTCAAGGTGCCGAGAGCAAGGAAAATTTTACGGATGAAATGAAGATCCCCTACGCTGTGGACCTCTCCCCGGAAGATGGCGCAGACTCGGTAGAGCGCCTGGGTGACCATCAGGACTCCCCCTATTTCGCCCACCCGGATGTGTACCATCTGGAGTCTACCGAAACGCTCACCGTACTCAGCCGGTTCCAGACCATGCAGCAGACCAGCGAATGGGCCTGCGGCGTCACCTCGGCCCTCATGGTGCTCAACTGGTATGGTGAGTTGGGCGACTGGAACGAGAAGACCCTGGCGGCGCTGCGGCATCCTCTGGAGGGAGAGCTGGCCGAATACCCCGGCACCACGCTGCGGCAGGCCATGGATATTTTTGACGGCGTAGGCGGCTTTACTTATACCACAACATTGGATCAGCCGGAGATCTGGACGGAAGATATCCGGGGCTGGCTGGCCGAGGGGACCCCGGTCATGGTCTGCTGGAATGACTGGGGCGGACACTGGCAGGTCATTGTGGGCTATGACACCATGGGCGCCGAGAGCGAGCAGGACGATGTGATCCTGGTGGCGGACCCCTACGATACCACCGACCACAATCAGGATGGCTACGGTGTGATCCCCGCCGAGCGGTTTTTGTATAATTTCTCCATGTACGGCGCCTTCCCCGAGGAGGAGGGTGGAAGCGATATGCTGTACATCGCCGCCAAACCGGTGGCGTAAGGACATAGAAACGGGGCCGCCGCACGATGTCTCATCGTGTGGCGGCCCTTTTTTGAAACAAGGCTCAATGCTCCATCTCCGTGATCAGGCCCACTCTGCGGGCGTGGCGACCGCCCTCAAATTCTGTGGTAAGGAAGGCCTCCACGATACGCTCGGCCAGATTGGGACCTACGATGCCCGCCCCGAGGGCGAGCATATTGGCGTCGTTGTGACGGCGGCACATCTCCGCCATGAGGGGATCGGTGCACAGGGCGCAGCGTATGCCGCGGACCTTGTTGGCGGCGATGGAGATGCCGATGCCGGTGGTGCAGATGACGATGCCCTTCTCACACTGGCCGGAGGCTACGGACTCAGCCGCCGCCTTGGCATAGACAGGGTAGTCGCAGCTACTCTCGTCCATGCAGCCGAAATCTCGATAGTCCAGCCCGTGGGAGTCAAGATAGTCCCTGATGTGCTGCTTCAGGCCATATCCGCCGTGATCGGAACCGAGTGCAATCATGATAAAATACCTCCAAGTTTTTTGATTCAACGTTGCAACGTGGTCCGCCTTTTATAGCGGAATAAAGGCCGGCTTTCGCCGCGCGTAGACCGCCACGTACCGGAACCCGGCCTCCGCGATGAGCGCATAGGCATCCCGAATGCCCCGGGCCACGTTCCGGGGGGCATGGGCGTCGGAGCCCACGGTGAGGATCTCGCCGCCCACTTCTCGGTACAGATCCAGAATAGGGCGCCAGTCGGAGACGGTCCGGCCGTTATAGGTGTTGACCTCTATGCCGTGGCCGGTCTCCACCACTGTCTTCAGGATCTCCCGGATGGCGTCCATATAGCGGTCCAGCGAGACGCTCTGGCCATCCCGCATACACATATACCGCAGGGGGTAGATGATGTGGCCCAGACTGTCATAGAAGGGCAGCGGCGCAAGGCGCGCCATATGGGCGAAATAGTCGTCCAGCGCGGCATAGCAGATATCCGGAGAGGTGTAGTCGCCCAGATAGAAGTCCGCGCCGCCCGCCTCCGGGGAGTAGTTGTGGAGAGAACCGATCACAAAATCAAGCAGAGACTGATCCAGAGTGCGCCGGGCGGCGGTGTGGTCATAGGTGGGGCTTCCGAACTCCACGCCCAGCTTGAGGATGAGGCGCCCCGCCATCCGACGGCGGACCTCCTCCCACTGGGCGACGGCGGCGGGCCAGTCCAGAGGCTGTGTCCGGGGGGTGCCGTCCATCTCCACCAGATCGTAGTGATCGGTGATGCACAGCTCGGAGAGGCCAGCGCGGGCCGCGGCCTCCGCCATGTCGAGGAGGGGGGCGTCGCTGTCGGGAGAGAGGCGGGAGTGGGTGTGGTAATCTGCATAGTACATAGAAAAGAACCTCCGTCAGAAGGGCCACGAGGGCAGCCACTTGAGGATATTGGACGTATACCAGGTCGGCGTCATCAGTCCGATGAGGACTGGGTAGAAAAGGACATAAAGCCCGACGACCCCTGCGGTGAGACCGTATACCGGCCCCCTCCAGGCATCTGGCCTGCGCCGGATCATCCCATCCATCACATAGGAGACGGCCAGCACCAGAAAGACCGTGGAGGGGAAGTAGTGGTATTCAAACGTGGTACGGCCGATGAACACCCAGGGGAGGAATTGAGAGAGATAGCCGATGAGGATGAAGATCCCCCGCCCGTCAGGGGCCAGAAAGTCCAGGACCGGCGCACCGTCGCAGCGGACCGTTCCGCCAGGCAGGAGGCGGGCCAGGAGCGCCCGCAGGGGGCGGGTAAGAGTGGACAGGAGGGACAGAAGGGGCGGCAGGAGCAGCGTGAGCATGGCCAGCAGACCTGCCCAGCAGACAATGGGGTTGTTGAAACAGCCGAAGGCGGCCTTGAGTTCCTGTGCGGCGCCGGATTTGTTGTCCAGGTAGTAGAGGATGGGCCGGGCGTCCACGAGCCACTGATACCAGCGGGAGGAATAGGGGTGAGCGGCGTGGACCCCCTCATGGTAGGTGAGCATAAACCACTGGTTGTCGGCCATGATTCCCGGCAGGCTGTCCTTGGGGATGGAGGCGGCCTGGAAGCCCTCTCCGCCGGTGTACCTGCCCCAGAGGTTCTGTATGAGGACCGGCAGACTCTCCCGCGCCCCGGCCAGTGTGTTGGCAAAGGACAGGTCCACCCCCTTGGCCTGGGCATAGGGGAGGTAGCTCAGGCAGTAGATACAGGCCGGGATCGCCACAAAGCACAGGGCGGAAAGGAGCAGCGTCTTGACCAGCCAGGGGGCGAACCTGGGAGCCTGTTCTCCCACGGGCCAAGCCCGCCACTTGGCATGGAGGCCGATGAAGTAGAGTACCGCCAGGCCCGCCGCACCATAGATCACCGTCCATTTGCTGGCCGCCCCGATCCCCCAGAAGAGCCCGGAGAGAAAGAGGGGCAGGGCGCCCCGCAGGAAAGGCGTGCCCGCCGGGAGGGTCAGATAGCGGTAAAGGAAGAAATACATCAGCAGAATGAAAAAGACGCCGTAGGTGTCGATGGTGGCGATACGGGTCTGGGTGAGGTGCATGAAGTCGAAGGCAAACAGACAGGTACCGCAGGCGGCCACCGCCGTTCTGCCGAAGAGATTTTTCAAAAACACGTAGAGGATAGGGAGCATGCAGACGCCGAAAAGGGTCCCCATAAAGCGCCAGCCGAAGGGGGTCATGCCAAAGACGCGGATCCCCAGACCGATGATGAGCTTGCCCAAAGGCGGATGGGAGACCTCGTAGGGATAAACGCCCTCCAAATGCTCCAGGGCGGTGCGGGCGTGATAGATCTCATCAAAGTAGGCGGAATTGTACCAGGTGGACTGCGCCGGAACGGTGTCCTGCTCGTCAAAAAGGGCGTCCGCCCCGGATACGGTGATGCCGGTGAGGTCGGCGCCGTTCCGGGCCGACAGGGGAGCAGGGGAGACGTTGAGGCGGCCCAGGGGGTCTCGGCTTTCTCCGACGGCGCTGTAAAGAGCCAGCTCTCCCAGCTCCAGGAGACCCTTGTCAGCCTTGCCGGTGAGACGGAGATAGCGGACGTTCTGGGGGTTCTCCGGCTCGATCTCCAGCCACTTGAAGAGATCGTTATACTTCTGGAGCAGGGCGTAACTGGGGGAATAGCCCTCGGCGTCGGCCCAGTAGTAGCCCGTCACATCCCCCTCCTCGTCCTTCCTGGCCCAAAGGGTGTACCAAGTCTCCCCGTCTGCGGAGACCTCCAGATTGTAGCTTCCGGTCCCCAGGTTGGAGAAGTACATCAGCTTGGTAAGATAGACCTGCTCCGAGAGCTCGATCTCCACGGAGCCGTTGTCCCCCAGGTCCAGGGCCGACTGTGGGGCGGAGAGGGAGCCCAACCGGAAAAAGGCGCTGAAGGCGTAAAGCACAGTGATCAGGAGCAGAGGGAGGGCGTCCCGCCGCTCCATGGGGTGCAGCGGAAGGGAAAAGCCGCGCCGGGTACGGCGCTCCCGCAGGGCGATCCACTCCACGTTGCCCCGGCGCGGGCGGCAGGCGGAGCAATAGGCGGAGAAGAAGAGGACGATCCCCAGCAGTACCACCAGGGCAAAGGCCATGCCGGTAAGACAGGGGTAGATATACTGCCGGAAGCCGGACTCCAAGTTCTGCGCGAGGTCGGACATAGGACACCTCCGAGGCTTTCAAAAAAGGGCGTGCTTTCCATGGGAAACAGGGACCCGTGTGGAAGGGGCGGATGAAGTGGGCAGGGATCACAGCCTGTCCCGCTGCGCTCCGCAGAAGGGCGGAAAAACAAAAGGGGCGGCCCTATGGGCCGCCCCTTATTTTATTTCTTTTTCCTGTGCTTGTCAAAGAGATTCTTCAAGGAATCGGTTTCAGGCGCTGTTTCACCCATGGTGGTGCCGAACGCCTTCAGCGCGTCCTTCTGGGCACGGGAGAGGCCGGTGGGCACCTGGACCTTGACGGTGACGTACTGATCGCCGCGCCCGCGGCCGTTGAGACCGGGGATGCCTTTCCCGCGCAGCCGGAAGGTGGTGCCCGACTGGGTCCCCTCGGGCATGGTATACTTCACCGTGCCGTCGATGGTGGGGATCTCCAGCTCGGCACCCAGAGCGGCCTGGACAAAGGAGACGGGTTGGTCCATGTAGACGGAGGTGCCCTCCCGGCGGAAGGTGGGATGGGGCCTCACCGTGACGGCGATGAGCAGATCACCCGCCGGACCACCGTTCTTGCCGGCACCGCCCTGACCCCGGAGGGAGACGGCCTGGCCGTTGTCGATGCCCGCAGGAATGGTGACGGCCAGCTTTTTCTGCCGCCGCACGCTGCCCGCGCCGTTGCAGGTCTTACAGGGCTGGTGAATGATTTTTCCAGCACCCCGGCACTTGGGGCAGGTGGTGGTGGTGGCGAAGGAAAAGCCACCGCCGCCTCGCTGGATGCGGACTGTACCACTGCCGTGGCAGTCCGGGCAGACCTCCGCCGTGGTGCCGGGGGCGCATCCGGTGCCGTGGCAGACGTCGCACTGCTCGGTGCGGCTCACCGTGACCTCCTTCTCGCAGCCGAAGGCCGCCTCCTCAAAGGAGATGGCGACCCCTGTACGGATGGTCTCCCCCTTCTGGGGGCCGTTCCGGCGGCTGGAGCCGCCTCCGCCAAAGCCTCCGCCGAAGAAGGAGCCGAAGAGGTCGCCTAGGTCGATGTCGCCCATATCCGTAAAGCCGCCGAAGCCGCCTCCGAACCCGCCGCCAGGATTGAAGTTGGGGTCCACGCCCGCATGTCCGAACTGGTCGTAACGGGCGCGTTTTTCCTTGTCGGACAGGATCTCGTAAGCCTCGTTGACCTCCTTGAACCTGGCCTCGGCCGCCTTGTCGCCCGGGTTCAGGTCCGGGTGGTACTGTTTGGCCAATTTCCGGTAGGACTTTTTGATCTCATCGTCCGTGGCGCCCTTTGAGACGCCCAGAACTTCATAATAATCTCGTTTTTGGTCAGCCATATATGGTCACCTCTTTCAATGAGGAGGATCGATTGCGCAGATACAGCGGGCGCGGACCGTCCGCCGATACATTCTGCGTGGGACGGAGGAAGCTCCCCCGTCCCACGGCAGTCAGGTCATTCCGGGATTTACTTGTTGCCGTCGTCGTCCACGACCTCATAGTCGGCATCCACTACATTGGGATCGGTGTCCGCGCCGCCGGCCTGTGCTCCACCGGTGAAACCGGCGCTGCCCTGCGCGCCGCCGGCCTGGGCGCCGGCCTGATTATAGAGCTTTTCGCTGATGGGATAAAAGGCCTTGCTCAGTTCCTCGGTGGCGGACTTGATGGCCTCCACGTCGGTGCCCTTCAGGGCGTCCTTGAGCTTGGTGAGGGCGGCGTCCAGGGTCGCCTTGTCGCCGGAGTCGATCTTGTCCTTGAGCTCTTCCATGACCTTTTCGGTCTGGTACACCATCTGGTCGCCCTGGTTGCGGACATCCACCTCTTCCTTCCGCTTGGCGTCCTCGGCGGCAAACTGTTCGGCCTCCTTGACGGCCTTCTCCACATCCTCTTTGGACATGTTGGTGGAGGAGGTGATAGTAATGTGCTGCTCTTTGCCGGTGCCCATATCTTTGGCGGAGACGTTCACGATGCCGTTTGCGTCGATGTCAAAGGTGACTTCGATCTGAGGCACGCCGCGGCGGGCCGGTGCGATCCCGTCCAGATTGAAGCGTCCCAGGGTCTTGTTATACTGCGCCATCTCCCGCTCGCCCTGGAGCACATGGACCTCCACGGAGGTCTGATTGTCTGCGGCGGTGGTGAAGATCTGGCTCTTCTTGGTGGGGATGGTGGTGTTGCGCTCGATGAGTTTGGTCATTACGCCGCCCATGGTCTCAATACCCAGGCTGAGGGGGGTGACGTCCAGGAGCAGCAGGCCCTTCACATCGCCCACCAGCACGCCGCCCTGGATGGCGGCACCGATGGCCACACACTCGTCGGGGTTGATGCCCTTGAAGCCCTCTTTGCCGGTGAGCTTTTTGACCATCTCCTGCACGGCGGGGATACGGCTGGAGCCGCCCACCAGCAGGACCTTGGCGATGTCGTTGGCGGCGAGACCGGCGTCGCTCATGGCCTGGCGCACAGGACCGGAGGTCCGCTCCACCAGGGAGGCGGTGAGCTGGTCGAACTTGGCCCTGGTGAGGGTCAGATCCAGGTGCTTGGGGCCGGTGGCGTCGGCGGTGATATAGGGGAGGTTAATGGCGGTGGAGGTGACGCCGGAGAGCTCGATCTTGGCCTTCTCGGCGGCCTCCTTCAGCCGCTGCATGGCCACTTTGTCGCTGGAGAGGTCGATGCCGTTGGAGCTCTTGAACTCAGCTACCATCCAGTCCATCACGGCCTGGTCGAAGTCGTCGCCGCCCAGATGGGTGTCGCCGGAGGTGGACAGCACCTCGATGACGCCGTCGCCGATTTCCAGGATGGACACGTCGAAGGTGCCGCCGCCCAGGTCGTAGACCATGATCTTCTGATCCTGCTTCTCCTTGTCCACGCCGTACGCCACGGCGGCGGCGGTGGGCTCGTTGATGATCCGTTTCACGTCCAGGCCGGCGATCTTGCCGGCATCCTTGGTGGCCTGGCGCTGGGCGTCATTGAAGTAGGCGGGGACGGTGATGACGGCCTCGGTGACGCTCTGGCCCAGATAGGCCTCGGCGTCCGCCTTCAGCTTCTGCAGGATCATGGCGGAAATCTCCTGGGGTGTGTAGGCCTTGCCGTCGATGTTTACCTTGTGGTTGGTGCCCATCTCGCGCTTGATGGACATAATAGTGCGGTCGGGGTTGGTGATGGCCTGGCGCTTTGCCACTTGGCCCACCATCCGCTCGCCGTCCTTGGAGAAGGCCACCACGGACGGGGTGGTACGGTTGCCCTCTGCATTGGCGATGACAACGGGCTCGCCGCCCTCCATAACAGCCACGCAGGAGTTGGTCGTACCCAGGTCGATACCGATAATCTTAGACATAATAAATTCCTCCAATAATAAAGAAATTGGCTTTACAAATTCAACTGAAACGGCGTCTTCCGCCTGTTCCGGGGGACCCTGGCGTCTCTAGTTGGCCACCTTTACCATAGCGAACCGGATGACCTTTTCCCCCAGCCGGAAGCCGGCCTGAAAGACCTCCACGACGGTGTTCTCTTCGGCGCTCTCGTCCTCCACATGCATCACGGCGTTGTGAAGCGAGGGGTCAAAGGGCTGCCCCAGGGCGGGAATCTCTTCGATGCCCAGCCGGGTCATGATCTCCTTCAACCCGGTCATGGTCATCTCCACACCCTTGGCGTAGGCCTCGTCACAGGTCTCCTGCTTGAGGGCACGCTCCAGGTTGTCATAGACGGGAAGGAAAGCGGATACCGCGTCGGTTTTGGCGTCGGCATAGGCGGATTCCTTCTCCTTCTGTGACCGCTTCCGGAAGTTATCATATTCAGCGGCCAGACGCAGATATTTGCTCTCTTTTTCCGCCAGCTCGTTTTTCAAGGCTTCCAGCTCCTCCACCAGGGGATCGGGGGCAGTCTCAGCCTCCGGCGTACAGTCAGGCTCCGCTGAGGGCTGGGCCTGTGCGTGTTCTGCGGGAGACTCTTGGATGGGGTCCTTTTTCTGATCCTTTTTACTCAAGGTGTTTCCTCCTATTTTTCCTTGGCGCCGTCGTCCGCCGGAGGGAGCTCGCCCGTTCCGAAGAGGCGGGTGAGGCCGGAGGCGAAATACGCAAGGCGCGCGGTGATCTTGGCGTAGTCCATTCGGGTGGGGCCCACCACGCCGATGACCCCTCGCATACCGTCGCCGATCTCGTAGCTTGCCACCACCACGCTGGTGTCTTTCAGGGCGTCTACTACGTTTTCGGGACCGATGAGGATCTCCATGGGACCGACCTGAGGCATGGGGAAGCGGCCTGCGTCCTGATCCTCGCTGAGGTAGCTCATGAGGGGGGCGGCCCGGTCCAGACTCTGGTACTCGGGGTGGGAGAGCAGACTGGCGATGCCCGCCGTATGGACGGTGCGCTGCTCCAGGCTCTCCAGCACGTCGATGGCGAAGGACACCACCAAGGAGATGAGCCCATAGGCCTCACCGGCCGCGTGGGAGGCTACCCGCATCAGCTCAGGGGTGATCTCATCCAGCGTGAGACCGGTAAAGGTAGTGTTCAAAAGGGTGTTCAAAAGCTGAAGCTGTGCCTCCGAGAGATCGGCGGGCAGCCTGACCAGCCGGTTGCGCACCACATTGGTATCGGTCATCACCACGATGATGAAGGAGTCGCTGGCGACCATCAGAAGGTCAAAGCGCTGGATGGTGACCTTGCTGGCCCGGTCGGCCAGGGCAAAGGCGGGATACCGGGTGAGCTGGGAGACCACCCGCCCGGCCTGGTCGATGACCTGGTCCAGCTCCCGCATCTTCAGGTGAAGCGCCTGGTTGAGCCGCTTGGTCTCCTGGACCGACAGGCGGTAGTCGTCCATCAGCTCGTTGACATAGATGCGGTAGCCCTTGGGGGAGGGAATCCGCCCCGCGGAGGTATGGGGCTGCTCCAGCAGGCCCAGCTCCTCCAGGTCCGCCATCTCGTTGCGGACAGTGGCCGAGGAGACGTTCAGGCCGGGCGTGGAGGCCACAGCCTTGGAGCCCACAGGCTCCGCCGTCTCGATATAGTTTTCGATGATGGCGCGGAGGATTTTTTTCTTCCGGTCGCTCAGGTCCATACCGCGCTCACCTTCTTTTCCAATCTCAGTATGTTTAAAATCTTAGCACTCGACATCTCTGAGTGCTAATGTAAATCTACCACTACCCGGAAAAAAAGTCAATAGCAAAGGATGTAAATTAAATGTGAACGAAAAATCCCGGATTTATGCTTGCAAAAGCGGGATTTGATTGCCAGCGGAATTGCCAAAAGGGGGGGAGTGTGGTAAGATGGGTAAAACGGCGAAAGTGGGGGAGCATATGTCAGAGGAATTTGTCATTATCGACTACGAGGACCAATATAAGCCGGAGCTGTTGGCGATCTCTCTGCCCTGGCTGGAGGAAAACGACATTCTGGAGCCGGCAGACCTGGAACAGTTGGAGCATCCGGAACGGGTGCTGGCAGGCGGCGGGCGCATCTTTCTGGCCCGGGCGGGGGAAGAGATCGTGGGAATGATGATGCTGGAGCTCTTCCGGGACGGCGTGGCGGAGCCCTTCAAATTTGGGGTGAAGGCTCCCTGGCGCAACCGTGGGATCGGCAAAGCTCTGATGCGTGCAACCATCGACGCGGCCCGGGAACTGGGGGTACATACCCTGGTCCTCACCTCCCACCACAGTCTGAAAGCGGCCCTCCATGTATATGAAAGCTTCGGTTTCCGCTACGAGGCCCATGACAACGTGGCCTTTGCGCTCTCCGATATCATGATGAAGATGGAGCTCTAGGGCGTATCGGAAAAGGGGAGAGCGCCCGACCGGCGCGGGGCTCCCTTGCGATCGGCCGGGCCCCTGGACCGCCTCTCCGATGCGCCCCCGCCTGCTCTGCCCTGGGACGGCGTCGCAATTGCGGGGCGGTGTCTGAAATAAAATTTCTTCCAGTATAGAAGGCTCGCTTCCTCCACATCCTTTTCGTAGTAACTTCGATGATGGAGGAGAAGACCAACTATGAAACGAATTCTCGCGGCATTTCTATGCGCCTGTCTGCTGGTCCTGCCCGCCGCCGCCGTTACCGGCGCTCCGGAGACCGAGGCAGGGTCCGCCGTCCTGATGGAGAAGGAGACGGGCACCGTCCTCTATGAGGACCACGCCCACGACAAGCTGGAGCCCGCCAGCGTGACTAAGGTGATGACACTGCTGCTGGTGATGGAGGCCATCGACTCGGGGCGGCTCAAGCTGGACGATATGGTTACCGTCTCTGCCCGCGCCGCCTCCATGGGAGGGTCACAGGTCTACCTCAAAGAGGGGGAGCAAATGACGGTGGACGACATGCTCAAGGCAGTCGCCGTGGTGTCGGGCAACGATGCCGCCGTGGCTCTGGCCGAACACCTGGCCGGCAGTGAGTCCGCCTTTGTGGAGAGGATGAATCAGCGGGCCCGCGAGTTGGGGATGGAGGATACCAATTTCCTCAACTGTACGGGCCTTCCGGCGGCGGGACATCTCACCTCCGCCTATGATATCGCATTGATGAGTCGGGCGCTGATCGGCCACGCCAAGATCCGGGAGTACACCACCATCTGGATGGACACCATCCGGGACGGACAGTTCCAACTGGCCAACACCAACAAGCTGGTGCGATTCTATGAGGGCTGTACGGGGCTGAAGACCGGCTCCACCGACTCCGCTCTCTACTGCCTGTCCGCCACTGCCGAGCGGGACGGAATGGAGCTGATCGCCGTGGTGATGAAGTCCCCCACCTCCGCCCAGCGGTTTGAAAGCGCCAAATCCCTTCTGAACTTCGGCTTTGCCAACTATACCCTGTTGGATATCCAGCCGGACGCGGCCATCCCGCCGGTGGAGGTATCCCTGGGTACCCTGGATCAGGTGCAGCCCATTCTGGGACAGGGCAGCCGGATTCTGGTGGACCGGAATGAACTCAATGAGGTGACCACGGAGCTTCGACTGACGGACAATGTGGAGGCCCCGGTGGAACAGGGACAGAAACTGGGAGAGATGGTGGTTTCCGTGGGGGGACAGGAGCGGCAGGTGATTCCCCTGGTGGCCGACCAGGCTGTGGAACGTCTGACCCTGCCCGGAATCTTTGCAAAGTTCGTGAAACAGTTATTTATGGCAGGATAAGCGGTATAAAGACGCCCGCCGGGACATAAAATCCCGGCGGGCGCCTTTCTCTTGGTGGGCGCTGTATGCCGATCTTACAAAAAGCTGAGAAACTTTATGTGCAGAATTTACGATTCGCGGCGACCTGCGCCTTGACGGATAAAGGTTTGTGTTGTATAATTCATACAAATATATGGAACAAAAAAATTAAGCAATTAGCCGTAATGACAACATATGAGACAAAATTTTTTTAAAATTTGGATAAATATACCAATGAAATGAGGAGTGTGCCATGGAAAGCCCAAAAAAGTACCCTCCGGCGGACAGCCGGACGGAGCAAATGATAAAGGAGTATGCCGCCGGAGAGGCCCTTCGGGCGTGGGAGTACATGGGTTCCCATCAGGAGGAGCGTGAAGGCATCCCGGGCTATGTGTTCCGGGTCTGGGCGCCCCATGCGGCAAAGGTGTCGGTAGTGGGGGACTTCAACGGCTGGGAGGCGGAGCGGGGCCCCATGCACCTGCTGGGCGGGGGAATCTGGGAGGCCTTTGTGCCTGGGCTCCAGCGGTATGACATCTATAAGTATGCGGTGGAAGCTGCGGACGGGCGCGTCCTTCTCAAGGCCGATCCCTACGCCTTCCACGCCGAGACCCGGCCCGGCACGGCCTCCAAGCTCTATGAGCTGGGGGAATACCGGTGGGGGGACAGGGCCTGGCTGGAGTACCGGAAGAACAACCCGGTCTACCACAGACCGCTGAATATCTATGAGATCCATTTGGGGTCTTGGCGCAGAACAGGGGAGGGGGAGTTCCTCTCCTATCGGGACATTGCTCAATACCTGGTCCCATATGTAAAGGAGATGGGTTTTACCCATGTGGAGCTGTTGCCCATCACCGAGCATCCGCTGGACGACTCCTGGGGCTATCAGTGTACCGGGTATTTTGCGGCCACCAGCCGCTTTGGCACACCCGACGACCTGATGTATCTCATCGACCAGCTCCACCAGGCCGGTGTGGGCGTGATTCTGGACTGGGTACCCGCCCACTTCCCGAAGGACGCCTTCGGACTCTATGAGTTTGACGGACAGCCCTGCTATGAATATGCCGATCTGCGCAAGGGAGAACACGCCGACTGGGGTACCCGTGTCTTTGACTATGGGAGGAACGAAGTCCGCTCCTTTCTCTACTCTTCGGCCCTCTTCTGGCTGGAAATGTTTCACATCGACGGATTGAGGGTAGACGCCGTAGCCTCCATGCTGTATCTTGACTATGGCCGCAAGGACGGAGCGTGGGTCCGCAATATCCACGGCGGCAATGAGAACCTGGAGGCCGTGGATTTCCTGCAGAAGCTCAATGAGCGGGTCTTCGCCGCCCATGACGATGTGCTGATGGTCGCGGAGGAGTCCACCGCCTGGCCCAAGGTATCTCATCCGGTCTCTGAAGGCGGCCTGGGCTTCAACCTGAAGTGGAACATGGGATGGATGAACGATGTCCTCCACTATATGAAGATGGACCCCTACTTCCGCCAGTTCAACCATAAGGATATCACCTTTTCGTTCCTGTACGCCTTTTCCGAAAACTTTATCCTGCCCCTTTCCCACGACGAGGTGGTGCACATGAAGGGCTCGCTCCTCAACAAGATGCCGGGGAGCTATGAGGAGAAGTTCGCCGGTGTGCGGGCCTTTTATGCCTACATGCTCACCCATCCGGGCAAAAAGCTGCTGATGATGGGCAGCGAGTTTGGACAGTGGAACGAGTGGCACTTTGAATATTCACTGGACTGGCACCTGCTGGACAATGAGATTAACCGCAAGACCCAGGCCTTCTTCCAGGCGGCCAACCACTTTTATTTGGCGCAGGCCCCGCTGTGGGAGGAGGATTTCTCCTGGGAGGGCTTTGAGTGGATTTATGCCGATGACAGCCAGGCCAACACCATTTCCTTCCTCCGCAGGGATAAGAAGGGGAACGCGCTGGTGGTGGTGTGCAACTTCTCGCCTGTAGATCGGACGGGCTACTGTGTGGGCGTGCCGGCGGCGGGCGCGTATACCTGCCTGTTCAACACCGACGATCCGGCGTTTGGAGGCGAGGGCCGGGGGGATCGCGAGGCCGTAAAGAGCCAGTATATCCCCTGCCACGGCAGAGAACAGTCCATCGTGATCACCCTGCCCCCCATGAGCGCGGTCATTTACAAGTGCACCCGGAAGTTCCCGCCCAGGAGAAGGAAGGGAACCTCTGCGCTGGCGGTCAAGTCCGCAGCCAAGCCAGCCGTGAAGAAGAAGGCGGCCAAGCCGGCCGTCAAGGCCGGAGCCTCCCATCCCGCGGTCAAGGAAAAGGCCAGGTATCCGATGGTGAAGCCGAAATCCCCCAAGCCGGCCGTCAAGAAGGAACAGCCGTAGTGCGGCGCGGACCATCCCATCGTCCAAGTTTCACTTCAAAGCGAGAGAGGTGTTCGATAAGATGAAGAAAGAATGCGTCGCCATGCTGCTGGCAGGCGGCCAGGGAAGCCGCCTGCGGGCCTTGACGTCCAGGGTGGCAAAGCCAGCCGTCCCCTTCGGGGGAAAATTCCGCATCATCGATTTCCCCCTGAGCAACTGCGTTAACTCCGGCATCGACACGGTGGGAGTGCTTACCCAGTATCAGCCGCTGGAGCTCAACGGCTACATTGGAAACGGACAGCCCTGGGACCTGGACCGGTCGGACGGGGGCGTCCATATCCTGCCCCCCTATGTGAAGGAGGGGGACAAGGGCACCTGGTACAAGGGCACCGCCAACGCCATCTATCAGAATATCGGCTTTATCCAGCTCTATGACCCGGACTATGTGCTCATTCTCTCCGGCGACCACATCTATAAGATGGATTATGAGAAGATGCTTGAGCATCACAAGGCCATGGACGCCGCCTGTACCATCTCCGTCATGGAAGTCCCCATGGAGGAGGCCTCCCGGTTCGGCATCATGAATGTGGACGAGCACGACATGATCTATGAATTCGAGGAGAAGCCTAAGCGGCCCAAGAGCAACCTCGCCTCTATGGGCATTTACATCTTCAATTGGAAACAGCTCCGGGAGTATCTGGTGGCGGACGAGGCGGATGAGAAGTCCAGCAACGACTTTGGAAAGAACATCATCCCCGCCATGCTGGAGAAGGGGGAGCGGATGGCTGCCTACCGCTTTGAGGGCTACTGGAAGGACGTGGGCACCATCGACTCCCTGTGGGACGCCAATATGGATATGCTCTCCGTCCACAGCGGCTTCAATCTCTATGATACGGAGTGGCCCATCTATGCCCGCACGCCCACGCGCCCGCCTCACTTTACCGGCCCCGACGCGGTGGTCAGCCACTCTCTGGTCACCGGCGGCTGTGAGGTGGACGGCACGGTGGAGAATTCGGTGCTCTTCCACTCGGTCAAGGTGGAGAAGGGGGCCAGTGTCCGCTACTCCATCCTGATGCCCGGCGCGGTGGTGCGGGAAGGCGCCGCGGTGGAGTACGCCATTGTGGCGGAAAACGCCGTCATCGGCGCCGAGGCCAAGGTGGGCGCGCCGCCGGAGGGGGAAGGCGCCCCTGACGACTGGGGCATCGCCGTGGTAGCCGAGGGGATCAAGGTGGGGGACAAGGCCGTGGTACCCCCCAAGGCCATGATCACCCGGAATGTGAAAGGGGGTGCGGTGAAATGACCAACAAGCTGCACGGGATCATCTTTGCCTACCGCTCCAATCCGCAGCTCCGGGAGCTCTCCCAGCACCGGAATACCTGCTCCATCCCCTATGGCGGGCGCTACCGCATCGTGGATTTCATGCTCTCCAATATGGTAAATGCCGGCATCTCCGATGTGGGACTCATCGTCCACGCCAATTATCAGTCTCTGCTGGACCACGTGGGCTCCGGCAAGGACTGGGACCTCTCCCGGAAGCACGGCGGTCTGCGGATACTGCCCCCCTTCGGCTATGCCGACAAGCGGCGGGAGGGCGAATACCGGGGGCGTATGGACGCCCTGGCCGGTGTCTATTCCTACCTGGAGCGTATCCGTCAGGACTATGTGGTCCTCTCCGGCGGCGATGTGGCGGTGAACCTGGATCTGGACGATGTCTTTGAGCAGCACCTGCGCACCGGGGCGGACATTACCGCCGTCTGCACCCCCGTCCCCAGGGGCGATCCCAGAAGCTCCGATTACTTCACCGTGGATGAGAACAGCGTCATCACCGACGTCTCCGTCCACCCCATCAACCCCATGGGCTGCGAATCCATGGAGGTGTACATCATGTCGAAGGATCTGCTCATCTCCCTGGTGGAGTACTGCATCGCCCATAATATCCCCTCCTTCAGCCAGGGCGTGCTCCTCAATATGGGCGGCCGGCTCAAGATCATGTCCTATTGCTTTGAGGGCTATGCCGCCCGGCTCCAGTCCGTGGCGGGCTATTACGCCCGGAGTATGGAACTGCTGGACCCGGCGGTGCGGGCCGATCTCTTCAATCCTATGCGTCCGGTCAAGACCAAGGACATGTCCAATCCCTCCACCTATTACGGCCCTCTCTCCAAGTCCAAAAGCTCCCTGGTGGCCGACGGCTGCATCATCGAGGGCGAGGTGGAAAACTCGATCCTCTTCCGCGGCGTCCGTGTGGAGAAGGGTGCCAAGGTACAAAACTGCATCCTGATGCAGGGCACGGTCATCCAGCAGGGCGCCACCCTCAAATACGCCATCACCGACAAGAACGTGCAGGTGAACGCCGGGCGGATGCTGATGGGTCACGAGACCTACCCGCTGGCGATTGCAAAAAACGCCGTGGTATAGTATAACAAAGGGACCGGGCGCCGCCGTGGGGCCGCGCGGGTCCCGGAGCGGCACAAGGACGCGGCCGCCATATGGGGCGGAGGGCCCGTATATGGCGGCCGCGCGGTGTATCACCCCTGAGAATATGAAAAGGAGACAAGTATGAATATTCTGTTCGCCTCTTCCGAGGTAGCCCCTTTTATCAAGACCGGCGGCCTGGCCGATGTGGCCGGCTCCCTGCCCAAAAAGCTGGCCGAAATGGGACACGACGTAAAGGTGATCCTCCCGCTCTATGAGGGCGTGGCGCAGCAGTACCGGGAGAAAATGAAGCTCCTGTGCCACTGGAACTGCCGGGTGGCCTGGCGGACGCCCTACTGCGGCATCCTGGAGCTGCGGGAGGACAACATCTCCTACCTCTTCGTGGACAACGAATATTATTTCAAACGCGCCGAGGTCTACGGCCACTATGACGACGGCGAGCGGTTCACCTTTTTCTCCCGTGCCGTCGTCGAGACGCCGGCCCACCTGGACTGGCACCCGGACGTCATCCACTGCAACGACTGGCAGACCGCTCTGGTGCCCATCTACCTCCTGGAGGAGCGGGAACGGGTCTGGCAGTTGCGGGGAAGCAAGAGCGTGTTCACCATCCACAATATCGAGTACCAGGGGCGTTACGGCGACCAGGTGCTGGAGGACCTGCTGGGTTTGAACCGCGGGTATATGAATGAGCATATGCTGGCCTATCACGGGGACGTGAATCTGATGAAAGGGGCCATTTATGCCGCCGACTATGTGACCACGGTCTCCCCCACCTATGCCGAGGAGCTCCAGTATCCCTTCTATGCCCACGGCCTGGAGGGCGTGGTGGCCGACAACCGCTGGAAGCTGCAGGGCATCCTCAACGGCCTGGACGCGGACCTCTACGACCCCTCCAACGGTGCCGGGCTGGCCGCGGCCTTCACGCCCGACGATCTGGGTGGGAAGGCCGCCTGCAAGGCCGCGCTGCAGCGGGCGGTGGGGCTGCGTGAGGACCCCAATGTGCCCATCATCGCCTGCGTCTCCCGCCTGGTCCGGCACAAGGGCTTCGAACTGGTGGCCTCCGCCATCCCAGAGATCATGAATATGGATGTGCAGATGGTGGTGCTGGGTACCGGCGAATGGAATTTTGAGGAGGCGTTCCGCCATGCGGAGGCCCAGTATCCCAGCCGCTTCTCTGCCCGCATCCAGTATTCCGCCGCTCTCAGCACCGCCATTTACGGCGGCGCGGATCTGTTCCTCATGCCCTCCGTCTCCGAGCCCTGCGGCCTCTCCCAGATGATCGCCATGCGGTACGGCACCGTACCGGTGGTCCGGGAGACCGGAGGACTCAAGGATACGGTGGTCCCCCACGGGGTATTTGGGGACAACGGCTTTACCTTTGCCGACATCAACGCCCACGACATGGTGTGGGTGCTGGGGGAGGCGGTGGACCTCTATTACAACGATAAGAGCGCTTGGCGGGGCCTCCAGCATAACGGCATGACCCGGGACTTTAGCTGGAACGAGCCCGCCCGGGAGTACGAGGGCGTGTACTACCAGATCACCGGGATTCCGCGCCCGGAGGCAGAGTTCCACGCCCCCGCCGGGGCGCCTGCACCGACGGAGGTCCCCATTCCCGACGAGGCGCCTGTGGCGGAGGAGCATCCCGCGCCCGCGCTCGCGGAAGAGCCTGTGCCGGAGGTGCCCGCTGCGCCCGCGGAGGAGCCCCCCGCCGCGCCTGTGAAGAGGCCCGCGGTCAGGAAGGCGGCGACCAGGAAGTCTGCCTCCTCCGGCGGCGCGAAAAAAGCGTCCTCCGGCGCCGGTACGGCCGGAACAAAAAAGCCGGCGGCGCGGAAAAAGAAGGAGACGCCGGCGGACTGAGCGCCGGACGTCTCGGTCCTGGGCTCCCCCGAAGGCCTGTGAAAAAACGGCATGAGGGCGGGAAAGCCCCACGGCGACGGATGGGGCCCCAAGCTCCGGGTATGGTTTCAATCTTCAAACGGGCCATAAGCACATGTTTAGTTGACAGGGCGGGGCCCCCTGTGATAGACTTTTGCCGCAAAATTGTACCCTTACACGGAGACACACGCAGACGAGGCGGGGGGAGGACCCCCGCCGTTTGCGTCCCTGCTCCGATCCTTTTGAAATGGAGACATACACATGGCGAAGAAATACACCAAAAAAGAGCTGGAGCAGCAGATTATCGGCAAGCTGCGCCGGAATTTCGGCCGGGAAGTGGAAGAGGCCACCCCTGTCCACATGTTCCGGGCATGCGCCCTGGTGCTCCGGGATATTATGTCCGCCCGGGAGCTGGAGACCGAGAGCCGCATCCGGGACAGCCACGCCCGCCAGGTCCACTACCTCTCCCTGGAGTTTCTCATGGGCCGCTCCCTGGAGAAGAACGCCTATAACCTGGGGGTCCTCCCCCAGTTGAAGGAGGCCGTCGAGGGCCTGGGCTTCTCCGCCCCCGACCTCTTTGAGGTGGAGCCCGACGCGGGTCTGGGCAACGGCGGCCTGGGCCGCCTGGCCGCCTGCTATCTGGAGTCCATGACCACCCTGGAGATCCCCGCTACCGGCTACTCCATCTGCTATGAGCTGGGCCTCTTCAAACAGAAGATCGTGGACGGCCAACAGGTGGAGCTTCCGGACAACTGGCTGGACGTGGCCGACTGCTGGCTGATCCCCAAGGTGGATGAGACCGAGCGGGTCCACTTCGGCGGCGAGGTCAGGGACATCTGGGGCGAGGACGGCAGCCACCGGGTCGCCTATGTGGGGGGCAGCGATGTGCTGGCCGTGCCCAAGGATATGGAGATCGCGGGCTACGGCACCGAGCATGTCAACGTCCTCCGGCTGTGGGACGCCAAGAGCCCCACGCCGCTGGACATGTCCCTCTTCTCCCGGGGAGAATACCTCAAGGCGGTGGAGCAGCAGGCCATGGCGGAGTCCATTGCCAAGATCCTCTATCCCGAGGACAACCACTATGAGGGCAAGTCCCTGCGCCTGAAGCAGCAGTATTTCTTCGTCTCCGCCACGGTCCAGTGCATCTGCCGCCAGCACAAGGCGGAGTACGGCACCCTGCGGAATTTCCATCAGAAGCACGTCATCCAGATCAACGACACCCATCCCACGCTGGTCATCCCCGAGCTCATGCGCATCCTTCTGGACGAGGAGGGGTATGGCTGGGATGAGGCGTGGCACATCGTCACCCATACTGTTGCCTATACCAACCATACCATCATGGTGGAGGCCCTGGAGCGCTGGCCGCAGCAGCTCATAGAGACCCTGCTGCCCCGGGTGTGGCAGATCCTGGTGGAGATCAGCAACCGCTATCAGGCGCATCTCAACGAGTACTTCCACGGCGACCAGTCCAAGGTGCGGGATCTGGCCGTCATCTGGGGCGGAGAGGTGCGCATGGCCAACCTCTGTGTGTGCGCCTGCTTCGCGGTGAACGGCGTATCCGCGCTCCACTCGGATATCCTCAAGCGGGAGACCTTCCATGATGTCTATGTCCAGACGCCTGAAAAGTTCAAGAACGTGACGAACGGCATCGACCACCGCCGCTGGCTCAGCGAGATCAATCCCAAGCTGGACGCGCTGATCCGGGAGTGCGCCGGCGGGGACTCCTATCTGCTCCAGCCGGAAAAGCTTGTCCAACTGGAGAGATATAAAGAGGATGCCAGCGTGCTCAATCGCCTGGCTGAGATCAAGGCGGAGAACAAGCGCAGCTTTGCCGGCTATGTGGCCCGGGAGTCGGGGGTCCTGCTGAATACCGACGCCATATTCGACGTGCAGGTGAAGCGCCTGCATGAGTACAAGCGCCAGCTCCTCAATGTCATGCACATCACCTATCTCTATCAGCGGCTCAAGGCCGATCCCCACTTCGAGTTTACCCCCAGGGTCTATCTCTTCGGGGCCAAGGCGGCGCCGGGCTACTCCGTGGCCAAGGAGATCATCCACCTCATCAACTCCCTTGCCGCCACCGTGAACGCCGACCCGGCCTGCAAGGACCGGCTCCAGGTGGTGTTTTTGGAGAACTACCGGGTTTCCCTGGCGGAAAAGCTCATGCCCGCCAGCGAGCTCTCCGAGCAGATCTCCACCGCCGGCAAGGAGGCATCCGGCACCGGCAACATGAAGTTCATGATGAACGGCGCCCTGACCATCGGCACGCTGGACGGCGCCAATGTGGAGATGCACCAGCAGGTGGGGGACGAGAATATCTTCCTCTTCGGGCTCAAGGCCAACGAGGTGGCGGAGAAAAAGGCCAAGGGCTACCGCTCCTATGAGTACTACATGCACGATGAGTTTCTCAAGGCGGTCATCGACCAGATTACCCGCGGCTTTGACGACGGGGTGGGCTATGCCGACGTCACCAACCGCCTCCTCTTCGGAAAGGGGGGGCCCGCCGACGAGTATATGCTCCTGGCGGACTTCGAGAGCTACCGGGAGGCCCAGGAGCGGGCGGGCCGCACCTACCGGGACCCCGGCCGGTGGAACCGGATGGCGCTGGTGAACATCGCCCGGTCCGGCATCTTTGCCGCGGACCGCAGCATCCGGGAGTACGCCCGGAACATCTGGGACGTACCCGCCAAAAAGCTGTAACGCGGAACAGAAAATCGCCGCCCCGTCCGGGGCGGCGATTTTTTACAGGGCGTGGAGCTTCTCCAGGCAGGCGGGACAGATGTACTTGTCCTGAAAGGAGCGCAGGTCCTCCGTCTCTCCGCAGAAAATACAGGTGCACTGATGCTTTTTCAGAATGATGGAGTTCCCCTCCACGTAGATTTCCAAGGGAGCCTTTTCACCAATCTCCATGGATTTGCGCAGCTCCATGGGAAGCACAATACGTCCCAGCTCGTCTACTCTGCGTACAATACCAGTTGATTTCATAATTTGACACACACTCCTTAAAAATCCTTTTATTCCCTGGTTTATATTTACATTTTACAACATTGTCTTACTTGTGTCAATCCTAGAAATAATGTTTTTAAACGTTAAATTCGGGTTTGATGAGAAATAGAACTGGTCCATGGATATAATGCAATCAATAGGGAGTTGATTGCATGACCGTGGGAGAAAAGATTCAAGAACTCCTGGACTGGGGCGGCAAAAATCAAAAAGAACTCGCAGAGCTGTCAGGCGTCTCCCAGAGCGCAATCAGCGATTATATTAGGAATATACGAATTCCATCTATTGAGGCGGCGCAGAAGATCGCCGATGCGCTGGACGTATCCCTGTGGGTACTGCTCAACGGCGAGGCCCTTCCGGTGACGACCCTGGATATGACGGAGAAGGAGCGGAGGCTGATTGGCGAGTACCGCCGCCTTACAGGGAGCGAACGGGAGGCAGTAGACCATGTGATCCAGGTCTACAATGAGAGAAAAAAGGAGAGGACCGGTGGATGACGGGCACATCCACCGGCCTTTTCTATCCAATAGCGGTATTTTATGATTGCGTCCGTGCCGGAAATCAGATATAATATCCGCCGGCGGTTTTGGAGCGAAAAGCTCCAGCCCCGAGAAAGGAAGTGGCCTTTGCTTTGAACCGGCGTCCCATCAAACGTATCCAGTGCTGGCACAATACCCGATTTCCCCGCAGGCCGCCTCCGGAGGGCATCCTTCCCAATGGATTGAAAAGGAAAGGATGACAACAAAATATGAATTGGTTTCTTCTCTCCCTGATCGCGATCCTCTTTTGGAGCGGCTCCGACCTCTTTTCCAAGATGGGGGCCAAGCCGGAGGACACGTACAGCCACTGGAAAATGGTCATGGCGGTGGGCGTGGTCATGGGGCTCCATGCCGTCTTCATGATCGCCACCGGCACCCCCTTCTCCCTGGGGGACATCGTAACCTATCTGCCCGCGTCCTTCTGCTACATCACCTCCATGGTCATCGGCTATGCCGGGCTGCGGTACATCGAGCTGTCCATCTCCTCCCCCGTGTGCAATTCCTCCGGAGCGGTGGCCGCCCTGCTGTGCTTCCTCGTCCTGGGCGAGACCATGACCGGCCTCCAGCTCTTCGGCGTGGTGCTGGTATGCGCCGGGGTCTTTGCCCTGTCGTACATTGAGAAGAAAAAGGACGACGCGCTCCGGGAGGCGGAGGGCTTCACCCCCGACAAAAAGCACACCCGCAGCGTCATCGCCATCGTGTTCCCCCTCCTCTACTGTGCCATCGACGGCCTGGGGACCTTTGTGGACGCGCTGCTGCTGGACACCGTCATCGCCGAGGAGCAGGCCAATATCGCCTATGAGTTCACCTTCCTGCTGATGGCGGTGTTCGCCTTCGTCTATGTGGTGGTAATCAAAAAGCAGCGCATCCGCCTCTCCGCAGAGCGGCCCAAGATCGTGGGCGCGCTGTGCGAGACCGCGGGACAGTTTGCCTATGTGTTTGCCATCGGGGCCAACGCCGTGGTGGCCGCCCCCATGATCTCTTCCTACTGCATTGCCTCTCTGCTGTGGAGCCGGATCATCCTGAAGGAAAAGCTCACCCGGGGCCAATACGCGGTCATCGCCGTGGCCGCCGTGGGCATCGCTATTTTGGGCATGGAGTGAGTCCATAAAAACAGACGTACCGCGCCCCGTTGGGGCGCGGTACGTCTGTTTTTTTATCTCGGTCAGGAGAGCCGCCCCATTCCCGGCAGGGGCGTGCCCTCAGTCCAGGGGCTTGAACATGGCCTTGTCCATGCCGCACAGGGGGCAGGTCCACAGCTTCGGCATATCTTCAAAGGCGGTGCCGGGGGCCACGCCCCGGTCCGGGTCGCCCGTCTCGGGATCGTAAATATAGCCGCAGAGCTTGCAGATGTACTTCTGCGCCTTGGGCTTGACCGACTCCGGAGCTTTGACCAGGTCTGCCACCCCGCGGGCCCACTCCGCCATGGCGGTGAGGTCGGCCTCGGTGGGCGTGAAGCAGACCTTGAAAGGGGCCTCCACAGTCTTGAACTTGAGTTGCTTGAGCTGCTCCTGGACCATGCCGGCGGCCTCGCCGGTCCAGCCGAAGGAGCCGAAAGCGCCGGCGGCCCGCCCGCGGGTATTGATGGCGTCCACACCGTGGACGGCATTCCAGATGGCCTCGGGGGCGTTCCGGTTGATGGTTGGTGTGCCGAAGAGGACCACGTCACAGGCGTTTACCAGAGCGGACACAGTCTCCGGGGCGGCAAAGACCACGTCAAGGGTGGTCACCTGCAACCCATCGGCGGTCAGCGCCTTGGCTGCGGCGTCGGCAAGAGCGCGGGTACAGCCGTAGGCGGAGCAGTAGATGATGCCCACCGTCTTTTTCCCATCGGGACGGACTGCGGGCGCGGCCCACTGGCGGTAGCAGTCCTTCACATAGCCGATGGACTGGGAGAGGGTGGGGCCGTGGCTGGTACACACCAGCTCCACCCTGGCGGGCATCTTGTCCAGGCCGTCCAGCACGGCGGGCTTGAATGGGCCAAAAATGCAGTTAAAGTAGTTGAGGAGCTCCGCCTCATAGTAGCGGCGGTACTCCGGATGGATGCCGGTATCCCGCATGGAGGGTTCACAGAAGTGACAGCCCAGGAAGTCGCAGGTAAAGAGGGTCTTGTCCGCCTCGTCCCAGGTGAAGATGGAGTCGGGCCAGTGGAGGAGAGGCGCGCTGATGAACCGCAGCGTCTTGCCGCCCAAGTCCAGGGTATCGCCGTCCTTCACCACGCGGCAGGGAAATTCCTCATTGGCAATGGAGGTGAGGAATTTTTTTGCGGAGCTGGAGCAGAGCACGGTGAGGTTGGGGCAACGATCCAGCAGGGCACGGACGCCGCCGGAGTGGTCGGGCTCGGTGTGGTTCATGATCAGATAATCCAGCTTTTCCACAGGGAGAATCTCCTCGATGTTGGAGACCAGATCCTCAAAGTAGTCCTTGTGAACGGCCTCGATGAGGGCGGTCTTTTCTCCGCCGGTCACCAGATAAGCATTATAAGAAGTCCCATACCTGGACTCCATCACAATATCGAACACCCGGAGCGCGGGATTCAGAACGCCCACGGACCAGACGCCCTCACGCAATTGAATGGCACTCATAGCGTTGTTCCTTTCTATCGTCATTTGGGAGAGTTGGAAACCCTTCTATTTCTGTCGGAATTAAGTATATCTTCCAGGGGCGGGTATGTCAACCTTCAAAATGTAAGAAAGTGGGCCGAAAGCGGTTGGGGCGGTTGGGCACAAACATCTGTCGGCTTGACGGGGCTTCGTTTGGGCGGTAGAATGGTACGGCAGAAAGACGGGAACAGGGGAGAGAAAGAAAAGCATGGGCATCTATTTAGACAATGCAGCCACCACGCGGGTGTGTCCTGAGGCGGCTCAGGCGGCGCTGGAGGTCATGACGGAGGCATTTGGGAATCCGTCCTCGGGGTATGCATTCGGCGCACAGGCCGCGGAGCGGCTCAGCGCGGACCGGGCCGCGGTGGCGGACGCCTTGGGCTGCCTGCCGGAGGAGCTGGTGTTCACCTCCTGCGGCACCGAGGGGGACAATTGGGCGATCCGGGGGGCCGTGGAGTACGGACGGCGGAAGGGAAAGCATATCATCACCACCGCCATCGAGCATTCCGCCGTGCTGGAGCCCCTGCGGGAACTGGAGGGGCAGGGGTACGACGTGACCTATCTGCGGCCGGACCGGTCCGGACACATCGATATCGCTGGGCTGGAGGCTGCGCTCCGGCCCGACACCGTACTGGTCTCCATGATGCTGGTGAACAACGAGCTGGGCACCATCCTGCCCGTTAGGGAGGCGGCGCAGGCCATCCGCCGCGCGGGCAGCCCGGCCCTCCTGCACACCGACGCGGTCCAGGGCTTTCTCAAGGTGCCCTTCACGCCGGAGGAGCTGGGGGCGGATCTGCTCACCATCAGCGGACACAAAGTCCGCGCCCCGAAGGGGATCGGCGCGCTCTATATCCGAAAGGGCGTAAAGTTAAAGCCCTTGCTGCGCGGCGGCGGACAGGAGGGCGGGCTCCGGCCCGGCACCGAGCCCACGGCGCAGATTGCCGCCCTGGCCGCGGCGTGCAGAGCGTGGGCAGAGCACCGGGAAGACTATACAAATCGTATGTCAGATACAAAAAATTACTTTTTGGAATTACTTGAAGCGACGATCCCAGATGCGGCGGTGGTGAGCCGGGGAGACGCGCCTCACATCTGTGCCGTCTCTCTGCCCGGCTATCCCAGCGAGATGCTGGTGCGGGAGTTGAGTGACAGGGGGATCTGTGTGTCCTCCGGGTCAGCCTGCCACAGGGGCAAGCCCAGCCATGTCTTTGCCGCCACCGGACGGCCCAAGCGGGAGCTTATGGGGACGCTGCGGGTCTCCTTCTGTCCGGACAGCACCCGGGAGGAGGCAAAGGTGCTGACGGAAGCCCTGACCGAGATCAAAAACACGCGCATCGCCGCAGGGTGAGGTGAGGAATTGTTCGACTATCTGAAGCGGGGCCCGGCGTTTTACCGGGGAGTGGTGACGCTGGCCGTTCCAATCATTCTCCAGAACCTGATCACCACCTCGCTGGGGCTGATCGACACCTTCATGGTGGGAGCGCTGGGTGAGGCGCCTCTGGCCGCAGTGACACTGGCCAACGTGCCGGTCTTTGTGATCCAGTTGGTCATCTTCGGCCTGCAGAGCGGGTCCTCGGTGCTGATCAGCCAATATTGGGGCAAGGGCGATGTGGAGAGTATCAACCGGGTCATGGGGATTGGCTGTTATGTGGCGGGGGCCATCTCCGTCCTTTTTGCCCTGGCCATGGGACTCTTTCCCCGACAGCTCATGGGGATGCTGACGGATAACCCCGCGCTGGTGGAGATCGCCGCGGGATATGCCCGCATCGTGGGTCCCTCCTACCTTTTCAACAGCCTCACCGGCATCTACGTGGGGGCCCACCGCAGCATGGGGAATCCCCGTCTGGGGCTGGTCGTATTTACCATATCCATGTGTACCAATACGGCGCTCAACTGGGTGCTTATTTTTGGGAACCTGGGCGTGCCGCGCCTGGAGGTGGAGGGTGCCGCCCTGGCGACCCTCATCTCGCGGGTGGTGGAGTTCGCAGCCATGGCGGTGTACGCCGGCGGCAACAGGCGGTTTCGTCTCCGGCTCTCCTGCCTGATCCGTCCGGGGAGGGAGATCGTCCGGAAATTCATCCACTATTCCGGCCCTGTGGTATTCAACGAGGGGATGTGGGGGCTGGGGACGTCCCTTTACAAGGTGATCATGGGCCATATGGAGGGGAGCACCGAGATCTTGGCGGCTCGGGCCCTGGCCGGAAACATCGAGGACATCTGTCTGGTGGCCATCTTTGCCATGGCCGGGACCACCGGCATCACGGTAGGCCGGGAGATCGGCTCCGGCAGGGATTCCGGGACGGTCTATCAAGTGGGAGCCGCCATGGATACGCTGGCCCTTTTCTGCGGGCTTGGCATTGGGCTGGTGCTGCTGGCTGCCACCCGGCTGTTCCTGGCGCCTGTGGTCTATCCACTTTTCCGGCTTTCTGAGAATGCGGCCGGGATTGCCACGATGATGCTGACGTTCACCGCTGCCGCCATGCCCCTGCGGGCCTTCAACACCACCAATACCGTGGGGGTGCTCCGGGGCGGAGGAGATGTGCGGGCCGCCATGCTGATCGATATCCTGCCGCTGTGGTGCGTGGCGCTCCCCCTGGCGGCGCTCTTCGGGCTGGGGCTCCGGTGGGGCATCTTCTGGGTCTATGTGGGGGTCTTTATGGAGCAGGCGGCCAAGCTGGGCGCGGGGGTCCGCCGCTTCCGTTCCCGGGGATGGATCGTCGACGTCACAATGGCGGGGCGAAATGAAAAAAGAAATTGAGTGCGCGCGGCCTGTCAATTGCACAGAGGTCGAAGCTTGCAAAAAAAAGTCCAAAATGATATAATTTCCAAGAAAAGAGGTTAAGCGTTTCCGTTGGCTGAGGAGGTGACGGTATGCCCGACTCCAATATCACAAAAAAGGCGCTGGCACAGACCATGAAGGAACTCATGGCAAAGCAGCCCTTCTCCAAAATCAGCGTGGGGGATATCTGCGACGCCTGCGGGATGAGCCGAAAGAGCTTTTATTATCATTTTCGGGACAAATACGATCTGGTCAACTGGATCTTCGATACGGAATTCCTCCAGTCCATCCGTCCCGAAAACTATACTGCTGGATGGAAGCTTCTGGCAGATATGTGTACTTATTTCTACGAGGAGAAGGAATTTTACCGCTGTGCGATGCAGATCGAGGGACAGAATTCCTTTCGGGAATATTTTTGTGAAGCCATTACGCCGCTGATTTCCTTCTTTTCGAAGGACGTCTTTGACGGGGTGGAGAATGCCGACTTTTATATCACCTTTTTCAGCGATGCCATCCTGATGTCGCTGATCCGCTGGCTCACCGAGGGTGTGCAGATCCATCCGAAGGAGTATCTGGAACAGCTCCGGGAGATCGCTGTGCGCCTTGCGCGTCTTACCCTGGAGAAGCTTGGTGGACAATAGAGAGACGAAAGAAACGCCCGTCCGTGTGGTCTGCACGGACGGGCGCTGTCGATCCTGGGGGAGGGCGGCGGAGAAAATGCCCGCCGCCTTACGAGGCCCATGGAAAGAAACGTTCCAAGACCTCTGCGAGGGTGGAGGAGCGCAGAGAGGCGTCCAGGACCGTCTCGCGCCCGGTCCGGCTCCCGCAGACGGTGCCGTCCGGCGCGACGGAGAGGAAGCAGGGCTCATCGGAGATGATGTGGTCCACCAGCAGCAGGTCGGAGGTGTACTCCACAGGGAAAAAGGAGCAGTTCTGGGCAGTCCTGGCGTCCAGAGCATAGCGCCGGACCGCCTCCTGGACGGAGGGAGGGCAGCTCCGGGCGGGGACATAGAAGATGGCCGGTCCCGCGTCCCCGCCCAGCCCGTTAAGCCAGCCGCCGGATGTGATGTCCGCGGCGTCCTCCTCACACGTATAGGTGCGATAGAGCCCGTGCAGGCATCCATCGCTTCGGAGACGGCTGTCGGGGGCGCGCCATATGTCCGCGTCCGTCCGGAGCAAGAGCATCAGATTGCCGCACCGGGAGGCCGCCGTGAGGAGAGGCTCCTTGAGGGCCGCCGGGGGAAGGAACAGGAAAAACGCGCAGCGGCTGAACTGGAGGGCCAGCTCCGGGAGAAACCCAGGGTCGGCGCCGGGCTCTTCCGCGAAAAAGAAATAGGAGCAGATTCCCAGCTCCTGTCCCTGGAGGAGAAGCGCCCGGTAGTCTTCCGCGCCCAGTGCCCAAGGCTGTCCGCCCAGTCGGAAGGTGAGGCACCACGGAATGTTGTAGTGTCGCTCCCCCTCCAGGGCCCGGATGCGGCCGGCTCCCACGGTCCAACTCTCCCAGCCCAGATTGATCCCGAAGCATTTCAGTTTTTCCCGGTCCACTTCCTGAACGATGCGGCGGACCATATCATAATAGGGGCTCCCCTCGTTTTCCAATACCCTGCTCAGGAGAGAAAAGGACTCCTTTTGAGAGCGCCCGCGGGCCAGCAGATTGCCCAGATCCACCAGCTTGCGGAGACTACGGTCCGGGTCCGAGACGATTTCACGCAGGCTCCGGTCCACGACGGACTCCACCATGGCCCTGGACAGCGCCCTTGACTCCATATCGGCGTCCCCCTTTCCAGACTTACACGTCTATCCTATTCCAACCCCCGGCGGACCAAAAGGGACAAAACGTCCTGAATGTCCCAAAAGGTGACACTCTCGAAAAGTGTCGAAAAATCCCACAGACCGGTGTGATTGTCCGGCGACAGGAGGGGAGGTCTCCGATAGGATAGAGGTAAGCTGAAAGACCTGTGAGATGGCCCGCGCAGCGGGAACACAGGCGCAGAAAGGATGGAAATGCAGCCATGACTGTCACGGAGAAGGCAAAGAGTGCCGCCATTACCGCCGCTGTGAGTACGGCCCTCAATTATTTGGAGAAGGACCCGGAGGGAAACATCCCCAAGGTCATGGACCTGGTGGACAGGCTCTGCCCGGAGGACTGGTATGTCCCTCAGCGCAGGGCCTTTCGGGAGGCCATCGCGGCAAAAAACAACTGGTATCAGCTCATCCTGCGCTTTTATGAACTGGATCCTGGCGTCCGCAAGGCGTTTTTCCAAAATTTCATTATCAACGCCAGCCTGAAGGGGAGCGCCACGCAGGAGGAGAACATGGCCAAGTATAACTGCAATGTGCCCTGGGCTATCCTGCTGGACCCCACTTCTGCCTGCAACCTCCGCTGTACCGGCTGTTGGGCTGCCGAGTATGGCCACAATCTGAGCCTGGACCTGGATACCCTGGATTCCATCATCCGCCAAGGGAAGAAGTTGGGCACCTATATGTATATCTACACCGGCGGGGAACCTATGGTCCGCAAGGATGACCTGATCCGCCTGTGTGAGTTGCACCCGGACTGTGAGTTCCTCTCCTTCACCAACGGGACGCTCATCGATGAGGCGTTCTGTCAGGAAATGCTGCGCGTAAAGAACTTCATCCCCTCCATCAGCCTGGAGGGGTTCGAAGCCGCCAACGACGGACGCCGGGGAGCGGGCGTCTATCAGAAGGTCATGGACGCCATGACTCTCCTCAAGTCCCACAAGCTGCCCTTTGGGATATCCACCTGTTATACCAGCAAAAACTACCAGGATGTGAGCAGCGAGGCCTATTACGACAAGATCATCGACTGCGGCGCCATGTTCGTCTGGTTCTTCCACTATATGCCGGTGGGCAACGACGCCTCCACCGAGCTGCTCCTCACCCCGGAGCAGCGCACCCAGATGTACCGCCGCATCCGGGCCTTCCGTCAGACCAAATCCATCTTTGCCATTGACTTTCAGAACGACGGAGAGTACATTGGTGGGTGTATCGCCGGCGGGCGGCACTATCTGCACATCAACGCCAACGGAGATGTGGAGCCCTGTGTCTTCATCCACTATTCCAACTGCAACATCCACGAATGTACGCTGTTGGAGGCGCTTCAAAGCCCTCTCTTCATGGCCTATCATGACAATCAGCCCTTCAACCAGAACCACCTGCGCCCCTGCCCCATGCTGGAGAACCCGGAGCGGCTGCGGTCGCTGGTGCAGGAGACGGGGGCGAAGTCCACGGACCTACAGTCTCCGGAGAGCGCCGCGCACCTGTGTGAAAAATGTGAACCGTACGCCGCCGCCTGGAAGGGGACGGCCGATGCGCTGTGGGCGGAATCCCACGGGACAGGAAAGGGGTAAAAGCGATGGAAAAGACCTACCAGATCATAACCGACGCCACTGCGGACCTGAATGCGGAGCTGATGAAGGAGAGCGGGCTGGAGATGCTGCCCATGGATGTGGAGATCGAAGGAAAGCGGTACTCCTATGCTCCGGTGGGCGGCGATCTGGGAGAGGCCGAATTCTATCGTGCGCTCCAGGCGGGAAAGCGGGCCAGCACCTCCCAGATCAATCCTCTCGTCTATGAGAGCTGCTTTGAGCGGTTTTTGAAGGCGGGGATGGATGTCCTGTATGTCTGTTTTACCTCCGGATTGTCCGGGACCATCATGGCGGCCCAGACCTGTATGGAGGAGCTGCGGGAACGATACCCGGAGCGGAAGCTGATCTGTGTGGACTCTCTGTGCGCCTCCGCCGGCGAGGGACTCCTGGCCCGCCGGGCGGCCAAGATGCAGCGGGAGGGACACAGCCTGGAGGAGACGGCGGCCTGGCTAGAGGAAAACCGCCTCCATGTCTGCCACTGGTTCACCGTGGACGATCTGCAGCATCTGCGCCGTGGCGGACGGATCTCCGCCGCCACGGCCATTGTGGGCACGGCGCTCCAAGTAAAGCCCATCCTGAGGGTAGATGAGACCGGACATCTGGAGAATGTGGATAAGGTGCGGGGGCGCCGACGGGCACTTTCCGCTCTGGTGGAGCGGTTTGACGAGACCTGGGCGCCGGAACTGGACGGCACGGTGATGCTGGGACATGGCGCGTGCCTGGAGGACGCGGAGTTCGTGGCCGGTCAGCTCCGGGAGAGGCATCCGGGCATTGAAATCGACATCGTCTATATGGGGCCCATCATCGGAGCCCACACCGGCCCCGGTACGGTGGCCCTGTTGTACTGGGGCAGCAAGCGGTGAGAAATAAAACGGAGCGCCCGGACCATATGGTCCGGGCGCTCCGTTTTTAGATGGGATCAGCGCTGCAGTGTCTCCGCCCAGGCGGAATACTTGGAGATCTTTTCTCCGCATTGTGCGTGGCTTTCGCCCTGGGACAGAATATAGACCTTGACCTTGGGCTCGGTACCGGAGGGGCGAACCACCAGGTCGGTGCCGTCGGCCAGCTTGTACTTGAGCACGTTGGAGCCCTTGAGTTCCATCTCCTCCCGCGCACCGGTGGAGACGTCCTCCAGGATCCCGGAGGAGTAGTCCTTTCGCTGGAGAACGGCCACTCCGGCGATCTCGCACAGGGGATGGTCCCGGAGCTCCCTCATAAGCGCGGCCATCTTCTTGAGGCCGTCCAGGCCCGGCATGACCAGGTTCAGGGTCTTCTCCCCGTAGAAGCCGTATTTTTCATAGAGCTTTTCCATCGCGGCGTAGAGGGTCAGGCCCTGCCCGTGATACCAGGCCGCCATCTCGGTGGCCACCAGGGCGGCGGTAACCGCGTCCTTGTCCCGGACATAGTCGCCCATCATGTAGCCGTAGGACTCCTCGTAGGAGAAAATGACCTTGCCCTCGCCGCTCTCTTCCAGGGTGTTTTTCTTTTCCGCCATGAATTTGAAGCCGGTAAAGGTGTCGAACAGCCTGACGCCGTTTTTCTCGGCCACCGTCCGGGCCATTTCGGTGGTCACGATGGTCTTGAGGGCCACTGCGTTCTCCGGCAGGGTGCCGGAGCGCTTTTTGGCGCCGATGAGATAGTCCAGCAGCAGTACGCCGGTCTGGTTGCCGGAGAGGGGGACGAAAGCCCCCTCGTCGTTGCGGACCATCAAGCCCATCCGGTCCGCGTCGGGGTCGGAGCCTACGATGAGGTCCGCCCCCTCGCGGTCTGCCAAGTCCACCGCCAGATAAAAGCCCTCCGGGTTCTCCGGATTGGGGGAGGCCACGGTGGGAAAATTCCCGTCCAGGACCATCTGTTCGGGAACACAGAGCACGTGCTTCATGCCCAGGCGCCTCAGGGCCTCGGGGATGAGTTTGTAACCGGTGCCGTGGAAGGGGGTATAGACGATCCTGAAATCGTCGGCCACACGCTCCACGGCGGCGCGGTCGTTGACCTGCCCCATGACCCGGGAGAGGAACGCCTCGTCAGTCTCGGCGCCCATCAGGGTGATAAGGCCCTGGGAGACGGCGGCATCGTAATCCAACCTCTGAATGGAGGTAAAGAGGTCCAGCTCGGCCATTTTCCTGGCGATGGCATCGGCATGGTGGGGGGGGAGCTGAGCGCCGTCGGCCCAGTACACCTTATAGCCGTTGTATTCCTTGGGGTTGTGGCTGGCGGTGACGTTGATGCCGGCGATGCAGCCGTATTCCCGGATGGCGAAGGATAGCTCAGGGGTAGGGCGCAGGGCATCGAAGAGGCGCACGGGGATGCCGTTGCCGGCCATGACACAGGCCGCCTCCCGGGCAAACTCCTGGGAGTGGTTGCGGCAGTCGAAGCACACCGCCACGCCCTTTTGCGCAGCCTCCGGACCTTCCGCCAGGATGACCTCGGCAAAGGCCTGGGTGGCGTGGCGGATCACATGGACGTTCATGTTGTGGAGTCCCACGCACATGGTGCCGCGGAGGCCCGCAGTACCGAACTCCAGCGGGGCGAAAAAGCGGGCTTCCATCTCCTTGTCATCGCCGGAGATGGCCCGAAGCTCCTCCTTCTCGTCGGCGCTGAGGGCAGGGCTCTCCAGCCATTTCCGGTAGGTTTCCTGATAGGACATAGTGATTCCTCCTTCATTCTTCCGCAGGATTCTCCTCGGGGGACAGAATCGCCCTCGCCGCCTCCAGGAGGCTTTCAGGGACAAAAACCTGCACCCCGGTGAGAGAGGCTCCAGTATAGAAAAACGACATCTCGCCCAGTCCGGGTCGGGCGGTGTAAAAAGGGATGCCGAAAGCCTCCAGCTTGGACAGGGCGATGCCGCTGAAAGCAGGAAGATCCGCATCCCAGTCCAGAAGCGCGGCGCGCTCTGGCACTCCCGATGGGGACAGGGGCCAATTCTCCGTGCTCACAAGACACCCTCCTCTATTTGTGATAGCCGGACCCCTGGTTGATCTTAAAGACCCGATAGAGCTGCTCCAGCAGCATGATACGGGCCAGGTGATGGGGAAAGGTCATGGGGGACATGGACAGGCGCAGGACGGCGGCGTCCTTTACGCGCGGGGCCAGACCATAGGAGCCACCGATGAGAAAGACCACGCTGGAACGGCCCTCCAACATCCAGTCGGACATGCGCCGGGCCAGATCTTCGCTGGAGAGAAGCCGACCCTCCACACACAGGGCCACCGCCAGAGCGCCCTTGGGGATGCGCTGTAGAAGGGCCTCTCCCTCCCGGACGAGGGCTGCATCGATCTGAGCACGGGAAGGGCGCTCCGGCAGGCGCTCTTCCGGCAACTCCGCCAGATTCAGACGGCAGTATCCGCCCAGGCGCTTGACGTATTCGGCGGCAGCTTCGGTATAGAAGCGCTCTTTCAGTTTGCCCACACAGAGGATGGAAATATTGAGCATGGCAGTCTCTCCGATTCAGAGCGCATACGTGGGACCCGGCTCGGACCGGGGGGCCACGGCCAGGGTCACCCCGTCCGCCAAGGCGCCGCAGGCGAAGAGTATACGCTCCACGGCCGCCCTGGCGTGCTCAGGTGTGTTATTTTCACTGCTCAGATGTGCGAGCACCACTGCGCGGGCGCCGTGGGCCACAGCATCCCGGGCCAGAGCGCCGCCCGCTTCGTTGGAGAGGTGACCATGGTCGCCCAGAATGCGGCGTTTCAGCGCATATGGGTAGGAGCTGGACGCCACCCAGTCTGGATCGTGGTTGCACTCCACCACCACCAGCCCGGCCCCCGCCATCCCGGCGCGGACCTGATCGGTGACAAAGCCCAGGTCCGTGACCACGGCGGCCTTCTGTTCTCCACAGGAGACGGCATAGCCCATGGGCTCGGCCGCATCATGCAGGGTGGGAAAGGTCTCCACATCCAGACTGCCCAGGGTAAAGGAGCCCCCCGGGGCACAGGCATGGAGCACGTCCTCCAGGGCAGCGATGCGGTAACAGAGCTGGCGGGCGGTGCCGGGACTGGCATAGACCGGAAGCCGGAACTGCTTGGTCAAGGTGGCGAGCCCCGAGATGTGGTCCGTGTGTTCATGGGTGATGAGCACGCCGGAGAGGGATTCCGGCTCCACCCCCAGGGCGCGGAGAGACCGACAGATGCGGCGGCAGGAGATGCCCGCATCAATGAGGATGTGCTCGCCCCCTCCCGAGAGCAGGATGCAGTTCCCGGAGGAACCGCTGGCCAGAGTGGTGAGTGTCAGCAAGGGAATCGCTCCTATGTATCAGAATTTATCCGGCGAAAGATCGACGGTCAGCCAGCCGCAGCCGAGGTGCACCCACGCATCCGGTGAAAAAACAGAACAGGGGGAGATCAATGAAAGACGGCCCCCCAACAAGACAAAGCGGACGGCGGCAGAAAGCCGCCGCCCGCGCCACGGTTCATCCAACGGAAGCCTGGGCTTTTTCCTCCTCGGGGGTGACCACCACGCGGATGTCGGCCCCCAGGCCGGAGAGCTTGCGGACGATATCCTCGTAGCCGCGCTCAATATACTGGATCTGATCCACCTCTGTGGTGCCGTGGGCGGCGAGGCCGGCGATCACCATGGCGGCGCCGGCCCTCAGGTCGCAGGCCTGCACAGGCGCGCCGGTGAGCCTGTCCACCCCTTCGATGACGGCGACCTTTCCATCCACCTGGATCTGAGCCCCCAAGCGGTGGATCTCGTCCACATAGCGGTAGCGGCTGTCCCACACGCCCTCGGTGATCACGCTGGTCCCCTCGGCCAGACACAGGGCAACGGCAATCTGGGGCTGCATATCAGTGGGGAAGCCGGGATAAGGCAGTGTTTTGATATTGGTGCGGGAGAGACGGCGGGCGGGATCGCGGCGCACCAGCACCGAGTCGTCCCCCTCCGTGATCTCCACCCCCATTTCCTCCAGCTTGGCGGTGATACAGTCCAGATGCTTGGGGATGACATTGCGGATGCGCACTTCGCCGCCGGCAGCGGCCACAGCGGCCATATAAGTGCCCGCCTCGATCTGATCGGGTATGATGGAGTAGACACCTCCGCCCAGACGGTCCACCCCACGGATCTTGATGACGTCCGTGCCCGCGCCCATGATATCGGCCCCCATGGAGTTGAGGAAATTGGCCAGATCCACGATATGGGGCTCCTTGGCCGCGTTTTCAATGATGGTCATGCCGTCGGCCAGGGCGGCGGCCAACATGATATTCATGGTGGCCCCTACGGAGACGATGTCCAGATAGACCTGGGCGCCCTGCAGGCGACCGTCCTTCGCGCTTGCGTTGATATAGCCGCCTCGGACGTCCACGTCGGCGCCCATGGCCACAAAGCCCTTGATATGCTGATCAATGGGACGGGCGCCCAGGTGACAGCCGCCCGGAGGCGGCACCTGGGCGGCCCCGAACCGGCCCAGCAGCGCGCCGATAAAATAATAGGAAGCCCTGATCTTGCGGGCCATCACGTCGGGTACCCTGGCATTGCGGACGCGGGTGCAGTCGATGTCCACCGTGGTACGGTCCACGGTGCGGACATCTGCACCCAGTTCCTGGAGAATTTTCAAAATAAGGGTGACGTCGCTGATCTGGGGAATGTTCTCGATCCGGCACACGCCGTCCACCAGCAGGGCGGCAGGAATGATGGCCACCGCGGCGTTCTTGGCGCCGCTGATCTCGATATCTCCATACAGCGGTTTGCCCCCGTGAATCACATACTTCGTCAAAACCGCACCTTCTATCCTCATTCGCCGGACCCGCTTGCCGCCGGGTCCGCGTATCAACGGCCGGACCATCCGAAATCCGGCCGATTTTCTCATTCTCTTGCGGTCTGCGCGACGGCAGCCCACTCCAATGCAATGGTATTATAACATCCCTAGTATGCAAAATCAAAAGAAATTTTACACGAATGTTACAGCATTCTCTGCTGGAAATATTTCCGGAGGAAATTTGCCCAATTTTTCCGGTTTTATTCCATTTTCTCGGGAAAATAATGTAGCAGGACGGCAAGCGCTTCGCCGGTGAGGAGCGTGCTGCCGTGCTCTCCCAGGCGGGTGGACAGGAAGGGGGAGGAGTCGGCGGGACCGGTAAACTCGGAGAGGAGGCAGGCGGCCCGCTCCGCGTCGGCGGGCAGGGAGAGCCAATAGACCCCGTCGCACCACACCAGATCGCCCTCCGGCGCCGGATTGCCCAGGGCGCGGGCGGCGGCCAGGACTTCTTCCAGGGAGCGGAAGGTGAACCAGAGCCGCCGGGGCGGCTGAAAACGGGCGAAGACCAGGACGCCGCACAGCTCGGGGTATGCTTCGATCTCAAGCGTGCCCTCCACAGAGATACCAGCCTGGGAAAAGGCCTCTCTGGTGAGACGGAGGGCCAGCTCCTCGGTGAGATCCTCGGGGGTGAGGCCGTGCTCCCGCAGGTCGTCGGGGGTGAGGTAGAGCGCCACACTGGCGGCGCCGATGGGTTGGATGGTCATAGGGGTCCTCCTCCTAAAAAAGCGGCGTTGGGGCAGAGTATGATTATAAAGCGCCGGAGGCACGCCGGGTAGCTGTAATGATTGGAGAAAGCGGGAATGATTGCAGTTCGCCCCGGTCTGTGGTATACTAATTCTTACTTATGCAGAGATGCGGACAGGAGCGGTACGTGTGGAACTGTATGAAAAGACCATATCCAGCGAGACTGTTTTCAAGGGGAATATCGTGGAGCTTCGGGTGGACAGGATCGAACTGCCCGACGGGAGGCCGGCGCGGCGGGAGGTGATCGCTCATCCGGGCGGCGTGGCGATTCTGCCCTATCACGACGATGGTACCGTTACCGTGGTGCGGCAGTTTCGGTATCCCTTTGGGCGGGTGGTGACCGAACTTCCCGCCGGAAAGCTGGAGCGGGGAGAGGATCACAGGGTCTGCGCCCGGCGGGAGCTGGAGGAGGAGACCGGCCTGACGGCCGGAACACTTACCTACCTGGGCTGCCTGCTGGCCTCACCCGGATATTCCGACGAGGTGCTCCACATGTATCTGGCCCGGGCCCTGAAAACGGGGGAATTCCACCCGGATCAGGATGAATTTCTGGAGCGGGAACGGGTGCCGTTCGAGACGCTGATGGAGCAGGTGATGCGGGGCGAGCTCCAGGACGCCAAGACCGTGGCGGCTTTGATGAAGACCAAGCTTCTGCTGGGACTGTGAGCAAGAGCGATTGGGCCCGCTGTGACAATCAAGACGAAAGTGAGGCGCGATATGGCAAAGAAGATTCTGATCGTTGAAGACGAGAAGAACATTGTGGACATTCTCAGCTTTAACCTGACCCGGGAGGGGTACACCGCGTTGGAGGCTTATGACGGAGAGGCGGGGCTGCAGCTGGCCCTGGAGCAGGACCCGGATCTGATCCTTTTGGACCTGATGCTGCCCAGAAAGAACGGGTTTGACGTGTGCCGGGCGATTCGGGACGCGGGCAGGACCACGCCGATCATTATGCTCACCGCCCGGGAGGAGGAGACCGACAAGGTGCTGGGGCTGGAGCTGGGGGCTGACGACTATATCACCAAGCCCTTCTCCATGCGGGAGCTGCTGGCGCGGGTAAAGGCCAATATCCGCCGCAGCGGTATGGCGGCCGTGGGGACCTCCGCCCAGCCGTCCGTCGGCGGACGGCTGGAGCTGGGGCGTATCTCCATCGACGCCGAGCTCCTGATGGCCTATAAGGACAATACGCCGCTGGACCTCACCCAGCGAGAGTACGAACTCTTGAAATTCCTGGCGTCCAACCCCGGCAAGGTGTTTTCGCGGGAGGCGCTGATGGAGAACGTGTGGAACTATGAGGGCTATGTGGGAGATGTGCGGGCCGTGGATGTGGCCGTCCGCCGCCTGCGTGAGAAGGTGGAGGACGACCCGGCGTCCCCGCAGTTCGTGGTGACCCGCCGGGGCCTGGGCTATCTCTTTAACGCCTGAGGAGGGGCGTCCTCCACCGGGGCCCCATCTTGGATGGGGCGGCGCGGTCAGCGCCGGACAAGCGTTTTGGCCGAAGGGCAAAACCTTGGCGCAGGCGGAATTGATTTCCGCCGAGCATCTCAGCAGAGATGCAGGGTCCCCGTGCGGCGGAGCCGCATGGGGCGCGGACGACCCGGCGTCCCCGCAGTTCGTGGTGACCCGCCGGGGCCTGGGCTATCTCTTTAACGCCTGAGCACCCGCCGGGCGCAAGGTGCACAGGGATATCCCGATCAGATTTACGAAAGGGGGCGCCCGCCCCATATGTTCCGAAGCCTGCATATGAAATTGGTGCTCATCATGGTGCTGCTCATCGTGTCCCTGATGACCGTGGTGGGCGCCTTTCTGATGAACTCTGTGGTGCGCTTTTATCTGAACGATTTCAATGAGCGTATGACCACCATGTTTTCTGCGGAGAACATGGATTTTTACGAGGCCCTGACCGAGCCCTATGACGGGGAACAGGACGGTGTGGAGGGCCTTCAGCGCGTGCTCAAGGCCAATATGGGCGAGTTGGGGGTAGACGGGCGTACCCGGAATTACTTCATCCTAGACGGCACCACCGGCATCTGTCTGGCTGGCTCGGATGAGAAGATGGGGGAAAGCCTGGAGAGCAGTCCCAACGTGCTCAAGAGCCTGCGGACGGGCGAGCCGGCCTCCAGCAGCGACGTGACCGCCTCCTATATGGACGCCGCCATACCCATTACCCGGGGGGAGGTCCGCTATATCATCTATATCTATGACAACCGCCAGACGGTACAGGAGCTCAACAGCTCCCTCTTCATGCTCATCATCCAGGCCCTGATTTTCGGCTTGGTGAGTTCAGTGCTGCTCTCTTTCCTGCTGGCCAAGACCATGATCACGCCCATCGAGCGCCTGACCGACGGCGCCAAGCGCGTGGCTTCGGGTGACTTCTCCCATAAAATCGAGGTGGGGTCCAAGGATGAGATCGGCATTCTCACCGCCAATTTTAACATCATGGCCCGGCAGCTTCAGTCCACAATCCGGGAGGCGGAGAACGAGCGCAACAAGCTTGATACCCTCTTCCTCCACATGACGGACGGCGTGGTGGCCTTCAACAAGAGCGGAAAGGTGATCCAGAAAAATCCCGCCGCCGAGGACATGCTGGCCCGGCCCATCGGGGAGGAGACTACTTACAGCGTGCTTTTTGCGGACGCGGCGCCGCTGGAGCAGGTACTCTCGCTGGAACAGCCCGGCTACCTGGGACAGGAGCGGTCTGTGGGAGAGCGGAGCCTGGAGCTGCTGATGGCGCCCTTCGACCAGGAGAGCGACGAGGGCGGCGTCATGGTGGTGATCCACGACGTTACGGAGCAGCGGCGGACGGAAGAGCTGCGCCGGGAATTCGTGGCCAATGTATCCCATGAGCTGCGCACCCCTCTTACCAATATCCGCAGCTATGCCGAGACGTTGACGGACGGGGCGGGGGATATCCCGCCGGAAATGGAGAAAAACTTCCTCGGGGTCATCCTGAACGAGTCGGACCGGATGACCCATATCGTCCAGGATCTGCTGACACTCTCCCGCTTTGACTCCGGGAAGAGCGAGATCAGGCTGGCCCCCTTCGCCTTCGAACGGGCCGTCCGGGACATCTATAACGCCGTGCTCATGGAGGCCCAGCGCCACGGTCACACCCTGATCCTGGACTTGGAGGAGAGTCTCCCCGATGTGGTGGGGGACCGGGACCGCATCCTCCAGGTTATGATGAACGTAGTCTCCAACTCCATCAAATATACCCCTGACGGCGGGCGGATCGAGATCACCGCCGGGCGGTCCGGCGGCAAGGTGTGGATGCAGGTCACCGACAACGGCATCGGGATCCCGGAGGAGGACCGCCCCCGTATTTTTGAGCGCTTCTACCGGGTAGACAAGGCACGCTCCCGCGAATCCGGCGGCACGGGCCTGGGGCTCTCCATCGCAAAGGAAATCGTGGACCGGCATGAGGGGACCATCAGACTGGTGGACCGGTCCGGACCCGGACTCACCGTCCGCATGGAGCTGCCTGTGGGGGGGCCCTCCCATGTCTGAGAAAAGAAAGCGCCGTCTGACAGAGTGGGGGAAAAGTCTGCTCATCGTCCTGCTGTCCGTTTCGGCCCTTTACCTGGTGGGGCGCACGCAGTTTTACATGGACGGCTCCGCCATCGGCCAGAGCTGGCTCTCGTCGGTCCTCTCCATCCTGCCGGGCGGGGAGGAGACGCAGCCCGCCCAGTCCGTGGCGGTCTGGAGCGAAGGGACGGCGGTGCGTCCGGTCCGCGCTGTGGTCACCAGTCCTCACGGGCGCTCCGGCATTCAGTACGATCAGGAGAGCGTGGAGCGGCTGTTCAGCAGCTTTGCAAACCCTCTCTCCGATGCGCTGGCCGGATGCTCCGCGCCGGAACAGACCACGGCCGCAAAATTTCAGGCCGCGCTGGGGTCCAAAAATCCCGGCGTCTATCTGGACTTCCTGGGCGGGGTGCCTCTGGCCGACCTCTCCGCCTGGCTCAGCGGTGGGCGCGCGCCCAACCAGGCGCTGACAGACACCGCCCGGCGGCTGCTCCTCACCGTGACCGACGAGGGAGACGTGGTGCTGTACTATATCAATGAGGATACCGGCCTGTACTATGCCTGTGAAACTACCCGGGATCTGGCGGAACGGCTGTCCCAGCTCGTGGAGGGCATCTCCCCCAACGGGGCGGCCTTTGCCTTTGAGAGTGGAGGGCCCTATGCGATCTTGGACCCATATACGCTGCTGGAGGGAGGGGCCACACCCCAGCCCGGCAGATATGCCTCCTCCAATCCGGTTCCGCTCCCGGCGGACACCGGTGGCAGCTACGGCGCGGCTTTTGACGCCTTGGTCCAGAGCCTGTCCTTCCACGCCCAATCCATGTCCTATCCCTACCGGAACGCCGTGGCCGTCCAGGAGGGAGCCGAGCGGCTGCATATCTTTAAAAACGGCCTGGTCACTTATGAGGCCGCCGACTTGGAGGATCCCCGCTTCCCGGTCCAGGGGGAGGGCGAGAACCTTACCCATTGGGAGATCGTAGGCAGCGCTTGGGCTTTCGTGGAACGCACGCTCTCGCCCCTGTGCGGAGAGGCCCGGCTCTATCTCATCGGCACCGAGGAGGGCGAGGCAGGCGGCACGGCGGTGCTGATCGGCTACCAACTGGACGGCGCCCCCGTCCTGGTGGGCCGGGACGGCTATGCGGCCCGGGTGGAGATCTCCGGCGGCGCCATCACCGCCTTCCGCCTCCAGCTCCGGACCTACACCTATCTGGAGGAGGGACCCATGGTACTGCCTGAGCTGCAGGCCACGGCGGCGCTCTCCGCCCTGGAGGGGGGCGGCTCTGAGCTGATGCTCTACTATCCGGACACCAGAGGCGACACCGTCACCGCCGCCTGGGGCGCATTTTGACGGAGGGAAAGGAGGCGGCGCCGCGTGGAGTGGTCCAAACTGAAAAATATCATCATCATCATGCTGGCCGCCGTGAACCTCTTCCTGTTGGTACTGGTGGTCCATCGCCAGTGGGAGAGCCGTAGCTCCTATGAGAGCGCCAGGGAGGACGCCCTGGCCGTGCTGTGGGAGACCAGCCGCATTCGTCTGGAGCGTGAGATCCTGCCCGAGGAGCTGGACCTCACGCCCATGAGCGTGACCCGTGACCCGGAGCTGGAGGAGACCCAGGCCGCCGCGCTGCTGGGGGAGCTTACCGCATCTCCGCCGGAGGCCCTGCGCTATGTGGGGGCGAAGGGGGCCGCGCAGTTTTATGTGGACGGAGAGTTCTCGGCGGAGTTCCGGACAGGGGCCTACCCTCTGGCGGGGGCGGAGCCCGAGGAGTTCGCCGTGGATCTGCTCGCAACCATAGGCTTTGAGGCACAGGTCATGTCGACGGAGGAGAGCGGCGGAGAGACGGTGGTGACGCTGCGGCAGTGCTGGGAGGGAACACCGGTATTCGACCGCACCGCCGTCTTGGTATTCCGGGACGAGGAACTGAAAAGCATTCAGAGAAACGTCAGCTACCGGCTGACGGGCATTCCCAAGCAGGAGGGCATGGAGCAGCCCATGAATCTGGTAACGCTCCTCATGCGGTTTGTGGATTACGTGAACCGGAACAGCCGGGTCTGCAATGAGATCACCGGCTTTACTGCGGGCTATCTCCTGGACAGCAACGCCCAGTCCGACCCGGCCCTGCTGATCCCCGCCTGGTATGTGACCACCGACCAGGGCAGCTACTTTTGGAATGCCATTACAGGCGAGATCACCCCGGAGGGATAAAGCCTCCGCCGGGCATCCCGGTCCGGGGGGACATACGCGCAAAAAAACGCGGAGACCTGCACGACGGCAGGGCTCCGCATTTTTACAGCCGGCACGGCTTACGACCAGTCCTTCCAGATTTCCGGGCAATAGCCCACCGTTGCCTGCCGCCCGTTGCGGACGATGGGGGTCTTCAGCAGGCGGGGGACCTCCAGCAGCTTTTCCAGCTTGTCCTCCTCATAGGCCAGGTAGGTGAGCAGCGCGGCGTCAGGGTGCCTGGCATCGATGAGGGCATCCAGACCCACCGCATTTTTCACACTTTTGAGTTCGCCGGGGCTGATGCCGTATTTGAGAAGGTCCACGGACTGAAAGCTGATCCGCCGCTCCTTGAAGTATCGCTCCGCCTTCTTGGTATCAAAACACTTGGATTTGCCAAAAATCTGAATATTCATTGGCTCATTCTCCTAAATAGGTAAATCTGGGTCCGGAATAGCCGTCCCGTTCCACGTGTTCGCTCCACATGGAGGCGGGGCGTACCCAGACGCCTCGCTCCCCGTACAGGGCCTGATAGACCACCAGCGGCTCCAGCGTCTCGGAATGGGCGGCGTTGTAGAGCACCCGGTATTCCTTGCCCTTGAAATGGCGGTACAGGCCGGGCCTGACGGGCTCGGCCTTGGCAGGCCCGGCATCACGGCCCACCAGATAGTCCAGGCTGACGTGGTAAAAGTCCGCAATTCGGATCAGCGCGGAAGCGGGGACGGCAATCTTGCCGAGCTCATATTTGGAATAGGTCGTTTGCCGGATCCCGAGTTCCGCCGCCAGGGTCTCCTGCTTGAGATCATGGTCCTCCCGCAAATCTCGCAGACGTGTGAACATGAGATATCCCCTCCCTTTATACCATACAATACTCCTAATACGACTATTCAAAAAAGTCGTATTAGGACTAAAGATTTGCGGCGCCTTCCGCCATGACGCAGAAATGCGGCCCCGTGGGATCTGCTCCAAAGGGGCGCAGGTCAGGAAGCACAGCACAGAGGGCTTTCGTGTGTTAATTTTGTCCCGGAGGGCAATACTAGGGAAAATCGCCTTTTAAGAGAGAGGATGGTTTTCCTGTGAAAGCAGTCATTATGGCGGGAGGCGAGGGCACCCGTCTGCGCCCCATTACCCTGGGGCTCCCCAAGCCCATGGTGCCCCTTCTGGGCAGGCCGGTCATGGAGCATATCATCGGCCTGCTCAAGCGCCATGGGATCACGGATATCTGCGTCACCCTCCAATACATGCCCGAGGTGGTGCAGAGCTGGTTTGGAGACGGCGCGGAGCTGGGGGTGCGCCTGACCTATTTTGTGGAGCGGGAACCCTTGGGCACGGCGGGCAGTGTAAAAAACTGCATGTCCCACCTGGGGGAAGACGACTTCCTGGTGATCAGCGGGGATGCCGTGTGCGATCTGGACCTGTCGGCAGCCATGGGCTTTCACCGGGCCAGCCGTGCCGACGCCACACTGGTCCTCTACCGCCACCCGGAGCCGCTGGAATACGGCCTGGTCCTTACTGACGATACCGGACGGGTGGAGCGGTTCATTGAAAAGCCCGGCTGGGGCCAAGTCTTTACCAACACAGTGAACACGGGGATATACCTGCTTACCCGGCGGGCCATGGACCGTGTGCCGGAAGGGCGGGCCTGCGACTTCGGCAAGGATCTTTTTCCGGCGCTTCTGGAGGAGGGCGCTCCCCTATATGGGCACATAGCGGATGGCTATTGGTGCGATATGGGGGACTGCGGCGCCTATCTGGCCTGTACCGCCGACGCGCTGGGGGGCAAGGTGACGATGGATATGGGACTTCCCCAGCGGGGCCCCGGCATCTGGGCGGCGGAGGAGCTGCCCGGTGGGATCACGGTGGTGCCGCCCTGCTGGATCGGGCCGGGGGCCTCTATTGAAGAGGGGAGCCTCCTGGGCCCCCATGCCGTGGTAGGGCCGGGAGCCTTCGTCGGCCGGAGGAGTCTGGTCCAGCGCAGTGTCCTGATGGAAAATGCCAAAGTCGCGGAACGCTGCACGCTGTACGGCACCATCCTGTGCCGCGGTGCCGCGGCACAGGCCGGAGCCGTCCTCAACGAGGGCGCGGTGCTGGGAGCCGAGGGCATGGCGGGGGAGAACAGCGTCCTCATGGAACGGGTCAAGGTCTGGCCGGGGAGAAAGGTCCCGAAGGGGGCACGGCTCACGGCCTCTCTGGTCAGCGGCGGCGGGACGGGGCGCGCCTGTTTTGGAGACGGCGGCGTGATACGGGGCACGCTGGAGGAGGAACTGAGTCCGGAGCTGCTGATGACCCTGGGCGGGGCCTTGGGAGCCGAGGGCAGGCTGGGACTGGGATACGGAGGGGGCGAGTGTGCCCGGATGCTGGCCCGCTGCGCCGGATGCGGCGCGGCGGCGGCGGGCGCGGCGGTACTCCTCCACGACGGCGGATGTCCCTCGGTGGGGGCCTGGGTGGCGGAGCGGTACGCTCTTCCCGCCTCCCTCTTTGTGGAACAGGAGGGGGAGAGAATCTTTCTCCACTTTTTCGACCGGCGGGGGCTGCCTCTCTCCCGGGCCCGGCAGCGCAAGCTGGAGGGCGCCCTTCTCCGGGGCGAGGTCCGCCGTGCGTCCGCCGACGGAGTGGGAGCCTGGGAACATGTGACGGGGACGGCCTCCGCCTGCGCCGCCGACGCGGCTCGCAGAGCCCGGTATGCCGGGGCCTCCATGACGCCGGTGGCGGTCTCCGTGCCTGGGGAGACGCCGGCCGACCGGCTCCTCCGCTCGGCGCTGGAGGAGCTGGGCTGCGTGGTGCTGCCCCGGAAGGCCGTGGGGGTGCCCGGCTTTGCCGCGGAGTATGGCGGCCTCCGGCTGGCGGCATGGGATGAGGAGGGAACGGTCCTCCCGCCGGAGCGGGTCCTGGCCCTGGTCAGCCTCATCGAGCTGGAGAACGGCGGAGGCCGCGTGGCGCTCCCGGCGGGGGCGCCGGAGGCGGTGCGGGCGCTGGCCGCCGTACGCGGCGGGGAGGTCCTGGCCCTGGACCGGGACGGTTTGGAAGCGGAGGAGGTCTATGCCGCCCTTCCCTGGCTGCGGGACGGGATCTTCGCCGCAGTCCGGCTGTGTGCCCGTCTGGGCCAGACGGGGGAACGGCTCTCCACGCTGGCGGGGCGGGTCCCCAAATTTGTGGTTCTCCGCCGGGAGGTGCCCCTCCGGCGGAGCCGGGGAGAGGTCATGCAGGACCTGGCTGAGGCTGCGGGGGCGCAGAACGGGGAGGGGGTGCGCATCCAGGACCGGGGAGGCGTGGTGTGGCTGGCGCCCCTCAGCCGCCGGGCTGCGCTCCGGGTAGCGGTGGAGGCCGCCACACTGGAGGATGCCGAGGCGCTGTGCAGAGAGTATGCCGACCGGGTGCGCGAGCTGGACCGACAGGGATAGGCGGGAAGGAATGCCCCCACTCCGCCCTCACAAAGGGCCGGAGAGGAAAATTCTTGTATACTTTTATATCTCATTGTGGTATACTAAAGTGTCATCTCATATGGCTTTATGTGCTTAGGCACTGATATATAAGGCAAAATTGGACATGGAGCGGAGCATGGCGGACCGCCATCCCGCTTTCCGGCGAGGCAGGGCCGGAAAGCGCGGAGGGGAAACGTCTGTGCTTTGCTGCGCTCCGATGTCTACATACCATCCATTTTGGTACAGTAAAATAAGGAGTGTAAGATTACTTTTATGGCAGAAAAACTGAAGATCATTTCTCTTGGCGGTCTCAACGAGATCGGCAAGAACCTCACCGTGTACGAGTACGGCGGGGACATCATCGTGGTGGACGTGGGCATGGGCTTCCCGGACGACGACATGTACGGCATCGACGTGGTCATCCCCGACTTTACCTATCTCATCAAAAACCAGGACAAGATCCGAGGCATCTTCCTCACCCATGGTCACGAGGACCACATCGGCTCCATCCCCTATCTCCTGCGGAGTGTCAACGCCCCCATCTACGCCACCCGCATGACGGCGGGGCTGGTGAAGCTGAAGCTGGAGGAGCACCGCCTGCTGGACAAGACCAAGCTCATCACCTGTGAGGCCGGTGAGGTGGTAAAGGCTGGAAAGTTCAGTGTGGAGTTTATCCATGTGAACCATTCCATCGCCGACGCGGTGGCCTTCGCCATCAAAACACCGGTGGGCACCTGTATCCATACCGGCGACTTTAAGATCGATTCCACCCCCATCCAGGGCGGCATGATCGATCTGGCCCGTCTGGGCGAGCTGGGGAAGAAGGGCGTACTGGCCCTCCTGTGCGACTCCACCAACGTGGAGCGGCCCGGCTATACCAAAAGCGAGCGGTGCGTAGGCGCCTCTTTCGACGCGCTGTTCCGCAACTGCGAGTCCCGCATCATCGTTACCACCTTCGCCTCCAATGTGGACCGCATTCAGCAGGTCATATCCGTCGCGGCGAAGTACGGCCGCAAGGTGGCCGTTACAGGCCGCAGTATGGAGAATGCCCTGCGGGTCTCCACCGAGTTGGGCTATATGAACGTCCCGGAGGGGACGCTGGTGGACCTTAACCATATCAAAGGACTTCCAAAGAACAAAATCTGCATCATCACCACCGGCAGCCAGGGCGAGACCATGTCTGCCCTCACCCGGATCGCCTTCTCCACCCACAGGCAGGTGGACATCCAGGCGGGAGACCGGGTCATCATCTCCGCCTCCGCCATCCCTGGAAATGAAAATTCCATCGGCAACGTGGTCAACGAGCTCTACCGCAAGGGGGCCGAAGTGGTCAACGAGCGGGTGGGGGAGCTCCATGTCTCCGGCCACGCCTGCCAGGATGAGCTGAGGATCATCCATGCGCTGATCAAACCCAAGTTCTTTATCCCACTCCACGGTGAGCAGCGGCACCTGAAAGTCCACGCCAAGCTGGCCCAGGAGATGGGCATGGACCCCCGCCACATCGTCATCAGCGATATCGGAAAGGTCATTGAGCTGACCTCCAACTCCATCAAGCTCAACGGCACGGTCCCCGCCGGAAAGGTCTTTGTGGACGGATACGGCGTGGGCGATGTGGGCAGTGTGGTGCTCCGGGATCGGAAGCATCTGGCCGAGGACGGCATGATCGTGGTGGTCACCTCTATGTCCGGCGAAAACGGAGCCGTGGTCTCCGGCCCGGACATCATCACCCGTGGCTTTGTGTACGTGAAAGAGTCCGAGGGGCTGATGGAGGAGCTCAGGCGTGTGGCCATGGAGGCGCTGGAGCGGTGCGAGAAAACCCATACCACCGACTGGGCCGCCATCAAGGGCGAGATCAAAAACGACCTGTCCGGGTTCCTTTACAAAAAAACCAAGCGCAATCCGATGATCCTGCCTGTCATCATGGAGGTCTGAGGCGCTTGCCTTTTGCGCCCATCCCCGGATGGAGCGCGCCGCAGGGAATTGCTTTCCCCTGCCAAGAAACAGGGGCCGGACACGCTCCGAAGTTCCTGCATGTCGTTTGGAAGAAAAGCGAGCGAAATCAGAGCGCCCGCGTACCAGTTCCATGGTACGCGGGCGCTCTTGTTTTTACGGAAGGATCATTCGAATGCCACGATGGCGCTGGGGTCCTTGATGCGCAGCGCCGCGGTCTCCAGGATACGGAAGCTGTGGTTAAAGTCCTTGAGCTCCAGATAACCCACGGAGAGATCCACACCCACGGCCAAGTCCATATACTGGGGCTCGGCGCACACGAGTGCGGCCTTCCCGGCGCCAAAGGGGCCGGCGGGATACACACGGCCTCCCACCAGCTTAGAGATGCGGTCCAGCTCCAAAAGCCCCACATTGGGCTGGAGGCGCTGGAGGTCCAAATAGAGCTCGGGGCTGAGGACCAGGGCGTAGCGGCCCAGCTTGCTGTTGCTGGAGAGATAGGAGATGGCATGAGCCACATCCTTGTAGGCGTCCTCGCCCTCATTCCAGGTGCCGCGCTTGATCTTGTAAGAGCCGGCGGCAGTCATAAGACCCTCGGCCCCCAGCGCCTTGTTTCCGAAGAGGATCAGCTCATCCTCGCGCTTGGCGCTGCGCTGGGCGGCAGAGGCGGCGGCGGAGAGGTCCAGCGGGCGGTCCAGCTTTTCGGACTCCTCAATATCCCGCCATAGCAGGGTAAAGTCCTCATAGAGCTGCGGCAGCTCCACCAGCTTCCGGCCGGTGATGCGGCCCAGGCCGTTTTGCAGGGATTCCGCCTTGTTGGGGCCGTCCACAGGCACGGTGGAGGCGCCGGGCCCCAGGGGGCCGTAAATGTTCAGAAAGCGGCGGCAGACCATATGCTTCTTGGCATTGTCGATCACGGTACTGTCGATTTTCTCCCACGTCTCAGGGGAGAAGGGTGCGCTCTCTCTGGCTAAATAGTCCATGATTCATACTCCTTTCCAATTATTCTTCCACCAGGCTGCCGACCGTGGGCCCGGCGGCGGATGCGGGAATGCTCTCTCCGGTGATCCCCAGCTCCTCCAGCTGCTCCCTGACCTCGGACTCGCCGTCCAGGAAAAGCTCGGCCTCTCTGGGGTCCAGGTGGCGCATCAGAGTGATGAGCTCCCCCATATGGACCTTTTCTTCGTCCCGGATATCCGCTAGGACGGCTTTGGCCACCGGATCGTCGGTGGCGAGATAGTGGGCGTCGTACAGGAAAATGGCCTCCAGCTCCCCCGCAATATCCAGGCGGAGGGCCTGCATGAGCTCGGCGTTGGTCAGCTTGCGGTCTACATTACCCTGAAAGGGATTGGCAAAACTAGGCATGGTCGTCTCTCCTTCTAATAATAGTAATTACTCTTATTTATGTGAATACTATATCGGATGTGCGCGCGCTTGTCAAGGGAATTTCAAAATAAATTTTTCCAGATCCATCAGGATTCTATACACCAGTGAGCCGAAAGAATAAAAAGGGCCCCGGCATTGTATGCCGGGGCCAGCCATTTGATTCAATTCTGTGCGTACCTGGACAAAAACTGCCGGGTGCGCTCCTCACGGGGATGCCCGATGACCGCCTCCGGGGGACCCTGCTCCACAATGACGCCGCCGTCCATAAAGATGACCTGGTCGGCGACATCGCGGGCGAAGGCCATCTCGTGGGTGACGATGACCATGGTGGTGTGCTTTTCCGCCAGCCCGCGGATGACCCTGAGCACTTCTCCGGTGAGCTCTGGGTCCAGGGCCGAGGTGGGCTCGTCAAAGCAGAGGATATCCGGCGCCAAGGCCAGCGCCCGGGCGATGGCCACCCGCTGCTGCTGGCCTCCTGAGAGCTGATGCGGGTAGTGGTCGGCCCTGTCGCTGAGGCCCATCTGATGCAGCAGCTCCCTGGCAGCGGCCTCGATGTCCGCGAGGATGTCTTTTTTGCGGGCCCTGAAATCCGGACGCTCCTGGGCCAGAAGCTGGCTGGCCAGCATCACATTCTGGAGGGCCGTGTACTGGGGAAAGAGGTGGAAGGACTGAAAGACCAGACCGAAATGGAGCCGTTTCTTCCGGATCTCGCTCTCCCGCCGGGTGGCCGGATCTCCGGCGTCGAAGAGGACCTCGTCCCGGACGGCGATGCGCCCCTGGTCCGGCGTCTCCAGGAAATTAAGGCATCGCAGAAGCGTGGTCTTGCCGGAGCCGGAGGAGCCGATGATGGCCAGGGCCTGGCCGGGATCCAGAGAGAAGCTGATGTCCCGGAGCACTTCGGTATTCCCAAAGGCCTTGCTGATATGTGAAACGTCTAAAATCGCCATATCGTCCCCTCCTTATGCCCGGAAGTAGTCCAGCTTCTTTTCCAGCCGGCCCAGCAGCACGGTCACCACGCCGTTGAAGATCAGGTAGTAGAATCCAGTGAAGAACAGGGGCCACACCAGGCCGGAGTAGCCCTGATTTCCCTTGAGGAAGGACTCGCCCATCCAGATGATCTCCTGCAGGGCGATGATGCGGGAGAGGGAGGTGTCCTTGACCAGGGTGATGACTTCATTGGACATGGGGGGGACAATGCGCTTGATCATCTGCAGCAGCGTGACCCGGAAAAAGATCTGCCCCCGGGTCATGCCCAGCACCTGCCCGGCCTCATACTGCCCCTGGGGCACGCCCGCGATGCCGCCCCGGTAGATCTCGGAGAAGTAGCAGGCGTAATTGAAGATAAAGGCCACGCTGGACGCCAGGAAGCGGCCGTGCTCTCCGCCGCCCCAGATGGGGAACCCCTTCAGGCCCGGGACATAGTAGATGATCATGAGCTGAAGCATCAGGGGTGTGCCACGAATGACCCACACCATCGTCTTGGTCAGGCAGCGCAGAGGCGGGAAACGGCTCATGGAGCCGAAGGCGATGATGAGCCCCAGCGGGATGGCGCCGACCAGAGTGGTGGCAAAAAGCTGCAATGTTTTGAGAAAGCCGCTGTTCAGCGCCTGTACGACGATGCGCAGCGCAGGGTCGTCGAAAAACATGGAATCGACCTCACCTTATGAAGTTGGGGGAGATGCCGGGCGGAGCTCAGTCGGGTTCGATCAGGGACTCCTGCACGCCGTAGGTCTCGGCGGCGGTCATCACGGTGCCGTCGGCATAGGCGGCCTCCCAGAACGTGTTGAAGGCCTCAGCCAGATCGGAACCCTTGCGGAAGCCCACGCCGTATTCCTCACTGTTGAGCTTGACGGTGTAGGTGAGGTCGGGGTAGCTGGTGCCCTCGCCGATCATGGCGCCCGCCATCAGCAGGTCGATGATGGCGGCGTCGGAGGTGCCGGCCTTGACCTCCAGGAGCGCGTTGGCCTGGGTCTGGACGGGCGTGAAGCTGCAGCCCAGCCGCTCCACCTCGTCCTCGCCGGCGGACCCGGACTCCACGGCAAAGGAGAGGTCCTTGAGGCTCTCCTCCGTCTGGTAATCAGCGGCCTTGCCGGCGGGGACCACCACCACCTGCGCGTTGAGGCAGTATGCGTTGCCGGTGGACATGGCGCTCTTCACCTCGTCGGTGAGGGTCATGCCGTTCCATACGCAGTCGATGTTTTTGCCGTCGAGCTCCAGGACCTTATTGTCCCAATTGATCTCAACGAACTCCGCCTCCACGCCCAGGGACTCGGCAAAGGCCTTGGCCATATCGGCGTCGAAGCCGATCCATTCGCCGGACGCATCGCGGTAATCCATGGGCTCAAAGTTGGTGATGCCCACCACCAGCGTGCCCTTGTCCTGGATGTAGGCCACATCGCTTTCTTCCTCGGTGAGCAGGATGTCCGTGGGGCCGTCAGCGCCGCCGATGGTCTCCACCGGCTCGGTGTCGGCGGGCGCGGGGGTGGCCGCCGAATTGCCGCCGGAGCAGGCGGCCAGGGACAGGCACAGACACGGCGCCAGGAGCAGCGCAGCGAGACGATTTTTCTTCAGCATACAAGTATCCTCCATTTTGTCAGGTTGTGTCGGGACGCGCCCGAGGACTTTAACATAGTACCACGATAAACTACCAATGTAAAGAGAAAAAGTAGAATGGGAGAGACACAGTTGAATTGCCCAGATTTGGAACGAAAAGTTTGTATAAAATGCCAAAGAGTGGGATTTGAGGTCAGGAAAATTTCTAAAAATCTGGTAGCACCAATGGTTTTCCAATTGACAATGGGCCCGTCCCGGTATATGATGTTCCATGGGAAAAATGGCTTTGGACAAGTGCGCCCATTTGTTGGGAAGAACTTGAAAAACGCCATGGGACCCGGTGTATGCCGCAGTCCCAAAAAACGTAATAGGAGGAAAAGAACCAATGAACATGCTTGTATGCGTCAAGCAGGTGCCGGATACGACGGAAATCAAGATCGACCCGGTCACCAATACCCTGATCCGCGCAGGCGTCCCCTCCATCCTGAATCCGTTTGACGGCTATGCCCTGGAAGCCGCGGCCCGGATCAAGGATGCCGACCCCTCCGCCAAGATCGTGGTGCTCTCCATGGGTCCCGAGCAGGCGAAGGCCGTGCTGAAGGAGTCCCTGGCTATCGCGGCCGACAAGGCGTATCTGGTCAGCGACCGGGCCTTTGGTGGTTCCGACACCCTGGCCACCAGCTACATCATCAGCGAGACCATCAAGAAGGTGGAGGAGCTGGAAGGCAAGTTTGACATTATCTTCTGCGGCAAGCAGGCCATCGACGGCGACACCGCCCAGGTCGGCCCCGAGATCGCGGAGCATCTGGGCCTGCCCCAGGTGACCTACGGCCTGGAGGCCGAGGTGGACGGCGACACCGTGAAGGTGAAGAAGGAAGTGGAAGAGGGCGTCGAGGTCATCGGCGTGAAGATGCCCTGCCTGCTGACCTTCACCAAGCCCGCCTGGGATCCCCGCTATCCCACCATCAAGCGCAAGATGGCTGCCAACCGCGCCGAGATCCCCACTCTCACCGCAGCGGACCTGCCCACCATCGACCTGACGCAGGCCGGTCTGAAGGGCTCTCCCACCAAGGTGAAGAAGACCTTCGTGCCGCAGAAGAAGAGCGGCGGCGTGAAGATCAAGGAAGAGACCGCTGAAGACTCCGCGAAGAAGCTGTTCCAGCTGCTGAGCGACGCCAGCATTATCTGAGGGAGGGGGAGATAACAATGGAAGCTAAGACCAAGGATCTTTGGGTATTTGTAGAGACCAATGAGGACGGCACCGCGAAGAACGTGGGCCTGGAGCTGCTGACCCCCGGCCGGATGATGGCCGGCAAGCAGGGCGGCGAGCTGGTGGCCGTGGTCATCGGCAACAATGTGGAGGCCGCTGTGAACGCGGCCAGCGCCCAGGGCGCCGACAAGGTGATCGTGGTGGAGGGCCCCGAGTACGCCCACTTCAGCACCGACGCCTACGCCATTGCTCTGGTGAGCCTGGTGGAGAAGTACGGCCCCACCAGCATGCTCATCGGTGCGACCAACAACGGTCGTGACCTGGGCCCCCGCGTGTCCTGCCGTCTGAAGACCGGCCTGACCGCCGACTGCACCGCGCTGGACATCGACCCCGAGAGCGGCAACGTGGCCTGGACCCGTCCCGCTTTCGGCGGCAACCTGATGGCCACCATCCTGTGCCCCGATCACCGTCCCCAGATCGGCACCGTCCGTCCCGGCGTATTCAAGAAGGGCGAGGCCGGCGAGGCGAAGGCCGAGATCATCAAGGAAGACATCCATGTGGATGCCAAAGATATCCGCACCCAGGTGCTGGAGCTGATCAAGGATATGGACAGCGAGAGCGTGGACCTGGAGGGCGCGGAGATCATCGTGTCCGGCGGCCGCGGCGTGGGCGGCCCCGAGGGCTTCGAGCCCATCAAGGCTCTGGCCGGCGTGCTGGGCGCCACTGTGGGCGCTTCCCGCGCGGCGGTTGACGCGGGCTGGATCCCCCACAGCCATCAGGTGGGCCAGACCGGCAAGACCGTCGGCCCCAAGCTGTACATCGCCTGCGGCATCTCCGGCGCCATTCAGCATCTGGCCGGTATGAGCGGCTCCGACGTGGTGGTCGCCATCAACAAGGACCCCGAGGCCCCCATCTTCGACGTGGCCGACTACGGTGTGGTGGGCAACCTCTTTGAGGTCCTCCCCGTCCTCACTGAGGAGATCAAGAAGGCCCGCGCCTAAGAGTCATTGCCCCTGTTTGGGATAATCATGAAAAAAGGAAGGGATTTTGTATGAATTTCCACTTCGATCAGGACGAGCAGGACGTTCTGGACATGCTGCATGACTTCTGCCTGAAGGAAGTCGCCCCCATCGCCGCTGAGATCGACGAGACCGAGCGTTTCCCCGAGGAGACCTGGCACAAGCTGGCCGATATGGGCATGATGGGCATCGCCTATCCCGAAGAGGTCGGCGGCGCCGGCATGAGCTATGTCACCTACATCGGCGCCTGTGAGGAGCTGGCCAAGCACTGCGCCACCACCTCCGTCATGGTGTCCGCCCACAGCTCTCTGTGCTGCTGGCCCATCAGCGAGTACGGCACCGAGGCCCAGAAGGAGAAGTACCTGTCCAAGCTCTGCTCCGGCGAGTGGCTGGGCGCTTTCGGCCTGACCGAGCCCGGCGCCGGCACCGACGCCGCCATGCAGAAGACCGTGGCCGAGGATAAGGGCGACCACTGGGTCCTGAACGGCTCCAAGATCTTCATCACCAACGCCGGGTTCGCCAATGTGTTCGTGGTCTTCGCCATGACCGACAAGAGCCTGGGCACCAAGGGCATCTCCGCCTTCATCGTGGAGCGCGATTTCCCCGGCTTCAAGGTCGGCTCCCACGAGAAGAAGATGGGTATCCGCGGCTCCTCCACCTGCGAGCTGGTCTTTGAGGACTGCATCGTGCCCAAGGAGAACCTGCTGGGTGAGATCGGCAAGGGCTTCAAGATCGCCATGACCACCCTGGACGGCGGCCGTATCGGCATCGGCGCCCAGGCTCTGGGCATCGCGCAGGCCGCCATTGACGAGTGCGTGAAGTACACCAAGGAGCGCGTGCAGTTCGGCAAGCGCATCAGCCAGTTCCAGAACACCCAGTTCCAGCTGGCAGATATGCAGGCCAAGCTGGACGGCGCCCGTCTGCTCATCTACCGCGCCGCGCAGGCCAAGCAGGATCACGAGCCCTACAGCCACCTGGCCGCTATGGGCAAGCTGATGGCCTCCGAGGTCGCCAGCGACGTGACCCGCCGCGCACTGCAGCTGGTGGGCGGCTACGGCTACACCCGTGAGTATCCCTTCGAGCGCTTCATGCGCGACGCCAAGATCACCGAGATCTACGAGGGCACCTCTGAGGTCCAGCGTATGGTCATCTCCGGCTGGATGGGCGTGAAGTAAGAAATCCCCTTTTCACAAACAAGAGAAGGTCCCGCGCCTCTGGGCGCGGGACCTTTTTTGCTGCATATTCAAATGGGGTCCACGCCCGTCAGGTCGAAAGGGGGGATGAATTCGGCGTCGGCGGAGGCCGTCTCCTGGCAGAAGCCCGTCAGTCCCAGGTTTTCCAGATACGCCAGGGCGCTTCTGGCCTCGGAGGGGCGCAGCCGCCGGTCGATCTCCGGGAACGCCGCCGCCCGCCCCAGGGGCACATACTGGCTCATGAGGGAGAAGAGCACCGTGTCCGGAGGGAAGTGTCGGGCCACCCAGTCCATGACGGCCTTGGCCTCATGGAGCCGGCCGGGGAGGATCAGGTGCCGGATCACCGTCCCGCGCTTGAGCAGCCCGTCCTCCAGGACGCAGGGCCCGGTCTGCCGGACCATCTCCAGGATGGCGGCAGCGGCGTACCGCGGATAGTCCTCCGCGCCGGAGTACCGTCCGGCCAGGGCCGGGGTGAGGTACTTGAGGTCGGGGAGGTAGACGTCCACCTTCCCCTCCAGGCTCCGCAGGGTCTCCACCCGTTCGTAGCCGCCGGAGTTCCATACCACCGGAACGGGCAGGGGATCGTCCAGGAGCCGGGCCACCACATGGGCGAAGTGGGTGGGGTTGACGAAATTGATGTTGTGCGCCCCCTGGGCGGCCAGGTCCAGGCAGATCTCCCGCAGCCGCTCCAGCGTGACGGCCCGGCCGAAGTCCTGGTGGCTGATGGAGTCGTTCTGGCAAAACACGCAGTCCAGCGGGCAGCCGGAGAAGAACACCGTGCCGGAGCCCCGGGTCCCTGAGATGGGGGGCTCTTCCCACCGGTGGAGGGCGGCCCGGGCCAGCACCGGCGCTGCGGGCATCCGGCACCGGCCCGCGCCGTGGGTCTCGGTGCGCACGGCGCCGCAGCGGCGGGGACAGAGATTGCAGACCATTACGGCTGTACCTTCCGGTTCTCCGTGCGGCCCATCAGCCAGTCCACGGAGACCTCGAAGAAGGTGGCGAGATGCAGAAGGCCGGTATAGTGCGGTTTCGCATCGGCCTCCAGCCGCTGATAAGAGCGAACCGTCATACCACACGCTGCCGCCACTTGGGCCTGTGTTAACTTTTTTTCTATCCGAAGCTGCTTGATCCTCTCATTAAAAACCATGGAATACCTCCGCTTGACACGAATTTTCTGTCGTGTTATAATACACGACAGAAAGTAAGTTTTGAGGTGGTCTTATGTCGTACATCATAGAGCTCTTATACCATTACTGGGTGGGAGGACCGGAGCCCAGGCGCTGGCCGGAGCACCTGAAGCAAAATCCCGTTGAGGGACACGGCCAATACGCCTTTCAGGCCGGGTTCCTGCTGGGGCTCCAACTGGGGGCGGAGGCCTTTTTCCGGGACGGGAACACAGGGGAATAGCGTCATTTCCTGGGGAAGCCGGGGCCCAGGTTTCCCTCCCGCCAGTGCTTGCGGCACAGGCCGATATACTGGTCATTGGCGCCCAGCACCACCTGCTCGCCCTCCCGGAGCACCTTGCCGTGCTGGTCGAAACGGGCGTTGTAGGTGGCCTTTTTGCCGCACCAGCAGATGGTCTTGACCTCCTCGATGATGTCGGCCACCGCCAGCAGCTCCTGGGAGCCGGGGAAGAGCTGTCCGGCGAAGTCGGCCCGCAGGCCGTAGCAGATAACGGGCACGTTCCAGTCGTCCACCACGCCCACCAGATACTGTACCTCGTCCCGGCTCAGAAATTGGGCCTCGTCCACGATGACGCAGGCGTAACCCCGCACCTTCTCCTCCGGCATGGCCTGGAGCTCGGAAAAGTAGATGCACGTATGGGACAGGCCCATGCGGGAGGCCACGAATTTGGCGCCGTCCCGCTGGTCCAGCTCCGGCTTCACCAGCAGGGCCTCCTGACCGCGCTCCTCGTAGTTGTAGCGCACCATCAGGGCATTGGCCGTCTTGCTGGAGCCCATGACCCCGTAACGGAAGTATAGCTTTGCCATTCCTTCTTCTCTCCCTATCTCATCAGCTTTTTTAAAAGTCCGATCTTTCTGTCGCCGCAGGGCGGATACCGCAGCGGAAAATCCAGCCGCCCCCGGCGGAGCACGCTCTTGCGGTGGGTAAAGGTGTCGAAGCCCGCTTTTCCATGGTAGGCGCCCATGCCGCTCTCCCCCACGCCGCCGAAGGGGAGGCCGCTCACCGCCAGGTGGACCACCGCGTCGTTGACGCAGCCGCCGCCGAAACGCAGGGCGCCCAGGACCCGCCGTTCCGTCTCGCGGCTGCGGGTGAAGAGATAGAGGGCCAGGGGGGAGGGCCTCCCCTGAAGGTGGGAGAGGAGCCCGTCCAGATCGTCGTAGGTGAGCACGGGCAGGATGGGACCGAAGATCTCCTCGCCCATCACCGGCTCGTCCTCGGACACATCCACCAGCACCGTGGGGGCGATGCGCAGCCGGTCCGGGTCGGTCTGTCCGCCCAGGGCGGTGCGCCCGCTGCCCAGCAGGGCGCAGAGCCGGTCGTAGTGCTTCCGGTTCACGATGCGGGGCAGGTCCTCCCCCTCCAGGGGGGCGGGACCGTAAAATCTGCCGATATAGCGGCCCATCCGCTCCACCAGCGCATCCCGCTGCTCCGGGCGCACCCATACGTGGTCGGGGGCCACACAGGTCTGTCCCGCGTTGAGGAATTTTCCCCACACCAGGCGCTTGGCGGTCAGGTCCAAGTCGGCGTCCGGGGCCACGATGACCGGGGACTTGCCCCCCAGCTCCAGCGTCACCGGGGTGAGATGTCTGGCCGCCGCGGTCATGACGGTCCGCCCCACCTGGGGACTCCCGGTGAAGAAGATATAGTCGAATTTCTGGTCCAGCAGGGCGGCGTTCTCCTCCCGGCCGCCCTCCACCACGGCGATATAGTGCCGGGAGAAGGTCTCGCCCAGCAGTCGGGCCAGGGCGGCGGAGGCGGCGGGGGCGTAGGCCGAGGGCTTCACCACCGCGGTGCAGCCCGCCGCCATGGCGGCCGCCAGCGGACACAGCGTGAGCTGGAGCGGATAGTTCCAGGGGGACATAATAAGGGTCGTGCCGTAGGGCTCGGGGTAGACGAATCCCCTGGAGGGGAATTGGGACAGAGGCGTGGGCACCCTCCGGGGACGGGCCCAGCGGTCCAGCTCCCGCCGGGCCTCCCGCAGCTCGGAGAGGACCAGGGCCAGCTCGGTCTCGTAGCCCTCGAACGCGGTCTTGTTGAGGTCGGCCTTCAGCGCGGCGAGCAGTTCGGCCTCGTGTCTGCGTACCGCCTCCTCCAGCCGGGCGAGCATACGCCTGCGGAAATCCGTGCTCCGGGTGGCCCCGCTGTTGAAATAGCGCCGCTGGGCGGCAATGATGTCATTCACAGACCTGTTCCTCCACAAGATGGGCAAATCCCTGAAAGGCGCTGGGGACGGCGTACAGAGTCCGGAGGGCCTCCCGCCCGGCCCAGACCCAGCCCTCCGGGAGGGCGTCCTCCGCGGCCTGTGCGATGAGGGCCTCCATCTGCCACTCGATATGGGTAAAGACATGCCTGGCCGTTCCGCCCCGCTCCAGCCGCAGCGGCGTGACACCCCATTCCTCCAGGAGGGCGGGGCCGCCTCCGGGCTCGTTGGGGTACTCCCACAGCCCGGAGAGAAGGCCCTTTTCCGGCCTGCGCCGCAGGGCCACCCGGCCCCGGCGGAAGATGAGGTAGACCGTGCGCGCCTCCACCCGGCGCGCACGCTTGGGCGCTTTCACCGGCAGCTCGCCCGTCTGGTTCTCCAGCAGCGCCCGGCAGAACCCGCGTGCCGGACACCGGGCGCACAGCGGCGCCCCGTTGGGGAGGCAGACCATGGCTCCCAGGTCCATCATGGCCTGGTTGAAGTCCCCGGGCGCGCCCGCCGGGATCACGGCCTCCAGGGCCCCGCGCATCCGGCGTTTGGTCTCGGGCTTTGTGATGTCGCCCGCGTCTCCGGTGAGGCGGGCGACCACCCGCAGCACGTTCCCGTCCACTGCGGGAATCGGCAGGCCGAAGGCGATGGAGGCCACCGCACCGGCGGTATATTCCCCCACGCCGGCCAGGGACAGCAGGCCCTCGTAGGTGCCGGGGAAGACGCCCCCGTGGTCCGCCATGATCTGGCGGGCGGCCTTTTGGAGGTTGCGGGCCCGGTTGTAGTAGCCCAGCCCCTGCCACAGCTTCATCAGCCGGTCCTCCTCCACCGCGGCCAGATCGGCCACGGCGGGCAGTGCGGCCATAAAGCGGCGGTAATAGTCCAGAACCGCCGCCACCCTGGTCTGCTGGAGCATGATCTCCGACACCCACACGCGATAGGGGTCCCCCAGCGCGCCTCCGCCGGGGGCGGGGCGCCAGGGCAGAACACGGGCGTTTTCGCGATACCACGCCAAAAGCGGAATGGGCAGACGGTCAAGCTCCTTCAAGGGCGGCTACCTCCTCAGCATACTCCCTGTATTATATATGGTGCGGGAGAAAATTTCAACGGACGCAATCAAAACGCCGCTACGGAACATCTAATGGTCAGAAAGGAGGGATGGGCGTGACGGAACAGGAATACGCCGTCCGGGCCGACGCCATGAAGGGGAAGCTCTACGGCATGGCCCTCCTCTACCTGGGCAGCGCCTCCCTGGCGGTGGACGCGGTGGACGAGGCGGTCTACAAGGGCCTGCGCGCCTGCGAAAAACTGCGGGAGGAGCAGTTTTTCGGCACATGGCTCACCCGTATCCTCATCAATGTCTGTAACGCGGAGCTGCGGCGGCACAGACGCGAGGTATCCGTGGCGGAGCTCCCGGAGACGGCACAGGAGGACTTCGACGCCCTCCCCCTGCGGGATGCGGTGGGCCGGCTCCCCAGAGAGCTCAAGGAGGTCATCATCCTGCGGTATTTTTCCGGACTCACCCTTGCGGAGACCGCCCGCGCCCTGGACATCCCCCAGGGGACGGCGGCCACCCGGCAGAGAAAGGCGCTCAGGCTCCTGCGCCTGGAGCTTGTGGATGGAGAGGAGGTGGGCGCATGAACCGAAACGAGGAATACTGGGCCCTGGTCGCAGAACTGGGGGAGACGCCGCCTGCGCTGGACGGCACCGTAGAGCGGGCCCGTGTCCGGGCCCGTAAGGCAAGGGCGGGCCGCTGGCTGGGAATCCCCGCGGCCTCCCTGGCCGGGGCGGCCTCCGCCTTCATTTTACTGGTGAACTGCTCGATGCCCTTCGCCATGGCATGTCGCCGTGTGCCTTTTGTCAGGGCGCTGGCGGAGGCCGTGGCCGTGGACCCCAGCCTGAAGGCAGCCTTTGAAAACGACTACATCCAGCCCGTGGGCCAGACCCGGACCGCCGATGGCGTCACCCTGTCGGTGGAGTATCTCATCGTGGATGAGAGGCAGCTCAATGTGTTCTATACGCTGGGCTGGGACGGGGAGAACGCCCTGGAGGCGCAGCCGGCGCTGCTGGCGCAGGATGGGGAGCATTTGGAGGGCTATGCCGCCACCTGGGGCAGTCCGGGGGAGGAGCTGCAGGAGAAGGATTACCGCGTTGCCACCTTCTATTTTGTGGAGGGCAGCCTTCCTGACAGGCTGACGCTGCGCTTTGACGTGCGGGACGCCGGCTATCCCAAGGCGGGACAGGGCGCGGCGGAGAGCCGGGCCGCTCCGGCGGACGGGCCCTGGCCGGAGGAGACCCCGCAGGACCGCCCGGCTGCGATGGCCTCCTTTGACTTTCCCCTGACCATCGATACCGGACTCATCGGACCCGGGCGGACGGTGCGGGCGGAGCAGTGGATCGAGCTGGACGGTCAGCGCCTCCGGGTGGACGGACTGTCCATCGACCCCACGCAGATGGTCCTGACCCTCTCCGACGACCCCAACAACACCGCGTGGCTGACCGGCCTGGACTGCTATGTGGCAGATGAGAAGGGGAACCGCTATGAGAAGGGAGGCGTCTCCTTCGGGAGCGCGGAGGGGGAGCACTTCTGGCCCAACTACACCCTGGAGAGCCCCTATTTCACCGGCGGGGAGGCATTCACTCTGGTGATCACCGGCTGCTCCTGGCTGGACAAGGACCGGACCCAGGTCACCCTGGACCTGGAGACCGGGGAGGCCGATTGGCTCCCGGAGGGACTTTTCGTGGAGAGTATCGAGCGCCGGGGGGAGGACGTGTATCTGTCCCTGCGCAACGACGGCCAGGGGACCTCCTTCCAGTGGTACTATTACGATCCGGAAGGCGGAGAGCATGAGTGGGGCGGCTACTCCATGAGCGCCGTAGACCGGGACGAAGACGGCTGGTGCGAGGAGAACACGGAATACCGCGTCCTGAGGGACTATGGATGGGACAGCGTGAAGCTGGCGCTTTCCACCAATCGCCGGATCGAGCTGGAGACCCCGCTGGAGGTCCCGCTTTTTTAAGCGGACGGTCCAGAGGCCCGCTCCCCGCACCGGGGGAGAGGGCCTCTGGACCGTCCCGGCGGAAAGGGCGCCGAGAGGCGGATAATTTGAAATTTTCCTTGACATTTCTAGGATTTTCTATATAATAATATAGCCTGTCGAAATGAGATGGGCGTCATCCTTGCTCTCACCAAAGAGTGAGGGCCACAAGACCATAAGGAGGTGCAAGTAAAATGGCAAAGATCAACGGCAACTACGAGGTGGCATATATCCTCAAGCCCGAGCTGGGCGAGGAGGCCACCGCCGCGCTGGTGGCCAAGTTCAAGGCGATGGCCGAGGCCCGGGGAACCGTGGCCGAGGTGGACGAGTGGGGCAAGCGCCGGCTGGCCTATCCCATCGACGACCTGAACGAGGGCTACTACGTGTTCATGACCTTTACGGCTGATGCCGCGTTCCCCGCCGAGCTGGACCGCGTGATGCGGATCACCGACGGCGTGATGCGCTCCATGATCGTCTGCAAGGACGAATAAGGAGAGGCCATGCTCAACAAAATTTTTCTTCAGGGCCGCCTGGTGGCGGACCCTGAAATGCGGCACACCCCCTCGGGGGTAGCCGTGGCATCCCTGCGGCTGGCCGTGGACCGGGACTTCAAGGACAAGGAGACCGGGGAGAAGAAGGCGGACTTCATCAATGTGGTTGCCTGGCGCTCCACCGCCGAGTTTGTCTCCCGGTATTTCACCAAGGGCCGTATGGCCGTCGTGGAAGGCCGTCTCCAGATCCGGGATTACACGGACCGGGACGGCAATAAGCGCACCGCCGCAGAGGTAGTGGCCGACAACGTCTATTTTGGCGACTCCAAGCGGGACGCCGAGGGCGGCGGCTACGGCGGTTACGGCGGCGGCTACTCCGCCCCAGCGCCCAGCGCGCCCGTCCCCCCTCCGGCCTACGCCGCCCCCGCGGGCGGGGATCAATTCGCCGAGCTGGACGACGACGACGGCGAACTCCCGTTTTGATGCACCCCATCAAAACAGGGCCTTGAAAATGGGCCGACAGGTCCGACTTTCTTTTCAAAATAAACATAAGGAGGGTATATACCATGCCTATGGATAGAGAGCGTCCCCGCGGCCGCAAGCGCCGCAAGGTTTGCAGCTTCTGTGTGGATAAGGTCGAGCACATCGACTATAAGGACGCGGCCAAGCTGCGCCGGTTTGTCTCCGAGCGGTCCAAGATCCTGCCCCGCCGGACCACCGGTACCTGCGCCATGCATCAGCGCCAGTTGACCCAGGCCATCAAGCAGGCCCGTCAGATCGCCCTGCTGCCCTTCGTCACCGACTAAATTCCGGATATGAGAAAGCGGACATGCCATATGGCATGTCCGCTTTTCTTATGAGCAGAAACGGTGGTTTCCAATGACCTTGATGAGGGGACGGGACCAGATCCAGCCGCTGGTTGCGGTGCTGGGATTAAAATAATAGATGGCTCCGCCGCTGGGGTCGGCGCCGTTGAGCGCCTCCCGGGCGGCCCGGATGGAGGATTCGGCCACCGGCTGGTCGATCTGCCCATCGTCCATGCAGGAGAAGGCGCCCGGCTGATAGACCACTCCCGCGATGGTGTTGGGGAAGGAGGGGTGGCTCACCCGGTTGAGGATCACGGCGCCCACCGCCACCTGGCCGCTGTAGGGCTCGCCCCTGGCCTCCGCCGAGATGACACGGGCCAGCAGATCCACGCTGTTGCTCTGACTGGAGGAGGCACCGTTCTCCGTGGTCGTCATGCCCAGCGCTTTCAACGTGGCGGTCCCCGTCACACCGTCGGCGGTAAGGCCGTTTTTCTGCTGAAATTTCTTTACGGCTGCCTCTGTTTTGGAGCCATAGATGCCATCCACTGGCCCATCAAAATAGCCCCAGCGCACCAGCTTTTCCTGAATGGTGCGTACCGCCTGGCCGGAGGAGCCCTGCCGGTAGGTAGCCGCCTGGGCGGTCTGGACCAAGGTAATGATCAGAATGTTGAGCCCGAAGATGAGGGCCAGCGACCAGAGAAGCCGCTTTCTGTGTTTCCCCACGTTCCCGCCTCCAAAAAAGTTTCTGTCCCTAGTCTACGACAGGCCGCTTCTTCTTATGCGAGGCGAATAATGGAAGCATAACCGGGTCATACTGGAAGGACGAGAAAAAAGCAGGAGGGGATCCAGAATGGTCAAGGGAATCAACAAACGGGTCATCGTGGTAAAGGCGCCGGACCCGCGCCTTTTTGAGCAAGCGATTTTTATCATGCGGGAGGATGCCTTTGCCGAGGGTGTCTCGGCGGAACAGGTGCTGGAGGAGGCCCAGAAGGCGGCGAAAAGCTATGTGCGGGGAAATACGCGGGTGGGGCGGTGGATCAGATTTTTGCCTGCGCCGGCCTGGGCGGCAGCCGGCGCGCTGGTGGCCACGGCGGCCTGGAGTCTGGCTCTGTTTTTCTAAGACGGAGCAGATGCATAGGGGTAACACAAGGGGGCGGCGGCATACCCAAAAGGGGTCCGCCGCCCCCTTGCACGCCATGAAGACGGCGGATTTCTGCAAAAAGGCCGGGGGCCGGAGGAATTTCCTCCGGCCCCCGGCCAATACATTTAATCCCTTTGGGGATACTTACTTCATGCCGTTCTCGTAGGCCTCGATCATCTTCTTGACCATCTGGCCCCCAACAGAGCCGGCCTCGCGGCTGGTCAGGTCGCCGTTATAGCCCTGCTTCAGGTTCACGCCGACTTCCTGAGCAGCCTCCATCTTAAACTTGTTCAGGGCCTCGCGGGCGCTGGGCACGACAGGCTGATTAGAATTATTAGAGCTAGACATAATTTCGCATCTCCTTGCTTCGTTTGTTTGTTGGATTGGGAATCCAGACATAGCATTGCCTCACGCGGTATTTCTATGTGCGCCATTTTTTGCCGTCCAGGCTCCCAGCTTCACTGCGGTCGATCAAAGCTCTTAATACGTTGCGATGCCTGACGTGATTGTGATTCAGATGGCGATGCGCTCTGTTTTTATAGACAAGAGAAGGAAGCGACTGTTCGCATGCTGCTTTTGGCTTTCACAATGGCGGAGCGGCCATAAGCGGCCGCAACGACCTATCGCTGCATATGTATAATCAACTGCGCCTTCTATGTCTCACCATACGTATAGAATCCCTTTCCAGTTTTTCGACCCCACAGGTGGGATTCGTACATCTGTTTAGCAATATCATAACCGTGGGGCTTGATGCCTGTGTCCTTCCAGCGCTGTTCCATGGACATATAATTGAGATCGATCCCGGTCAGATCCAAAAGGCGGAAGGGACCCATGGGGTGATTGAGCCCTAGTTCCACACCGATGTCTAGGTCTTCGGGTGTGCAGACACCCTCTTCCACCAGAAAGTAAGCCTCATCCCGGATGGCACGCAGAACACGGTTGACCACAAAACCATCGATTTCCCGATTGACACGGATCGGTGTTTTACCGATTTTCTTTGCAAATTCCACAATGAGCTCCACGGTGTCCGGCGCGGTGTGTTCTCCTTTGACCACCTCTACCAGCTTCAGGACTAAAGCGGGATTGAAAAAATGCATGTTGGCCAGTCTGGAAGGGGTTTTAACACAGTCTTGAAAGAGGGAGGAGACCATATAGCTGGAATTGGACGCCAAAATGGTATCTTCCCCGACGATGCCGCCGAGTTCGAAATAGAACGAGCGCTTGATCTCGCGGTCTTCTAAGATGGCTTCTATCACAATTTGAGATCCAGCGGCGGCCTGTTGCAGCGTGGGGACCAGATGAAAGCGGGCGCGTGCCGCATCTGCCTGCTCGGATGTCATCTTTCCCTTGGATACCCGACCGTCCAAATAGTCCCGTGACCAAGTGTCCGTCTGCGCAAGCGCGGCAGGGACGGAGTCGGTCAGATAGACGTCGTACCCGTGAAGGGCAATGGTGAGCGCAATTTGCCGCCCCATCTGGCCGGCGCCCGCAACGCACACTTTTTTGAGCGCATCAATCTTCATAGTACAGATACTCCCTTATGTGTCAAATATGGTATAGAATTACCAAATCTTATAATCCTTGGCCTTCTGGCGCAGCTCGTCCCGGAATTTGGGGTGGGCAATATGGATCAGGTTTTCTACGCGTTCAGCAATGCTCTTTCCCTTGATCTTTGCGATTCCATATTCCGTAATGATGTAGTCGATGTCATTCCGGCTGATGGACACTACGGCACCGGGGGTGAGGAGGGGCTGTATGGTGGAGACGGTTCCTTTCTTTGCGGTAGATTTGACCGCCACAATGGATTTCCCGCCTTTGGAGTGGGAGGCGCCGACGGCAAAATCAGCGGCGCCCCCGGTACCGGAATATTGGACATGCCCCATGGACTCCGAGCAGATCTGACCGGTCAAATCGACTTGGAGGCAGGAGTTAATGGAGACCATCCGGTCGTTTTGGCAAATCACGCGGGGGTCGTTGACATAGCTGCCGGACATCAGCGCGATTTCAGGATTGTGGTCAAGATATTCATAAAGCCGCTGATTGCCTAAGGCGAAGCTTCCCACGATTTTCCCGCGGTTGATGGTTTTCTTTTTCCCTGTGATCACACGGGATTCAGAAAGGTCCGCAATAATACTGGTGATCATTTCCGTGTGTACGCCCAAATCATTTTTTTCGGCGAGATAGGTCCCCACTGCGTTGGGGATATTCCCGATGCCGAGTTGAATGGTGGAACCATCCTCCACCAGCGAGGCGACGTTGGCCCCAATCTTCATTTCCGTTTCCCCGGGCTGACTGCCTTCGATTGTGATAAGCGGATCCTCCACTTCCACTATGTAGTCGATATCACTGATGTGGACGAGGTTGTCGCCCCCGACCACGGGAAGATTTTTATTGACCAGCATGACCACCACGTCAGAACGAAAGACGGTGTCCATTTCGTTGTACGCGTTAAGGGAAAAATGGACGTAGCCGTGCTCGTCCATCGGACAGACCATACCGACGAACATATTGATGTGGCGGTCTTCCAGGCAGCGAGCTACGCCGTTATGCAAGTGGATCGGCATATAACTGGAAATCTGGTAATCATGGCAGGCGCGGGCAAATTCATCATAAAAGCTGCTGATAACATCAAAATGGCCCTTCATTTCTGGGCTGGAGACAAATTCATAGTTTTTCCAAAGTCCGGCGTGGCGCACGGTGACATGTTCCACCCTGTCTTTTATGGTGTGGAGTTCCCGGAAGAACGACTGAGGCTCCAGACCGTTATAGGAGGTCCAGATGAGATCATTGGATTGGATCATATGCAGGACATCCTGTATGGTCACCTTTTTGGAAGCGTACTCCTCCGCGAATCGGTTCATTATATTCCTCCTAAAATTTGATTAGTAGCCGGTAAAAACGGGCCAGCGTTTCTCTAAAAAGGAACGGATGCCCTCGTCTTTATCTGCGCTGTCCAGCAGGACGCACAAGGAGAGTTTCTTCATCAGAATTACGCACTCCTGACTGGTGGAGAGAACGGCGTAGAGCAATTTCTTGGCAAGCATCAGGGCCAGCGGCCTTCTGTCGTGCAGTTCCTCTGCGACGGCTTTGGCCCTCTGGAGCAGAAGCGTCTGCGGAACGCAGTCTGGAGCAAGGCCAAGGGCCAAAACCTGCTCTCCATTCAAGATCTTTCCGGCCGGAATGATCTATCTGGCAATTGCTCATACCCCCGCAGCGGGCCAACCACCGTGTCCCGCCGATCCCGGGAATGATACCTAGACTCGGCTCAGAAAGTCCAAGACGGGGTTTATCACAGGCAATACGCAGATCACAGGCCAGAACCAATTCATAGTGATGACTGCGATTTGTGCAGAAATATCCACACGGAGGGCTTCGTAAGAATGTGTCATGTTGACTGCGTTCCCTTATTAAAGCTACAGATGTGCTGAAATAAAATTGAGAAGTGTTTCGGCTTAAAGCTTCACCTGCATCAATAATGAATTAAGGTCGCAATGATAGTCATTGCCATACCCGCAAGCCATTGAACTGCTACAATTTTAAAAGCTAGCTTGAGCCACTTCTGGAATGGGATTTTGGCTGCGGCCATCATTGCAATTAGGGTAGTATAGGTCGGAATAATACCATTGGAGATACCATCTCCGCATTGGAACGCAAATACTGCTGTTTGACGCGAAACGCCCAGAAGGTCCGCCAGAGGAATAATGATCGGCATAGTAGCCGTAGCTTGGGCTGAGCCGGATGGGAGGCCCAAGTTAATGATGGTCTGAGCGACTTGCATACCAGCGGCCTGTACGATACCGGGCAGGTATTGGAGCGGCATTGCCAGATAGTAGACGATTGTATCCATAATTACGCCGTCTGCCAGAATGACTGCGATTGCTCTAGCAAAGCCGACGGAACCAGCTCCAACTGCAATGTCCGACATTCCAGAGCAGAATAGGCGACACATCTTGTTAGGCGTAAATCGAAAAATAATTCCTGTAAGGACCGCCATCCAGAAGAAAGCGGCGGAAATTTCGCCGAACCACCATCCTTGAGAGACGCAGCCCCAAATAATCAAAGCAAAGCCGCCCAAGAAAATAAACAATCCAAGATATTCTTGAATAGTGGCCTTACGTCCGCTGCTCTGCACAGAACGCCAACTCTCGGAATCTGGGTCTTTGTACACCAAACTCTTGGTGGGATCTTTTTTTATCCTGTCTGCATAACGCATCAATCCTATGCTTGCAATCATCAGTAACACGAAAAGGAAGATCCAACGATACCAAGCACCCTCGTAAAGCGGAATTTCTGCTAGAGAATGTGCTACGCCCACATTGAAGGGATTATAAATGCCAGCAGTATATCCGGCATTGCTGCCCAAAAAGACAATTGCCAATCCTAGGATACTGTCGTAGCCAAGAGCTATAGACAGCGCAATGACAGCCGGGATAAAAGCGACGGCCTCTACAGCCATACCGAAGGTAATACCGCCCATGGACATGACGAAAAGAAGGATGGGGATAAAAAGCTTTTCCTTTCCTCGCATTGCACGTGCTAAGGAATTACAAATAAAAAAGTTTACCGCACCGGCCTCATTTAGAATGCCAAAGGAACCACCCATAATGAGCATGAACATCAATAGGTCAGCGCCGGCCTGCATGCCCTCATGAATTTTAACCGGCAACTTGATAAAAGGAATCGGATTTGCCTCAACCTCGTGATAGGTTCCGGCGATAACTACCGTCCGACCATCCGCATTTCGTTCACGGTCAAATACACCGGAGGGTAAAACATTGGTCAAGATTACAGCTAAAGCGCAAAGCGCAACCAAAATCAAATAGGTGTGGGGAAATGCAATTTTGAATTTCTTTGGCTTTTTAACCTCCGTGGAGGCATTGGGCATTTGTTCCATTTCCAACACTCCCTTTTTTGTGTATTCTTTATATTGTCCATACTGTGTTATTGTTTTTAAGACCACCTTTTATAATTAGCAAGTTCTATAAAGAGTGCGGGGATAACTGTCGCAGGGGCTGGACCCAGAGGTTATTTCCCCTGGAAGCGGGGCTTTCTTTTTTCCAAAAAGGCGCTTACAGCCTCCTTAAAGTCGGCCGTTTTCTTGTGGGCGCGGTTTTTTTCGGCGGCAAACTCCACCTTTTCAGCCAGGACATCGGGCTCGAAAATTTTGAGCAGGACCTCCTTGGAGTAGCGCAGGCCGATGGGCGGATGGGCCGCGATGGCGCGGGCAATGTCCATGGCCTCGTCCATAAGCTGTTCCTCGGGGACGATCTTATGGACAAAGGAGTATTTTTCCATATCCCTGGCGGACATCATGCGGCCGGTGAGAGACATATAGCTCACGACCTTTGGCGGGAGGCAGTAGCTTGCTTCCGCGGCGCCTCCGATGATACCCACATTAAGCTCAGTGATACCAAACTTGGCCTTCTCGGTGGCGACCACGACATCCGCTACGGCGGGAATGCAGAAGCCGGCACCCGCACAGGCGCCGTTTACGGCAACGACCACGGGGACCTTGGAGAGCATAACGGAATCCAGCCCTTCGGCCACCACGTCGGAATAGTTGGCCACCTGATAGGTGCTGTCGTCGGCGAAGTCGTTGACGTCATTTCCGGGGGAGAACATTTTACCCTCTGCACAGACAACGACACAGCGCACGTTGTTGGCGGGGTCGTCGGTGAACTGGAAGGCCTTGTGGAGTTCACGATACATCTGTAAATTGAAAGCGTTGACAGGGGGGCGGTTCAGGGTAACGACGGCGATCCCCTCTTCGACGATATCGACCTTGATAAAATCCAGGTGTTCCATAAAACTATCTTCCTTTCTTGTGAAATGGTAGAGATCGGAGAAACATTGGCCGGCAACGGCCATCAGGCGGAAAGTGCCGGTCTCAGTGGCCGTGGAAGCAGGGCGCACGTTTTTCTGAAAATGCACGTCTGCCCTCCTGGTAGTCTTCTGTATCGCAGAGACGGAGCCCAAGGGTATTTTCCAACTCCAGACCATCGTCAAGGCTGGACTCACAGCCCTCGTCCAGACAACGCTTGATAGACTCTACAGAAAGAGGGGCGAGAGCACAGATGCGCCGTGCATAGGCCCAAGCCGTATCCATCAGGTGCTCTGCCTCCACGACCTCGGAGACGAGTCCGATGGAAAGGGCCTCCTGGGCCGCTACCCGCCTACCAGTCAAGAGAATCTCGCGGGCCCTGGCCGGACCGATGATACGGGGAAGGCGCTGTGTCCCGCCCAAACGGGGCAGAATACCCAGGGAGGCCTCCGGCCATCCGAAAACAGCGTTGCGGGAGGCCTCCCGAATGTCACAGGACAGAGCCAATTCGCCGCCGCCTAGCGCATAACCGTTGACGGCCGCAATGAGAGGCTTTTTCATTTGAAGTCCCCGCATCGGCGTCCGCGGCATCTCTTCCGGATGCGCTTTTGCCTGCGCAACAAAGGGGAGTCACTGCTGGATGTCTGTGCCCGCGCAGAAAGCTTTGGTCCCGTGCCCGGTGAGGATGCCTGCACGGATGGAGGGATCGTCGTTGATTCTGCCGCGGTGTGCTTCCAGCTCGCGCATGAGATCCGGCGTGAGGAGATTGAGGCCATGGCTCCGGTCTATGGTCAGGCAGGCGGTATGATCCTGTACGATAAAATCTATTTCCATGATACCTCCCTAGCTCTTCTTATCGGGCCGCGTCCGGCTGCGGCTCAGGTAAGAAAGTTCCAAAACGAAAGACACCGGTGTTTATTGCAAGTATATGGGACAGAAGGTAAAAAGGGAAATACATACCTCTTATCTGCCTCATAACGAATGGTTATGATTGAACAAAAATAGTTGAAAATATACAGGATGTTTTGGTATAATTCCTAAAACAGGCCGGGCCGCATCACATGGGGGGACTGGATATGGAAATCAGACAGCTTCAGTATTTCATCGAGATCGTCCGGAGAAAGGGCTTCACAGCCGCCGCCGCTGCGCTGTATACGACTCAGCCGGGACTCACCAAATCCATCAAACAGCTGGAAGATGAATTGGGGGTCTGCCTCATCGACAGGAACAAAAGAGTATTTAAGCTGACGGAGGAGGGACAGGTCTTTTATGAGCGGGCCCAGGATATCTGTAGCCGTATCGACGACCTGTACAGCGTGATGCGGGACACGTCGGCAAATGTATCCGGGAGGGTCAACATCGGCACAGTCACCATAGCCAGCGTATTTTTTCGGGAGTTGGAGGCCAGCTTTTCCTCCCGCTTTCCGGATGCCTATCTGAATATTCTGGAAATGACTTCTCGCGAGATCAAGAATGCCGTGTTGGCACACAGGTGTGACATCGGGTTTGCCGTGCTCCCGGTGGCGGAGAAGCCAAATGCCGCATTGGAGATAAAAGTGATCAGTTCAGATGCGATGGTCGGCGTCATGCACAAAGAACACCCTCTGGCAAAGCAAAAGCACCTTACCATTGAGGATCTGCGCGACGAGCCACTTCTTCTGTTTAACGATGACTATCAGCCCCACCAAATGCTGATGGATATGTGTATCCGGCATGGATTCAGGCCAAAGGTTGTCGGCACTGCGCCGAGAGCCTACCTGCTGATGCGTATGGTGAGCAACCGGCGTGGGATCAGCATCCTGCCCCAGCCTTATATAGAGGAATACCTGGTGCCGGAGTTGGTGTCGAAGCCTTTCCAGCCGCCCATTTCCCGCCAGCTCGCCATTATCTATGATCGGAACCGATATATGCCCCGTGTGGTACAGGAGCTGCTGAAGTTTTCTGAGGCATATTTTGATAAAACAATCCACAGTTTTGTACGGCAGAGGAGCGAGGTATTTTGAGCAGGGGTGAGATCAGGAGTTGCATGGATGTGTGGAACGTGGCGGCTGGGAAAGGTGGTGGGCCTCTCTGTGGCGCTGGGCGTGGGAATCACCCAGGTGCCGGGCTGTCTGGCCGGCAGCGGCTTTCCGGACTGGGTGACCACGGTGTTCGGCTCCTCTTCTGTGGTGGTCGCCACGCTGATGGCGATCCTCCTCAACCTGATCCTGCCCAAGGACCGGACGGAGCGCAAGGCCGAAGAAAAGTAGAAAAAGGCCCGGCGGATTTTATCCGCCGGGCCGGGAATCGCCGCAGGAGCGATTCCCCTTTTTCCAACAGCGCCTAGTTCTTGGCCTCGTCGATATAGCTATAAAGGGTGTACTTGGAAATACCGAAGAACTTGCACACCTTGTCGCCGGATTTGGTGATGAGGAAAGCGCCGGTATCGTTGAGAAATTGGATGGCCTTCACCTTGTCCTCTTTGTTCATGAGAGGTACCGGTTTCCCCACCAGCTTGACACTCTGCTCGATGAGCTCATCCAGAAGGTCGGCCACATTCCGGGAGATGTGCTCCGGCTCCCGTTCCGGCACCTGGGTGGCAGTAAAGCCCTTGAGGGCGTCCTCCATGGCCAGCATGAGGGTGATGTCGTAGTTGATGGCAAAGACGCCGATGGCTCTGCCGTCATCATCTCGGATATAGATGGTGCTGGATTTGAGGATCTTTCCGTCGTCGCTCCGGGTCAGATAAGCCAATCGGTCCTCCAGGCGGGCACAGTCGCCGCGCAGAGCCTCCAGCACGATATGGGAGGGGCCATCTCCCACCCGGCGCCCGGAGACGTGACCATTCTCAATGGCCACAATGGAGTGCTCCACATCGTTGGAGTCCAGGTCATGAACCACTACTTCGCAATTTGAACCAAATTGCTGCGCAATACCCCGGGCCAGTTGAAAACAGAACTGCAGATGGGAAGCCTGCATCGTGATCGCCCGCCTTTCTCTGTTCGTTGGGTTATTTTTATTATAACAGATATCAGGGGGAATTCAACAAAAAGAGTTTGCGCTAAAAAATATTTTTAATATGCCCTTGCAAAGATAAAAAAACTATGATAAAATTAAATTGTTCAAAGAAAAGAACCTTGTGCAGAATTGACAATATAAGCTGTAAAGAAGTGCTTCGCGCACGGGCCGGTGTTCATTCAGAGGAATGGGCACCGTTTTGTTTTAAAGGGGCAAAGAGTGAGGAGGAGAGTGCAATGCTGCTCATTGGAAACGGAAGGGTCATCACAAGAGACGATGCGCTGCCCTATCTGGCCGACGGCGCGGTGGCGCTGGACGGCGAGCGGGTCGGAGAGGTGGGCCCCCTTGACGCGATGAAGGCCAAGTACCCGGATGCGGAATTCGTGGACGCCCGGGGCGGCGTCATCATGCCGGGGCTCATCAATGCCCACACCCATATCTACTCGGGGCTGGCCCGGGGACTGGGGATCGAGGGAAACGATCCTACCAACTTTTTGGAGGTGCTGGAGGGGACGTGGTGGAACATCGACCGTCATCTGACCCTGGACGGCACCCGGGCCTCGGCCTATGCCACGGTGCTGGACTGTATCCGGGATGGAGTGACGACCATTTTTGACCACCACGCCTCCTTCGGCGAGATCCCCGGGTCGCTGTTCGCCATTCGGGATGTGTGCCGGGAGCTGGGGATGCGTGCCTGCCTGTGCTATGAGGTATCGGACCGGGATGGGGAAGAAAAGTGCGGGGAGGCCATCCGGGAGAACGCCGACTTCGCCAAGTGGGCGAGAGAGCAGGACGACGATATGATCCGCGCCATGTTCGGCGGCCATGCGCTCTTTACCCTGTCCGACAGGACCTTTGCCCGTATGGTGGAGGCCAACAACGGCATGACGGGGTTCCATATTCACGTGGCCGAGGGCATGAACGACGTGTATGATTCCCTGCGGAACTACGGATGCCGTCCGGTGAACCGGCTCTTAAACCACGGCATTTTGGGGGAAAAGACCATCCTGGGCCACTGCATCCATATCAATCCCGCCGAGATGGAGATCCTTCGGGAGACCGGCACCATGGTGGTCAATAATCCAGAGTCCAATATGGGCAACGCCGTGGGCTGTTCGCCGGTGCTGCAGATGATGGAGCGGGGCATCCTGGTGGGTATGGGCACCGACGCCTATACCCACGACATGCTGGAGTCCCTGAAGGTGTTTCTCCTCATCCAGCGGCATAACGCTTGCCGGCCCAACGTAGGCTGGTGCGAGGACATGCAGATGCTTTTCCGCAACAATGCCGCCATCGGCGCGCGGTACTTTCGAAAGCCGCTGGGTGTTTTGAAGCCCGGCGCTGCGGCGGATGTCGTCGTCATGGACTATAAGCCGTTCACTCCCTTCTCCGAAGAGAACATCGACGGGCATATCCTCTTCGGCATGATGGGAAAGAACTGCCGCACCACCATCATCAACGGGAAGGTGCTCTACCGGGACCGGGAGTTTGTGGGCATCGACGAGGACGCCATCAACGCCTGGACGCTGGAACAGAGCAAAAAGCTGTGGGGAGCGCTCAACCGCAGGAGCTACTAAAACACGGGATGCGTTGATTGCGTCCTCCCCAAGGTTTCGCCCCAGAGCGGCGGATGCAATGGAAAAGAACGAGAGAATTGGCTGGAGGTCATACATATGAGTGATATTATGCGTCCCATCCCCTTCGCCCAACTGATGGACTGGGCGCTCACCGAGTACCGGCAGCAGAAGAGCCTGTTCGGCGTCTGTAAGCTGGTGCGCCATGAAAATGGGCAGGCACGCCCTATTTTCGGCGAAAAAATCGAGGCGCCGTTCGGTCCCGCCGCCGGGCCCAATACCCAGCTTGCCCAGAATATCGTGGCGGCCTACGCCGCCGGGGCCCGGTTCTTTGAGCTCAAGACCGTGCAGATCATGGATGGCGAGGCCCTCTCCAAGTGCGTGGCCAAGCCGTGCATCACCGCCGGGGACGAGTGTTATAACTGCGAGTGGTCCACCGAGCTCACCGTTCCCCAGGCCTATGAGGAGTACGTCAAGGCATGGTTTGCCTGCAAGCTCCTGGCAAAAGAGCTGGCGCTGGGCGATCCGGACGGCTTTGTTTTCAATATGTCCGTGGGCTATGACCTGGAGGGGATCAAGAGCCCCAAGATCGACGCCTATCTTGAGGGCATGAAGGATGCCTCTGGCTCCGCCGTGTGGCGGACATGCATGGAGTGGGCCCTGGATAATACGGACCGCTTCGAACAGGTGGACGCGGCATATATCCGCGCCGTCAGCCCCAGGGTGTCCTGCTCCATCACCGAATCCACGCTGCACGGCTGTCCTCCGGATGAGATCGAGCGCATCGCCACCTATCTCATCACGGAAAAAGGGCTCCATACCTATATCAAGTGCAATCCGACCCTCCTGGGCTATCCCTTCGCCCGGAAGCGGCTGGACAGTCTTGGGTTTGACTATGTGACCTTTGACGACCACCACTTTGCAGAGGACCTTCAATGGACCGACGCAGTGCCCATGTTCCGCCGCCTGATGGGGCTGTGTGCGGAACGGGAACTGGAGTTTGGCGTCAAGCTTACCAACACGTTCCCCGTGGATGTAGCGGCCGGTGAGTTGCCCAGCCAGGAGATGTATATGTCCGGACGCGCGCTCTTCCCGCTGACCATCTCCCTGGCCCGCCGCATCGCCGAGGAGTTTGAAGGAGGGCTGCGCATCTCTTACTCGGGCGGTGCCGACGTCCACAACGTCGAGGCGCTCTTCGCCGCGGGCATCTGGCCCATTACCGTGGCCACCACCATTCTCAAGCCCGGTGGCTACCAGCGCCTGAGCCAGATGGGCAAACTCCTGATGGACTGCGGGAGCGAGCCCTTCCGGGGCGTGAATGCCCAGGCGGTGGCGGCGCTGGCGGAGCAGGTGGAGTCGGACCCCTATTACCGCAAGCCCATCAAGCCCCTGCCGGAGCGGAAGATGCACAGAAAGGTGCCCCTCATCGACTGCTTCACAGCGCCCTGCCGGGATGGCTGCCCCATCGAACAGGATATCCCCGCCTACCTGATGGCTGTGAGCCGGGGGGAGTACGGGCAGGCGCTGGAGATCATCACCCGCCGGAATGCGCTCCCCTTCATCACCGGCACCATCTGCCCCCACCACTGTGCCGACAAGTGCATGCGCAATTACTATGAGGAGTCGGTCTGGATCCGGGAGATGAAGCTGCGGGCCGCCCAGGGCGGCTATGATGCGCTTCTGTCCAAACAGAAGGCCAGGTCCGCCGTCTCCGGCAAAAAGGTGGCCGTGGTGGGCGGCGGCCCGGCCGGGATGGCGGCGGCCTTCTTCCTGGGCAGGGAGGGGGTGCCCGTTACTCTGTTTGAAGCCACCGGCGCTCTGGGCGGTGTGGTGCGCCATATCATTCCGGAGTTCCGCATTTCCTCCGAGGCCATCGACAAGGATGAGGCCCTGGTCCGGGCCATGGGTGCGGAGGTCCGCCTGAACACGTATGTCGGCTCCTATCAGGAGCTGGAGGAGCAGGGCTTCACCCACGTGATTTTTGCCACCGGCGCCCAAAAGCCCGGAGACCCCAGGCTGGAGTATGGGGACTATGTAAACTTTACGGAGGTCCTCGCCGCCCTCAAGGCGGGCAATGCCCCTGCCCTTGGGACCGATGTAGCGGTGATCGGCGGAGGCAACTCCGCCATGGATACCGCGCGGGCGGTAAAACGTCTGCCCGGCGTGGAGCACGTGCGCCTGGTCTACCGGCGGACCAGACGGTATATGCCCGCCGAGGAGGAGGAGCTCCGGCTGGCCCTGGAGGAAGGGGTGGAGTTCCTGGAGCTGCTGGCACCCAAGGGGGTAGAGGATAATATCCTGACATGCGCCGTCATGGAGCTGGGCGCGCCGGACGCCTCGGGCCGCCGGGCGCCGGTGCCCACAGGCAGGACCCAGGAGCTCCCCTGCACCACCCTCATCGCCGCCGTGGGGGAGCGCATCGACGAGTCTGTGGATGTGGGCCCCTGGCCCGTGATCGGCGACCGGCGGCGGGGCCCGGCCACAGTGGTGGAGGCCATTGCCGACGCCATACAGGCCTCCAGGGCCATTGTGGAGTGGGAGACCGGGACCTATACAGATCAGAATATTTGTGAGGACTATAACAGATCGTTTTCGAAAAAGGGGGATCTGTGCAGCGACTGTGACGGCTGCGCCGACACCCGATGCCTGGGATGCCCCACGGTCTGCGAGGTGTGCGCCGACGTGTGTCCCAACCGCGCCAATATAGCGGTGGCGGTACCGGGCAAACGGCAGCGCCAGATTGTCCATGTGGACGGCATGTGCAACGAGTGCGGCAACTGCGCCACCTTCTGCCCCTACGAGAGTCGTCCCTACCGGGATAAGTTTACACTGTTCTGGAGTCGGGAGGATTTTGACAGCAGTGAGAACGAGGGGTGGCTCCCAGCGCCCGGCGAGAACAGCGGGTGCCTGGTCCGCCTGGACGGCCAGGTGCGGGAGTATCAGGTGGAAGATTCCGGCTGTGGGCTCCCTGGGGACCTCCGGCTTCTGATCCTGGCAGTGCAGGACCACTATGGCTATCTCCTGCGGGAAAAGTAACATACTTCGGCTGTCCGGCGGAGCACCGTACCTGCGTGGCAGACGGCTCCGGGGAAGGGACGGTCACAAGGCCGCTGTGGAGGCTGGGGCGTGAAGGGCCGCTCGGACGGCGGCGCATGAGGTATGCAAACGCTAAGATTTGGAGGCGGCAAGATGACTGGAAAGGACGGGGTCCGGCGGTATTCCATATTTTTTGCGGGGGTGCCGATCTGCGCTGCGGGGATCGCGCTGATCACCAGGGCCGGACTGGGAACCTCGCCCATCTCCAGCATCCCCTTTCTCCTTAGCCTCATCACGCCCCACCATGGGGGTGTATACCTTCGTCTTCAATATGCTTTTCCTGGCCTGCGAAGCCCTGCTCCTGCGCCGGGTTACCGCGCTGCAGGCGCTGCAGATCCCGGCCACGCTGGTGTTCAGCGCCTGCATCGATTTGGCGCTGGACCTGATCCCCACCCAGTACGGCGGGCCCTATCCCATGAGCCTGCTCTATCTGGCGGCGGGCTGTCTGGTTATGGCGCTGGGCATCTCCCAGGAGGTCATGGCCGACGTAATTATGCTCCCGGGCGAGGCTTTTGTCTGCGCCCTCTCCCGTGCCTGGGGGAGGGAGTTCGGCAATGTGAAGGTGTGCTTTGACAGTTCTCTCACGCTTGCCGCCGCTCTCATCGCCCTGCTCGCCTTCCATAAGCTCAATGGTGTTCGGGAGGGCACGCTGGTCTCCGCTCTGGCGGTGGGGCAGCTCGTCAGGTTCTATACCCGCCGCCTGGGCGGGCTCAGGGTCCTGTGGCTGGGGCCAGACGGGACGAAACGATCTGAAATCGCTGAATAGGGGGACCACACATGGGTGAATCGTACACCTTTACGGTAAACGGCATCCTCCGGGAGACCGAGGAGGAGAAGCCTCTGCTGCGCTATCTGCGGGACGACCTGCATCTCACCTCCGTGAAGGACGGATGCAGCGAGGGGGCATGCGGCACCTGTACCATCGTGGTGGACGGAAAGGCCGTGCGGTCCTGTATCCTGACCACAAAAAAGGCGGTGGGAAAGCACATCCTCACCGTAGAGGGGCTCACCGAGGCCGAGCAGGAGACCTTTGTCTACGCTTTCGGCGCGGTGGGGGCGGTGCAGTGCGGCTTTTGTATCCCGGGCATGGTCCTCTCGGGCAAGGCCCTTCTGGACCAGAATCCCGATCCCTCCGAGGATGAGATCAAGAAGGCCATTCGGGGCAATGTGTGCCGCTGCACCGGGTACAAGAAGATCATAGAGGGCATCTCCCTGGCCGGGGCCATCCTGCGGGGGGAGAGGACCGTGGACCCCGCCCTGGAGCGGGGAGAACGCTTCGGGGTGGGGGAGCGGGCCTTCCGCTCCGATGTGCGGGACAAGGTGCTGGGCCGGGGAGAATACTGCGACGATGTGGCCCTCCCGGGGATGGTCCACGCCTCGGCCGTCCGCTCGGAGTACCCCAGGGCACGTGTGCTGGACATCGACGCCTCGGCCGCCCTGGCCCTCCCCGGCGTGCTGGCGGTGCTTACCGCCGAGGATGTACCTCATAACAAGGTGGGGCACATCCAGCAGGACTGGGACGTGATGATCGCCAGAGGCGACGTGACCCGCTGTGTGGGCGACGCCGTCTGCCTGGTGGTGGCCGAGACGGAGACGGCGCTGGCCGAAGCCAAAAAGCTGGTAAAGGTGACGTATGAGCCCCTTTCGCCGGTGCGCACCATCCAGGAGGCCATGGCGGAGGACGCCCCCAGGCTCCACCCCAACGGGAACCTCTGCCAGTCCCGCCATGTTACCCGGGGCGACGCCAAAGCGGCCCTGGCAAACTCCAGATATGTGGTGACACAAAACTATCGTACCCCTTTTACCGAGCACGCCTTCCTGGAGCCGGAGTGCGCCGTGGCCTTTCCGTATGAAAATGGGGTGAAGGTGTATACCTCCGACCAGGGCGTCTACGACACCCGGAAGGAGATCGCCATCATGCTGGGCTGGGAGCCCGAGCGCATCGTGGTGGAGAACAAGCTGGTGGGCGGCGGGTTCGGCGGAAAAGAGGATGTGTCGGTGCAGCACATCGCCGTGCTGGCCGCCCTGAAGGTGGGCCGCCCGGTCAAGGTCAAATTCTCCCGCAAGGAGTCCATCGCCTTCCACCCGAAGCGTCACTATATGGAGGGCACCTTCACCCTGGGCTGCGATGAGAACGGCATCTTTACGGGCCTGGACTGCGAGATCTACTTTGACACCGGGGCCTACGCCTCCCTGTGCGGGCCGGTACTGGAGCGGGCCTGTACCCACTCCGTGGGCCCCTACTGCTACCAGAACACCGACATCCGGGGCTATGGGTACTACACCAACAACCCGCCCGCCGGGGCCTTCCGGGGCTTCGGCGTCTGCCAGAGCGAATTCGCCCTGGAGTCCAACATCAATCTGCTGGCCGAGCAGGTGGGCATCTCGCCCTGGGAGATCCGTTACCGCAATGCCATCGAGCCGGGCAAGGTGCTGCCCAACGGCCAGATCGCCGACTGCTCCACCGCCCTCAAGGAGACGCTGGAGGCGGTGCGGGAGGCGTATGAACAAAACGCCGGACATGCAGGCATCGCCTGCGCCATGAAAAACACGGGGGTGGGAGTGGGTCTTCCGGACAAGGGGCGGGCCCGGTTGGAGGTCCGCGGCGGCGTGGTGGAGATCTACGCCGCTGCCTCCGACATCGGCCAGGGCTGTGCCACCGTGTTCCTCCAGATCCTCTCCGAGACCGCCGGCCTGCGCCGGGTACAGATGCGCAATATGGGCAGCAGCTCCGAGCTGGCCCCCGATTCCGGCACCACTTCCGGCTCCCGTCAGACCCTCATCACCGGCGAGGCAGTGCGCATTGCCGCCGCTGACCTCAAAAAGGCCCTGGACGGCGTGGGTGGCGACCTCTCCGCCCTGGAAGGCCGGGAATTTTTTGCTGAGTTTTTTGACCCCACCGACAAGCTGGGCGCCGACAAGCCCAACCCCAAAAGTCACGTCGCCTACGGCTTTGCCACCCATGTGGTGGTGCTGGACGACGACGGCAGGGTGAAAGAGGTCTGGGCCGCCCACGACTCCGGCAAGGTGGTCAACCCCATCTCCATCCAGGGACAGATCGAGGGCGGTGTGCTGATGGGCCTGGGCTACGCGCTCACCGAGGACTTCCCCCTGAAGGACTGTGTGCCCCAGGCTAAATTCGGCACGCTGGGCCTGATGCGGGCCGATCAGATCCCGGACATCCACGCCATCTATGTGGAGAAAAAGGAGCTCCTGCCCTTTGCATACGGGGCCAAGGGCATCGGAGAGATCGCCACCATTCCCACCGCGCCTGCCGTCCAGGGGGCCTACTATGCCCGGGACCATGTTCTGCGCACCGCACTGCCTATGCAGGATACGTTTTACCGTCCGGCCAGTAAGGGAAAATAGCGCCTCCGCCGCTCCGCCGCAGTTGACACGGCGGGGCGGCTTTCTGGGAGGAGCGGGAGAGAACAGAATCAAAAAATATTTTTGAAACTCTCTTGACAACAGGGGTGGCTGTGGTATGATAGCATCAGAGACAAACAAAAAGTTTGTATTACTTAAAAATATTTTGCAGGAGACGTCGGGATGAAGGATTCCATCAAGTGGGCCGGCAATCGCATGCCGAAAAGCGACGACCGGCAGCTCGCGGTGATGGCCCTGAGCAACGTGGCAAAGGCCAGGTTTTTCCACAGCAGCTTTCCCCAGTATTCCATTACCCCGCTGGCCCGGCTGGACGGCATGGCCAAGTATCTGGGCCTTGCGGGACTCTATGTAAAGGACGAGTCCTACCGCTTTGGGCTCAACGCCTTCAAGGTATTGGGCGGGTCGTTCGCCATGGCGCGGTACATCGCCGGGGAGATGGGGAGAGACGTCTCGGAGATGACCTACGACTACCTTACCAGCGAGGCATTTCGCCGGGAGTTCGGCCAGGCCACCTTCTTTACCGCCACAGACGGCAACCATGGACGGGGCGTGGCGTGGGCGGCCAACAAGCTGGGCCAGAAGGCCGTGGTACATATGCCCAAGGGCAGCAGTCAGGCCCGCTTCGACAACATCGCCAGGGAGGGCGCCGCCGTCACCATTGAGGACGTGAACTATGACGACTGTGTGCGTATGGCCGCCGCTGAGGCTGCGGTCACGCCCCACGGCGTGATGGTGCAGGACACCGCCTGGGAGGGCTACGAGGAGATCCCGACCTGGATTATGCAGGGATACGGCACCATGGCCAATGAGTGTGCCGACCAGCTCCGTCAGGTGGGGGTGAACCGGCCCACCCATGTCTTTGTCCAGGCCGGAGTGGGGAGCCTGGCGGGTGCGGTGATCGGCTACTTTACCAACCTCTTTCCCAGTGATCCCCCCAAGTTCGTGGTCATGGAAGCCCGGGCGGCCGACTGCCTCTACCGGGGAGCTCTGGCCGGGGACGGCGCCCCCCGCGTCGTGGAGGGCGACCTCCAGACCATCATGGCGGGTCTTGCCTGCGGCGAGCCCAACACCATCTCCTGGGACATCCTGCGCAACCACGTCTCTGCCTTTGTCTCCTGTCCCGACTGGGTGAGTGCCCGGGGAATGCGGATGCTGGGCGTCCCTGTGAAGGGGGACCCGGTTGTGATTTCCGGCGAATCCGGCGCGGTGGGCATGGGACTTCTCGCCGCCCTGATGGAGACCGACGCGTATCGGGACCTGCGGGAGGCCCTGGAGCTGGACCGCTTCAGCCAGGTGCTGATGTTTTCCACCGAGGGGAATACCGATCCCATGAAGTTCAGAAAGGTGCTCTGGGACGGCGAATATCCCACAGTTTGACCGAAGGTCAAACCGTGGTGCCGGGAGAGGGCACCTTTAGAAGAGAGCGATATTGTTGAATAGATGGAGGGTTTTAAGTATGGATTTTGAGCAGATCAGGAAAGCCGCGCAGGGCTACGGCGCCGACATGAACCGCTTCCTGCGGGAGATGATCTCCTACCCCAGTGAGAGCTGCGAGGAGAAAGCGGTCGTCGCCTGTATCCGGCGGGAGATGGAAAAGCTGGGCTACGACAAGGTGGAGGTGGACGGCCTTGGCAACGTCATCGGCTGGATGGGTGACGGTGAGAAGATCATTGCCCTGGACTCACACATCGACACCGTGGGCATCGGAAACCTGGACAACTGGGAGCGCGACCCCTACCAGGGCTATGAGGACGACGCGGTGATTTACGGTCGGGGCGGCTCCGACCAGGAGGGCGGTATGGCCTCCGCCGTATATGGCGCCAAGATCATGAAGGATCTGGGCCTCATCCCCGCCGGGTACAAGATCATGGTGGTGGGCTCCGTCCAGGAGGAGGACTGCGACGGCATGTGCTGGCAGTACATCGTCAACAAGTTCTTCCCCCAGAGCGGCATTCGGAAGGAGCAGATGGAGTTCGTCATCTCCACCGAGCCCACCGACGGCGGTATCTACCGCGGACACCGGGGCCGCATGGAGATCCGGGTGGACGTGAAGGGGATCTCCTGTCATGGCTCCGCCCCCGAGAGGGGCGACAACGCCATCTACAAGATGGCCGACATCCTCCAGGACATCCGCGCCCTCAACGAGAATCCCGCCGACGACACGGTGGAGATCAAAGGCCTTGTGAAGATGCTCGACCCCAAGTACAACCCCGAACACTATGAGGATGCTCGCTTCCTGGGCCGGGGCACCTGTACTACCTCCCAGATTTTCTACACCAGCCCCAGCCGCTGCGCCGTGGCCGACTCCTGTTCCGTCTCGGTGGACCGCCGTATGACCGCCGGCGAGACCTGGGATTCCTGTCTCCAGGAGATCCGGGACCTGCCCAATGTAAAGAGGTATGGGGACGATGTGAAAGTCTCCATGTACATGTATGACCGGCCCTCCTGGACAGGAGAGGTCTACGAGACCGAGTGCTATTTCCCCACCTGGATCAACAAGGAGAGCGCCGCCCACGTCCAGGCCCTGGTGGAGGCCCATCAGGCTCTCTTCGGCGCGGAGCGCATCGGACACGCTGACGCCGAGGCCAAGCGGGACGCCATGCACCTGCGCGTCGGGCGCCCCCTTACCGACAAGTGGACCTTCTCCACCAACGGCGTATCCATCCAGGGCCGCTACGGCATCCCCTGCGTAGGCTTCGGCCCCGGCGCCGAGAGTCAGGCCCACGCCCCCAATGAGATCACCTGGAAGCAGGATCTTATCACCTGCGCCGCCTTGTATGCCGCGGTGCCCGGACTCTACAAAGAGGAGAACAAGACCGGCGATGTGGCGCAGTTCCGCGCCGGCAAAACGGACAACGACATTCTTTGACCCGCCGCTTTGTTCCGGGAAAGATGAAAAAGGACCGCCCGAGTCCGCCATCCATCATCAGAAGAGGAGAAACAGAACTATGGATCAGACCCTTCAAAACTATATTGACAAGCTTAATGCCCTCAACTTTAAGGAGATGTACGAGGGCGACTTCTTCCTCACCTGGGATAAGACCGACGACGAGCTGGAGGCCGTGTTCGCCGTGGCGGACGCGCTGCGGGATCTGCGGGAGCGGAACATTTCCGCCAGGATCTTTGATTCCGGCCTGGGCATCTCCCTCTTCTGGGACAACTCCACCCGGACCCGCTTCTCCTTCGCCAGCGCCTGCAACCTGCTGGGCCTGGAGGTCCAGGACCTGGACGAGGGCAAGAGCCAGATCGCCCACGGCGAGACCGTGCGGGAGACCGCCAATATGATCTCCTTCATGGCCGATGTCATCGGTATCCGGGACGATATGTACATCGGAAAGGGTCACACCTATATGCAGTCCGTGGCCGACGCGGTGGCCGAGGGCTACCGGGACGGGGTGCTGGAGCAGCGGCCTACCCTGGTGAATCTCCAGTGCGATATCGACCACCCCACCCAGTGCATGGCCGATATGCTCCATATCATTCACGAGTTCGGCGGCGTAGAGAACCTGAAGGGCAAGAAGGTGGCCATGACCTGGGCGTACTCACCCAGCTACGGTAAGCCCCTGTCGGTGCCCCAGGGGGTGATCGGGCTGATGACCCGCTTCGGCATGGATGTGGTGCTGGCCCACCCCGAGGGCTACGAGGTCATGCCCGAGGTGGAGGAGGTGGCCCGCCAGAACGCCCGGCGCTCCGGCGGCACCTTTACCAAGACCAACTCCATGGCGGAGGCCTTTGCAGGGGCGGATATCGTCTACCCCAAGAGCTGGGCGCCCTTCGCCGCCATGGAGAAGCGGACCGAACTGTACGCCGGGGGCGACAGCGCGGGCATCCAGGCGCTGGAGAAGGAGCTGCTGGAGCAGAATGCCCGGCACAAGGACTGGTGCTGCACCGAGGAGCTGATGAAGACCACCCGAGAGGGCAAGGCGCTGTATCTCCACTGCCTGCCCGCCGACATCAACGGCGTCTCCTGTGTGGACGGCGAGGTGGAGGCCAGCGTCTTCGATCGCTACCGCACCCCCCTCTACAAGGAGGCCAGCTTCAAGCCCTACATCATCGCCGCCATGATCTTCCTGGCCAAGGTCAGGGATCCCCAGGCCACCCTGAAGGCCCTGGAGGACCGCGGCACGGCCCGCTGGTTCCAGAAGTAAGCGCGGGAGGGCCCTTCCCGACTTCCGCACTTTCTCCATAAATTCCTGCTTCTTTCCCTCCTTCCTGCAGACCCGCCCGTAACTGCTGATCAAACGGTAATTGCGGACGGGTCCGCTATTTAAAAATGGTTTGAACGAGGTGTCATCATGGGGAAACGTATCGTCATCGCCTTGGGCGGCAATGCGCTGGGGGAGAATTTGCCCGAGCAGATGGCCGCGGCCCGTGGGACCGCCCGCGCCATCGCCGATCTGATCCAGGCGGGCCACGAGGTGGTCGTCGCCCACGGCAACGGCCCCCAGGTGGGCATGATCCAGAAGGCCATGGCTGAACTCACCCGATCCGATCCGGAGAGATATATCCCCTGCCCTCTGTCCGTCTGCGTGGCCATGAGCCAAGGCTACATCGGCTATGATCTCCAGAACGCTCTGCGGGAGGAACTGATGGACCGGGGCATTGATAAAGGCGTGGCCACGGTGCTCACCCAGGTGGAGGTGGACCCCGCAGACCCGGCTTTCCAGCATCCCACCAAGCCCATTGGAGCCTTTATGACCAGGGAGGAGGCCGACAAGCTGGTAGCGGAGCGGGGTTACGATGTCGTGGAGGATGCCGGGCGGGGCTGGAGCCGGGTGGTGGCCTCCCCCAAGCCGGTCTCTATTGTGGAGATCAAGTCTATCCGTGATATGGTGGCCGCCGGACTGGTGGTGGTAGCCTGCGGCGGCGGGGGTATCCCGGTTTTTAAGACCGACGGACATCATCTCAAGGGCGCGGCCGCCGTCATCGACAAGGACTTCGCAGCCTGTACCCTGGCCCGGCAGCTGGATGCCGATTGCCTTATCATCCTCACCGCAGTGGAAAAGGTGGCCATTCACTTCGGAAAGCCGAACGTGGAATGGCTCTCCTTCCTGACCCCGGCCCGGGCCCGGGCCTATATGGACGACGGCGAGTTCGCCCCCGGCTCCATGCTGCCCAAGGTCCAGGCCGCCGTGGAATTCGCCGAGTCCGCCCCGGGACGCACTGCGCTTATCACACTTCTGGAAAAGGCGGGAGAGGGGATCGAGGGGAGGACCGGCACCCTGATCCAAAGATAAAATAGATTCCCGCATGGGTCGGCTGGATTGTGGGGCACAGGGTGTGACATGGAGCAAAAAAGGGCGCCACCGTTTGAAAAAACGGTGGCGCCCCTCGGCCATTTGAACGGGAAACTGCGTTCAAGGACAGACGGCGCCCCAGCCTTTTACGACGACACGATTTCGGCCTTCGGCTTTAGCCTGATAGAGCGCACTGTCGGCCTGACGAAGAAAGTCTTCGAAGTCCGTGTTTCCCCAGGGCGCCCGGACATGGATACCTATACTGGTCGTCACCGGAGGATAGCCGGAGGGGCCCTGCGCAACGGATACCGCCTTCCGCAGGCGCTCCGCGCCTTCCTGTGCCTCCTGCGTCCCACAGCCAATCCAGCACAGGAAGAATTCCTCTCCGCCATAACGCACGGCGTGGATATCCCCCTGAGCCGCAAAACGGCGGATCTCTTCCGCGATCACACGGAGGCATTCGTCTCCGGCCAAATGGCCGTATTTGTCGTTGTACTGTTTGAAGAAATCAATATCCACCATGAGCCCCGCTACAGGCAGACAGCTTCCACGCATATCCTCCAGCCGTTGACGGATATGCCGCTCCAAATACCGGCGGTTGTTGAGCCCCGTAAGCTGGTCGGTATCCGCCAATTCCTCCAGCTTCTGATTCACCCGCTCCAGTTCCTGATATTGCTTCTGGACCAAAATATTTCCGTAGTGTGCGGAGGCCCGTGATAGATAGAGTCTCCAGGCAATGAAGATGGACAGGGAAGAGAGCGCAAAGCTGTTGATGAGGTTGCTGAAGAGATTATGGATGCCGCCGGGCAGAAAGGGGAGAGCCAGATTGATAATAAGGAAGGCAGAGCCGAAGATCAGGATGCTCTGGTGCAGGGTGAGCACCGTGAGGGCAGCCAGGGCGGGAAGCATATAGCTGAAAACCACCAGCCCATTGCCGCCCAGTTGATCCAGACATGTGACGGCGCAGGACCACAGGCACACAAGGCCGGCATAAGCTGCACCCAGGCGGAGTTGAAACGCACCACTGCGATGGCGCGTCCTGCGACGGGCCCAGAGAAAGAGCAGCGTAAATACGATCAGCAGGAAGTAGAGCAGCGTGTACCCAGTACGCCGGGGGGAGAAAAACGGTCCGCCAGCCCGGAAACAGAAAATAAACAGAAGCAGCGACTGCATAAACAAAATACACAGGGCCAAAAAATGCTCCGTGCGGTAGGCGTCTTCTGCCAGGCGAGTTTCCACCTCACCCCGGTACTGCTCGTCAAAGGGGAGCAAAGCCTGTGTATTTCGAGAGATCATTGTGGACCACACTCCATCAAAAACATAAAGGGAGGACGCGGGCGGCAAGCACCGTATGAATCAACTGTGGGCAGATGATCCGACAGGCAATATTATATGATATCGTAATTGGAAACGCAAAGAAAAAATTTGAAGCGATGGATGAGCGTGAAAAGGCGGTCAACGGCACGACTTTATGTTTTCCGGAGTGTGAGGTCGATGGAGGCAGTAACCTGCTTGCCACATAACATAAACCAGGGGAAAAATAAAAATTTCATTTTCCCCCAAGAATATACTAAAATATAGGGGAAATGTGCAAAATAGAGATATCAGGAATTGATAGAGCAGATATAGGAGGAAGGTATGTTTCAAAAGGGAGAGCTGATCTTTTACAACAACTCCGGCGCATGCCGCGTGGAGGCAGTGGGACCGCTGGAGGAGGCGCGGGGTGCGGACCGGGCGCGGAGCTATTACACCCTCTCGCTGTTGCATGGGGGAGGGACGATCTTCGCCCCTGTAAACAGCCAGGTCTTTATGCGCCCCATCCTGTCGGCGGAGGCAGCCAATGCACTCATTGATACACTCCCCTCCATTGAGGCATCCGGCTGGAACGAAAGGGGCGCACGTTCCCTGACCGACCACTACCATAAAGCCTTTCAGGGACACAGATCAGAAGACCTGCTGCAGTTGATGAAGGATATCCATGTCAAATCTCAGGAGTCGCTCCGACGGGGAAAGCGTCTGGGTATGATCGATCAGACCTATAAAAAGAAAGCGGAAGAGCTGGTCTACAGCGAATTCTCCGCTGCTCTGGGCATCCCCTTTGAAGAGGTGGAGGACTATATCGCTAAGAGGCTGGAGTCCCGGGAGAAGAAAAACGCGTAGCAAAAAGGGCCGCCCCGGCGGCCCTTTTTTGATGGGGCAGTGCCCGTTAAGAGAGCGGCAGCCCCTCCGAAAAGAAAGAGAAGAGCGCATTCTGATCCAGCTCAGGAACAGATCTGCCGCTATGTATCCCGTCAGAGCGGTTCCAGGTGCATGACAGACACCTCAAAAGCCGTGCGGTCCTGTGTCACGCCGTCCACTACCTTCTGGTAGCTCCGACTCTGAAGCCGCCCCTCCAGCTTGACCCCGTCCCCCACGTGCAGGCCGCCGCAGCGCTGGGCCAGCGTGCCCCAGGCGATACAGGGCAGGTAATCGGCCCGGCCATATTTTCGGTTGACCGCCAGCATCAGGTCGCAGATCTCCCGGCCCAGCGGGGTGCGCCGCAGGATCGGAGACTTGCACAGCACGCCGGAGAGCTCCAGGCAGTTCGCGGGCTCCGCGCGGGTGGGGGAGAGGCTCCGCGCAAAGAGGGTGATGACCAGGCGGCTGCCGGGTCCGGTGCGGTTGTTGAAGGAGCGGACCTCGCCCTGGACCTCCACGCGGTCGCCTGGGGCCAGGGGACAGTCCGTCAGCAGCGGACGGGCCGCCACTACGTTGAGGCGGTCCTCGGCCCCGGAGAGGCGGGGGACCGAGAGGGGGAAAACGTCGTAGCTCACGCCGTGATTCTCATGGGAGAGGACCGGCTCTCCCGCCACTGTGCCGCAGAGTAGCGCCCGGTTCTCATTCCAGCCTGTTTGCATATCGTCCACACTCCGTTTGCATTGATTCTCAGTGGCATGTATATGCAAACTTGTCCCCCGGTATGTCTCCGGGGCGGCCGGAATGGGCGGGGAGCGGGAAAAGGCGCCCGGTCTTAGGACCGGGCGCCTTGCCATATCGCGGTAAAACCATCCTATGTCGCGGCCATATGTCCGCAGCGGGGAGAAAGACAAACGGGAAGAGCGGAAGGACACCGCCGCACCATCTTACAGAATATCGCTGTCTACCGTGAGATTATCCGTGCCGTGCTCCTCAAATTCGGCGATATAGGCGTCGATGCGGGAGTTGAGCTCCTCACAGTTACTGTCATCGATGGGGACGTCGTCCATATCGCGCCGTGCCAGATCCTCGGCCAGAATGTCGAAAAACACGCTGTCCTCGTAGTCCATGATGGCCTCGTGGATGCCGCCCTCGGCAAAGGCCCGGGACGGAACGACCTCCCCGTCGTAGACCTCGGCCAGGATGCCCATACCCTCGTCCCTGGCCTTGGAAAAGAGAAGGCTCTCCACCTCGTCGTAATCGGGGATACGGTCCTCCCCACGGGTGGAATTGAGCACCCAGTTTCCGATATAGACCATGTCCAGCAGACGTCTGTACTGCTTTTTCGTCAGTTCCAGCTTCATGTTGAGAACCCTCCTTACCAGGCAGACTGCCCTGCCATCCTTATTATAATGCGTGCGCGCCCAAACCGCAAGTCGGCCGCAGGCCTTTTGCCCGGAAAATCGAGGGAGCGGCTGGTTCGGCAGACATTATTATAGTATATTTCCGGGGCTTGTCAAACGTCACCGGATCGGAAAAAGCCACTTGTTTTTCCAGGCCGTTTCGCATATCATTACTAAGACGGCCGTCGGCATGCCTCCGGCGGGTGTCTGAGAAGGAAAAGCAGGAGGTCTGTTGCGTGGATAATCGGCCAATCGGCGTGTTTGACTCCGGCCTGGGCGGCCTGACGGCGGTGCGCGAGCTGCAGCGGCTGCTGCCCGGGGAGGACATCATCTATTTCGGAGATACTGCACGGGTGCCCTACGGCGGCCGTTCGCGGGATACCCTTGTGCGCTATGCTAGGCAGGACGTGGCTTTTCTCCGTACCTTTGACCTGAAGGCCATCGTCATCGCCTGCGGCACTGTGTCCACTACGGCCCTGGACGTACTGACGGAGGAAAACGACATTCCCATCTGGGGCGTGGTGGAACCCGCGGCGGAGGCGGCGGCCCGGAGCACGAAAAACGGCCTGGTGGGACTCATTGGCACCCAGGCCACCATTCGCAGCGGGGCGTACGAGCGGCGGATCGCGGCGGAGGCCCCCGGTGTGCGCGTGCTCTCCCGGGCATGTCCGCTCTTTGTGCCGCTGGTGGAGAACGGGCGCTTCCGCCCAGGCGATGTCGTGGCGGAGACGGTGGCGGCGGAGTACCTGGAACCGTTTCAGGATGCCGGCGTGGATACCCTGGTGCTGGGCTGCACCCATTATCCGCTGCTGACCGAGGTCATCGGGAACTGTATGGGGCCCGGCGTGACGCTGGTGAACGTAGGGGAGAAGTGCGCCCGCCGTGTGGCGGAGCGACTGGGCGGGATGGCCGCCCTGGCGGAACCTGGCAGGCGCGGGGAAAGCCGTTACTATGTCAGCGACAGCGTGGAGGATTTTTCCCGTCTGGCCTCGATCTTCCTGCGGCAGGATGTGGCGGCGGAGGTCACCCAGGTGGATATCTGGCGGTACTGAGGCGCTCCCCGGCGTCCGACCAAGGCGCACGTTTTTGGGCTTTACATTCCCCTCCTTCTAGTATATAATAACCCGGATTCTATGTGCAACCGAGGTAATTTCCCGATGGATAAAAGCGTTATCATCTCTATCAGGGGGACGCAGACCCTGGACGACAACCCGCCGGAGACCGTGGAGCTCATTACGGAGGGACGGCTGATAGACTGCGGGGAGGAGGGCTATACCCTCACATATCAGGAGAGCGAGCTCACCGGGCTGGAGGGGACCCTCACCACCTTCCAGGTGGAGCCGGACTGCATCACGCTGCTGCGGATGGGCGAATTCAATTCCCAGATGGTCTTTCAGCCGGGGCGGAGGCACTTTTCCATGTATGATACGCCCTATGGGGCGCTTTCGATCGGCATCAACACCCGGAAGATGCGCGCCGCCCTGGATGACCACGGCGGCCAGATCGAAATCGATTACGCCATTGAGATCGACCATGCGGTGGCGGGGGAGAACGCCTTCCACATCGATGTAAGGGAAAAGGAAGCCATCCTGAAGCAGTGAGGGCGCGGACCGGCCCCAAGCCGGTACCGCACAAGTGGAGAGCACAGATAGTATAAGTGATGGAAAGGGGAAGGACATGTCGAATCTGATCCAGTCCGCCAAGAGTCAGGTGGCGGAGCTTACGCAAAAGGCTTATGAGAGGGCCGCGGCGGCCGGACAGCTCCCCGGCGGCCTGGAGGTCGGGGGCTCTGTAGAGATCCCCAAGGACGTCTCCCACGGGGATTACGCCTCCTCCTTCGCAATGGCGGGGGCCAAGGCCATGCACATGGCGCCCCGCGCCATTGCCCAGACACTCTGCGACCACCTGGATCTGGAGGGCTCTTTTTTTGACAAGGTGGAGATCGCCGGACCCGGCTTTCTCAACTTTACCTTGGGATCCAGGTGGTACGGCCAGGTCATCGCCGACGTGGAGCGGGAGGGCGCCCGCTATGGCGAGAGCGACGAAGGCCATGGGGAAAAGGTGATGGTGGAGTTCGTCTCTGCCAATCCCACCGGCCCCATGCACATGGGCAACGCCCGGGGCGGCGTGCTGGGCGACACGCTGGCCAACGTCCTGTCCATGGCTGGATACGACACTTGGAAGGAATTCTATGTCAATGACGCCGGCAATCAGATCCACAAGTTCGCCGTGTCGATCGACGCACGCTATCATCAGCTCATTCTGGGCGAGGAGAACTTCGCCTTCCCGGAAGACGGCTACCATGGCGACGACATCCGGGAGCTGGCGCAGGCTTTCCGCGCCGAGCACGGGGACGGCTGGCTGGAGGAGAGCGAGGAGGAGCGTCAGGAGGCGATGGCCCAGTTCGGGCTGAGCGTCAACGTGCCCAAGATGAAGGAGGACCTCCGGCGTTATCAGATCGAGTATGACGAGTGGTTCTTCGAGTCCAGCCTCCATGAGAGCGGCTATGTCCGTGAGACGGTGGAGATGCTCACCCAGCGTGGCTGGACCTACGAAAAGGAAGGGGCCCTGTGGCTCAACACCACCGAGCTCCTCAAGGAAAAGTATATGCGGGAGGGAAAGACCCGCGAGCAGGCGGACAAGCTGGACCTGAAGGATGACGTGCTCCGCCGGGCCAACGGCTTTTATACCTATTTTGCCGCCGACATCGCCTACCACCGCAACAAGCTGGAAAAGCGGGGATTCTCCAAGGCTGTGAACATCTGGGGGGCCGACCACCACGGCCATGTGGCGCGGCTCCAGGCGGCGCTGGACGGCCTGGGCCTGGACGGCTCTCACCGCCTGGTGGTGGTGCTCATGCAGCTTGTGAACCTCCTCCAGGACGGCAAGCCTGTCCGAATGTCCAAGCGCTCCGGCAAGGCCATTGCCCTCCATGACCTTCTGGATGAGATCTCCGTGGATGCGGCCCGCTATTTCTTTAACTCCCGCAGCAGCAATTCCCCGCTGGACTTCGACCTGGATCTGGCTGTCCGGGAGGATTCGGATAATCCGGTTTACTATGTGCAGTATGCCCACGCCCGCATCTGTTCCCTCATCGCCAAGCTCGCGGAAGAGGGGGCGGCGGTCCCGGCGGCGGGGGACGTGGACGCCGTGCTGCTCGTCCAGCCGGAGGAAAAGGCGTTGCTGAAGGCGCTCTCCATGCTGCCGGAAGAGATCCGGTTGGCGGCGCGGGACTACGATCCCTCCCGCATCAACCGCTATCTGGTGGAGCTGTCAGGCGATTTCCACCGGTTCTATAATGCCTGCCGTATTCGGGAAGAGGCCCCCGCCCTGCGGGATGCCCGCCTCAAGCTGGCGGATACCACCCGGGCCGTCATCGCCGGCGGACTGGGACTGCTGGGGGTGAGCGCCCCGGAAAAAATGTGACGATGCTCAGAGTAAAAAGCTGCGCCTTACCCACAGTAAGGCGCAGCTTTTTTGAGCATGCTCCTCAAAAAGCATGGGAAAAATCCGGGTAAAGAATGTGTAAAATGCACAAAAAGTATAGAAGAAAACTATTGAAGTAGCAGAAAATAGTTGGAGGCATTGCAATTAAAAACGTGCTCGTGTTATCATCAAAATGCCTTTACCAGAGAGGAGGAATGCCGGGAAAAACGACATCCCTGCGTAAAAACAGCATTATTTTCAAGAGTTGTCAGGAGGAACGATACATGAAGAATCGTAAAAGTTCAAAGCTGCTGGCCCTGGGCTTGGTCTTTGCCCTGGGACTGGGTCTCTCCACTGCGTTCGCCGCCGTCTCCGTGACGCCCGCCACCACAAAGGTGACTGTGGACGGTAAGAATGCGTCTGTGGAGGCTTATAATATCGACAACGGGAACAACTACTTCAAGCTCCGCGACTTTGCCACCAATCTGGATTTCGGCCTCACCTGGGATGCGGCCACCGACACCGCCGCCATCGACACCACCACCCACTACAAGCCCGACGCTACGCAGTTGATCACCGGCAACTGGGCCCCCGCCACCCGGGCGCGCATTCAGGCCGTCATAGATGAGAACGCGGGCAAGGGCCGCTATGTGGTCTTCGATTTCGACAATACCTCCGTTATCTTCGACGTGCAGGAGGCCCTGCTGGTCTACCAGACCGAGAACCTGATCTTCAAGATCGCCCCCGAGGACATGGAGGCCGTGCTGGAGACCGGCATCCCCGATCTTGATAAGGAGATGGGCAAGAGCATCGACGGCAAGACCATCACCCCCGCCACGCTGGTGGCCGATCTGGTGTCCGATTACGCCTGGATCTACAACAACTACTCCGGGATGAAGGGAGACAAGGATCTGGCCTACATCCACGCCTCCAACGAGTACCAGGATTTCGCCGCCAAGCTGCGCTTTATGTACAACAATCTGGGCGACTACTTTGATCACGCCGTCTCCTATCCCTGGGTCACCTATCTCTTCACCGGCATGACCCCTGAAGAGGTACAGGAGCTGGCGACCGCCTCCCATGAATATTGGGCCGGCTACGGCCGCTATGCCTCCGAGACCTGGACCTCTCCCATCGAGCTCCCCGGCGAGACCGGGATCGTCAGCGCCTCCTACACCACTGGCGTCACCTTCACGGATGAGCTGGTGGATCTCTATCATACACTGATGGCCAACGATATCGATGTGTATATTGTCTCCGCCTCCCCCATCGACACCATCCTGGCCGCCAACGAGTGCATGGGGTATGGCGTACCTGAGGATCAGGTCTTTGCCATGCGCAACAAGCTGGATGAGAACGGCCGCTATATCAATGAGTATGACTACGACTGGGGCGGCGAGGGCATGTATGCCCAGACCCAGGGTGAGGGCAAGAGCACCATCATCACCAATTTCATCGCCCCCAAGTATGACGGCGCGGGCCCCCTGATCGTCTTCGGCGACAGTGCGGGCGACTGGAACATGATGACCGACTGGATGGAGTCCGGCGATACGGTGCTGGGCGTCATCTTCAACCGCTACCGCAAGCCCTCCAGCGATCCCATTTGGGAGGGTTCCAACGAGGCTGCCCAGACCATCGGCGACGCCGACGCCCGTTTTGTGCTCCAGGGCCGGGACGAGAACAAGGGCCAGCTCCGTCCCAGCGAGTACTCCATTCTGCTGGGCCAGACCGAGGAAGTCCTGGTCCGCCCCGCCTCCTGACAATTCGCCCGCCTGCGGGCGATGATAAAAAGCAAGGGCCGCCGACAGGCGGCCCTTGCTTTTTTCATCCGGCCTGTGATATACTGAGCAGAACAAACTGGAAGAACATGAGGAGGAATCCTATATCATGGAGCCCATACCCTTATCCCTGCCCATTCTGATGGATGGGGCCACCGGCACCGAACTGCAGAAGAGGGGCATGCCCCAGGGGGCTTGCACCGAGCAGTGGGCCCTGGAACACCCGGAGGCCCTGCTGGAGCTCCAGCGGAGCTATGTGGAGGCAGGGGCCGGCGTGCTGGTGACCCCGACGCTGGGGGCCAACCGGGGCGCGCTGGAGAGATTTGGACTGGAGGGGCATCTGGAGGAGTACAATCGGCGCCTCACCGCGCTCACCCGCCAAGCCGCGGCGGGCCGGGCCTTGGTGGCCGGGGATCTGGGACCCACCGGACAGGCCATCCCCCCCTATGGAGAGACCCCTTTTGAGGCGCTGGTGGACCTGTATGCCGAGCAGGCGGGCGTCCTGCTCTCCGCCGGGGTGGATCTCTTTTTGGTGGAGAGCGTCATGGCCATGGCGGAGGCCCGGGCCGCCGTACTGGGGATTCGAAAAGCCGGAGGGGACAAGCCTGTTCTGGTAACCTGCTATTGCGACGACGAGGGGCGCACTCCCACGGGTACGGACGTGCTGGCCTGTGCCATCGTGATGCAGGGCATGGGGGTGGCCGCTTTTGGCCTCAACTGTGTGGACCCTGCTGTGGCTGAAGAGCAGCTCACCCGTCTCCACCTCTATACGGATATGCCCCTCATTGCCGAGCCCAGCGCCGGCCTGCCGGAGACCTTGTCGGATGGAACGCCGGCCTATCAGGACAATGCCGGGGAATTCGCCAAACGGGTCCCGAGCTGGGCGGCGGCGGGTGTGCGCATCTTCGGCGGCTGTTGCGGCACCAACCCGGGCCATATCCGGGCGATGCGGGAAGCGTTGGAGCAGATCGATTTTTCCGCGTTTCCACCGGTGGCGAAGGACCCGGACGTGATCCCCTGTGCCAGCGAGAAGGAGGCCCGGTTCATCACTCCGGACGTGGATGTGGGAGAGACCATCGAGTGTACCCCCGATCTGGTGGAGGATATCCTGGAGGCGGAGGAGGAGAGACCGGTGGGGGCGCTCCGTATCGCCATCCTGGAAGAAGATGATCTGGAGATCTTCGCCGAGGAGCAGTACGCCATCAAGGACGCCCTTTGTCTCTGGTCCGATGTGCCGGAGCTGATGGAGGGGGCTCTGCGGGTCTATCAGGGCCGGGCCTTTTACGACGGCACCGCCGAACTGGAGCCGGAGGTGCTGGAACGGCTTTCCAGACTCTATGGGCTCATCGTACTCTAAAAAGCAGCCTCTGATTTTGTGGTGTCAAAAAGCCTCAACGAGAGAAAAAACTTGCCATCATGGCGTTTCCGCCTGTTAATGTAAAGGGGGAAAACGATGGAACACAGAGGTACCGTTCCAATCGATACAAAACGACTTCTGCTGAGACGGTTTACAGCGAATGATATTCAACACGCTTTTGATAATTGGACGAGTGACAGCAGAGTAACAGAATTCTTGAGATGGCCGGCGCATCGGGATATTACAGTTACGGAAACGGTTTTAAAAAGCTGGATTGAAAATTACAAGGATAAGACGTTTTATCAGTGGGGCATCGTTTTGAAAGAAATCGATGAGCCAATTGGAACCATATCCGTTGTGGATATGGAGGAAAAAACGAGCAAGGTCCATATTGGATATTGCATTGGGAGTAAGTGGTGGAATAAGGGATATACAAGCGAGGCGTTTTCTGGTATTATTCCATTTTTCTTCCATGAGGTGAAGGCCAAAAGAATCGAGTCCCAGCATGACCCTGAGAACCCGAATTCGGGTAAGGTGATGGAAAAATGCGGATTGTCATTTGAGGGAATTTTACGGAAGGCCGATTGGAGCAACAGAGGAATTGTAGATGCGGCTATGTATAGTCTGCTGGCAGAGGATTACGATAAGGCAACTGGATCAATCCCAATTTGCCCGGATGCATAAAATCAATGAAAAACGCTGTGCCTCTTTTTTAAGAAGCACAGCGTTTTTGGTTGGGAGCGGTCAACCACACTTGGAATAGCCGCAGTTCCGGCATGTGACGCAGCCGCCCTCATGCTCCAGCCGGCTGCCGCACTCGGGGCAGAACTTGGCCTGCTTGGCCTCGGCGGGGGTCATGGAGGGGCTTGGGGCCCCCTGGGGCCGGATGGGCTCCATCGGGGGCGGACAGGGGGGTATCTCCTGGTTTTTGGAGGCCTTCATGACCTTTTCAATGGCCTTGGCAATGGCGTCGGGACAGGAGGTGACGGCCATACCCTGCTGGCGGATGGTGGAGGGACAGCGGATGCCCTTGAGCTGACGGATCAGCTCGTCGCTGTCCACACCCGCCCGCAGGGCCACCGACATGAGCCGGGCCGTAGCCTCGGACTGCGAGGGGCAGCCGCCCGCCCGCCCGGTGTTGGTAAAGACCTCGCAGATACCCTGCTCGTCGTAATTGACGGTAATATACAGGTTACCGCAGCCGATCTTCACTTTTTCCGTGTAGCCCATGGTCACGTCGGGCCGGGGCCGGGGCATGATGGAGCCGTTGCGAAGGAGACATGCGGTGGAGTCGCAATTGGACTCCAGCAGCTTTTCCACGTGGTCGGGAAGGGGCGCCGATCCGGACTCGGCAGGCTTGCCGTCGTTTACCTTGCCGATGTTCAGCACCTGCTCGTCCCGGGAGCCGTCCCGGTAGATGGTGGTGCCCTTGCACCCCAGCTCATAGGCCAGGCGGTAGACCTCGGCGACCTCTTCCCGGGTGGCGGAATTGGGGAAGTTCACCGTCTTGGAGACCGCGTTGTCGGTGTACTCCTGGAACGCGGCCTGCATTTTCACATGCCAGATGGGGGAGACGTCGTGGGCGCAGACAAAAATCCGGCGGATATCCTCCGGAACGCCGGGGACATGGGCCAGGGTGCCCTTCTCCACGATCTCCCGCATGAGGGCATCGGAGAAAAGTCCGCGCTCCGCCAGCTTGTCCTTCAGGATCTGGTTGGTCTCGATCAGGTGGGTGTTGTCCATCACGTTGCGGATGTAAGCATAGGCAAAAACGGGCTCCACGCCGGAGGAGACGCCGGCAATGATGGACAGGGTGCCGGTGGGAGCGATGGTGGTAACAGTGGCGTTGCGGAGAGGCGTGCCGTCCCGATAGACGCTTTCGGCGAACAGGGGGAAGGCGCCCCGGGTCTCGGCCAGCCGCTGGCTCTCCTGATGGCCGATGGTCTGCACCAGCTCCATGACGGTTTTGGCCATGGAGACTCCCGCGTCGGAGTTGTAGGGGATGCCCATGTAGAGGAGCATATCCGCAAATCCCATGACCCCCAGGCCGATCTTCCGGGTCAGTTTGGTCACCCTGTCAATTTCCGGCAGGGGATACTGATTGACCTCAATCACGTTATCCAGGAAATGGACGGCAGCCCGAATGGTCTTTTCCAGCTTGCCGCGGTCCAGTGTATAGCCCTCTGCGGTCTGCCTGAGGTGGTTGACCAGATTGATGGAGCCCAAGTTGCACGCCTCATAGGGCAGCAGAGGCTGCTCTCCGCAGGGGTTGGTGGACTCGATTTCCCCCTGTCCGGGGCAGGGGTTGTCTCGATTCAAGCGATCCAGGAAGATGATGCCGGGTTCACCCGTCTGCCAGGCGGAGTTGACAATGGCCTCGAACACCGCCCGGGCGTTGAGCTGTCCGGTAATCTTCTTGGATGCGGGGTCCACAAGATCAAAGCTCCCTCCGGACTCCACAGCGGCCATGAAGGCCTCGGTAAGACCAACGGAGATGTTGAAGTTGGTAATCTCCTTGGTGTCGTTCTTGCAGGTGATAAAGTCCATGATATCGGGGTGGTCCACCCGGAGAATGCCCATATTGGCCCCCCGGCGGGTGCCGCCCTGCTTCACCGCCTCGGTGGCGGCGTTGAAGACCTTCATAAAGGAGATGGGGCCGCTGGCAACACCCCCGGTGGAGTTTACCGTGGAGCCCTTGGCCCGCAGCCGGGAGAAGGAAAAACCGGTGCCGCCGCCGGACTTGTGGATCAAGGCGGCGTTCTTGATGGCGTCGAAGATGTGCTCCATGGAGTCCTCCACCGGAAGCACGAAGCAGGCCGAGAGCTGTCCCAACGGACGGCCGGCGTTCATGAGGGTGGGGGAGTTGGGGAGAAAGTCCAGGCTGGTCATCAGGTCATAAAAGGCTTTGGCCGTGGACGCCACATCGGCCTTGGGGTCGAAGCGCGCATCGGCTGCGGCGACCGCGTCCGCCACCCGGTGAAAAAGCTCGTCCACCGTCTCAACAGGCTCTCCGTGCTCGTCACGGATCAGATAGCGCCGCTCTAGGACGGCGCGGGCATTTTCGGAAATGGGCATATATCTCGCTCCTCTTTTGTGGGATGAATCCTGCGGATGTACACCAGATATTGTATCATGGAAAACACTGTTGTCAATATATCGTTGTGTAGAAAAAAGAAGGGTCTGAAAAGGAATGCGCCCCGAAGTCCTTGGGGGAAGGGAGAAGAGGGGACAGAGAAAAAATTTGCGGCCCTCCTCCTGAAGAAACAGAGGAAGGCCGCAGCAGGTGCAGACTGTAAGGTCGGCGGCCGGACTTGAGCCCGTTCAGTCCTCCTCCGCCAGGCGTGCCAGGGGCAGGACCATCGTCATCCGGGTGCCGATCCCCTCCCGGGAGAGGACTTCAAACCAGCCGCCGTGGCGTTCCACGATCCATTTGGCGATGGCCAGGCCCAGGCCGGTGCCGCCGGTCTGGCGGGCCCGGGACTGATCGGTGCGGAAAAAGCGGTCAAAAATATGCGGGAGGCTTTCAGCGTCGATGCCCTGGCCCTCATCCTGGACAGAGAGGCGGGCAAGGCTCTCGTCCGCCTCCACCCGGAGGGTGATCCGGCCTCCGGCGGGGGTATATTTGATGCTGTTGTCCACCAGGACCCGGAGACACTGCTTGATGAGCCCGAGGTCGGCGTGGACGGGTACGGGGCCGGTGGACCACTGCGCGGAGAAGAGATGGGTCTGATCGATCATCTCTGTCTCTTTGAGGACCTGGGCGGCCACCTCCGTAAGGTCAAAGTCCGTCTGGTCGATGCGCATGGAATCATTGTCCCCCCGGGCCAGAAAGAGAAGCTGCTCCACCAGCTCCTTCATGGCGTCGGCCTCGGAACGGATGGCGTCGATGGCCTCCTGCATGGTGTCGGGGTCATCCTTGCCCCATCGGTCCAGGAGATTGGCATAACCCTGGATGACAGAGATGGGGGTCCGGAGCTCGTGAGAGGCGTCGGAGACGAAGCGCATCTGAGAGCGATAGGCCTCATTGATGCGGTCCAGCATGGCATTGATGGCCTGGGCCAAGGTCTTGAGCTCCTTCTGGGTGCCGCTGACCGGAATGCGCTTATCCAAGTGGGTGGCGTTGATCTCATCCAGCCTTCCCGCCAGAGCGGAGAGCTCCTCCGGAGACATGGAGGAGGCGTTTCCCAGCCGGGTGGCCGCAGCGGCCAGCTCCTGAATGGGTTTGAGGGTGCGCCTGATGGTGCCCGCGTTTTTAAACAGATTGCACAACAGACTCACCAATTGGCAGATAAGCAGCACCCGCCCGGCAAAGACCGCCAAGGTGACCTGGTGCTCCAGATCCAGGGTGATGGCGTAGGGTTCGCCGTTGTTGGGCAGGGCGACGGTGTAGGTCACGTCCCGGCCCGGATGAGAGGTCCAGGGGCCGAAGAAGAAGGGGGCGGCGCCCAGATCCAGGGTGCGCAGGCTCCCGGAGAGCGGGTCGTCGCGGAGAGAACCCAGGTTGAAATACGCACCGTTGAGGAGAAAGCCGGCCCGGTCTGGGGGCTCGGTCAGTGCGGACACGGTATAGTCCCCGGCGGCCATCCAGACGGTGGCCTCGGCAGAGGGCACACCGCGCTCCTCCACCAGGGCGGACACATCGGCACACTGCCGGTCGGCCCAGAGCAGGACGCCTCCCCCGGTCAGCAGCAGGAGGAGAAGGTCCATAAAGACATAGATGCCCAGCAGACGCAGGAAAAGACGCAGGTTCAGCCGCAGGACGATGGAGGATTTTACCCGCCCCCGGGGCTTTTGGCTTTGTTTTGACGGCATGGCGGACGCCTCCCTTGCGGAGCGGGGTGGAGTGTGCTACTCGGTCAGCGCGTCCAGCACCGGGGAGAGCTGCTCCGCGCTCACCCAGTCGCCGCCTTTGGCAAAGGCCTCCTGCATGGCGCGCGCGCCCTCGTCCTCGGCGGACGCTTTGGAGACCATTCTGGACATCAGAGACATCATGGGTCGATAGAGACCCGTGAGCCGCTCCGGGGCGTAGCCGCCCCGGAGGTAGAAAAAGGGGAGGTTCTCCAGATGATTTTGGGCGCGGACCTGATCGGTGTATGCCGTCCCGGCAGGGCTCATGCCGACGGCGCACACCGCCTGCACCTTGTAGCGGGCCCGGGCCTTTCGGAGGCCTTTGATCCCACCTGCGCACAGCCAGCCCAGATAGAGAACCGCCGCGCCCCGGTCCGGGCCGGGCACGGCGCCCAGCGCAAAGCAGGGCAGGCCGGTCCGCTCTGAGAGAAGATCGGCGTATCGGCGGGTAAAACCGGTGGCGGAGGCATATACGATGGCGGACGGGCTCATGACGCATCCTCCTCCCGGACCACATAGCCCACGCCCCGGACCGTGTGGATGATCTTTACACCGAACTTTTCGTCGATCTTGGACCGGAGAAAGCGGATGTATACGTCCACGGCGTTGGTTTCCCCGGCGAAGTCGAAGCCCCAGACATGGTCCAGAAGGGATTCCCGGGAGATGACCTTCTCCTTGTTTTCCAACAGATAGTGCAGTAGGTCGAATTCCCGCCGGGTGAGCTCCACGGGAGCGCCCCTCACCGTTACCTCGTGGCGCTCGGTGTCCATGACCAGGGCGCCGCAGGTGAGCTTGGGGGCCTCCGCCGGGGCGGAGGGCCGCTTGCGCAGGGCCGCCCGGATGCGGGCCAGCAGCTCTTCGATGGCGAAGGGTTTGGTGATATAGTCGTCCGCCCCGGAGTCCAGGCCGGACACCTTGTCCACCACTGTGTCCCGGGCGGTGAGCATGATAACAGGCGCCTGGCTTTCCCGCCGCAGACGGCGGAGCACCTCCATGCCGGACATGCCTGGGAGCATGATGTCCAGCAAGATCAGATCGTGTTCCCCTGAGAGGGCCCGCTCCAGGCCCGTTCGGCCGTCGAAGGCCTTTTCTACCTCGTAGCCCTCATATCGGAGCTCCAGCTCCACCATCCGGGCCAGCTTTTCCTCGTCCTCGATGAGCAGGATTTTTTCCGCCAAGGGACAAGCCTCCTTTCAAAAACACCGTCATCGCCTGCGGCCGCGCCCTCGCCCCTGAAGCGCAGCACGGATCTTGTCCCGCACGGCTGCCGCCTTGGAGGAGAGCCGGGCCGTAGCCCGATCCATGGTCTCCCGGTCCAGATCCGGCCCGCCGAAGCGATAGCGGAAGCCCAGCACCAGCCCCAGGGCCAGTACGAGCGCCGTGATCCAGAAAAAGAAGACCAGGAGCAGCAGAAGGATCAGCAGGGGCATGGAGGTCACCCGCCTGCCCCGGCGGCGGATCTCCAGATAGTTCTCTACGCTCCGCCGGGCCAGATCCCGCAGGGCTGCGGCCAGGCCCGGCGGGGAGAGATCCTCTTGGGTCCGCCGCCAGCCGCCCGTACGGCGCCCTCCCGCATTGGCGACGGGAAGGGCGGAGGCGGGACCTGTGCTGCCCTGGGGCCGGGTGGTATAAAATCCACCTCGGGCTGGGGGCCGGGCGCTGCCCTGCCGCTCCAGCTCCAGAAGGGCCTCCAGCAGGTCCCCGTTCCGGCGCTCTAGGGCAGAGAGCGCGGCGATCTCGTCCGCGCCGGAGGCTGCGCAGAGCCTTTTCACTTGTTCCGGCGTTGCGGTCATGAGAGCGGCCCCTCCTTCCCAGCTTGTTATGGACAGTATACCCCAACGGAGACAAAAAGGGAATTTACAAAGTCTTTAAAACAGATTAAATTATATCCGAGAATTCTGCGGAGGACAAGCCGGGGTTTACCGTGCCGGGCGGGGTATGCTATAATAACAGGAGAACATCCGCTTTGAATCGTTGGAAGAGGAGGCGCGGAGGAGATGAAAAAGAAAATTCTGGCGGCCCTGTGCGCCGCCATACTGCTGCTGGGGCTGGCGCTTCAGGCCGCGGCCGCCGGCGAGGATTGGGACGCAAACGTGATCTTCCTGGGACTCAACGACAGCCCCATGCCCCTCAACGACAGCACCATGCCCATCCGGGTGGGCGGGACCATCTATGTCCCCTACACCACCTTTGTGGCCAATCAGAACGGCGGGATCAAGCTGGGCGTATTTGACGGGGGACAGAACAAGACCCAGAATACGCTCACGCTCTTCAACAGTGACGCGAAAAATCTGACCTTTGACCTGCGGACCGGGGTATCCTATGATTACTATCCGGACGGAGAGCGGAAGACGCCCACCGCCATTATCCGCAATGGGCAGATCTATGTCTCGGCCAGCTCCACCTGCGCCTATTTCGGGCTGGAGTGTACCCAGGGCAACATTGTTTTCGGAACAAAATATTACCCCTATATCCGCATCCACAACGCAGACGCCAGCCTCAGCGACCAGCAGTTCCGGGGGTCGGTGACCACCCCTTACCTCATCCAGCTTCAAAACTACTACCGCACCGTCACGGCCCAGACCGGCGGGGAGCCCGGGGGCGAATCCACGCCGCCCTCCGCCGTCCTGCCCACGCCTGCGCCGGGCAGCCAGGACGAGCGGGCGGTGCGGGTCTACCTGGCCCTCCGCTGTGATACAGGGGAGGCGGGAGAGGCGGTGCTGGACGCGCTGGCCCGGGAGGGCAGAGCGGCGCTGCTCCTGTTCCCGGCGGACCGGCTGGCGCAGCGGGACGACCTGATCCGCCGGGCCATGGGGGAGGGGCATGTCATCGGCCTGTTCACACAGGCGGACACGCCTGCGGCGGCCCGGGAGGAGCTGCAGGCCGCCAATGAGCTTCTGGCCCATATCGGAAGGACCTACGCCCGGATTGTGCTGGCGGAGGACCGGACGGTGGCCGATGCGCTGGAGGCTGAGGGCTGGCTGTGCTGGCGTGGGAACCTGAGCGGCCTGCCGGAGGGGAGAGGGAGCGGAACGGTCTACAACGAGCTCCTCGGGGCATTGGAGGACAGGGAGAACACGGCGCGCATCACGCTGGACGACAGCGCCGCGTCTGCCGCGGTGCTGGGCCGGCTGCTGACCACCCTGCGGGAAGACCGCTATGATTACCGCGTGGCGGTGGAGACGGAATTTTAATTGAGGGGGCGCACCATGAGACAGCGATACTTTGACAGCGCGGCCACAACCCGGCCCAAAGCGCCCGGCGTATCGGAGGCCGCGGCGGACTTCCTGGACCGGGTATGCTGCAACATCGGCCGCGGCGACTACCAGAACGCCTATGACGCGGCAAATGTGGCGCTGGAGGTGCGGGAGAAGCTCTGCACACTTCTGGGGGGGCCGGCCCCCCAGAATGTGATCTTCACGCCCGGCTGCACCCACTCTCTCAACTATGTGATTAAGGGCCTCCTGGAGCCCGGGGACCGGGCGGCCGTCTCCACCATGGAGCATAACGCCGTGCTGCGTCCGCTGAAACAGATGGAGCGCTGGGGCGTGGCGGTGGACTACCTGCCCTGCAGCGAACAGGGAGAACTGCTTTTGGAACAGGTGGAGGGGCGCCTGACGGAGCGGACAAGGCTTGTGGTGCTCACCCACGCCTCCAACGTGTGCGGCACCCGGATGCCCATTGAGGCGGTAGGAAAACTGTGCCGGGAGCGGGGCATCTTCTTTTGTGTGGACGCCGCCCAGAGCGCTGGTCTGCTCCCCATCGATATGGATGCCATGGGTATCGACGCGCTGGCCTTCCCTGCCCATAAGGGGTTGATGGGACCGCAGGGACTGGGGGGCTTACTCCTCACCGACGCCCTGGCAGAGCGGCTCACACCTCTCATTGCGGGGGGGACGGGGAGTCTTTCGGACCTGGAGAGTATGCCCGGCTTCCTTCCGGACCGGTTTGAAGCGGGCACACTGAATCTTCCCGGGATTTACGGGCTCCGGGCCGCGCTGGACTGGGGCGCCGCCCAGGGCTGGGAGAACCTGCGCCGGCGGGAGAAGAGGCTGACCGGCCATCTCATCGCCCGAATGCGGGAGATGGAGGAGGACGGATTGCGGGTGCTGGGGACGCTGGACGCCGAACGCCAGGTGGGTGTGGTATCGGTGGATTTTCCGGGCCTGGACAATGCCGAGGCCGCCTTCCGCCTGGAAAAGGAGTTCGGCATACAGGCTCGGTGCGGCCTTCACTGCGCCCCGCTGGCCCATAAGACCCTGGGGACCTTCCCACAGGGAACGGTCCGCTTTTCCGTGAACCCCCTCACCCGGTTCGAGGATATCGACTACCTTCAGGCCGCCGTGTGCGAGGTCATGGGGATATGAGAATACAAATGCGTGTGCGCGCCGGGGCGTAAAAAGGCTCCGCCGGTCCCCTGATCGACAGGGGGCCGGCGGAGTTCATCATATTGTTTGTAAATGCCTTGCCGGGCGGTGGGGGATGTCCTGCGGTCTACCATCCGGTCCCAACCAGCCGGCCGTGCCAGCCGTCGTCCTCCAGGGTGATGTAACCGCAGCGGTAGTATTCCAGCGCGCCTTCGGGGACGGCGGGGTCTTCGCCGGTATAATCTCCGGTGTTGCCGGCCATGGACCAGCCCAGGGCGTATTCATTCTGGGGGACGAACACCGTCGTCAGATAGAAACAGTAGGTGCGCTCGTCGATCTCTCCCCGCTCCCGCATAGAGGAGGTGGTCTCCTCGGCCTCCTCTACGCTGGTCAGCACGAAGGAGTAGCAGAGCTTGCTGCCCGCTGAGGCCTGGAGGTGGATGCGCTCGAAGGCATCCACATAGACCGCGGCGGCCTCCAGGTAGCCCTGTCCCACGTCCGGAACGACGATGCTTTGGTGGTCATACCCGCCGCCCAGCGCGGTATACTCCGCCTCGTCAAACCAGCCGCGCAGCATCTCATAGGCGGAGTCATCCTCCATTTCCGGCTTGAGCCACCGCGTGCCGGCAGGGTCGCTGAAGCAAACCTCGTCCGCGCCGTCGTAGGCGGTCATGGTCCACCCGTCGGCGCCGGAGAGAGTCACGGCGTCCCTGTCGTCGTATGGGCCGTTCTCTTCCGCGGCCGCCCAGGAGAGGGCTTGCAGGGAGTTGAAATAATAGACCGCGTTCGACTCAGACCAGCAGTCGTCATAGGTCCCGATTTCATCGCCGTTGCGGGTCAGACACAGCGTCAGAGGGGCTCCTCTCTGTACGCCGCCCAGGGGCCCGGCGGTCGCCTCGGGGGTGGGAGCGGGGAGGGGAGCGGTCTCCTCATCCACGGTGAAGCTTTCGGCCATGGCCTGGAGGACGTCGGGCTCTATGGCGGTATAGGGGTAGCCGGAGATATTCTGCGCCTGCCACTCAATGCGCACCTGGTAGCTGCCGCCGTCCGGGGCGTCATAGTAATAGTCCTCGATGTCGTACTCCCAATGCCGGACATGGGGGACGGCGCCCTCTATCTCGATCCAGCCCTGGCGGACCAGATAGTCCGCCTGTGTCCGGGCATCCTGGTCCTGTCTGTATACCGTCAGCGCGGAGCCGGTGCCGTAGCCGGACTGCCAGAGGTTGCCGCCCTCCGCCCGCTGCCACGCCTGCACGGGGATATAGAGGTACCAACCTTCTCCATCGCAGCGGTGGACCGGGAAGTTTCCCAGGCTCGCCGGTGCGCCAATCGAATCGGTCCAGTCCTCCACGTACAGGGGCAGGTCCAGTCCCTGGTCGTCCACATACCAGTCGTAAATGGCCTCCTCATAGCTGTTGTGATAGCCGTAAAAGTCCAGATTGTCGTTGACGGCCTGGTCGTAGAGGACGTCATAGCTGCCGTCGTCGTACCGCAGGGCCACCACATTGTGGCCGCCCTGCCCCTCCAGGTCGTACCAGCCGTCTTCCTCATACATGCCGCCCACCAGACTGATGTCATCCGCGTTGATCTGGACCAAGAAGTGGAAGGTCCATGCCTCCAGGGCCCCCTCCGGGGCCAGACCATCCACCTCGCCCTGCTGCTCCAGCCAGGCGAGCTTGGTTCCGGTGACGGCGGCCGTGGCCTCTCCGCCTTCCGCGGTATAGTAGACCGCGGTCTTGGCCGCGTCCATGGTCTGCCGGGCAAAATCTTCCATGCTGTCGTACCGCCCGCGGGTGCTCCCCTGGGGATTGGCGGCACAGGCCGCGGCCACCGCGATGCAGACCACGGCGGCCAGAAGCGCCGCCCACCGCTTCGGCGTCTTCCAGCTGACGAGATTTCGGATGCGGCTTTTGGTGTCCCCCTCTCCGAAGGCCAGGGGCATGCCGGCGATCCTCCGGCGGCCGGTGGCGAGGCGCAGCAGAGAGGTGGAGTAGTCCGCCCGGATCTGTTCGCCCAGCGCATGAACCACCGCCTCATCGCAGCTCATCTCCATATCCTTTCCGGACAGGAAGAACGCCGCCCAGACCAGGGGATTGAACCAGTGGATGCACAGCGCCGCGAAGGACAAGACCTTTACGATGTGGTCGCCTCTGCGGATATGGTGCTGCTCATGCCGGATGATATAGGCCTGCTCCCGCCCGCTCAGTGCGGAGGGAAGATAGATTCTGGGGCGGAAGAGGCCCATCACGAAGGGGGTGGGGATGTGGTCCGCCAGATAGATATTATCCCGCAGCGGCACGGCGCCGACCAGTCTGCGCCGTATTTTGAGGTAGGACGCCACGCTGTATGCGGCCATGGCCAGGATTCCCAGCAGCCAGAGCCAGGTGGCGATGGCCATCGGAGCCTCCAGAGGATCGGCCGTCGTCTGTTCTTCCCCCTTGGGGAGGACCTCGTTGACGGCGGTACGGACGGGCTCCACCGGGAACTGGACCTGGGGGTCCTCCGCATGGACGATGTCCGGCGGCACATACTCCACCGTGGTGGTATGAGGCGTAGCTGCCCGCGTGGGCATGTCCACCAGCCCCAGCAGGGAGAAGCCGGCGGAGAGGGAGACGGGACACAGGAGGCGGAATAGAACCACCGACCACAGGGCATAAGAAAACACTTTGGGTGCCCTCCGGAGCAGCAGACGGGCCAGGAGTACAAATAGAATCACGATGCCGGCCGTTACGCTCATGTTGAAAATACGGGGAAGCAGTTCATATGCGATCAAATTCGCCATGAAATATCACCTCCTGATCTGGTCGATCAACCTCTGGAGCTGGTCCAGGTCATCCTTTGACAACTTTTTTCTGGTGGTGAACGCGGTGAGGAACGCGGGGAGGGAGCCGGAGAAGGTTTCCTCCACAAACTGTTCGCTCTGTGCGGCATAAAACGCTTCTCTGGAGAGCAGCGAGGTGACAGTTCCGTCCTGATTTTGAAAAATGCCCCGCTGGCTCAGTCGTTTCAAAACCGTATAGGTTGTGGACTTTTTCCAGCTCAGTTCCTGCTCGGCCAGTTTGACCAGCGCCGTGGAGGCGATGGGCTCATTTTGCCAGATCAGGTCTGCGAAACGGGACTCCACCGCCCCCAGCTTGCAATCATTCAATAGGATCCCCTCCTTGGTCTACTTGCTGTCGTCCTATAGACAGTCTACACTGTGTAGTCCAAAGTGTCAAGAGAAATTGTAAAACAGCGGGTGCAAGTGGCATTCATAGGAATCGGATCCGATCAGCATGGGCACTGGTGCCCGGAGCTGGGCGGCGTGTCGGCCGCTGCGGCAAATCGCGTCCTGGCAGGGCTGGTCGATGGGAGAATGCTGGTCAAACGCCGGATGGCCGGACACAGGTTGGACCGCAAATCCTGCCCTCACAGGGCAGCAAAAAGGCCGCTGCTCACGAATATGAGCGGCGGCCTTCCTCAATATTTGTCGCTCTTTTTCCCGTTGCAGGCTTTGCAAAGCATTTGACAGTTATCAGGTGTCGTTTGCCCGCCCTTGCTCCAAGGCTTGATATGGTCGCCCTCCATCTCCTCAAATGCAAAGTGCTCTCCGCAGATGGGACATATCCCATTTTGTCTGCTGTACGCCGCCAGCTTATCCCGCTTGTCAAATGCACGCAGGTTTAACAATCTGCCTGCAAATGGGTCTGTATCGCGACAAAGCAAAAACTCATAAATGCCTTTTGGCTTCTGCACATCTTCATCCTCATGCAGACGCTTCACCTCTGCGGCCATAACCGAAGAATTATAAGCGAAATTATGGTACTCGTTGTAGAGGTGACACCAATCCAGGCCTTTCATATCTAAAAAGTATTTTGGAAAAATCTTCTCCACCCAATGGATTACATCCTGGAAATACTGCCACAATTCGTCTGCATCCGCATCCGATTTATAGCGGGCCATGTATTCCGTAATCTCCGAAATGCCTTGGTACTCACAGATCCCCCGCAACGCCTTTTCGAGCAATTCCTGCCTATTCGGATCGCCGGTAATATATTTGTCCGACAACAGCTTTGCGGCGCAGTTTCGTTTGGAAAAATATCGCTTTGCATCGGAAAGCCACGCGCCGGTATAAACGGAATTGCGAAGCTCCTGTTCTGTCAACTTTGCTCCGGCAATATTGACGACCCGAAACCACTCCAGCTTTTCCGACTCTTTTCCCTCGCAGATATAGACCATAAATTCGTAGTTCATGATTGCATCGTAACTGTCATCGGGCAACGCGTCCCAATAGTATTTTTTCCCATCCAGGGTGATAGGGTACTGGTGTTTCAAATACTGCATGACGGATAGGGTTCTCTGCTGGCCGTCCAGCACCTCATAGCTGTCGGGACTGGCCTTGACCCAATACATAACATTGAGAGGGAAGCCTTTCAGCACCGTTTGAATCACGGACTCCGCCTGATCGTTGTCGTAAACAAATTCCCGCTGATAGGGCGGTCGAATGGCAAGCCTGCCGCCGTAGGCGAAAACACCGTCGTCGCCCTGATCGGCATAGCCGTCAAAAACCTCCCTGATCTTGATTTGCTTCGGCTCTATTTTCATTTGGCATGGCCCTCCTTTTAATGAGGATGCGCTTAAATGTATTTTTTGCGTTTCTATCCGCATCGTAATATACGAGACTGGTCATGTTTGCGGTATAATGCCCTCTGCCACCCTGCACCCGATATTTTGTGATCCACTCCTCGCCGATTCTTTTGATTCCGATTTCATCGGAGCCATATTTCCCAGTGTAATCAGCACAGCCAACGATTTCAAATTGCTCTGGATTGTACTTATCCAAAAAGGTGATGGGAACGCCCATGACACCGCTGCACCTTCCGCTTGATGACGATCCGGTCATACAGCCGTCTATACCCTGCGGCGCTTGATGACCACTCTGTCGTAGAGACAGCGGAAGAGGAGTCTCTCTCTCTCTCTCTCTCTCTCTCTCTCTCTCTCTCTCTCTCTCTCTCTCTCTCTCTCTCTACATGAACATTTTGTGAACTTTCAACAGGCAAATAGAAACGCACTCCGCCGGACACATAACTCCCTTTAGGGGCGATTTCCGACATGGGTTTTCCTAACCATCTGCTTGCCCCAATGATTTCAAACTGATCGGGATTATGCTTGTCCAGATAGGTGATGGGAACGCCGATTTCCTCATAGTAGTCGCAAGGAATATCACTGACCTTCGATACTTCTATTGCATCGTAATTCGCATAATGGGGATATTCTTCTTCGTTGCCGTAATATCGTTTGAACAGCGTTAATTCTTCATGCCGTTTTTGAATATCTAAATTTGTATACCAAGTACAGTTGCGGAAATGAACAAGCCCTGTGGCCGGATTGTATACACCGGGGGCATACCCCATCGCTCTTTCAAGAGGTATCCGAAAATACGCGTCATCTTTTCTGAAACCATAGCCAAGCCACAATTTATCCTCTTTAATAAGCGGAAAAATTTCTTTGTATGTAACCGCATTTTTACTTCCTATAATTAAAAATTTTTTGCCGTACTCCATGAGTTGGGCCACATATTCCCGAAACAGGCTAAACGGCGGATTCGTAACTACAATGTCCGCCTGTTTGAGATATTCGATACATTCCTCACTGCGAAAATCCCCGTCGCCCTCTAACTTTTTTACCCCGCGCTTTTTGGATTTCAAAAGGGCGTCAATATCCGCGTCAGATACGCCCCTGCCGTTTGCCATCGGAACTTCTCTGATGTCCATGGCATAGCCGTGCCCCCGGACAACAGGCTCGTCCATCCAGTCAAAGAACGTAAGCTGCTGTCCAATCACGGGTGAGGTGCTGTAAGAGGTGCAGATCAATCTTTTCAAGCCCAGATAGTTAAAATTTCGCAGGAAGAATTTGCAAAAATTGCTCTCAAAAGGGTCGTCGCAGTTGCAAAGGACAGTTTTTCCCTGGAAGTGCTGCTCATAGTGATTCAGCTCATTCTGTATATCCTCATACTGCGTGTAGAACTCGTCTTTTTTCGCGTCCTTGGCCTTGTGTAAATTCTCATTCTTTGCCATCTGTCGATTCCCCCGCTACTACCACATTTATGACTATCTCTACTATAATACAAATGGAAAAGAAGGGCAAGAGAGTGTTTAGACATGATATTTCAGCACAAAAGGCCGACACCCACAAAACTGTGAGTGTCGGCCTTTTATTACCCTATCATGCGCTTTGTCTGTGGCGTAAGTCTGGCGTAAATCCGCTTTTCTGTACGCTGAAACCTAAGTGTTTCAAAGGCTTGCGGTATTTTTTTAGTACATGCCGCCCATGTCGGGAGCAGCGGGAGCGGCAGGCGCAGGGGGCTCGGGCTTATCGGTGACCAGGGACTCGGTGGTCAGCAGCACGCCGGCCACGGAGGCGGCGTTCTCCAGCGCGGAGCGGGTCACCTTGGTGGGGTCCACGATACCGGCGGAAATCATATCCACATAGGTCTCGCTCAGGGCGTTGAAGCCGTAGCCCACCTTCTTGCTGTTCTTGACCTTCTCCAGCACCACAGAGCCGTCAATGCCGGCGTTGGCGGAGATTTGGCGCATGGGCTCGGTCAAGGCCTTGGCAACGATGGCCACGCCGGTCTTCTCGTCGCCCTCGGCGGCCTTGAGCAGCTTCTCCACAGCGGGAATGGCGTTGACATAGGCGGTACCGCCTCCGGCCACGATACCCTCTTCCACGGCGGCGCGGGTGGCGTTCAGGGCGTCCTCGATGCGGAGCTTCTTCTCCTTCATCTCGGACTCGGTGGCGGCGCCCACACGGATGATGGCCACGCCGCCAGCCAGCTTGGCCAGACGCTCCTGGAGCTTCTCGCGGTCATAATCGGAAGTGGTGACTTCGATCTGGCTGCGGATCTGGGCGACGCGGTCCTTAATGGCCTTGCTCTCGCCGGAGCCGTCCACGATGATGGTGTTGTCCTTGGTCACCTTGACCTGGCGGGCATGGCCCAGCATATCGGCAGTGGCCTCCTTGAGCTCATAGCCCAGGTCGGAGGAAATGACGGTGCCGCCGGTGAGGATGGCCATATCCTGGAGCATCTCCTTGCGGCGGTCGCCGAAGCCGGGCGCCTTCACGCAGCAGACGTTCAGGGTACCGCGCAGCTTGTTGACGATCAGGGTGCTCAGGGCGTCGCCCTCCACATCCTCCGCCACGATCAGCAGCTTCTTGCCGGACTGGACCACCTGCTCCAGGATGGGCAGCAGCTCCTGGATGTTGGAGATCTTCTTGTCGGTGATGAGGATGGCGGCGTCATCCAGAACGGCCTCCATCTTCTCGGTGTCGGTGACCATATAGGGGGCGATATAGCCGCGGTCGAACTGCATGCCCTCGACGACCTCGCTGTAGGTCTCGGCGGTCTTGGACTCCTCAACGGTGATGACGCCGTCGGCGGAGACCTTTTCCATGGCCTCGGCAATCAGCTTGCCGATGGTCTCATCGCCGGAAGAGACGGCGCCCACACGGGCGATGTCCTCGGTGCCGTTGACGGGCTTGGAGTTCTCCTTGATGGCGGCCACGGCGGCGGCGGTGGCGCTGGCAATCCCCTTCTTCATGATCATGGGGTTGGCGCCGGCGGCCAGATTCTTCAGGCCCTCGCGGATAATGGCCTGGGCCAGCAGGGTGGCGGTGGTGGTGCCGTCGCCGGCCACGTCGTTGGTCTTGGTGGAGACTTCCTTGACGATCTGGGCGCCCATGTTCTCAAAGGGATCGGGCAGCTCGATCTCCTTGGCGATGGTCACGCCGTCGTTGGTGATGAGGGGGGTGCCGAACTTCTTGTCGAGCACGACGTTGCGGCCCTTGGGGCCCAGGGTGATCTTAACGGTATCGGCCAGGGTGTTGACGCCGCGCTCCAGGGCGCGGCGGGCGTCCTCGCCGTAGAGAATCTGCTTGGACATAGCGTATTACCTCCAAATTGTAATATGATGCTGGGATCAAAACGAAAACTTACTCGACAACGGCCAGGATGTCGCTCTGGCGCACGATGGTGTACTCCTCGCCGTCCACCTTGACCTCGGTGCCGGCGTATTTACTGGTGATGACCTTCTGGCCCTTCTTGACCACCATCTTGACTTCCTTGCCGTCCACCATTCCGCCGGGGCCCACTTCGATGACTTCGGCCACTTCCGGCTTCTCCTTGGCGGCGCCGGTCAGGATGATACCGCTCTTGGTGGTCTCCTCGGCCTCCACCATCTTGATGATGACTCGATCTGCAAGGGGTTTGAGCTTCATTTGAGGTTCCTCCTTATATGTGTTTTGTGTTTAGCAAATTTAAGGGGTTAGCACTCGAATTATATGAGTGCTAACTTCGAGTATGATAATACCTCGACTTGCCAAAAAAATCAACCCCTATTTTTTAAAAACAGGGGTTGATTTTTTAAAAATTCATCTTTTGTTCACAAACGGAACGGGAGAGTGCTAGTTTTCGCCACGGTAATCCAAATCGCCTGGGTAGAAAAAGGCAACCTTGCGCTCTGAGATCCGGACAGTAAAGGACTTGGCGCGCATCACTTCGCCGTCTATCACCGCCACCAGCTCTTCGGGGGAGGAAAAAGAGAAGGCGGGACCGTGGAAGTGGCGGATGACCTCGGGGTAGCTGCGATAACGGCCCTTGGCATATGCTCCCACCAGCCGGAAAAAGGTAAAGCGGCTCACCCGGGGTACCACGACCATATCCAGCACGCCGTCGTCGGGCTGCGCGTCCCCCACAGGCATGAATCCGCCGCCATAATAGCGGCCGTTGCAGATGCAGATGATAGAGGTCTCCTCCTCCAGGCGGTCCAGGCCAGCCTGGACCACGGTGGGGCGGGCGATGTCGGTGAGGAGGACGTTAACCCCCAGGGAGAGGAGGTAGGCACCGGGGCCCGTGACCAGCGGGAGGCGCTTATAGCGGTGGACGTCGGCGGCCACCCGGGCGTCCACGCCGGCACAGATCACGCCGATGCCCAGCTTACCGTTGCAGTCCATCAGATCAAAGGCGGCCTGGGGTCCCCTGGACAGGGCGGCCAGATCGGAGAAACGGGCGGCGTAATTGGCACCGAAAATCCTCAGAAAGTCATTGCCGGTCCCCTTCGGCACATTGGTGATGGCCGCGTTGGGGTAGCCAGCCGCGCCATTGACCACTTCGTTGAGGGTCCCGTCCCCGCCGCAGGCGTAGATGCGCACCGGGCCGCCGGAACAGGCCGCCCGCCGGGCGAGCCGTTCCGCGTCTCCTGCGGAAGAGGTGAGGACCACCTCGTGCTCCAGGCCCAGCGGGGAAAAGGTCTCCTCCACCCGGCGGAGCAGCGCCTCCGTGCTGCCCCTCTTCCCAGCGGCGGGGTTGACGAGGAAGAGATGCTTCATGGCTTGTCTTCCTTTCATGTTGGAAATGGAGCGTGAAATATGTATGGAAGAGTTACGCTGTCACCGCCGGGGCGGACTCCGGCGCGGTGTCGGCCGCGGCGCTGCGATAGGCGGAGGGCCACAAGGTGATGCGCTGCTCGGCACGGGCCATACGAGAGACGATGGCGGCGGCCTCAGCGCGGGTGAGGCTGTCGGCGGGCCGGAAGGTGAGGCCGGCGTCGGTGCCGGAGAGGATCCCTTTGGCATACAGGCTGAAAATGGCGTCGGCGGCGTAATCCCCGGCCTTTACATCGGGAACGGATGCCTTAACCTGCGCCAGGCTGTTGCGCTCGGGTATGCTGCGGCCCAGTGTGGTGGCGGCAAAGATGCGCGCCATCTCGGCCCGGGTAACGGGGCGTTCGTAGTCGTCGAACTCACCCGGGGAGATCACGCCGCTGGCCTCACAATAGGCGACGGAAGAGCGATACCAAGGGGTCCCGGTGATGGGCTGGAGGTGGAAGCTGTCCCCCCTGGACTGGCTCTCCATGAAAGCAGCCAGCTTTAGGGCTTCCGCCACCGTCAGAGTCTGGTTGGGGGAGAAGGCGCCGTTTCCGGTACCCTGCATCAGGCTGACATTGTAGGCGATATCCACCCATACGGCGAACCAGTCCCTGGGCCCCACATCGGAGAAGGAGGGAAGGCGGCCCTTGATCAGCGGGAACTGGGCGGAAGGTACCTGCCGCTGGGCCATGAGGGAGGGGAGACTGGAGAGGGACACCATCGTGTCCACGCCGCCGGTGGCGAAGACCAGAACATCCAGCCCGTCTACCCGGTCCACCCGGACGGCATCGTAGGCGATGGGATAAAATTCCCATGTCTCGCCCCCCTGGCCGTCGGGGAAAGCGAGGATGCTCACCACGCCCCATTGGTCCCCTTTCTGGGCAAGATACAGCCCATAGCCCAAGTTCTCCAGCGTGTCGTACTCCGGCTGGAGCAGATAGGCGCCGTCCTGGCGGATGAGCCCCATTTTATTGTTTGTGCGGACCAGGGCGGTGCCCAGCGTGAAGTCCAGGACCGACTGATAGCGGATGGGGACGACGACGCTGCCGGTGGTGTCTACAAAGCCCCACAGGCCGTTCTCTGTCGCCTGGGCCAGGCCCTCTTGGTAACCGTATACGATAGGGGCCGCGACGGCGGCGGAAACCACCGCAGCGCAGGAGAGGACCAGAGCGGCCAGCTTGCGGCCCGGATTACTTTTTGCCTTTCTCATATCGTACGCCTCGCTTTCCGTACAGGAACAGATCGCATTTTATCATACCGTTGTATAATTTGCGCCTTTTATCGGCGGTGCGGCCGAAGGTGCGCTCAAACTCCGTGTGGGACGAGAGCAGGGACAGGGTCCAGCCGTCGGGCAGAGAGCGGAAGGCCCGGCCGAATTCCCGATAGAGCTCCTCAGCCTCCCGCTTCTCTAGGATACGTTCGCCGTAGGGAGGGTTGGTGACGAGCCGGCCGTAGGGGGCCTCACGGCGGAACCGGAGGGCGTCCGCCACCTCGAAGCGGACCAGATCCTCCACGCCGGCCTTTTCAGCGTTGGAACGGGCGATGGACACCGCCTTGGGGTCGATATCCCCGCCCCAGATGTCGTAGGACCCGTCAAATTCCCGGTCCATGGCCTCGTCTGCGGCGTCCATCCAGGCCCCAGAGGGAAGAAAGCCCCACTTCTGTGCGGAAAAGGAGCGGTCCAGGCCGGGAGCGCGGTTTTTGGCGATGAGGGCGGCCTCGATGGCAATAGTGCCGGAACCGCAAAAGGGGTCGCAGAAAGGATCGCGGCCCCGGTATTTGGAGAGGAGCACCATGGCGGCGGCCAGAGTCTCCCGCAGAGGCGCCGTGACGCCCACCGCCCGATAGCCCCGTTTGTGGAGGCCGGGGCCAGTGGTGTCCAGCATGAGGACGGCGGTGTCCTTCATGAGGGAGAACTGGATCTGATAGAGAGGGCCGGTCTCGGGCAGCTTGTCCAATCCATAAGCGCCGCCCAGCCGGGCCGCCACGGCCTTTTTAATGATAGCTTGACAGGCGGGAACAGCGTGGAGGGCGGAGTTGAGACAGTGGCCCTTCACCGGGAAGGCCCCGTTCCGGGGGATGAGATCCTCCCAGGGGAGGGCGCGGGTCCCCTCGAAAAGGGCATCGAAGTCCCCGGCGGGGAAGGAGCCCAGCACGAGGAGCACCCGTTCTCCGGTGCGAAGATTTAGATTGAGGCGGGGAATGTCCGCCGCACGGGCCCCGCAGAGGACCCGACCATTTTCCGGGCGTACGTCGGTCAGGCCCAGGCGGCGCAGCTCTTCCGCCGCAAGCCCCTCCAGCCCGAACAGAGTGGGTACGGCCAATTCCAGATGTTCCATCATTGCTCCGATCTCCAGACGATCTCATTACTTTATGATAGATTATAGCGGACTTCCCCCGGCTTGGCAAATCCTTTTCCTGTTTTACCCACAAAATTACCGGTTGCAGCCCGGAACGGGGCACAGAGACTTTTCAGAAATACTCTGGTATTTTACCCGGGGATATGGTACACTGATGACATCCCGTAAAAAGGAGGGGATCTATCATGAACATGAGCCTGTTCTGGCTCATCGCCCTCATCCTGTTCGGCGTTTTGGAGGCGGTTACGGTGGGCCTGACGTCCATCTGGTTTGCCGTAGGGGCCCTGGCCGCTCTCGTGGCCTGTGCCGCAGACGCGCCGATGCTGGTGCAGGTCGTCGTCTTCCTGGGGGTGTCGTTCCTCACCCTGCTGCTGGTCCGCCCCATGGCGCAGAAGTACGTCAATGACCGGCATGTGGCCACCAATGCAGACCGGGTCATCGGCAGGGAGGCCGTGGTCATCCAGAAGATCGACAACCTGGAGGGGCAGGGACAGGTCTCCGTGTCCGGGGCGGTATGGACCGCCCGCAGTCAGGAGGATCAGGTCATCCCCGTGGGGGAGCGGGTCCGGGTCCTCCGCATCGAGGGAGTCAAGGTCTACGTTACGCCAGCATCCGGCCCGGTCGAGCCGTCTGAAGAGTAAAGGAGGAAGTTCCATGCATCCATTTGCCGCCCTGGGCACCTTTCTGGTGCCTGTCGTGCTGATCGTACTGGTAATTCTGATCCTGGCCGCCAACATCAAGGTGGTCCAGCAGTCCAAGGCCTATGTGGTGGAGCGCCTGGGCGCGTTCCATTCCGTCTGGGGCGTGGGCATCCACTTCAAGCTCCCCTTCCTGGAAAAGGTGGCCAAGGTGGTCTCCCTGAAGGAGCAGGTGGTGGACTTTGCCCCTCAGCCGGTCATTACCAAGGATAATGTGACCATGCAGATCGACACGGTCATCTACTTTCAGATTACCGACCCCAAGCTCTACACCTATGGCGTAGAGCACCCCATGAGCGCCATTGAGAACCTCACCGCAACCACGCTGCGGAACATCATCGGCGAGTTGGAACTGGACCAGACGCTGACCAGCCGCGACATCATCAATTCCAAAATGCGGGCCCTGCTGGATGAGGCCACCGACCCCTGGGGCATCAAGGTGGGCCGCGTGGAGCTTAAGAACATCATCCCGCCCCGGGAGATCCAGGACGCCATGGAGAAGCAGATGAAGGCCGAGCGTGAGCGCCGGGAATCCATCCTTCAGGCCGAGGGACAGAAGCAGAGCCAGATCCTGGTGGCCGAGGGCGAGAAGCAGTCCCTCATCCTCCGGGCTGAGGCGGCCAAGGAGGCCGCCATCAAGAAGGCCGAAGGCGAGGCAGAGGCCATCCGAAAGGTCCAGGAGGCCACCGCCGAGGCCATCAAGCTCCTCAACGAGGCCAATGCCAGCGACGCCGTGGTGAAGCTCAAGGCACTGGAGGCGTTCCAGACCGCCGCAGACGGAAAGGCCACCAAGATCATCATCCCATCCGAGATCCAGGGCCTGGCCGGACTGTGTGCGTCCGCCAAGGCGCTGCTGGAGCCGGACGGCAGACCCACCGACACAAAGAAATAAGAGCTGAAAACAGGACGTACCGCTGTCGGCAGCGGTACGTCCTGTCAGTTTACCGGAACAGCGGGCTCATGTCCGTATCTGGCCGGTGCCGTAGACGATGTATTTGGAGCTGGTGAGCTCCTCCAGCCCCATGGGGCCCCGGGCGTGCATCTTCTGTGTGGAGATGCCGATCTCCGCCCCTAGTCCGAACTCAAAGCCGTCGGTGAAGCGGGTGGAGGCGTTGACGTACACCGCCGCCGCGTCCACCTCGTCCAGAAACTTCTGGGCGGTGAAGTAGTTGGCGGTCACGATGGCCTCGGAGTGTCCGGAGCCGTGGTCGTTGATAAAGGCGATGGCCTCGTCGGCGTCCTTTACCACACGGACGGCCAGGATATAGTCTCCGTATTCGGTGTCCCAGTCCTCCGCTGCGGCGGGGACCACGCAGGGGCCCAGAATCTCCGCCGTCCGGGGGCAGCCACGGAGCTCCACATGTTTCTCATCCAGCAGCGCCTTGGCCTTGGGGAGAAAGGCCTCCGCCACGGCCTCGTGGACCAGCAGGCACTCGGCGGCGTTGCACACGGAGGGGCGGGAGGTCTTGGCGTTGTAGATGATATCGGCCCCCATGTCCAGGTCGGCCTCTGCGTCCACATAGACATGGCAGACCCCCACGCCGGTCTCGATGACAGGCACTTTGGCGTTCTGGACCACAGCCCGGATGAGGCCTGCGCCGCCGCGGGGGATGAGAACGTCCAGGTAGCCGGTGAGCCCCATCAGCTCATTTGCGCTCTCCCGGCTGGTGTCCTCCACCAGGGCCACACAGTCCTCGGGCAGCCCGGCGGTCTCCAGAGCGGACCGCATGACGGAGACAAAGGCCTGGTTGGAGCGGAAGGCCTCCTTGCCGCCCCGGAGGATGACGGCGTTGCCCGACTTGAGGCAGAGAGCGGCGGCATCCACCGTGACGTTGGGCCGGGCCTCGTAGATGATGCCGATGACGCCCAGGGGGACCCTGCGTTTGCCGATGATGAGGCCGTTGGGGCGGCGCGTCATTCGGGTGACTTCACCGACCGGGTCCGGAAGGGCGGCCACCTGGCGCACGCCCTCGACAATGCCCGCTATGCGCTGCGGGCTGAGGGCAAGCCGGTCCAGCAGGGATTGCTTCATGCCGCCCGCCCGGGCGGCGTCCAGGTCCTTTTGATTTTCAGCCAGGATGGCGTCCTGGTGCAGGCACAGCGCCTGGGCGATGGCCTCCAGAGCGGCGTTTTTCTCTGCGGCGCCCGCCACGGCAAGGACGCGGGCGGCGCGCTTCGCGGCCAGGCCCTGGGTCTCCAATGCGGTCATAGTGGGGGATCCCTCCTTCAAAGATAAGAATTAAGAACCAACTGAGTCCAGTGCCTTTTCAGGACAGGGCGGAGCAAGGGGGCTTTGCGACAAAGCGGGTCCCCACATCCTCGCCGTTGACTACGCCGTAGAGGTCCTCGGGGCGGGCGCCATTGGTGATGACCATGTCCACGCCTGCGCCCATGGCCAGTTCGGCGGCGCTGAGCTTCGTCGCCATGCCCCCGGTGCCGCGCCAGGACCCGGCTCCGCCGGCCATGGCCCGCAGCTCCGGTGTGACGGCCTCCACCCGGTGGATGAGCCGGGCGGAGGGGTTTGCATGGGGATCGGCGTCGTAGAGACCGTCAATGTCGCTCAGAAGCACCAGCAGGTCCGCCCGGCACAGCCGAGCTACCATGGCCGACAAGGTGTCGTTGTCGCCCAGAACCTTGCACTTGCCGGTCTCGATCTCCGCAGAGGACACCGAGTCGTTTTCGTTGACCACGGGGATAATCCCCAGCTCCAGCAGGGACTCAAAGGTATTGTGGAGGTGCTCGGCCCGGACAGGGGCGTCCACATCCTCGCCGGTGAGCAGGATCTGGGCCACCACCCGGTTGTATTCCCCGAACATCTTGTCGTAGAGGTGCATCATCATGCACTGTCCCACCGCAGCGGCGGCCTGCTTCATCCGCAGCTCGGTAGGGCGCGCCTTCAGTCCCATCTTGGCCGTCCCGACGGCAATGGCGCCGGAGGACACTAGGATGACCTCATGGCCCATCCCCTCCAGATCGGAGAGCGTTCTGGCCAGCAACTCCATATTATGTAGATTGAGCCTTCCAGTGTCGTGGGTCAGGGTGGAGGTCCCCACCTTTACCACGACACGGAGACAATGCTTTTCCGTTTCCATCACACTCACGCTCCTGCTGTTACGAAAAAATCCCATCCCACTTTACCACATCATAGCACAAGCGCGGGCAAAGAGGAAGAGTAAAATTGAATGGTGAGATTTTTGCCGTTTCGCTCTGGAAAAGCAAGAAAATTTTGCGCAAATTCGTGTTTTTTATGTTGTAATTCCGCCTCCATTGCGTTACAATGTAGTGCGCTGGGAAACTGTCGATTGAAAGGGGCTTGACTTGTGTATGATAAATATCGTCCTGGTCGAACCCGAGATCCCCATGAACACCGGCAATGTGGCCCGCACCTGCGCGGCCACCGGCAGCACGCTCCATCTCATCGAGCCCCTGGGTTTTGACATCTCAGACAAGGCGGTCAAGCGGGCGGGCCTCGATTATTGGCATCTGGTGGACGTACACGTCTATGCGTCCCTGGATGATTTTTTTGCCCGGAATCCCCAGCCGGACCTGTGGCTCACCACCACCAGGTCTGCGCGCCGGTACAGCGACGCGGCATACCGGGACGGCTGCTGGCTCTTTTTCGGGAAAGAGACGGCCGGGCTGCCGCCGGCGCTGCTGCAGCGGTACCCCGAGCGCTGCGTCCGCCTCCCCATGCGGGAGGAGGCCCGCAGCCTGAACCTGGCCAACACCGTGGCGGCGGTAACCTATGAGGCCCTCCGCCAGTTGGATTTCCCCGGCCTGATACAGGATGGGCACCGGGCCTGGGAGGAACAGAAAGCCTGCGCCATCCGGCGCTGAGCCGCCGCAATTCACCGTTTCGATCACACCTCCACCTGTAACCTTGAAAGGAGCTTTGCAAATGAACTATAACAAAAAGACCGTGAAGGACATCGACGTAGCGGGCAAGAAGGTCCTGCTCCGCTGCGACTTCAACGTGCCGCAGGACAAGGCCACCGGAGCCATTACCGATGACAAGCGCATCGTGGCCGCCCTGCCCACCATTGCGTACCTGCTGGATCAGAAGGCCGCCGTGATAGCGTGCTCCCATTTGGGCAAGCCCAAAGGCGAGTGGAAGCAGTCCCTGAGCCTGGCCCCTGTTGCAAAGCGCCTCTCCGAGTTGCTGGGCCGGGAGGTCCTCTTTGCCACGGATATCGTGGGAGAGGACGCCAAGGCCAAGGCCGCGGCGCTGAAACCCGGGGAGATCCTGTTACTGGAGAATCTGCGCTTTGATAAGCGGGAGGAGAAGAACGACCCGGAGTTTGCCAAGGAGCTTGCCTCCATGGCGGAGGTATATGTCTCCGATGCCTTCGGCACCGTGCATCGTGCCCATGCCTCCACTGCCGGCGTGGCGGCCTATCTGCCCGCCGTCTCCGGCTTCCTCATCGGCAAGGAGCTGGATATCATGGGCAAGGCGCTGGACGACCCCAAGCGCCCCTTCGTGGCTGTGCTGGGCGGCGCGAAGGTCTCCGACAAGATCAATGTGATCAACAACCTCCTGGAGAAGGCCGACACCATCATCATCGGGGGCGGCATGGCGTATACCTTTAAAAAGGCGGAGGGCTACACCATCGGCAAATCCCTCCTGGAAGAGGATAAGCTGGACTACGCGCGGGAAATGATGCAGAAGGCCGAGGCAAAGGGCGTGAAGTTCCTGCTGCCTGTGGACAACCTCTGTGCAGCGGAGTTTTCCGCCAGCGCAAAGCCTGTGCTGGAGGAGCAGAACATTCCGAACGAACTGATGGGAATGGACATCGGGCCCAAGGCCATCGAAGCCTTCTCCGATGCGGTGAAGGGCGCGGGCACTGTGGTGTGGAACGGGCCCATGGGCGTCTTTGAGTTCCCCGCCTTTGCCGGGGGCACCAAGGCCATGGCCAAAGCGCTGGCTGAGTCCGGCGCCATCACCATCGTGGGCGGAGGCGACTCTGCCGCGGCGGTGGAGCAGCTTGGCTACGCCGACAAGATGACCCATATCTCCACTGGCGGCGGCGCCTCTCTGGAATTCCTGGAGGGTAAGGAACTGCCCGGTGTGGCATGTTTGCTGGATAAATAAAAGCACAGGCAGGCGCATGGGGGAGACGGGAAAATGAAAAAGCGCCTGCGGCCTTCCGCCCGCAGGATATGTTTCGTAAAAGGCCGGGCTGATGTGCCGGTCGTTGCCCAACCCGCGCCGTGACAGCGCAATGAGCAAGAAGCGACAGATCAAACAGATAGAAAGGGGTCCGCGAAACCCATGAATAGAAGATACCGGAAAACGATCATTGCGGGAAACTGGAAGATGAACAAGACTCTCTCGGAGACCCGTGCCTTTGCCGAAGAGCTTAAGCCCATCCTGCCCAAGGGCAAGTGGTGTGACGTGGTGCTCTGCGTGCCCTATGTGAACATCCCCGCCGCGATCCGCCTGTTCAAGGACTGCCGGGTGGCCATCGGCGCGGAGAACTGCCACTATGAGGCCACCGGCGCCTACACCGGCGAGGTGTCGGCCGAGATGCTCAAGGAGCTGGGCGTAAAGTATGTCATCATCGGCCATTCCGAGCGTCGGCAGTATTACAACGAGACGGACCTCACGGTCAATAAGAAGGTACACGCCGCCCTGGAGGTGGGGCTGCGCCCCATCGTCTGCGTGGGCGAGAGCCTGGAGCAGCGGGAACTGGGCGTGACCATGGAGCTCATCGCCTATCAGGTGAAGTGCGCGCTCTCCGGCGTGAGCGCCGATAAGTTGCGCCATGTGGTCATCGCCTACGAACCGCTATGGGCCATCGGTACGGGCAAGACCGCCACGGCCGAACAGGCCGGTGAGGTCTGCCAGGCCATCCGCGCGGTGATCCGCAAATTGTACGGTGCCCGTGTGGCCCGCAGCGTGACCATCCAGTACGGCGGCTCCATGAATCCCAAGAATGCGGCTGAACTTCTGGCACAGCCCGACGTGGACGGCGGCCTGATCGGCGGCGCGTCTCTGAAGCCGGAGCAGTTCGTGGAGATCATCAACGCGGCCAATCAGGACGGCTGAGGAGGCCGCAGTCCACGGGTGAGCGAAGCGAACCGCGCCGGCAGGCGCGTCCAAGCCCAGAGGGCTTGCCGCAGGGCGGATTGATTCTGCCCGAGGAAGTCAAATAAAGGGGGTCCCCGCGCAATGGAAAAATTGCGTGGGGCGGACGGCGGCCTGATCGGCGGCGCGTCTCTGAAGCCGGAGCAGTTCGTGGAGATCATCAACGCGGCCAACCAGGACGGCTGAGGGACGTTCCCAATCTCCAACTTTATAGATTCGAGGTTCCATCATGAACAAAACGCCTACCACTCTCATCATCATGGACGGGTTTGGACTCCGGAAGGAGACCGCGGGCAACGCCATTGCCAACGCAAAAAAGCCAAACCTGGACCGCATCTTTGCCTCCAATCCCGGCTGTAAGCTGTCCGCGTCCGGCCTGGATGTGGGGCTGCCCGCAGGGCAGATGGGCAATTCCGAGGTGGGACACACCAATATCGGCGCGGGCCGGGTGGTCTTTCAGGACTTGCCCCGGATCTCCAAGGCCATTCAGGACGGGGACTTTTTCACAAACGAGGCCTATGTTTCCGCAATGGACGACTGCAAGGCGAAGGGGACGGCGCTCCATGTCATGGGACTGCTGTCGGACGGCGGCGTTCACAGCCACATCGAGCACATCTTCGCACTCCTGGATATGGCCAAGCAGCGGGGACTGTCCAGGGTGTATGTCCACGCCTTCCTGGACGGACGCGACGTACCCCCCTCCTCCGGCAAGGACTTTGTGGCGCGGTTGCAGGCCAAGTGCGAGGCGCTGGGCAACGCCAAGATCGGTGTGATCTCCGGCCGGTATTACGCCATGGACCGGGATAAGCGCTGGGACCGGGTGCAGAAGGCCTATGATGCGCTGGTGCTGGGAGAGGGCCCCTTTGAGCCGGACCCGGTGAATGCGGTGCAGAAATCCTACGACGCCGGCGTGACCGACGAGTTTGTGGTGCCTGTTGTCTGCTGTAAGGAGGCGGTCATTGGCGGGGAGGACTCCGTTGTCTTCATGAACTTCCGCCCGGACCGGGCGCGGGAGATCACCCGTTGTCTGGTGGATCCGGACTTTACCGATGTAGAGCGGAAGAAGGGATTTTTCCCCCTCCACTATGTCTGCACCACCGAGTACGACGCCACTATGCCCAATGTGACGGTGGCATTCCCCCACCATAAGCTCACCAATATTTTCGGCGAATATATCTCCAAGCTGGGACTTACCCAGCTCCGGATCGCAGAGACGGAAAAATATGCGCACGTCACATTTTTCTTCAATGGCGGCGTGGAGCAGGTGTTTCCCGGCGAAGACCGGGTGCTCATCCCCTCTCCCAAGGTGCCCACCTACGATCTCAAGCCCGACATGAGCGCCCGCGAGGTCACAGACGCCTGTGTGGAGCGGATCGAAAGCGGCAGCTATGATGTGATCATTCTGAATTTTGCAAACTGTGATATGGTAGGCCACACCGGCGTCTACGAGGCCGCCCGCCTGGCAGTGGAGACGGTGGACGAATGCGTGGCCAGAGTGGTGGAGGCCACCTCCCGCATGGGCGGGATCACCCTCATCACGGCCGATCACGGCAATGCGGACCGGATGCTGGAGGACGATGGTGTGACGCCCTATACGGCGCACACCACCAATCCTGTCCCCTTCTATATCGTCGGGGCTGATGTGAAGCTCCGGGACGGCAAGCTGGCGGATATCGCCCCCACTATGCTGGACCTGATGGGGCTCCAAAAGCCCGCCGAGATGGATGGGGAGACCCTGATCGTTTCTTGAGATGCGTGTTCGGGCGGCGTGACCGCCCTGACAGGAATAGACGCGGCCCACAGGGGCGGCCGCGCAACTTGAAAGGAGATCATACCAATGAAGCAGATCATCGAAATCGTTGACGTTCTGGGCCGCGAGATTCTGGACTCCCGCGGCAACCCCACCGTGGAGGTGGAGGTCTATCTGGAGGACGGGACCGTAGGCCGCGCCGCAGTGCCTTCCGGTGCCTCCACCGGTATTTACGAGGCCTGTGAGCTCCGGGACGGCGACAAGAGCCGCTACCTGGGCAAAGGCGTGCTCAACGCTGTAGAGAATGTGAACACGGAGATCGCCGAGTGTCTGGTGGGCATGAACGTGCTGGACCAGGTGTCCATCGACAAGGCCATGCTGGAGCTGGACGGCACGCCCAACAAGACCCGTCTGGGTGCCAATGCCATTCTGGGCGCCTCTCTGGCCTGCGCCAAGGCGGCCGCGGAGAGTCTGGGCTGCTCGCTCTATAATTATATCGGCGGCGTGAACGCCAAGACCCTACCCGTGCCCATGATGAATATCCTCAACGGCGGCGCACACGCCACCAACAATGTGGACATCCAGGAGTTCATGATCATGCCTGTGGGCGCCTGCTGCTTCCGCGAGGCTCTGCGGATGTGCGCCGAGGTCTTCCACACCCTGAAGGGTGTGCTGAAGGAGAACGGCACTCCCGCCGCCGGCGTGGGCGACGAGGGCGGCTACGCCCCCAACCTAAAGAAGGATGAGGACGCCCTGAAGGTCATCGTCCAGGCCATTGAGAAGGCCGGCTTCAAGCCCGGCGAGGACTTTATGATCGCCATCGACGCCGCCACCTCCGAGTGGTACAACGACGAGACCGGCTGCTATGATCTGCCCAAGGCCAAAAAGACCATGACCAAGCAGCAGATGGTCAACATGTGGAAGAACTTCGCGGCCAAGTATCCCATCATCTCCCTGGAGGACGGCATGGGCGAGAACGACTGGGAGGGCTGGGCCATGCTCACCAAGGCCATCGGCGACAAGGTCCAGCTGGTGGGCGACGACCTGTTTGTCACCAACACGCAGCGCCTCTCCACCGGTATCGAAAAGAAGGTGGCCAACGCCATCCTCATCAAGGTCAATCAGATCGGCACCCTCACCGAGACGCTGGACGCCATCCAGATGGCCAACCGTGCCGGCTATACCGCCATCGTATCCCACCGCTCCGGAGAGACCGAGGACGCCACCATCGCTGATATCGCCGTGGCACTGAACGCCGGGCAGATCAAGACCGGCGCCCCCAGCCGCACCGACCGCGTGGCAAAGTACAATCAGCTCCTGCGCATCGAGGAAGAGCTGGACGATGTGGCGGAGTATCCCGGCAAGAAGGCGTTTTTCAATCTGAACAAGTAAGCGGCTGCCGCAGAGAAAAGGAGGTCCCCGACCGATGGTCGGGGACCTCCTTTTCTCTTACGCGTCGGCTCGCGGCCCCGGAATGGAAAACAGCGCGGGGAAAACCTGAAAGAGGACCGGCATCACAGATTTTCCTCCATCACCCGCTTGACCAGATCGGCGGATACCAGATGTTTGACCATCTCCTTACAGGTGGTCAGAGCCTGGACGGACACGAACTCATAGCGTCCGTGGGCGTACTGGGTTCCGCATGGCAGGTTGGGGCAGGGGAGGCCCTTGCTGGTGAGCTGGCTGCCGTCGGTGCCGCCGCGGATGGCCACAGCCACCGGATCCTCCACACCGGCCAGGCGCATGGCGGCCACGGCCAGCGCCACGATCTCGGGCTTATCTTCCAGCCATTTGGCCATGTTGGGGTACTGGTCGGTGATCTCCAGGCGGATGCAGTCGGAGCCCCAACGGCGGCGCAGCTCCTCCGAGGCCTTTTCCATCACGGCCTTCCGCTCTGCAAAGCGGGCGGAGTCGTGGTCGCGGATGAGATAGATCATCCTGGCCTCCTCCACGTTGCCGGTGAGGGAGAGCAGGTGGAAGAAGCCCTCCCGCCCATCGGTGTGGAAGGGGGTCTCCAGAGGCGGCAGGAGCGCGTTGAAGTCCATGGACATCAGCAGTGCGCTCTTCATCAGCCCTTTGGAGGAGCCGGGATGGACGGACAGCCCGGTAAGCGTGACCTGGGCCTGGGCGGCGTTGAAGGTCTCATAGGCGTATTCGTTGGGGGCGGGACCATCCAGTGTATAGGCGAAGTCCGCGCCGAAGCCGGGAATATCAAAGCCCAGAGGACCGCGGCCGATCTCCTCGTCGGGGGTGAAGGCCACCTTGACAGTCCCATGGGGGGTGCCGGCGGCGATAAGATCCTCCAGTGCCTGAAGGATTACGGCGATACCACCCTTGTCGTCCGCACCCAGGAGAGTCCGCCCATCGGCAAAGATCAGATCTTCACCCAAGAAGCGGTCCAGCTCCGGAAAGTGTTCGGCGTCCATCACCACGCCCAGCTCCCGGTTGATTACCAACTCGCCGCCGTCGTAGTGGAAGATTTGAGGGTTGACATCCTTGCCCGTCAGATCTGGGGAGGTGTCCATATGGGCCAGCAGGCCGATGACGGGGAGAGCGCCGCATCCGGGGGTGGCCGGAAGGGTGGCATATACATAGCAATGCTCATCCACATGGGCATCGGTGAGTCCCAGCTCCCGCAGTTCATCCACTAGAAGCCGGGCCAGATCGAATTCCCGCGCGGCGCTGGGCAGGACGTCCGGCGGAGCACTGGTATCGCTTTCGGTATGGATACGCACATAGCGCAGGAAACGGGATACGACTTTTTCCATGGTTTAACCTCCTATCCGGCCGCACTGCCGGGAGCGACCGGTACTGTATGGGGCTACGGCGGAACACAGTGGGAAAAGGGAGCGGTGGTCAGCCCTTGTCCGATGGCTCCTTTTCCGGCAGTACCACGACCCGGATCTCCAAAACGCGGCGGTGATCCACCTTCGTCACCGTTACATCCAGATTTTCATAGACAAAATGGTCGCCCTCCTCAGGCACCCTGCCCACCTCCTCCATGACCCAGCCGGAGACCGTGGTGGAGTCGCGCTCTCCCTTGATGGAGAAGAGGTCGTAGAGGTCGGTGAGGTTGGCGTTGCAGGAGATGAGGTAGCTCCCATCCTCCTGCTTTTTGAATTCCTCGATGACCTCGTCGTGCTCGTCCCAGATCTCTCCCACCAGCTCTTCCACGATATCTTCTAGTGTGCAGAGACCCTCGGTGCCGCCGTATTCGTCCACCACAATGACCATGTGGGCCTTCTCCCGCTGGAGGATGCGCAGCAGATCGGAGATTTTAGTGTTGGCAGTGGTGTAGAGGACGGTGGCGATAATGGCGGACACGTCGCTTTGACCATGGTAGCGTGCGGCATGGAAATCCTTTTCGTGGATGACGCCCACGATATTGTCGATGTCCTCATGGTATACGGGCAGGCGGGAATAGCCGTTTTCCGCAAAGACTTTGGCGATCTCGTCCATGGAGTCGGTATCCTCCACGGCCACGATATCCACCCGGGGGGTGAGGATCTCCTCCACCTCCAGGTCGCTGAACTCGATGGCGGAGCGGATCAGCGCGCTCTCATCCTGGTCCAGGCCGCCCTCGTTTTCGGCCTCAGAGACCATGGTGATAAGCTCCTCTTCCGTGATTCCCGCATTCCCCTGCTTCCGGATAATTAGACTGAGGAACTTCTTCCACTGGGCGGCCAGAAAGGTGAGGGGACGCAGCAGGGCCATGAGCAGCCGCAGAAAGGGGGCGGAGAACATGGCGAATTGCTCGGGGAACTCCTTGGCCATGCTTTTGGGGGAGATCTCGCCGAAGATAAGGATCACGATGGTGACCACGAGGGTGGCGACGGCCGGCCCCTGGGCCTCACCCAGCAGAGAGATGAACAGCAGTGTGGCAAGCGAGGTGGACGCATTGTTGACCACGTTGTTGCCGATGAGGATGGTGGACAGCAGCCGGTCATAATCATCGGCCAGGGCCAGGGTGGAGGCAGCCCGCCGGTCCCCGGCCTCCGCCCTGCTCTTCAGACGAATGCGGTTGAGAGAGGTGAAGGCGGTCTCTGTGGCGGAAAAATAGGCGGAAAAGACGACCAGGACAAGAATGGCGACGAGCTTGGCAATACTGGACGGGTCCATGAGGACAGATCAACTCCATTTTTTAAGATTGAGATTTTGTGTACAAAAGGACAGCCCTATGCCGCGCTGCGGCTAAGGCTGCCCTCTTTGTCATCCTGTGCAGTTACTGGGCGGAGGTTGGTCCACGGGGACTCACCGACCCCTTTCAAAATATTTGTCTTTCAGTATAGCAGAGCTCTCCTGTAATTGCAAGGGAAAAAATCAGCGCATTCCTTCTTCCGGTGTATAGCAGTTATGTTGAACACAAAAGGGAATGAGGACTTTCTCAAAGGTTGCGCTGATATCAAAAATTGATAAAATTGACTTTGGATAAAATACGGGAATGTATGCCAGTTCGAGAACTCCCAGTCTGCGGGGGCGCCCCATTTTGAGGCGTCCCCTTATTGTTTCGACGGAGGGTGCTCCAAATGTACAATAGACAAGAGAAAAGGAAAATCAGCGCCCATTGCGCTTGGGCATTTCAAAAAAGCGCATATCCCGTCCACACGCGCGGGTGAGGAAATCCTTGAAATCCGCCGCCTCTCCCACGGTAAAATCCGTTTTGCGGGCCAGAACACACTGTCCGCTTTTCAGAAAGACCAGAAAATACCGCTCAGTCTCCACCAGGTCGGTGACCTGAGAGTAGGGGGTCTCCACACTGCCTGCGCTGTCGGAGGCATCCAGCTTGTCATCATAGAAGCGGTAGCGGGTGGGGATGCCGTAGAATTTGTTTTTTTTTGCCGCCTTCACCACGCGGTCCAGCAGCCGGTGACACACCTGACGGGCGGCAAAACGGTCCACATAGGGGACCAACAGAAGCACGATGGCCAGCGTCGTGATGCCGGAGCCCAAAGCTCGGATCGAAGTGTAGTTGCCGCCGGCGGCGATCCACCAAACGCACAGGGCCAGTACGACGGCGAGGGCATACAGGCTTTTGATGGAGTTTTTTTCATGCAGCATATAGTGGGCGGTCACCATATTGTTGTAAGCATCCTGGTCGTGGGCGGTCTCCACCTGAAAGTTCGGCTCCATGAACATCAACTCCTCCTCAATTGTGCGCACTGCTCATCCGTAAGCGGGACGCCGCCGCCCAGCAGGCGGACACCCAGACAGATCTGCGCGGTGTGCTCCAGCGTCTCCATCCGCCAATAGGCCTGCTCCAGGTCCAAACCCAGCGTAACGGCACCGTGATTGGCCAGAAGGACCGCGTCGTGGTCGTCGAGCAGAGGGCCGGCGGCGGCGGACAGTGCCGGGGTACCGGTACGGGCATAGGGGGCGCAGGGAACAGGGCCCAAGACCATCAGGGCCTCGCCCAGAATGGACGCATCCAAAGCTTTGTGGGCGCAGGCGAATGCTGTGGAGGCGGGGGGATGGGCATGACAGATGCCGCCCACATCGCCCCGGCGGCGGTAACACTCCAAATGAAGGGGCGTCTCGGAGGAGGGGAGGTAAGCCCCGCTGGACTCCACCACCCGTCCCTCGCTGTCCACGACCACGGGCATATCCGTGGTGAGAAAGCCTTTGCTGACGCCGGCGGGGGTCACCAGAAAAAGCCCCTCCCCCAGACGGCGGCTGAGGTTTCCATCGTTGGAGGCCACCCAGCCCCGCTCCCACATCCGACGTCCCAGCTCGCATATGAGCCGGCGCTGGGTCTCATAATCCATACTGCACTCTCCTTTATGCGGATCGACTGTATCTATCATTATAATGCCCCGAGACGGGGCTGGCAAGTCCGAAGGAAAAAGAAAGGCTCTCCGCGCTGCGGAGAGCCTTAAAATGCCGCGGGGGTCCGACTTTTCCAGAGGCGGAGAGGCATCGTCCGTCCCTCTGTGTCCTGTGCCGCCCAGGGAATACAGAGCATTCCGCCTCGCGGGGCGGGGTGATGGCCCTATCCCCGCCAGCTGAACACGTCCAGACCGGTTTTTGGCAGCCGGAAGGCGGTCGGGACGAGCCGGAGAGAAAAAGCTACCGCTGGCCCAACGGCTGATAGGTCCGGTGTTGCCCCACATATTTGTAGGCGGGGCGGATGATCTTTCCCATATTGATGAGCTCTTCGATCCGATGGGCGCTCCAGCCGGCGATGCGGGCCATGGCGAAGAGAGGCGTATAGAGCTCCAGGGGGAGATCCAGCATGTGATAGACGAAGCCGGAATAGAAGTCCACGTTGGCGGCCACGCCCTTATAGATCTTGCGCTCGTCGGCGATAACCTGGGGAGCCAGGCGTTCCACACGGGAGTAGAGCTCATATTCATCGGTGCGGCCCTTTTCCCGAGAGAGGGTCTCCACAAAGCCGCGCAGGATGTTGGCGCGGGGGTCGGAGAGGGAGTAGACTGCGTGGCCCATGCCGTAGATGAGGCCGGCGTGGTCGAATGCCTCGCCGTGGAGGAGGGCGCGCAGGTGGGCTTTGATCTCGTCCTCGTCGGACCAGTCCTTCACGCTGGCCTTGATGTCCTCAAACATCCGCACCACTTTGATGTTGGCGCCGCCGTGCTTGGGACCTTTGAGGGAGGCCAGCGCTGCGGCCATACAGGAGTAGGTGTCGGTCCCCGAGGAGGTGACCACATGGGTGGTAAAGGTGGAGTTGTTGCCGCCGCCGTGCTCCGCGTGGAGCATGAGGCAGATATCCAGAATGTGGGCCTCCCAGAAGGAGTAGGAGGAGTCGGCGCGGAGCAGCGTGAGGATGTTCTCCGCTGTGGAGAGCTCCGGACGGGGGGCATGGATGAAGAGGGAATTCCCCTCCTTGTAGTGATAGGCCTGATAGCCGTAGACGGCGTAGAGAGGGAAGGTGGCGATAAGCTGCATACACTGCCGCACCACATTGGGCAAACTGATGTCGTCGGTTTTGTCGTCATAGGATGCGATGGAGAGAACGCATTTGGCCAGGGAGTTCATCATATCCTGGGTGGGGGACTTGAGGATGACGTCCCGGACAAAGTTTTTTGGAAGCGTGCGGTAGTAGGAGAGCTGGGCGGAAAAGGCGGAGAGCTCCGTCTCCGTGGGAAGCTGACCGAAGAGAAGCAGGTAAGCGGTCTCTTCAAAGCCGAAGCGCTTTTCGCGCAGGGCGGAACCCACCAGGTCCTGAATGCTATAGCCGCGGTAATAGAGTTCGCCCTCGCAGGGGATCTCCTCCCCGTCCACCATCTTTTTTGAGACGATGTCGGAGATCTCTGTCAGTCCCGCCAGGACGCCCTTGCCGTTCAGGTCGCGGAGGCCGCGCTTCACATCGTAGCGCACGTAGTCGTCCGCGGCAATGGAGCTGTTCTCCAGGCTGCGGCGCGCCAAGGCCTCAATGGCGGGGGTCACATCGCTGTAGTTGGGGTTGCTGGCCATGTTAAGATCGCACTCCTTTCTGTGTAAAGCACAGCCGGAGGAAGCTCCCCCGGCTGGTGGTCTATATTATCAAATTTACTTTATCATATAAATGTTACCATTCTGTGAATGGAGAAAAGTTTCATTTTGCGAAAAAACTGCGGAGAACGGCGCGGCGGAGAGAAAGAGGCAGGGCGGTCTGCTTTGGCAGACCGCCCTGTTGGGACGGGGGAGGTAAGACTATTCCAGGGCCTCCAGCTCTTCCAGCCAAAGGACGGCCACGGCGTCCGATGGCATCCTCCAGTCGCCCCTGGGAGAGAGGGTGACAGAGCCCACCTTGGGCCCGTCCGGCAGACAGGAGCGCTTGAACTGCTGGTTGAAAAAGCGGCGGTAGAAGGTTTTTTCCCACTTCAGGATGGTGGCCCTGTCATAGCTCCGGCCAAAGGCATGCTCGGCAAGGCGCAGCACTTTTCTGGGCGGGAAGGCCCAGCGAATGGCATAGTAGAGGAAAAAGTCGTGGAGCTCGTAGGGGCCCACCAAATCCTCGGTCTTTTGAGAGATCTGACCGTTGATGGCGGGCAGAAGCTCGGGAGACACGGGGGTATCCAAAATGTCTGCCAGTACGTGGGAGAGCTCCGGCTCGCTCTCGGCCTTGTCGCCGCAGACGTAGGAGACCAGATGCCGTACCAGGGTCTTGGGGATGGAGGCGTTGACGCCGTACATGGACATGTGGTCCCCGTTATAGGTAGCCCAGCCCAGGGCCAGTTCGGAGAGGTCGCCGGTACCTACCACCATGCCGCCCACCTGGTTGGCGATATCCATCAGCACCTGGGTCCGCTCCCGGGCCTGGCCGTTTTCAAAGGTAACGTCATGGGTTTCCATGCTCTGGCCAATGTCCCGGAAATGCTGCTTCACCGCCTCGCCGATATCGATGCGCTTCAGGGTGGTGCCCAGGCGGCGGGAGAGCTCCACGGCATTGTCCCGGGTACGGTCCGTGGTGCCGAAGCAGGGCATGGTGACGGCGATGATGTCGCTGGCCGGACGGTCCAGGAGGCGCATGGCGATGGCGGCGATGAGGATGGCCAGGGTGGAGTCCAGTCCGCCGGAGAGGCCCACCACGACGGCGGCGGCCCGGGTGTGCTCGATGCGTTTTTTGAGCCCCATAGCCGCGATCTTCAGGATCTCGTCGCAGCGCTCCGCCCGGTCTCCGGCGTCCTCGGGTACGAAGGGGGTGGGGGAGACATAGCGGGTGAGCGTGGTGGTGGAGGGGGCCAGATTGAAGCTCACCCGCAGCGTCGAGTCGTTTGGAGCGGCCGGGAAGGTGCTCAAACGGCGGCGCTCGGAGAGCAGACGATTGACGTCCACCTCTGACACGGTGAGGCCGGAGGCAAAATTGCGGCTCTCGTCCAGGAGAACGCCGTTTTCCGCGATGAGATCGTGCCCGGCAAACACCAGATCGGTGGTGGATTCCCCCTCGCCGGCGTCGGCGTAAAGATAGCCGCAGACCAGACGGGCGGACTGCCCGGTGACCAGAGAGCGGCGGTAGACGTCTTTCCCCACGGTCTCATCGCTGGCCGAGAGATTCAGGATCAGCGTGGCACCGGCCTGGGCCAGTCTGACCGACGGCGGCTGGGGAGCCCACAGGTCTTCACACAGCTCTACTCCGATGGTGAGACCGGGCAGCGTCTCGCAGGAGAAGAGCACGTCGGTGCCGAAGACCGTCTCCTGGGAGCAGAGGGTGAAGAGCCGGTCTGCGGGCCCTCCGGGGGTGAACCATCGCTTTTCGTAGAATTCGCCGTAGTTGGGCAGATGGGTCTTGGGGACCACGCCCAGAATCTCACCCTTGTGGATGACCGCCGCACAGTTGTAGAGCTTGTTGTGCCGGCGGACCGGCAGCCCGACGGCAGCGATCATATCCAGGCTCCTGGTGGCCTCCAGCACCGTGGAGAGGGCCTCCTCGGCGCCGTCCAGAAGGGTGTCCTGGAGGAACAGGTCCCCGCAGGTATAGCCGGTGAGGCACAGCTCCGGGAGGCACAGCACCCGCACACCCTGGCGGTAGGCCTCCCGCATGAGGGTAAAGCAGCTCTCGGCGTTGTAACGGCAGTCGGCCACCCGGATGGCGGGCGTGCCGGCGGCGACCTTGACAAAACCATCGCGCATGAAAAAGACCTCCTTTGCGTTGCAGATATTGTACCCCAAAATGGGAGCCTTTGCAACAAAAGGGAGAGGAAGCGAGGGGGAGCGAGCAAAAGTTTTCCATCTTTCACTTTTGACGGGCTTGACAAACGGGCGGATATCCGGTATAATTCCACTGTTCAAAAGGGAGTAGTCGCAAGTTCCTCCATCAACATCACGGTCCGGTCAGGGCCTGGTGGAGGGCGCCGATTCCGGTGACAAGACTTTTGAGTATGGGCTTCGAATCCTCAAAGCCCATACTCAAAAGTCTTTTTTGCTATAAGCATAGCAAAAGGGTCATGCGCGCCTATGACGGCACGGTCCGGAATCAAAGCGTGTGGGCCTGGACGACCTGCATGCACAAAGACTTCATGTGTCCGCTTCTGCCCGTTTATCGTGATGCGCCAATGGCGCATGAAGTTTTATGCCCGATTGGACAAGATAGATGCAGAAGGAGTGTGGCAAGTGTGGAATCCTCATTTTTCAACCGCACCGTGGATGAGACCCTGAGCGCCCTCGGAGGGACGAAGGCGGGGCTTACTTCCAAGGAGGCGGCCGAGCGCCTCCAGAAACACGGCAAAAACGCCCTGGCGGAGGGGAAGAAGAAGTCCGGACTCCAGGTGTTTCTGGACCAGTTCAAGGACCTGCTGGTGGTGATCCTCATCATTGCGGCCCTGATCTCCATGGTGTCGGATAACGTGGAGAGCACGGTCGTCATCTTTGCGGTCCTGATCCTCAACGCCGTACTGGGTACGGTCCAGCACTTCAAGGCGGAGAAGTCCCTGGAGAGTCTGAAGGCCATGTCCTCGCCCAGTGCAAAAGTGCTCCGGGACGGCGTGCGGTCCGTGGTGCCTTCGGCCCAGGTGGTGCCTGGCGACATTGTGGAGCTGGAGGCCGGCGACATGGTGGTGGCCGACGGAAGAATCCTGGAAAATTTTTCGCTGAAGGTCAATGAGAGCTCCCTCACTGGTGAGAGCGAGGGCGTGGAGAAGACCTCGGATGTGATCGCCGCGGAGAAGGTGGCGCTGGGCGACCAGAAAAACATGGTGTTTTCCGGCTCCCTGGTGACCTATGGGCGGGCCACGGTAGTGGTCACGGGCACGGGTATGGACACCGAGCTGGGCAAGGTGGCCGCCCTGATGAACCGGACCCAGCAGCGCAAGACCCCCCTCCAGGAGAGTCTGGACGACTTCAGCAAGAAGCTGGCCACGGCCATCCTGGGGATCTGTGTGGTGGTATTTGCCCTGTCCCTGTTCCATCATATGGCGCTGCTGGACTCGCTGATGTTTGCCGTGGCGCTGGCGGTGGCCGCCATCCCGGAGGCCCTCAGCTCCATCATTACCATCGTCCAGGCCATGGGCACCCAGAAGATGGCACGGCAGAACGCCATCATCAAGGACCTCAAGGCGGTGGAGACGCTGGGCTCGGTGTCTGTGATCTGCTCCGACAAGACCGGCACTCTCACCCAGAACAGGATGACGCCCCAGAAGATCTACGCCGACGGCTCCCTTCTGGAGGGGGACGACCTGGATCTGGTAAACGATGTGCAGCGGCTGCTCCTGAAGGCGGCCCTCCTGGCCAGCGACGCCACCACCAATGTGGAGGACGGCACCGCCATCGGCGACCCCACTGAGGTGGCCCTGGTCATGCTGGGGGACCGCATCGGCGTAGACGAGGAGCTTTACCGCAGGCACCACCCCCGTCTGGGGGAGCTGGCCTTTGATTCCGACCGCAAGCTGATGTCCACCCTCCACGAGATCGAAGGGGTCCCCACCCTATACACGAAGGGCGCCATTGACGTGCTGCTGGACCGTTCCCGGTATGTCCTTACCCGGGAGGGACAGGTGCCCATGACGCCTGAGTGGAGGGAGCGCATCTCCCGGGTCAACATGGAGCTCTCCATGGAGGGCCTGCGGGTACTGGCCTTCTCCTACCGTGAGCTCCCGGAGGTCCGGGCGCTCACCCTGGAGGACGAGCGGGACTTTACCTTCATCGGCCTCATCTCCATGATCGACCCGCCCCGGCCGGAGGCCGTCCAAGCCGTGGCCGACGCCAAGCGAGGCGGGATCCGCACCATCATGATCACCGGCGACCATAAGGTCACTGCGACTGCCATCGCCCGGCAGATCGGCATCTTCCGGGAAGGGGACGAGGCGGTGTCCGGCGTGGAGCTCTCCGATATGAGTGACCACGACCTGGATGAGCGCCTGGAGCGGATCTCCGTCTACGCCCGGGTATCGCCGGAACATAAAATACGCATTGTAGAGGCGTGGCAGCGCAAGGGAAAGATCGTCTCCATGACGGGCGACGGCGTGAACGACGCCCCGGCCCTCAAAGCCGCCAACATCGGCGTGGCCATGGGGATCACCGGTACGGAGGTGTCCAAGGACGCGGCCTCCATGATCCTGGCGGACGACAACTTTGCCACCATCGTCAAGGCGGTGGTCAACGGGCGGGGCGTCTATACCAACATCAAAAACGCCATCAACTTTCTTCTTTCCGGCAACATGGCGGGCATTCTCAGCGTCCTCTTCACCTCCATCCTGGGCCTGAGCATGCCTTTTGCACCGGTCCATCTGCTGTTCATCAATCTCCTTACCGACTCGCTGCCCGCCATCGCCATCGGGGTGGAGCCCGCGCGGAAGGGCCTGCTGGACCAGCCGCCCCGGGACCCCAACGAGCCCATTCTCACCCGGGGATTGATGCTCAAGATCCTGGCCTACGGCGCGCTGATCGCCTGTGCTACCATGGGAGCCTATTTTATCGGGCTCAATGCCGACAACGGCGGAGCGGGGCTGGCCATGACCCTGGCCTTCTCCACGCTGACGCTGGCCCGGCTGTTCCACGGGTTCAACTGCCGGGGCATCGAGTCCATCTTCAGGCTGGGCCTCACCACCAACAGGGCGAGCCTGGGCGCCTTTGCCGCCGGCGTGGTACTGCTGCTGGCGGTGCTGTTCCTCCCCGGCCTCAACGCCCTCTTCCAGGTGAGCCCCTTCACCATGGCCCAGTTCGGCTGGGTAATCCTCCTGGCGTTCCTGCCCACGGTGGCGATCCAGATCTACAAGGTGATCCATGACGCCGTGCGTCGGAAGAACAGATAAGTCCATTCAAACAGGGCCGCCCATGAAATGGGCGGCCCTGTTTGAATGGATCACGGCGCGGGGTGAAAACACCGGCGGAGTGCGAAGAGCCGGTTCATAAGGGCCAGACTCACCAACAGGCCGGCCAGGGACAGGGCGGCGGAGAGCCACGGAGCCGGTCCGCCGCACAGGTCGGAGAGGGGCCCGGCCAGGGCCAGGCCGGTGAGAAGCAGCACCTGGAGCGTCCGCAGCCGCAGCAGATGCCGGTCCAGGTCTGCGCCCTCCGGCTGGTACCGGGCGGCCAGCAGAGCCAGGTCGGTAAAAAGCTGGAAGTGGAAATAGAGGGAGGCGGCCTGGAGGATCACGTCCAGAGGATAGAACCGGCCGTCCAGACTGCTGCCGGTCCAGGAATAGAGCCATCCGGCTCCCGCCCACGCGCCCAACAGGGCGCACAGGGGCCGGAGGAGGGACAGGTCCCGGACCTCCCCTTCCAGCGCACTGATGGCGCTCCAAAAGAGCAGATAACCGACGAAGGCGGGGAGAATGCTCACCGTCCCCAGGTTGACGTCCAGATAGAGGAAGAGATAACCCCAGGCGGCGTGGGAGACGCCCCGATAGAGGGCTTCCGGATGAGAGGTCATGCTGCGCCTCCTTCTACAGGGAGCAGGGTGGCCTGCCGGGAGGTCCCTCCGGCGGTGAGCTCCACCAGGTAGCCGGCTGGCCATACCGGTGTGTCGTTGGGGTCGCCGCCCAGATAAGTCCCGCCGCCGTCGGAGAGCGTACCGTCCCAGGGGCTGGGGCCGCTGTTGGAGCTGCTGCCCCAGAAGGCCCCGGTGCTGCTGCTGCCGCTTCCCGCGCCGTATTTGAGCGCGGGGTGGCTGCCGTCGGCAGAGAGGGGGACGGCGGCATAGCGGACCTCGCCCAAGGCGGCCCGCTGGTCCTCGTTGCCGGTAAAGACGGCTGTGAAGGAATAGGACGCGTAGGCCCTGGCAAAGCGGGCATAGGGCTTGACGGCGGTGTCGAAGGCGGAGGCGCCCGGGTGCCAGGACAGGCCGGTCTGGGACTGTATGGCATTGTCCAGCACATGGACCGTCTGGTAGCGGAGCTCTAGGCGGAACTGCTCCGTCTCGGCGGCATAGGTCGCGGCGGCGGGCAGAGAGGCGTCCCCCCAGACCAACCATCCGCCGTCGTCCAGGGAACGGGAGGTCTCCGTCAGGGTGAACGCCTCCTGGGGAAGGACCACCCAGCGGTCTTCGCGGCGCTCAGCCCGGACAGGCCGGGAGGCGAGCCAAAGGCAGTCGGGGTCCGAGGCGGGGGGCTGGTCCGGCCCGTCCGGATAGGCCCACTGGAGAGGAAAGACCATGAGAGCCCGGTAGCCTCCGCTGTCGGGGGTCAGATTGTAGAGAAAGTAGCCCGCCCGCGGATCGGGATAGCCGGGCAGGCCGCTCTCCCAGCGGGTGTAGACCCAGTGGTCGGGGCCCGTAGCGGCGGCCTCCATCTCGGCGGCCAGGGCGGGGTGCTCCTCCAGGGGGGCGCAGAGGGCGCGGTAGATGCCGTTTTGCTCCAGGACCGCCTTTCCATAGGCGTCCAGCGCCGCGGCGGCGGTGGTGCACCGGGCGACCCGGGCCGAGGCCATGGCGGTCTGGAAATCCAGGGCGTCGTCCCAGCGCCGGGAACCCAAAACAACGCCCCCGGCCCGGGTGCCGAAAAGGGCGGGCAGGGCCAGCACCGCCGCGATGCACACCGACACCAGGGCCATGCCGGCGGGGTAGCGCCTGAAGCGGGCGATGGCCTGGATGCGGGCGCGGATGTTCCGGCCGCCGTTGGCCATGGAGGAGGTGCCGGGGGCGCGGGCGTAGCGGTCGTCGGCCATGGAGAGGAGGATGCGCCCATAGTCCCGCCGCTCCTCCCCCTCCAGCCGCTCCAGCACCCGCTGGTCACAGAGGGACTCGGCGTCGTTCTGGGCGAGGTCGGCGCAGATCCACAGCAGGGGATTGCACCAGTGGAGGCAGCGGAACAGGCAGATCAGGAGCCCCCAGGCGGCGTCGTGGCAGCGGAGGTGGAGCAACTCGTGGAGGATCACCTTGTCGTCCACCGGGCGCTCCGCCGGGAGGGCCAGCACGGGACGGAACACCCCGCAGACAAAGGCCGAGGAGAGGCCGGGGACCGCCACGGCCCGGCAGGGCCGGCAGCCGTATGCGGCCGCCACCCGGCGGATCTGGGCCCCGTCGGCCTCGGCGCCCTGGCGGAGGGCCAGCCGAAGCCGCAGATAGGAGAGGGCGTACCGCAGCAGCAGCGCCGCCGCGCCCGCCAGATAGAGGAGATAGAGCAGGTCGGCGGGAGATGCCGGACGGCCCGGCCCCAGGGGCAGCGGGATGGGGGCGAGGACCCGGGTGAGGGAATAGTCTCCGGTGAGGGCGGTCTTGGCACTCTCCACCCACAGGGGCCAGTTGAACAGGGCGTACCGCCCGCCCCCACCGGCGGGGAGCAGCAGGACCAGCGCCAGCACCCCCCACACGCCGAACTGCCACCGGGGGGAGAGCTTATCCCGAAAGAGGGCCTTGACGGCCAGCAGCAGCGCCGCCGCACCGGAGGCGGTGAGGGTCTGGAGGAGAAAGGACCAGAGATCGGTCATCGGGCTCAGACCTCCATTTCGTCCAACAGCTTTTTGAGCCGTTCCCGCTCTTGGGGGGAGATGGGCTCCTCCTTCAGAAAGGCCGCCACCAGGTCCCCGGCGGAGCCCTGGTAGACCCGGCTGAGGAAGCTGCGCCGTTCCTCCGTCCGGCCCTCCTCCCGGCTCAGGGCGGCGCGGTAGCGGTGGGGGTAGTGCTCTTTGTCGATGGTCACCAGCCCCTTGCGCTCCATCCGGGTGAGATAGGTGAGCACCGTGTTCCGGCTCCAGCCGGTGTCCGGGCGCAGGGATGCCGCCACCTCGCCCAGGGCGGCGTCGCCGGAATCCCACAGAGCGGTGAGGACCCGCCACTCACTGTCGGTCAATCTGGACATAGAAAAGCCTCCTACAGATGTAGTATCTATGATTGAATACTACACCTGTAGGAGGCTGCTGTCAAGGGGAAGCCGGCCTATTGGGCCGCGACCGCGTCCACCAGGGTGTTGAGGGCGTTCAGGTCGGGCGCGGAGACTGGCTCTCCGCTCACGCCGTACTCCAGTTTCAGGGAAAGGATGCGTCTGACGCTCTCGTCCAGCCGCGCTTGGGAGATGCGGCCGGATGCCGCCGCCTCCAGCAGGGCCGAGCGGGCGGCGTCCACGCTGTCCCGGCCGTGGCAGACCAGCAGCATGTCGCACCCGGCCTCCACGGCCAGCACGGCGGCCTCGCCCAGGCCGTAATTTTGTGTAATGGCGCCCATAGTGAGGTCATCGGTAAAGACCACGCCGCCGAAGCCCAGCTCCCCCCGCAAAAGGTCGGTCACCACCGCCGGGGAGAGGGAAGCGGGTAAGTCGGGGTCCAGTTGGGTCATCAGGATGTGGGCCACCATGACGGCGGGGACGGCCTCTGCCCTGCCGGAGGGGGTCTCGCCGCCCGAAACGAGGTCCCGGAAGGGAGGGAGCTCCTGGAGGGAGAGGTTCTCCAGGGACTTGTCCACCACCGGAAGTCCCATATGGGAGTCCACCGCCGTGTCCCCGTGGCCGGGGAAATGCTTGACCACCGGGATCACGCCCGCCGCCTGGAGGGCATTAGACACCGCGGCGCCGAAGCCGCTGACCACTTCCCAGTCGCTGCCGAAGGCCCGCTTACCGATGACGGTGTTGTCCGGGTTGCTCCACACGTCCAGCACGGGGGCAAAGTCCAGATGGAAGCCGAAGGCCGCGCACTCCGCCGCCAGGGCGGCCCCCAGGGCGCGGCCCTGGTCCCAGTCCGACGTGGAGCCCACGGCGTACGCGCCGGGGGTGCGGTGGACCTCCGGCGGCATCCGGTCCACCAGCCCGCCCTCCTGGTCCACGCCGATGAGGAGGGGGATCTGGTCGCCGTTGAGGGTCTTGAGGCCGTTGGTGAGGGCCGTGAGCTGTTCCGCGCTCTCGATGTTCCGCCCGAAGAGGATGAGTCCGCCCACCTGATAGTCCTGGAGGAAGACGGCGGCGTCGCCGCCGGGCTCGGTGCCCTCGAAGCCCGCCATCAGGAGCTGCCCCACCTTCTCCTCGGTGGTCATGGCATCCAGCCGGGCCTGAACGGGGTCCGGGGTGGGTGTGGGTTCCGGTGTGGCCGGGACCGTGGCCGTGGGTATGGGCACGGCGGTGGCGGAGGCCCCGGGACTGCCGCCGGGAGCGGTCCCGGAGCTGCACCCGGCGGCAGAGATGAATACACATAGCAATAGAAACAGAGATAAAATACGTTTTGTCATCGCTTTTTCCTCCCCTTCTCCCGTTTGGGAGGCCGATAGGCGGGTTTTCCGGAGGGGCGCTTCGCCTTGGTCCTGGTCTGGCGCTTGGGCGCGGCGGCGGGGATCGCCCGGGGCGCGGCGCCCTCCACGCCGGGAAGGGTGAAGTCGATCTGGCCGGAGCCGGCGTTGGCCGCCGCGCAGAGGACCTCCAGGGGCATCCCAAAGGAGTAGGTCAGCTTGGTCCGGGACCCGGTGAGGGTCATGCGCACCTCGTCGTATTCGTACCGGTCGTCGGGAAGGGCGGTGACGGGGAGGAGCCCCTCCACCCCGTTTGCCAGGGCCACGAAGAGGCCGAACTTGGTGACGCCGGAGACCGCGCCGGGGAAGGTCTCCCCCACATGGGCGGACATGAACTCGGCCATATAGCACTTCTCGATCTCCCGCTCGGCGCTCATGGCGGCGAGCTCCCGCTCGGAGGACTGCACGGCGGCGCGCTGGGCGGCGGCGGAGAGCGCCCCGGCGGACCGGCCCTCCCCCAGCGTCCCGTCCAGCAGGGAGGTGAGGATGCGGTGGACCATCAGGTCGGGATAGCGCCGGATGGGGGAGGTGAAATGGCAGTAGTATTTGGCGGCCAGGCCGAAGTGGCCCAGATTCTGCACGTCGTACCGGGCCTTCATGAGAGAGCGGAGGACCATGGTGTGGATGGCGGGGGCCTGCGGCGTCCCCCGCGCGGCGTCCAGGACCTTCTGGAGGCTGCCGTTGTCGGCCTCGCGGAGGGCAAAGCCCAGGGGAGCGAGCATGGCCTTCAGGTTGGTCGCCTTGTCCGCCGAGGGCTTTTCGTGGACCCGATAAACGGCGGGCAGCGCCGCCTTTTGGAGATGCTCGGCCACGCACTCGTTGGCGGCAAGCATAAAGGACTCGATGAGCCGTTCGGACGTGCCGGATTCCCGCACCCGGATATCCACGGGCAGACCATCGGCATCGCAGACGATATAGCACTCCCGGCTCTCCAGATCCAGGGCCCCGCGGGCCCGGCGCTTCTTCTCCAGGGTCCGGGCCAGCCCGGCCATGTCCCGGAGCATGGGCAGAATGTGGGCGTACCGCGCGGCCAGCTCGGGGGACTGGTCCTCCAGGAGGAGGTTGCAGTCCTCATAGGTCATCCGCTCGGTGGAGCGGATGACGGTCTTGGCCAGCTTGTGGCCCAGCATCGCCCCGTGGCCGTCCATGGTCATGATGCAGGAGAGGGCCAGACGGTCCACCTGGGGATTGAGGGAGCAGATGCCGTTGGAGAGGGCCTCCGGCAGCATGGGCACCACCTGGTCGGCAAAATATACCGAGGTGCCCCGGTGAAAGGCCTCCAGGTCCAGGGGGGAGCCCTCGGTCACGTAGTGGGACACATCGGCGATGTGGACCCCCAGGACCCAGTTGCCGTCGCCGTCCCGCTCCAGGGACACGGCGTCGTCAAAATCCTTGGAGGAAGCGCCGTCGATGGTGATGACGGTCCCGCCCCGCAGGTCCAGGCGGCCCTCCAGGGCCGCCGGCTCCACCGCGGAGGGCGCCAGCTCGGCGGCGGCCCGCACGGGGGCGGGAAAGTCCCGCTCGATGCCGTACTGGTAGAGGATGGCCTCCACGCTGGCACTGCGGGTGCCGTCCCGGCCGAAGGCGGCCTTGAGGGTGCCCATGGGGGGCAGCTTGGCGCTGCCGAAGCTGCTCATGGACACGGCGATCTTGTCGCCGGGGCGGATGGAGGAGGTGCGTCCCACCACCTTGACGGCGTGGGGCAGGCGGTCGCTGCTGGGCTGGACCCAGACCTCGCGGCCACGGCGCTCCACCGCGCCGATGACGGTGCGGTTGCGCCGCTCCAGCACGGCGGTGACAACGGCGGTCTGCCGGTCCGGGTCCTTGGGGTCCGGGCGGATCACGGCGGATACCTTGTCGCCGTTCCAGGCCCCGCCGTCGCAGCGGGGCGGCACAAACAGGTCCGATTCCCGGCCCTCCGCGCCCTCAGGGGTGAAAAAGCCGAAGCCCTTGGAGGAGGCCTGGTAGATTCCTTGTAAACTCATAAAATGGATGATCTCCTTTGTATCTCATAACAGTCGATTCTAGTATAACACAAAAGGCGCCTGCGCAACAAAAAAGGACGCCCTCCTGTTCGGAGAGCGTCCCGGAAGCCTCTCAGGCCGCAGTGTTGGGCATCAGCGTCAGGACCATGGTCAGGATCATAAAGCCGATGGCGACCCACTTGGTCCAGCGGGCCAGCTTTGCGTCCCAGCTCTTGGCCTTGTTCTTGGACAGGAAGGTATCCGCGCCGCCGGCGATCGCGCCGGACAGGCCCGCGCTCTTACCGGACTGGGCCAGCACCACAAAGGTGAGGAATACGGCGCCCAGCACCTGGATGATGGTGAGGATCAGCTTGACAGTAGCCATGAAAGCATCGTTCCTTTCAAGCCCCAAGGGGCGTGGTCAGCATAAAATGGGCGCAATCGCGCCCGAACAGTAATCAGTATATTACCACACTTTTCGAGGGAATGCAAGTCCCAGTTTGCGGGTTTACACATCCTTTCGGTTCGGAGCGGCTTCCCGGAGTTTTTTGAAGCGCGCATACTCGGCGAGAAGGGCCAGCAGATGGTCGTTTTTCCGATGGGCAGAGTCTGCGATCCCTGAGAGCTCTTCGGGGGAGATGGTTTTGACGGAGATGAGCCGGTCCAGTGCGTCAATATTTCGTATCATCCACAGGACAAGAGCTTGCTGTTCCGGGAGCAGGCATCTAAAACGCAAGATAAATTTTAGGGACTCCCAGTCTAGGCGTTTATACATTTTATACACCCTTTCTTTGCGATGGAATGTATACATTCCAATAATAGCGGAATTTTAGTGTAATATCAAGAGCGAAATGTATGAATTCCAATCAGTGGGAGAGCGTCATGTCACACAAGCTGAAACAGGATGTTTCGATTGGCGGCAATCTGAAACGCCTTCGCCTGAAAGCTGGATATACGCAGGAAGAGGTGGCTGCAAAGCTCCAAACAATGGGGCTTGCGGTGAGCCGAGAAATGCTATCTCAAATGGAACAGGGGAAATACAGCATACGCATCAGCGTATTGGCGGCGCTGCGAACATTGTATAAAACGAATTTTGAGGACTTCTTTGCTGGGCTGTAAGTGTGGGCAGGGAAGTCCTTTTTATCAAAAGCGGTGGAAAAGAGCCCGGCGGAGACAACCATCTCCGCCGGGCTTCTTTTCTACTATCCGTTTTCCCGCAGGATACGCTTGCTGCCGCAGTAGGTGGCCAGGAAGTAGGCCCCATAGATGACCAGGATGAAGCAGGCCGTGACGGCGGAGCTGGCCGCCGAGTCCACCCGGCCCACCTGGGCAATGACCGCGTTGGCCGCCGTCATACCCACCGCGGCATGGACCACCGCCAGGGCCAGGGGGAGGAAGAAGGCCAGGAACACCTGGGTGAATACGGACCGGCGGCGCATCTTCTCCGGGGCGCCCAGCCGGGCCAGAATGCGGTAACGGGGGGCGTTGTCCGCCGCCTGGGAGAGCTGTTGGAGGGCCAGCACCGCCGCCGCCGTGAGAAGAAAGACCATGCCCAGATAGAGCCCCATGAAGAGGACCAGGATCTTGGAACCCATATTTTCCATATACACCCCGATCCGGGTGCCCAGGTGGAAGGAGGTCTCCTCCGTGTGGAAGTCGGGGGAAGCATAGGCGGCGTTGAGGGCGTCCTCTGCGGCCTGCTTGTCGCCCCGGTAGTTTGCGGCAAACACCTGGCGCCGGGGAGAGAGGCGGGCGGCTGTCTCATCGGAGACCACGGCCAGCCCGGTGAAAGCCCCGTAGCCCGTGAGAACGGGCTCCCGACTCAGCGCGGGGAGCGCGGCCGCGGCCAGAGGGGCCTTTCCCTGCATCGCCATCAGGGCGTTGTAGTCGCGCAGGGACACCGCGGCGTTCACCTCCTCGTCGGAAAAGCCGGTGAGGACGGGATCATTATAATAGAGGAGAAAGTCCAGGCTGTCCTCCAGCAGGGCGTCCGTGTCGAAGCCGGCCTCGGTGAGCCGGGTGGAGATGTCCACCCGGACGGTGTCGCCGCTGTAGTTCTGGATGGTGAGGTCATAGGGGGCGGCGGAGGCGGTGCTCTGCTCAATGGTGTTGTTGAGGCCCACGCAGCAGGCGGTGATCCCGATGGCCAGCAGCAGGAGCAGACAGATCACCGTCATGGAGAGATAGGTGGTGTGGATGCGGCTGTTGAACTGCCGCAGCACAAACATATTGAGACCTTTGTAGTAGAGCTTTTTCCGGCTCTTCACCACCCGGAGGAGAAAGCCCGAGAGCGAGCGGAAGAACAGCAGGGTCCCCAGGGTGCCCAGGGCCAGCATGAGGAAAAAGCGCGGGTCGATATAGAGCAGTCCCCGGAGGAGCAGCATGGCGTAGGCGGCGAGCAGCAGCGCGACGCCGGCCAGAAAGGTGAGCACGCTCCGCCACAGGGGGCGCTCCCGCATCTCCTCGTTTCTGCGCCCGCTCTGCATGAGGTCGATGAGCCTGGCCCGGGAGACGGACAGACCGGTAAAGACCATGACCAGCAGGAAGATGACACCGAAGTAGAGGGCGGTCTTCCCCACAGCCTTCCCCGACAAAACCAGGCCGAACGCCTCCCCGGAGGGATAGGCGGAGAACATGGCGATGGTGAGCAGACCCAGGCATTGGGAGAGGAGGATACCCAGGAGGATGCCGGTGACCAGGGCGGCCAGGCCGATGAGCAGGGTCTCCAGAAAGAGGAGGAGGGAGACCCGGGCCGTGGGGAGGCCCAGCAGGAAATAGGTGCCCAGCTCCCGCTTGCGCCGCTTCATGAGGAAGGTGTTGGCGTAGAGGATGAGGCAGGCGAGCACAACAGAGACGAAGGCGGAAAAGACGTTCATGAAGATGAGGATGCTCTCCACCATGTAATGGGCGCTTTTCGCCAGCATCTGCATGCACCACTGACTCTCCAGGGAGTTGAACACATAGAAGATGCTCACGCCGAAGGTGAGGGTGAGAAAATAGACGGAGTAGTCCTTGAGGCTCCGTGTGACGTTGCGCAGGGCCAGCTTAGAGAACATCGGCGCCGTCACCTCCCAGCGTGCTCACGACCTCGAGAATGCGGCTGAAGAAGCTCCGGCGGTCCTGCTCTCCCCGCAGCAGCTCCCGGTAGAGCCCGCCGTCCTTGATGAAGAGGATGCGGCGGCACCAGGAGGCGGTGAAGGCGTCGTGGGTGACCATGAGGATGGTGGCGCCCCCGGTCTGGTTGAGGGCGGAGAGCTGCCGGAGAAGCTGCCCCGCGGCCTTGGAGTCCAGGGCCCCGGTGGGCTCGTCGGCCAGCACCAGGGCTGGGTGGGTGATGATGGCCCGGGCGGCAGCCACCCGCTGCTGTTCGCCGCCGGACATCTGATAGGGATACTTGTCCAGGACGCGCTCCAGCCCCAGCAGGGCGGCCGCCTCCGTCACCCGCGCGTCGATGGCCCCGGCGGGCGTGCCCAGGATGGTAAGGGACAGGGCGATGTTCTCAAAGCCCGTGAGCGTGTCCAGCAGGTTGCAGTCCTGGAAGATGAAGCCCAGCCTTTCCCGCCGGAAGCGGGACAGGGCGGCGCCCCGGAGCGCGGTCACGTCCGTGCCGTCCACGGTGATGGAGCCGGAGGTGGGGGCGTCAATGGTGGAGACGCAGTTGAGCAGCGTGGTCTTTCCGGAGCCCGAGGCCCCCATGATGCCCACGAACTCGCCGGGGAGAACGTCGAAGCTCAGGTCGCTGAGGGCGGTGGTCCGGTTTCCGCGGCTGCCGTAGACTTTTTCCAGGTGTGAGACAGACAGAATGGGTTCCATAGGAAAACCTCCTTCGTAGTAACCAGAGTCTACTACGAAGGAGGTAAAATTCCCTTGAGAAGGTGTGAAGAAAACCTAAAGTTTCTCTGTCGGCGGCGGACGGCTCAGACCGTCAGATGGAACCGCTCCATCCAGACGTTGAGCTGCACCAGGTAGGCCAGCATCTGGGGACCGGCCATGAGCTGCCCGAACCAGGGCCGGCCGTAGTCGCCAGCGGAGGTGAGCAGGCCCTCCCGCAGGGCCCGGGCGTTCACCAGGGCGTGAAGGGGGGCCGCCGGGTCATCCAGAATGGCGGCCAGCCGGGCGCGCACCAGCTCTTCGTAGAGGGGATTGTGGGTCTTGGGATAGGGGGACTTGGGCCGTGTGCGCACGTCCTCGGGCAGCAGCCCCTCCGCCGCGTCCCGCAGCACCTGTTTGCGGCGGCCGTTCATGGCCTTCATGCTCCAGGGGATGTTCCAGACGTATTCCACCAGGTGGTGGTCGCAGAAGGGGACCCGGACCTCCAGGCCGGAGGCCATGGACATACGGTCCTTCCGGTCCAGCAGGGTGGTCATGAACCAGTTGAGGTTGAGCCAGGCCACCTCCCGTCGCCGGGCGTTCTCCGGGTCCTCCCCCTCCAGCCGGGGCGTCTGGGCCACGGACGCCCGGTAGCGGTAGTCTACATAGTCCGAGACGCCCAGACGCTTCCACAGTCCGGCGTCAAAGACCTCCCGCCGGGCGTCCAGATCCCGGCACCAGGGGAAGGTGTCGGCGTGGAGCATTTCGGACCGCTCGAACCAGGGATAGCCGCCGAACACCTCGTCGGCGCACTCACCTGAAAGGGCCACCACATGCCGCTCCGCCACCCGGCGGCAGAAATAGAGGAGGGAAGAGTCCACGTCGGCCATGCCGGGCAGGTCCTTGGCCGCCACCGCGTCGTCCAGCAGGGCGCACAGGTCCGGTATGGGGCAGGTGAGCACGGTATGCCGGGTGTGGAAGGCCTCCGTCATCCGCTCCACCCAGGGCTGGTCGGCGTCGGGCTGGAAGGAGGAGGGCGTGAAGTATTTGGCGTTGTCCGTGTAGTCGAAGGAATAGGTCTCCAGGGCGGGCAGCCCCCGGCGCTGGTAGTCCCGGGCCGCCACGGCAGAGATCACACTGGAGTCCAGCCCGCCGGAGAGGAAGGTGCACAGAGGCACGTCGGACACCAACTGCCGGGTGATGGCGCCGGTGACCAGCTCCCGGACCCGGAGCACGGTGTCCTCATAGTCGTCGGTATGGGGGCGGCTTTCCAGGGACCAATACCGGCGCTTGCGGATGCCGCCCCGGCTGATGGTCATGGAGTGGGCCGGCTCCAGTTCCTTTACCCCGGAGAATACGCCGCAGCCGCTGGTACGGGCCGGGCCGATGCCCAGTACCTCGCACCATCCGGCGGCGTCCACCCTGGGCGTAAGGCCGGGATACCGGAAGAGAGCCTTGAGCTCGGAGCCAAAGACCAGCGCGCCGTCGTCGGCCAGGGCGTAAAAGAACGGCTTTACACCGAAGCGGTCCCGGCAGGCGAAGAACTGGTTTCGGACTCCGTCCCAGATCACAAAGGCGTAGATGCCCTCCAGCCGGGCGGGGACCTCCTCTCCCCAGGCCATATAGGCGGTCAGGAGGACCTCGGTGTCGGAGCTGGTCTCAAAGCGATAGCCCTGGTCCGAAAGCTCCCGGCGGAGGGCGTCCGTGTTATAGAGCTCTCCATTGTAGACGATGGTATATTCCGCGCAGTCCCGGGTCCGGGTCATGGGCTGACGGCCCCGGTCCGGATCGATGACGGCCAGCCGCCGGTGGATCAGGGCCCCGGCGGGACAGAGCCAGGTGCCCTTGTCGTCGGGGCCCCTGTGATTGATCGCCTCCCCCATAGAATGGGCAATGGCCGCCCACTGGGGGCGGCCATTGTCCCTGTCGAACGAAATGAAGCCGGCAATACCGCACATACGCAACACACTCCCTTCTGCATTCACCTTAGTATATGCAGAAAGGGGATGTTTGCCCCGGATGGAAAAAAGTCCCCGGACCTTCACAGAAAGTCCGGGGACTTAGCCCGAAAGGGAGGGGACTTACGCGCCCAGGGAGAGTGTGGGCAGCGTGACCGAGCTGGGGTACTCGCCGCCAATGTAGATGGTCTGGTTGGCGATCTTGGTCTCGGTCTGTTCGGCCCAATTGCCCACGGTATTGGTGTGGTTGCTGAACTCGGGGAAATCGGAGGAGGAGATGTCGATGCGGATGCGGTTGCCGGCGGAGACGGTCCAGACGATGGGCAGGGACTCGATCTCCATCTCCACCACCTGGCCGGGGACATAGTCGTAGACGGCCTGTGCATAGCGGTCGTTGCGGTAGGCCAGGGTCAGCAGCCCGTTTCTAATGTTGTGGGCGGTGCCGTCGGCATCCACTTCGCTGATGGTATAGGTGAAAGCGGTGTCCTCCACATCGGTGCTGACGAAGAGATTGGCCACCAGGTTTCCGGCCAGGGTGGTGTCCTCGGCCAGAGGATCGCTGACGAAGCTGATGACGTCGGAGCGGTAACCCGCCGGGGAGAGGGGATTGCTTCCCCGCAGGTCCGGGCTGGAGCTGCTGTAGAGCATACACTCGCCGCCCTCAGTGCGCTTGGGGGCCGCGGGGTCATAGACATAGCTGACGGTGTCGGCGTGCTCTGCCTGACGGTCGGAGAGCAGATAGACGGTGCCGTCGGACTCTGTGGGTTCCGTGGTGAGGTAATAGGTGCGCTCTCCGTCGTTTTTCAGGGGGAAGCTGTCCAGATGCACCCATGCATCGTCGCCCACCACGTAGGCGTCCACGCCGGTGGCGGGCACCTTGCCGTTGACCATGATGCTGTAGAACCAATTGAAGGTGTCGGTATTCACATCGTAGGCGTAGTTGTCTCCGCCCTTCCAGCCGGTGGTGTAGCCGAAGCCGTGGTTCCAGGAGCCCAGCACCATGTGGCTCTTGGCCTTGGTCTCATCGCTGAGCAGGTTCCAGCCCTCGATGGTACCCTCGAAGTGGTGGTCGTAGTAGCCGCCGAAGATGGTGGTGGGCACGTCGATCTTGCCGATGGCGTTCTTCAGGTCGCCCCAGACACCTTCATTCCAGTAGTCGTCGGTAAAGTCCGGATGATTGACCCAGTCGGCGTAGCCCTCTACAGGGGTGCCCCAGAGATCGGTATCCACGCTGATCTGGGGGAGGTATTGGGCGGACTCCAAATAGAAATCATAGGAGTACTTGTCGGTGCAGTTCTGGAGGGTCCAGGCGGTGATATTGTCCACGGCCACCAGTCCGGAGTGGCTGACGGAGAGATTGCGCAGCACCCCGTAGCACTGGACATGGAGGGCCTCTACCTTGTCAGGCAGGCTGTCTCCCACGATCCAGGTGGTGAGGGCCAGGTAGGAGTGACCGTGCATGCCGATGCTTTTGACCCAATCCTGATCGTTGAGCCAGTTCAGACTGGCGATGCCGTCGGCACGCTCGTCCACGTTGGCCACATACTCGCCCTCGGAACCGCCCTTGCCCCGGCAGTATTGATAGACGTAAGCCATACCGCGCTTGGCATATTCCTCGCCCAGTGTATTTTTTGTCTCCTCCTGATTGGGGTAGGGCCCGCGGGTGAAGGCGGTGGGCCAGGGGCCGTCGCCGACCGGCTTATAGACCACGGTGCGCAGCTTCACGCCGTCATCCATCGGAACCATGACTTCATACTTCTCATACGCGCAGGTCTCTTTTACATCGTAGTCATTGGCGCGGATGGTGTTGCGGGTGGAGGCCATGGAGCTGGCCGCCGCGGTGGCGGAGGCGCCGTTCACGGTGATGTCGGCGTCCAAGTACTGCTCAAAGAAGGACTGGTCCACATAGATGCGGTCGTCCTTCATGGTCATGGCCGCGCTGACGGCCCCCTCTACATAGCTCACGGAGGTGGTCTTGCGCAGCGGCTGAATCTGGACGAAGTAGACGTTGTTGGAGACAGTGGCGGTCTGGGTGGCCTGATCCCAGTCCACGGAGAAGCCCAGATCCTCGGCGATGGCCCGGAGGGGAACATAGGTGATCTCCGATTCCGTCAGGACTGGGTAGAGTCGGGGGGCGGTGTCGGACTCGGCGGCCAGGGCCGGGAACGCCAGGGACAGCGACAGTGTGCTTGCCAGAAGCAGGGACAGGATGCGCTTTCTCATGGATACATTGCCTCCTCTATTTTTATTGTTATGGGGATATAGTAAAGAGGGGCGGCACGCGAAGGTGGAAACGCGTGCCGCCCGGGCAGAGAAGGGGAAAAACTCAGATGTCCATGTCCAGCAGATAGGAGGACAGGCCCTTGCCGTGCATGTCCACGGAGAGGGAGCGGGTCACGCCGCCGCCCAGAGCGGCGTACATGACGAAGTTGAGGGCGTGGATGTTGGGCAGCTCATAGCGGACTACCTCGCCCTTGACAATGCCCTTGAAGTGCTCCTTCACCTTTTCAGCGGTGACCTTTTCGCAGAGCATGGCGTAATCCTTGGGGTCGTATGCGATGAGGGACACGTTGGAGATGTCGCCCTTATCGCCGGTGCGGGAATGTGCAATATCCCAGAGTTTCATGGCTGATACTTCCTTTCTGTCCCTGAATCAGACTTCAAAAATTTCGGCTTCCGGCTTCACGTCGTAGCGGCTCACCAGGATGGAGGCCACGGACACGATGTCGCGGGTGCGCTTCACAGCGCCGCAGCCGCCGGCAGGGCCGTTGGTGTACAGGGCCTCCACCTCGTTGCCGATGAGGTCGGCCTCGGCCTTGGTCTTGGCGCGGCCAGCCACGCGGACCCGGACCTCGCTGGGCTCCTCGTTATACCGGTAGTCGGGATTCCAATAGAGGCTGTTGCAGCCGATGAGGTCGAACTTCAGTTCGTCAAACACGCCGGGGGCCACCAGCTCCAGCCGCTCCTTGACGATCTCCAGCGCCAGCTTGGCGCGGGCGACGCAGCCGGGGCCGCCGTAGCTGATCTCGCCGTCGCCGATGTAGCAGTCCTTGTAGCCGATGGAGCATTTGAAGGTCTCGGTCTTGGGGCGGCCGGTGGCGCCCTCCACCTGCACCTTGTCCTTGGCCACCTCGGTAAACTTGACCTGCTTGAAGTCGGCCACCACGTCGGGAGTCAGATACTTCTCGGGGTCATGGATCTCATAGCAGATCTGCTCGGAGCAGGTCTCCACGGTGACCATGCCGCCGGCCTCGGGCACCTTGGTGACGAAGAAGGAGCCGTCCTCGGCGATCTCGATGATGGGGAAGCCCAGGTGCCCCACGCCGGGCACGTCCTTCTTGCCGGGCTCTGCGAAGTAGCCGCCGGTGACCTGACCGCCGCACTCCAGAAGATGACCCACCATGGTGCCCTTGCCCAGTTTGTCCCAGTCCTCCAGGGACCAGCCGAACTCGTGGATGAGGGGGGCCATAAAGATGGCGGGGTCGGACACGCGGCCGGTGATGACCACATCGGCGCCCAGGTCCAGCGCCTTCAGAATGCCCTCCACGCCCATATAGGCGTTGGCGGAGACGATCTCGCCGGGCAGCTCCCGGAGGGGCTTGTGGGTCTCCCACACCTCGGTGTCCATGTACTTGTCGATGACGGGCAGCAGATCGTCGCCGGTGACACAGGCGATTTTCATGCCCTGGAGGCCGTGCCTGCGGGCGATCTCCACGCAGACCTTGGCGGCGGCCTGGGGATTGGCGGAGCCCATGTTGGTGATGACCTTCACTTTGTGCTTCCAGGCCAGGGGGAGGGCCTTCTCCATGCGGTGCTCCAGCAGGCCGTTATACCCCTTGGTAGGGTCCTTCAGTTTGGCCTGCTGGCCGATGGCGATGGTGCGCTCCGCCAGACACTCGTAACTGATGTAGTCCAGATTGCCCTTCTCAATGAGCTCCAGGGAGGGCTCCAGCCGGTCGCCGGCATAGCCCGCACCGCTGCCGATACGGATGGTTTTCATAGCGTAACTTCCTTTCTAAATCGTAAATGCGGTAAGGGAGGGATCGACGTTCTGTCAGATGGTGATGCCGCCGGTGAGGACGCCCACCACCAGCATGATGAGGGAGAGCAGCCATACCAGAGGGATGGTCTTTTTCTGGTGCTCGCCCAGATCCACGCCGGCCAGGCCCACCAGCAGGAAGGTGGAGGCGGTCAGCGGAGAGACGGGGAAGCCGGTGGTCATCTGACCCAGGATAGCGGCCTGCCCCACGTTGACACCTGCCACGCCGAAGCCCTCGGCGGTCTGTGCCAGCACGGGCAGCACGCCGTAGTAGAAGGAGTCGGGGTCAAAAAGCAGAGAGGCGGGCATGGAGATGACGCCCACGATGACGGGGAAGAAGCGGCCCAGGGAGGCGGGGATGAGGCTGGTGAGGGCGCCGGCCATCTCGGTGATCATGCCGGTGCCCTTCATGATGCCGGTAAAGCACCCGGCGGCGAAGAGGACGGAGCACATCATCAGGCACTCCTTGGCGTGGGCGTCCACGCGGGCCTTGGACTCCTTGACGTTGGGGTAGTTGATGACGGTGGCCAGCACGTAGAACACCATAAAGACCACCGCGGGGGCGAAGCCGGAGAACAGCAGGGAGACGATGGCGGCGATGATGAGGATCAGGTTGATGGGGAAGAGGTGGGGCCGCAGCAGGGCCTTCTGCTCTTCGGTGAGCTCGGCCATGGTGACGGCGGCGCTGCCCAGGGCCACGGAGCCGATGCGGGCCTTCTCACGCTTGCCCAGCAGGGCGGAAAAAACAATCACGCACACAAGGCCCACGATCACGGCGGGGAGGATGGGCATGAACAGCTCTTTGACCACGTCCACGCTCAGGGCGGTGGCGGCGCGGATGGTGGGGCCGCCCCAAGGGAGGATGTTCATGGTGCCGGCGGCCATCGCCACGATGGCGGCCAGGGTGGTGCGCTTCATGCCCACCGCGTCGTACAGGGGAACCAGCGGGGGTACACAGATGAGAAAGGTGACGGCGCCGGAGCCGTCCAGATGGACGCACATGGCCAGGATCGCGGTACCGATGGCGATCTTCACCGGGTCGGTGCCCATCATCCTGGTGATGCCGCCGATGATGGGACGGAAGGTGCCCGCGTCGGTGAGGATACCGAAGAACAGGATGGAGAAGATGAACATGACGCCGGTGGCGGCCACGGAGCCGATGCCGGAGGAGCCGGTGATCATCTTGCCCAGGCTCTTGAAGTTGGCGACGAAGTCAACGACGCCTTGGGTTCCCTCGGGCGCGCCCTCGGGGACCACCGAGATAAAGAAACATGCGATGATGCCGGTGACGACCGGGACCGCGATGAGCGCCACCAGCGGGGATGCCTTTTTGGTCATGATCAGGATAAGCATGAGGATGACCGTGATGAAACCGAGTGCTGCTAACATGCAAGAAACCTCCTCTTGTAGTAATGCAACCAATTCCAACGTTGCTTGCACCTCTGTATAGAAGCAAAGGCCGTGCCAATTTTGCCGAAGCGGGGCGCAAAAAATCCGAAACACCTGATGCCCCAGGGTGTTTCGGATTTTTGGACCGTAGGCGGTCGGACAGCCGGCCGGTGGGAGGACTTCTAAAATTTTGGAAGCTGGAGGCCCGGGGCGGTGCAGGAAGGGGAAAAAAGTCTTTTGAGATGGGCGGTTCCAGCAAATTAGAAGCGAATTCTAAAAATTTAGATCTCCGACGCCTTCAATTTGTTGTAGAGGCTGGCCAGGGAGATTCCGAGCTGCGCGGCGGTCTTTTTCTTCCCCTCCAGGCTGGAGCCGTTCTGCTCCAGCAGGCGGCTGATCTCCCGCTTTTCAAAGGCGCGGGTCCGCTGGGCCAGGGTAAGGAGGGGGGCGGACTGGGGGTCATGGGGCAGGCTGTCGGGGAGCGATTCCTCCGTGATGATGCCGGAGGAGGAGAGGTAGGCGGAGAACTCCAGCACGTTGCGCAGCTCCCGGACATTGCCGGGCCAGTCGTGGGCCTGGAGGCGGCTCACCGCGTCCCCGGTGAGGGAGAAGCTGCGGTGGAGCTTGCGGGAGAGGTCGTCCAGGATGGCGCCGGCCAGGGCGGGGATATCGCCGGGGCGCTCCCGCAGGGGCGGGATGTGGACGGGAAAGGTGTTTAGCCGGTAGTAGAGATCCTTGCGGAACCGGCCCTGGGCCACATAGTCCGGGAGGTTCGCGTTGCAGGCGGCAATGACCCGCACATCTGTGTCCAGCTCCTTGACCCCGCCCACCGGGCGGACCTTTCTCTCCTGGAGCGCCCGGAGGAGCTTGGCCTGGAGGGCCAGGTCCATCTCGGAGATCTCGTCCAGGAAGAGGGTGCCTCCCGCCGCGGCCTCAAAGAGCCCCAGCTTGCCCCCCTTTTTGGCCCCGGTAAAGGCCCCCTCCACATAGCCGAAGAGCTCGGATTCGAGCATGTTGGGGTTGAAGTTGGAGCAGTTGATGGCCACGAAGACCCCCTCCCGGCGGGGGCTGTGATTGTGGATGGCCTGGGCGTACAGCTCCTTGCCGGTTCCGCTCTCCGACTCCAGCAGCACGGTGGCGTCGGTGGCGGCAATCTTCTCCGCCAGGGCTTTGACCTGGGCGGCTGCGGGGGTGACGGCCACGATGTCGTCAAAGGTGTATTTCGCGCCGTTGGCCCGGCTGATGCTGCGCAGGACCTGACGGCTGCGCCGCTCCATGGCCTCCAGCTCCTCCCGGGTCTGATAGGCGTCCTCCAGGAAGGTGACCACGGAGAGGCCGCCGGCCAGGACTCCGTCCTGATAGATGGGGTAGAGATTGACGAAATAGAAGTCCTGGATCTCCTGCCGGGTGATGTGGAGGATGGGCGCTCCCGCCTCCAGCACATCCGGAAGCCGCGCGCCGGGCCGCAGATCCCGCAGCCGGTAGCCCTCGATCTCGCCGATATCGCCCCCGGCCTCTTTGTTCAGAAAATCCCGATAGGCCCGGTTTCCAAAGACGATGCAGCCCTCGGTGTCGATGATGGTGATGCCCTCCCGCATGGCGTCGAAGGCGGCGCGGGCGGCGGCGTTGAGCTCCACAGGCTTCCCTCCTTTTTATGCTGTCGGTGCATCCGATTATAGACTCTCGGGCGGCGGCGCGCAAGAGGGAGAGAATTGACGATTCTCCATTGTCAAGCGCGTCCCCGGCGTTTATAATGGAGAGAAGATCGAAAAAAGACAAAAAGCGGGGGCGAAGAGAGCGCATGGACACCATGATCATCGGGATCGCCGGGGGTACCGGCTCAGGCAAGACCACCCTGACCAAGAAGCTCCAGGAGGAGTTTGGAGCGCATGTCAGCGTGCTCTACCACGACAACTATTATAAGTCGCACAGCGAAATGCCCTTTGAGGAGCGGACCAGACTCAATTACGACCACCCGGACGCCTTCGATACCGGGCTGATGATCCGGGATATCCAGGCCCTCCAGCGGGGGGAGACGATCCGGTGTCCGGTGTACGACTACACCATCCATGACCGATCCGGCGAGACCGTGGAGGTCCGCCCCACCAAGGTCATTCTGGTGGAAGGCATCCTGATCTTTGAGAACAAGGCCCTTCGGGACCTGATGGACATCAAGATTTTTGTGGATACCGACGCCGATGTGCGCATCCTCCGCCGCATCACCCGGGATGTGAAGAAGCGGGGGCGGAGCTTGGACTCGGTGGTCAGCCAGTATCTCACCACCGTCAAGCCCATGCACGAGCAGTTCGTGGAGCCCTCCAAACGGTTTGCCGACATCGTGGTGCTGGAGGGAGGCCGCAACCTGGTGGCCCTGGATATGATCATCCAGCGCATCAAAAGCCATGTGGAGGCGGAAGAGACGCCATAACAGAAGAGCGGCAGACAGCGCGGCCCGGTCTCCCGAGGGGGACCGGGCCGCGCTGTCTGTCCCCGATGGGCACAGGCGGAGGAGAAAAAGAGTGAATTTAAGAATGTGACCCGGATGTAACCGAAGAGGTCTATGCTGATGCCGTTAGCTGGGCACGGGAACATGTGACGGTAAAGTTACAAAAAGAAGAAGAAAAATAAAATGCAAAAGAAAAATGTAAAATGTGACTGAAATGTAACCGAGACGCGGTAAGCTGTAGACACTCCGCAGGAAACGGCTCCGTGATCTCGGAACGGACAGTCCAAAGGGGGGATCAACAGGCATGAAACAGACTGGAGAACGGGAGACTTTCGTCGTACGCATCCTGAACACCCAGAACGCCACGTGGCAGGGGACCGTCACCTGGACGGACGGGAAGCGGATGGAGTCCTTCCGAAGCGCTCTGGAACTGATCAGGCTGATCGACAGTACCTTGCTGGAGCAGGGCGCTCCGGACACGGAAGAACCCCCAGAAGGGGGAGAGGCGTAGCGAAACAGAAAGCCGACCCAGCGCACGTGAAAAAGGCAAACCGGCCGAAAGGCCGGGACGCAAAGCTCAGGAGGCTAAGGCCGCGAGGCTAGGCCAGTCCGGCTGCCGCATGGTTTCAACGCCATCTAACTGATTAGGAGGAAGAATCATGTTGGCAAACAGCAAGAAAAGAGTGTTGTCCCTGTTCCTGGCGTTCGTCATGGTATTCGGACTGCTGCCGACGGCGGCGTTCGCAGCGGCCAATGACGGTCAGATCGGAAAGTATGTCGAACTGAACGCCGATAACACCATTCAGGCGGGGACAGAGACTGCAACGTCCACAAAGACGATTCAGGATCCCAACGGATACGTGATCATGAGCAAGGACATTACCGGGACTGACAAGGAAAACGAGTTCCTGGTCACCCTCAAGGTGGAGACCACGGAGCAGGAGTCCACCATGACCGCCACCTCCGGCGCGGACGTGGTCCTGGTCTTCGACGTGTCCACCAGCATGGACTATACCACCGGCGGGACAGCGCCAGGTAGGTGGGGCTGGAAGCTTTCCAACACCCGCTGGACCGCGCTGAAGGCAGCGGCCGAGAGCTTTATTACCGGGCTGCTGGCGAACAACAAGAACCGGGTCTCCATCGTGATCTATGGCGGTGGAAATAGTTTTAATGGCAATAAAGTCCACAAGACCATCTGTAACTGGACCAGCGACGCCCAGACGGCCATCAACACCTTTAAGAACTATGATGTGGTGCGCCAGAATTATGTCAATCAACAGGGCGTGACCAATAAGACCAGCCTGCGCAAGGCCTATCTGAACGACAACGGTAACGATTATGGCGCCACAAACTGCCAAGCCGGGTTTGTCGCTGCACAAGAGGTACTGGGCCAGCGCGGCGCCACAGAGAATTCCTCTTACGTGATCTACATGTCCGACGGCGTCACGAACCGCAGATACCGCGATAGTCGGGGAACCGTTATCGTGGATACGGGAAATGAGTATTATTACGGTACCAGCTCCGGCAGTAACGGCGACTCTAGGGTAGTCAAGGCTGCGCAAGATCAGGCAGCCAAGCTGAAGAGCAAGTACCCGGATACCACCCTTTACACCGTGGGCTTCGGCTTGGGCGATAACGGCAACAACGTGATGAGTCCGAGCGGGAAGAATGGCAACAAGTCGGTGGATAAGTATTACCCGGCGGACGACGCCGACGAGCTGGAGATCGTCTACAACAACATCAACACCGCGATCACCCTGCGCAGCAAGGCTTGGGAGGTTACGGACCCCATGGGCGCCATGATCGAGTTCGGCGAGATCAAAACTGCGGTCGGCACTGCGGTCGCCCGCGAGGAGAACGGCACCCTCACCTGGACCATCCGTAAGGATACCCCCGGCGCAAGCTATGACAAGACCTTGGATGGCAAGAAGTACACCTTCCACCCCTATGAGCTCCAGTATACCATCCGTCTGAAGACTGAGAGCAGCGGTTTTGCGGCGGGAGAGTTCTATCCCACAAACAAGCAGACCAAACTGACCTATGTGTTTTCCGACGCTGAGGGCAATATTCCGGAGAATGCCGAGCTGAAGGAGGCATTCTTCAAGGTCCCCACTGTGAAGGGCTACCTGGGAAGCCTGAGCTTCCGCAAGGAGGACGGCCGGGGGAACGCCGTGACGGGCGCGCAGTTCACACTCAACTGTACCTGCGGAGACCCTGTGCATGGCGCTGCCGCTTCCGGCACCTCCGTGAACGGCACTGTCGCCATCTCCAACATCCCCTCCGGGCACACCTATACCATGACCGAGACCGTGCCTGCGAACAGCGACTTTGACCAGTCTGCGGTCAAGACCTATACCGTCGCCGTGGACTACGGCAAGGTCACCGTGACCGACAGCAAGAATGCCGTCGTGTACTCCGACGCGGAGAACAAAAAGGACATGACGGTGATCAACTACTATAAGCCCCAGAACGAGACCCTGGAGCTCACCAAGACCTGGGTGCCCGAGGCCCCCGCCGGTGTGACCGAGATCACCGTCACCGTGGACCGCATCACCGGGTACGACCAGAATCAGGCCCCCATCTTTGACGGCACCGGCGCGTATCAGCATGAGATCAAGGTCACCAAGAACGGTGATACCTGGACCGGCTCCGCCAGCCTTCCCACCCGGGATATCAACGACAACACCACCATTACCTACGGCGTGGTCGGCGAGACCGGCGCCTCCGGCTATGACCTGGTGAGCGGCACCAGCGTGGACCTGGTCAACGTGAGCAGCGGCGAAGATACCATCCAGCTGAAGAAGATCTGGAATACCCCGGACCAGACCGGCGAAGCCGTCACCCTGCGGGTGAAGGGCTCCGACAGCTCCGTGAAGGACGTGACCCTGGACGGCACTGTGGACAGTGTGGAGACCACGGCCTGGGAGGCCACCCTCAGCCTGCCCAGCTACGATGCTGAAGGCAAGATCACCTACAGCGTGGTGGAGCTTGATAAGACCGGCGCTGAGAAGAGCACCGGCGTGGTGGAACTCGCCAATGGCGCTTATACCGTGAGCATCAGCGGCGGCACTGTCACCAACACCATCCAGCAGGACTACTACGGCACCCTCTCCGGGACCAAGGTATGGAAGAATCCCGAGGGGAACTATGACGACACTGTGGAGATTTCCCTCATCGCCACCGTGGACGGGAGCGAGTACACCGTGGCCGTCGACACCATCGGCGAGCAGGACCCTGCGACCGGGAGCCGCGACTGGGGTTACAGCTTCAGCTCTCTGCCCAAGTACGCCGTGGACACCGCGGGTAACAGCGTCATCGCCGCGCTGGCCGCCGAAGGCGTAGAGCTGGAGGGCCAGAGCATCACCTACAAGGTCACCGACGACCTGACGGACTACAACGTTACCGACGGCACCTTTGAGCAGAACCTGACCAACCAGATCAAGCCCGCCGCCGGCACCCTGTCGGTCACCAAGACCTGGGAGGACGACGGCAACAGTTACGACACCCGTTCGGTCGAGGACGTGACCCTGGTGGTCACCCGTTCCTCCAACGGCGAAACCGACCCTGCGTTTGAAAAGACCGTGACCTTCGACCCCATCTACGGCCTGGACGAGACCCCCGAGGCAGTGGCCGTGAACACCGCTACCTATACCTTTGAAGAGACGTTTGACGTCTATGACGCCGACGGAAAGCTGTACACCTACACCGTGGCCGAGCAGGGCGCTGTGACCGAGAATCAGGTCACCACCATTGCCGGCAAGGACGGCGCCGAGTACGGCGTAACCTATCCCAAGCAGAACGTCACCCTGGTCGACGGCGCCGCCGAGCTGGAGGCCCTGAACACCCTGGACGGCGATCAGGTCACCATCACCGTGAGCAAGACCTGGAAGGGCCCCGGTACGGAGGCCGCCACCGGCAAGGCTACCTTCCAGGTGAAGGACGGCGATACCGTGGTCGACTCCTGTGAGCTGACCGGTGACGACAGCCACACCTTTACCCTGCCCAAGCCCGCCGCCTCCTACGATGTGGTGGAGGTCGCCGTGGAGGGCTACACCACTGACAAGACTGTCAATGATGAGAAGACCGCATACAGCTTCACCAATACCATCGGGCAGAGCACCTTCGACATCACCGGCACCAAGGCGTGGACGGGCGTTCCCGAGGGGGAGAATCTGCCTGAGACCGTCACCGTAATCCTCAACCGCAACGGCGAGAAGATTGACGAGGACGTCATCACTGCCGCCGAGGGCTGGAACTATGCGTTCGAGGGCTTGGACAAGTACGACCTGACCACCGGCAAGGAGTACGTCTACACCGTCACCGACAGCGTGGGCGGCTTTACCGCCACGGACGGCGTGAAGTCCAACGGCTACCAGCTCACCAATGCCTTTGTCCCTGATTACTGGAAGACCAGCTTTGAGGTCACCAAGGCCTGGAACGACGGCGGCAACGCCGACGGCGACCGGCCCGAGAGCATCTATGTGGGCCTGTATGCCGGCGATACCTTCCTGAAGTACGCCGAGCTGACCTCCGATACCTGGAAGCATACCTTCACCGATCTGCCCAAGTACGCCACGGACGGCAAGACCCCCATCCAGTACACCGTGAAGGAGGGCACCGTGGCTGGGGATGTGTTCACCCCCGCCGGGGCCAGCATTGAGTTGGACGGCGTGACCTACACCATCCTCATTGCCGGCGGCCAGATCACCAACACCCGCGACAGCGAGACCGGAGGCTCCACCGTCACCTACTCGGTGAGCAAGATCTGGAACGGCCCCACCAGCGCGGACGTGGCCTTCGGCCTCTTCCGGAACAGCGAGACCACACCCATCCAGACCATCACCGGCGGCGAGATGACCGCGGCCCAGGCCACCGACGCGGTCTGGAGCGCCTCCTTCGCCCCCGTCGACAAGTTTGACGGCAGCGGCAGCCGCTACACCTATACCGTGAAAGAGGGCACCGTGGCCGACGGCGTGTTCACCCCTGCCGAAGGCACCATCACCCTGGGCGGCGAGACCTACACCGTGGAGGCCCGTGAGCCCGTGGGCAACAGCTACACCTTTGTCAATACCGTGCAGGATGCGCACACCTTCAGCGTCACCGCCACCAAGACCTGGGAGAACATTGAGAACGTCACCCTGCCGGAGACCATCCAGCTCCAGCTGCTGGCCAACGACGTGAAGAGCGGCGATCCCGTGGAGGTCAAAGCTGACGCCGAGGGCAAGTGGACCCACACCTTTACCGGCCTTGCCAAGTACGACGGCGCCTATGAGCCCATCACCTACACCGTGGAAGAGGTGGGCGCTTACGACTCCACCTCTGTGGAGAGCGACGGCGTGGCCGCCGTGAGGCTGGTGAAGTACGGCAACGACTACTACGAGGTGAAGTATGACGGCCTGAACGTCACCAACACCTACACCAGCACCGACAAGTACTGCTACCGTGTGGACCGCGTCTACAACTACTACCTGGACGACGTGCTCCAGAGCGGCAAGACCGTGACCAAGACCGGCGAGCTCCAATCCGGCGAGGCCAATGCCTATATCACCAACCTGGACACCGACGCCTACAAGAGCCAGGACGAAATGAGCAGCTACCGGTACGTCAGCGGTACTCCCACCGTGGTGATCGCCGATGTGGAAAAGGTGGGCGTGCAGCTCGTCGAAGCCAACCATGAGTACGTCATCACCTTGGTCTACGAGCTGCGTGAGGAGTCCTCCGATCCCGGCCCTGGCCCCGGCCCCGATCCCACCACCCGCTATGATCTGGTGGTGAAGTACCTGGAGGAGGGGACCGAGGAGGTGCTGTCCAGCGAGTACTCCACCCGCAAAGCCGAGGGCAGCAGCTATAACGTGACCGCCCAGACCGAGAAGACCATCTCCGGCTACACCATCACCGACATCACGGGCGACGATGTCATCGGCAACATGAACAGCGACAAGGAGATCATCGTCTGGTACGTCAGGGAGACGGACATCGATCCCGAGCCCACACCCCTCGACCCCACCCCCGGCGGCGATGTCGACATCATCGACGACAAGACGCCTCTGGACGACGGCAGCGGTATCGCTACCGGCGACGGCGACGAAGTGACCATCGTGGACGACCCCACTGCTATGGGCAACCTGCCCCAGACCGGCACCATGGCCCGCAGCGCGGTGAATCCCACTACGACCCTCGGCCTGCTGGCCCTGAGCCTCTCCATGGCGGCAGCCGGCCTGGCCATTACCATCGGCCGCAAGAAGGAAGAGGAGTTCGAGGACTGACCCATCCCTCTCAAGGCCCACACAGCAAAAAACATTCCCCCCGCCTGGCGCGGGGGGAATGTTTTTTACCTGTTCGGGAACTTTTGGAAGGGCGCCGCCGTCAAAGGGAAAAGACGCGGCGGCCGGAGGCCGAAACGCCGGCTGCTGTACAAAACCGGAAAAAACGGATATAATAGAGCCCGCAGCCATTCCAATCACTATGATGTGAGGTGAAGCGCTTGGTTTTCTCCAGCCTCCTGTTTCTGTTTCTCTATTTGCCTGTTGTACTGCTGATTTACTATGTGACGCCCCTGCGTTGGCGGAACGGGGTACTGCTGGTCTTCAACCTCATTTTTTACGGATGGGGAGAACCGGTCTATATCGTCATCATGTTCCTCTCCACCGCGATTGACTACACCCACGGAATGCTGGTGGAGCGCTATAAGCGCAGAGATGACGACCGGGGCGCCCGGCTGGCGGTGTGCTCCTCGGTGGTATTCAACCTGGCGCTGCTTTTCTTTTTCAAGTACTGGGACTTTGTCGCCGGGAGCCTGGCCGCCATTGGGCTGCCCCTCATGCCCATTTTGGGCCTGAGCCTGCCCATCGGCATCTCTTTCTATACCTTCCAGACCATGTCCTATACCATCGACGTCTACCGGGGTGACGCACCGGTCCAGCGGAATCTCATCAATTTCGGCACCTTCGTCACCCTGTTCCCCCAGCTCATCGCCGGGCCGATCATCAAGTATAAGGAGCTGGGAGATCAGATCGACCACCGGGACTGCCCGGTGGAGCGGTTTGCCTCCGGCATACAGACCTTCGCGGTAGGTTTGGGCAAGAAAGTGCTGCTGGCCAACAATCTGGGGCAGCTCTGGGACGCCTACAAGGCTCTGCCCGCCGCGGAGCTCACCACGGCGGGCGCCTGGCTGGGCGTGATCGCCTTCTCCCTGCAGATCTACTTCGATTTCTCCGGCTACTCCGACATGGCCGTGGGCCTGGGCAGGATGCTGGGCTTTGAGTTTGCGAGGAACTTCGACTACCCCTATATCTCGCGCTCCGTCACCGAGTTCTGGAGGCGCTGGCACATATCCCTGGGGTCCTGGTTCCGGGAGTACGTGTATATCCCCATGGGGGGCAACCGGGTGTCCAGGCCCCGGCTGTGCTTCAATCTGCTGGTGGTGTGGGGCGCCACCGGCATCTGGCACGGCGCGAGCTGGAATTTCCTGCTGTGGGGGCTCTACTTCGGCGTGCTGCTCATTGTGGAAAAGCTGTGGCTGGGGCGGCGCATCGAGCGGTGGCCCGTCCCGCTCCAGCACGCCTACGCCCTGTTCCTGGTGGCGGTGAGCTGGGCCGTCTTCGCCGTGGAGGACTTCTCTCAGCTGGGGCCCTATCTGGGGGCCATGTTCGGTTTCGCCGGCGGCGGCGCGTTCGACGGCGCGTTCTTCTATTATCTGCGCTCCTATCTCCCCACCCTGGTCTTGGCCTGTGCGGCTTCCACGCCCCTGGCGGCTGGGCTGTGGCGGCGGCTGCCGGAGCGGGTGTGGAAGGCTGCACTGCCGGTTCTGCTGTTGTGTGTGCTGCTGCTGTCCACCGCCTATCTGGTGGATGCTACCTACAACCCCTTCCTCTATTTCCGCTTCTAAGGAGGTGAAGAACCATGTCCAAACGATATGCCGTTTTTCTGACTGTGCTGTTCTGTGCTTTTCTGGGGGTGTTCTTCGCCGCCAACCTCATCACGCCGGACCGGACGTTTTCCCCGCAGGAAAACCGCTACCTGACCCAGCGACCCTCGCTGTCGGCGGAGGACTTCCGGATGCGCCTGCCCCTCCGGGACAGCGGCGACTTTTTTACCGGCACGTTCATGTCCGAGTTTGAGCAGTATATCACCGACCAGTTTGTGGGCAGGGACGGCTGGATCGCCGCCAAGGCCGTTGCCGAGCGGACCCTGGGAAAAGGGGAGAACAACGGCGTCTATCTGTGCGCGTCGGATACCCTTATCCCGCGCTTTGACCGGCCGGACGAAAAAAGAGTTGCGGATAACTTAAATTATGTGAACAAGTTGGTGGAAAATGTGGAGATCCCGGTGTACTTTTCCCTGATCCCGGGGAAGGTATCCCTGTGGGCGGACCGGCTCCCGGCGGGCGCGCCCAACGCCGATGAAAACGCGATCCTCAGCCAGGCGGAGGCGGCCACGCAGGCCAATTGGGTGGATATCGCCTCCGTACTCCGGGCCCACGCCGGAGAGGAGATCTACTATCGTCTGGACCACCACTGGACCAGTCTGGGGGCCTACTACGGCTACGCTGCTCTGATGGACGCCATGGGGCTGGCGGCGGCGCCGCTGGACAGCTATCAGAGGACGACGGTGTCCACGGATTTCAACGGCACGACCTTTTCGACCTCCGGTGTGCGCTGGATGAAGCCCGATTCCATCGACATCTATGTGCCGGAGGAGGGGATCACAGCCACGACTTGGTCCGGGACACAGCCCGAGGAGGGCGTGCTTTATGACTGGCCCAAGCTGGAGGAGAAGGACAAATACGCCTTTTTCCTGGGGGGCAACAAGCCCCTGACGGTACTGGAGACCGCCCATACGGACGCGCCGAAGTTGCTGGTGGTCCGGGACTCCTACAGTGACAGCCTGGCCCCCTTCCTCACAACGGATTTTTCGGAGGTCCATCTCTTTGACCCCAGATACAATAAGACCCCTCTCACCCAGTATGTCGCGGAAAACGACATCGACCAGGTGCTGGTCCTGTACAGCGTGGCAAATTTCGTCACCGACAGCAATCTGTTCGTATTGAGCAAGTGAGTAAAAGCGCGGCAGAGGCCTTTCAGGGGGCATCCGCCGCGCTTTTTTTAAACCGAGTTGAGCCGCTTTTTCACGACCGCAGGGACCCCGGCGGCCAGGCTGTCGGCAGGGATATCCCGGGTGACCACGGAGCCGGAGGCGATCACCGCCCGGTCTCCGATGGTGACGCCGGGATTGACGATGACCCCGGCGCCCAGCCAGACTTGGTCGCCGATGGTGATGGGGCGCGCGTATTCCCCCTCATAGGGGATGTCGTCCCGCCAGCAGCGGCGCTCTGCCTCCACCGGATGGGTGGCGGTGATCAGGCTGACCCGGGGACCGAACATGCACCCGTCGCCGATGGTGATGGGCGCGGAGTCCAGCATGATGCAGTCGTAATTGGCATAAAAGCCCTCGCCCACATGGATGTTGTAGCCGTAGTCGCAGCGGAAATTCGGCTCTACATAGACGTCTGTCCCCGTGGAGCCGAAAAGCTCCTTCAGCAGCGCCGTCCGCGCCGCCGCCTCTCCGAAGGGGTCCAGGCAGATGCGGCGGCACAGGGTCTGTGCCCGGCAACGGTCGGCCGCCAGGGTATGGTCTGCGGGGTCGTAGGGCAGACCGGCCAGCATTTTTTCCTTTTCCGTCATGACCATACCTCCCGGGAACAGGCGGGGAGCGGACACCGGTCCCCGCGGACGTCAACGCCTGCTTTCAAACAGGACCTACGGCTTCTCTCTCTCCTCCCGGCGTTTTTCCCGTCGCTTGTCGATCAGCGAACCCACGGCGATACCCATGATGCCGCCGAACACGGGGCCCAGGACCGGTTCCTGGACCTTCATGCCGATGAACACACCCAAAACGGTGCCGGGCACGACCAGGATCCAGGTGAAAAAGGGGCGCTTGGCCATCTGGGACTCATCTTCGAATTTCCCAAAATAGGGGTTGTAAGGGCCGGAATGGCTCTTCCGGTCTTTTTTCTTCCGCGCCATACAGAGGACCTCCCGATGTGATTTCAGGAGTAGTGTATCATAGAGCGGGGGAAATTACAACTTGCACAGCTCGGCGGCGGTCTGCGCGGCCAGGCGGGCGTTGTTGAAGACGAGCTGGATGTTGGAGTCCAGACTGTCGCCGCCGGTGATGTCTTTGATGGTGGCCAGAAGGAAGGGGGTGGTCTCCTTGCCGTGGACGCCCTGCTCCTTGGCCATGGCCACGGCCTTTTCAATGGCGGAGTTGATGACGTCGGCATCCATGGAGTACGCCTCGGGGATGGGGTTGGTGACCAGCATACCGCTGCGCATGCCCATCTCCTCACCGGCGTGGAAAGCGGCGGCCAATTCGGCGGGGGTATCGATCTCATAGTCCACGGAGAAGCCGCTCTTCCGGGTGTAGAAAGCGGGGAGCTCCTTGGTGCCGTAGCCGATCACGGGTACCCCATGGGTCTCCAGATACTCCAGGGTGAGGCCCAGGTCCAGGATGGATTTGGCGCCGGCGCACACCACCATGACGGGGGTGTTGGCCAGCTCTTCCAGATCGGCAGAGATATCCATGGTGGTCTCGGCACCGCGGTGTACGCCGCCGATGCCCCCGGTGGCAAAGACCTTGATGCCGGCCATGTGGGCGATGATCATGGTAGTGGTGACGGTGGTGGCGCCGTCCTCGCCGCGGGCCACCAGCACGGCCAGATCCCGACGGCTGGCCTTATTGACGGCGTGGCCCTTCTTGCCCAGATACTCGATCTCCTCGGGGGACAGACCGGCCTTCAGACGGCCGCCCAGAATGGCGATGGTGGCGGGCACGGCGCCGTTCTCGCGGATGATGGCTTCGACCTTGAGAGCGGTCTCCACATTCTGCGGGTAGGGCATGCCGTGGGAGATGATGGTGGATTCCAGGGCGACGACAGGCTTGCCGGCGGCGACGGCGGCGGCCACCTCGGGGGAGACGTCGAGATACTTGTTCATAGACATTTGAATGACCTCCATAAGAAAATGAAAATTAAAATAGAAAAAGCGGAGAGAAGGGGGCGGCTCATAGTCCGGCGCGGGCTCTGACCGCTGCGGCGGTCAGTTCGGGATTGATGGTCTCGGTGCCCTCCATGGCGATGGCGGAGGCGGCAAGGCCCGCGCGGGCGGCCTCTTCCAGGCCCAGGCCCTCCAGCCAGCCCCAGGCCAAGGCGGCCATAAAGGCGTCCCCGCAGCCGGTGGTGTTCACCATCCTGGCCGGGACACAGGGGACCTTTTGGTGCCCGCCCAGGTGGTCGGCGGCATAGACGCCGTCTCCCCCCAAGCTGATGAAGACCCGGTGCAGCCCTGTGGCGAGCAGAGCGTCGGCGCAGGCGGCCAGACTCCTGTCGTCGACGATGGGGACGCCGGAGAGAAGCTCCGCCTCGATGCGGTTGGGCTTGAGCGTGTGGAGCGCGCCCAGGACCGGCGCCACCTTCACCGCCTTGGCGGTGGAGACCGGGTCCACGAAGAGGGGGGCCTTGCAGTTTGCGGCCAGCCATTGAAGGCTCTCGGCGGGGATGTTAGTGTCCGCCACCACCAGCCGGGCGTTGTTGAGGAGCTGCTCCTTGGTGGCGAGGAACCGGGGTGTCAAATGGTCGTAGATCTCCATATCGGATACGGCCAGCTCCATATCCCCCTTGTCGTTGGTGATAAAGAGATAAGTGGAGGTGGTCCCGCCGGGCACCTGCAGAGAGGGGCCCAGGTCAATGCCCAGCTCAATGCAGGAGGTGGTGATCTTCTGGGCGTTCATATCGTCGCCCAGAGCGGTAATCATGCGCACGTCCAGGCCCAGAAGGGCCATGTTATGGGCGATGTTTCGTCCCACACCGCCCAGGGACATGCGCACTCTGCCGGGATTGGAGTCCTGGCCCACCAGCGGAGCGTAGGGCGTGCCGCCGATGTCCATGTTCACCCCGCCCACCACCACGGCGTATGGGGCGGTGCGGATGATGTAGCCTTTGCCGTCGATATAGCCCTTTTTCATCAGGTTGGAGATGTGGACCGCTACCGACGAGCGGGTGATCCCCGCCCGGTCCGCCAGCTCCTGCTGGGAGATGAGGGGATTTTCCTGGATCCATTGCAGGATCTGGGCCTCCCGCTGGGTCATGGTCTCGCCTCCTAAGCAATAATTTATTTTGTAATCATATGCTTAGTTTACTCGCTTCGGACGAAATGTCAAGAGGGAATTTTCCCAGGGCGGAACAAGAGCGGCGATGGCGCCGTCTAAAAGAAAAAAGGAGGTCGATTCTATATGGGGAAAAGAACCTGGATGGCGCTGGCGCTGAGCCTGGCGCTGCTCGCCGGCTGCGGATACCGGACCATGCCGGCGCAGGGGGAGGAGCCCGCGCCGGGGGGCGCCTCTTCCGCTGTGGAGACCGCTCCGGGCGGGGAGACCGCCATGCCCGCCCAGACCCCGGAGGAAGGCGTGCGCGCCGTCTGCCGGGTGGTGGACGGCGGCGCGGAGGGCGCCCTGATCCTGGCGGGGGAAGAGGCCGGCGAGGTGTATACCCTGGACGTCTCCGCTCTGGGACTGGAAGAGCCCCTGGCCGACGGCATGATGGTGGAGATTCTGTATGACGGGATGATCCTGGAGACTTGGCCCGCCCAGTTCGCCAATGTCCTTGCCGTGCGCCCGGCGGAGGGAGCTGCCGCCGCCGACCGCTGTGGGCTCTGCCTCCAGGTGCTGGCGGACCTGTGGGAGGTGGACGCGGGCCTCAACGAGGATATCACCCAGCTGGGCGTGGACCTCTCGGGTTTTACCGGCCTGACTGAAGGGGAGAAGGCGGCCGTGGCTTACGCCTTCGGCATGGAGCACGACATCCTGCCGGTCATGGGCACCTGGGAGGAGTTGGCCGAACAGGGCTATATCGACAGGGAAAACCTCTATTGGGAGGACGGGTGCCTCTTCTCCATCACCGGAGAGACCGGAAAGTTCGACGCGCAAAAGTGGCGTTCGGGCCTGGGGGCCTATTTCTTCCTGGACTGCACCGCCTCCATGGAACAGGACGGGACCTGGACCTACACGGTCGGAGGCGAGGCCATCGCCTGAGCCGAATATCACGGCAGAGAGGCCGTCTGTCCCCAAACAGTGGACAGACGGCCTCTTTTTACTTTATACTGGGAAATAGAAAGGGGGAGGGGGCGTTGCGGGTAGAGGTCCATATCGATCCTGATTGCCGGGAGCCGCGGGTGACCATCACGGCCCCCATCCTCACCGACGAGATCCGTGATCTAGCCGCCCGGCTGGAGGGCGGCGGAGGGCTCACGGGCTGGCGAGGCGAGACCGCCGTGCCTCTGAGGGAGGAGGCGATCCTCCGATGCTTTGCCCAGGATAAGGGGGTGAAGGCCCAGACGGCGGAGGGCGTGTACGATCTGCGGGAACGGCTCTATGAGCTGGAGGCCAGGCTGGACCGCCACACCTTTGTTCGGATCTCCCATTCGGAGATTGTCAATCTGCGGAAGGTCACGGCTCTGGATCTGTCCCTCACGGGCACGATCAAAATGACCCTGGCGGAAGGAGTCGTGTGCTATGTCTCCCGGCGGTATGTCAAGAAGATCAAAGAAGCGTTGGAGCTCTGAAAGGGGGAGATCCCATGTCTGCCGGACAAAAAAGTTGGATCGTCCGCATTCTGGCGGGCGGTTTGGCAGGGGCGGGCCTGGCAGGGGCCGGCTATCGGCCTCTGTTTATCGGCGGGTTCTCCGCGCCGCCCCTTTGCGGGGCACTGATACAGAGTTGCGGCATCCTGGGGGCTGTCGCCGTCACCCTGGCTCTTTTCTTCGCCTTTGGGGCGGCGGTGGGGGTGGCCACCCTGCCCTTTGAGGGCGAGGGGCGGAGCGTGCTCCTCCGCTCCGGACTCCACTTTTTAGTCACCGCCGGGCTCCTCGGGGCCATACTGCGGGTGTGCCTTGGTGTGGCGTGGAGATACCTCCCCGGGTGGCTGGCTCTGCTGGGGGCCATCTACCTGGTGGTCTGGCTGGGCAGGTGGGTGGGGTGGTACGCCGAGGTGCGGCAGCTCCGCTCCGCCCTGGGGCTGGAAGCCGGCCCATCCCCCCTGCGGTGGAGGGAGAGCCTGCCCTATCTGCCTGTCCTGCTGCTGGTCAACGCCGTCCTGCCTGCGGTGCTGGCCCTGCTGGACGCCCCCGACGTGCCAGTGCTGCGGGCACTGCTGATCCCCTGTCTGCTACTCCCCCTGGGGGGCTTTTTCCCCGCGCTCTCACTGGGCAAGCGGCAGGGTGTGTGCCTGCTCTATCCGGCGGCGAGCCTGCTGATCTTCCTGCCCGCGTCCTTGTGGGTCTACGGGGGACAGCGGATTCCCCTCTTTTGGGGGATCGCGCTGGCGTGCCCCCTGGCGGGAAATTTGGTTGGGGCCGCTTGGCGGCGGCGAAAAGAGAGGAGGCGGCCCCAATGGAATGGCTGCTGTTGATTGCGTTTGCACCGTTGCTTCTGATGCTGTCGCTCCAGCTCTTGCTCCTGCGCCTCACCAGAAGACGGGCGAGGTGTCTGCGCTGGGCCCCTCTTCTCCTGCTGTCTGTGCCTCTTTGGGGTGCGGTGGCGTGCTGGCTGGATGGGGGCTGGTTCTGGCAGCTTGGGGTCGCCCTTTTTCTGGGGATCGGTGCCTCGGCACTGACCGGCTGGGGCCTTGCATGGGGGGTGTGCGCACTGCGCCGGAGGAAGGGGGCACCATGAATACGGCCGTAGGAGTGTGCCTCTGGCTGTGCAGCGCGGCGGTCGTCACGGGGCTAACCGTCCTCTGCAACGCGGGAGGTGCCTGGATGGGGGGGCCGGCGGGGTATGGGAGTGCATTGGCCACGGGAGGTTATCTCATTTTCTGGGCGGTTTTTACCTTCCTGAGCGGAACTGAGGGCGGACGGCCCCTCCTGCAGAGGATTCTCTTGATCGCGGGAGTGGTCCATCTGGTTTCCGCCGCCGCAGGGTTGCTGATGAGATGGGGGATACTCAGTATTTTGGCGCTGCCGCTGGCGCTTCCCGCCGCCGTCGTATTTTATGGCCTGCGGGCCTGGATGGGATGGACGGAACTCTACGGGACGGCGGCGCTGCTCTCCCTGCTGTGGGTATGCTGGGGAAGGGCCAGAAGATAACTGCCCACGCTGGAAGGCGCTGACGATGTTCAAACAAACCCTAGAAATCCCTTGTAAAATTCCGTTGGAGTCCGTATAATATAGGGTACTGTGGAAGCCTACAACGACGTAGAGAGAGGAAGTACCCAATGGAACGCACAAAGATCGCGCAGATTTTCGCGGATCGGGAGGCATTCGGCGGCAAGGAAGTCGCCGTGTCCGGCTGGGCCCGCACGATCCGGGACATGAAGACCTTCGGCTTTATTGAGCTCAACGACGGCTCCTGCTTCAAAAATTTGCAGGTCGTTATGGATGCCGCCGCTCTGGAGAATTATAAAGAGATCGCCGGACAAAACGTGGGCGCCGCCCTGTCCGTCACCGGCACCGTGGTTCTGACCCCCGAGGCGAAGCAGCCCCTGGAGATCAAGGCCGCCGCCATCTCGGTGGAAGGGGCCTCCACACCGGACTATCCCCTCCAGAAGAAGCGGCACAGCGTGGAGTATCTGAGGACCATACAGCATCTTCGTCCCCGGACCAACCTCTTTTCCGCCGCCTTCCGGGTGCGCTCCGTGGCCGCCCATGCCATCCATACCTTCTTCCAGGACCGGGGCTTTGTCTATGTGCACACGCCCATCATCACCGCCTCTGACTGTGAGGGCGCGGGAGAGATGTTCCGTGTCACCACGCTGGACATGGATCACCTCCCCAGAACAGAGGACGGGGCCGTGGATTACAGCCAGGACTTTTTCGGCAAGCCCGCCAATCTCACTGTGTCCGGACAGTTGAACGCGGAAAATTTCGCCATGGCTTTCGGAGACGTATACACCTTCGGCCCCACCTTCCGCGCCGAGAAGTCCAACACCACCCGTCACGCCGCCGAGTTCTGGATGATCGAGCCGGAGATGGCGTTCTGCGACCTGGCGGGAGATATGGATGTGGCGGAGGCCATGATCAAATTTGTCATCCGCACGGTGATGGAGAAATGCCCCGATGAGATGAATTTCTTCCAATCCTTTGTGGATAAGGGCCTGAAGGAGCGGCTGGAGCATGTGGCTTCCTCCGACTTCGGACGGGTGACCTACACCCAGGCGGTGGAGCTCCTGAAGCGGTCCGGCCACAAGTTTGACTACCCTGTGGACTGGGGCTGCGATCTTCAGACCGAGCACGAGCGGTATCTCACCGAGCAGGTGTTCCAAAAGCCGGTCTTTGTAACGGACTACCCCAAGGAGATCAAGGCTTTCTATATGCGCCTCAACGACGACGGGAAGACGGTGGCGGCTGCCGACTGCCTTGTGCCCGGCATCGGCGAGATCATCGGCGGCTCCCAGCGTGAGGAGCGGCTGGATGTGCTGGAGAACCGGATCCGGGAGCTGGGCATGGACCCCAAGGACTACTGGTGGTATCTGGACCTGCGCCGTTATGGCGGCTGCAAGCACGCGGGGTTCGGCCTGGGCTTTGAGCGGATGGTCATGTATCTCACCGGTGTGGGCAATATCCGCGACGTCCTGCCCCATCCCCGCACCGTGGGCAGCGCGGACTTTTAAAGAACGTGAAAATAATCATCCACCGGCAAAGCCGGTGGATGATTATTTTCACCTTTCTCTCGAGCTATGCCCCGGGAGGGGGTGGCGGTCCCTGTACCCAATATTTTGGGATTCATCGTGTTTTATCGCGTGATTATGGGTGACAAACGCAGGCATAAAAAAACCCTCGCATCCTTTGGGATACAAGGGTTTTCCTTACTGGTGGAGGAGGATGGATTCGAACCATCGAAGTCGACGACAACAGATTTACAGTCTGCCCCCTTTGGCCACTCGGGAACTCCTCCATATGCAATTGACGCCTTTCAAACAGACGATGGAGCTGGTGGACGGATTCGAACCCCCGACCTGCTGATTACAAATCAGCTGCTCTACCAGCTGAGCTACACCAGCGTATCGGACACTATAGCTCGTCCGCAGCGACGTTTATTCTATCAGATGGAAGGGAGATTGTCAACAGGGAATCCGGGAAAAGCACCAACTTTTTTATGCGTGCTCAAAAAATACTACAAGCAAAGATCATGCCAAATTGGAGATAGACGATTGTAATTCTGCATCGAATTGTGTTATACTTTTGAACGGAAGAGAGTGAAGTATAATTGGTAAGGGGGACGGACGATGGAACTGAATATGTCGATGAAACAGACCCAGACCCTGTCGCCTCAAATGATGCAGTCGATGGAGATACTCCAGATGGGCTCCCAGGAGCTTCTGGAGTACATCGAAAATCAGGTGCAGGAAAACCCGGTCCTGGAGATGGAGGAAAAATACACAGGCAAGGATGAGGGCGTAGACCTGCAGCGAAAGCTGGAGTGGCTGGAGTCCACGGATGCGCAAAACCGGGTCTATCACCAACAGGACAGTGAGGATGACGGAACGGACCCCGTCTCCAATTACGGGAACGCAGATGAGACGGAGGAAAACCTCTATCTCTACGTGCTCTCTCAACTGGAGCTGCTGGACCTGGAGCCGGAGCTCTTGGAGGCGGGGCGTTTTTTAGTGGAGTCCCTGAATCAGAACGGCTGGCTGGACGAGCCGCTGGAGGACCTGGCGGTACAGATGGAGAAGCCCCTGGTTTTGGCGGCACGGGCGCTGGAGATCGTTCAGAGCCTGGAACCGGCGGGGGTGGGGGCGAGGACCCTCTCGGAATGTCTGGTGCTCCAGCTCAAACGCCGAGAGGACAGCGGACTGGCAATCCGGATCGCCCAGGACCATCTGGACCCCCTCAGCAAGAATCGATACGGCTTCATCGCCAAGGCCCTCGGGGCCACGCAGGAACAGGTCTATGCGGCCTGTGAGCTGATCCGGTCGCTGAATCCCAGGCCGGGCGGCGGGTTTGCCGCCCGAGAAAACCTCATTTACATCAATCCGGATATTTTTGTCGTCAACTTTCCGGATCACTTCGAGTTGCTGACCAACGACTACTTTTTCCCCACCCTCAATGTGAGCTCCTATTACTGCAGGATGCTCAGGGACAGCAAAGACGACGAGGTGAAGGATTACCTGGTGAACAAGGTCCGGCAGGCCAAATGGGTGGTGCGGAGCATTGAGCAGCGGCGCTCCACCCTGATGCAGTGCGCGGAGGTTATGCTGGACCTGCAGGAGGACTTTTTCCGCCACGGCCCCGGCCACCTCAAACCTATGTCGCTGGCCGATATCGCGCAGCGGGTGGGGGTGCACGAGTCTACGGTGAGCCGTACGGTAAAGGACAAATACCTCCAGTGCTCCAGCGGCGTCTATCCTCTGAGCTACTTTTTCTCCCGCAGCCTGGGCGGCGGTGTGGTCGGCGGCCCGGGCGACGCCTCTTCTCCCGATACCGCCAAGGCGATGCTCAAAAAGCTTATCACGGAGGAGGACAAACACAAACCTCTCTCCGATCAGAAGCTGTGTGAACTCATGGCGAAGGACGGATGCGAGATCTCCCGCCGCACGGTGGCCAAATATCGGGATGAGCTGGGGATTCCTAGCACTACGGGCAGAAAGCAATACGAATGAAAAGGACGCCGGGCGGCCCAGCCGAGCCGCCCGCGATTTATGCACCGGAGGAACAGGCATGGATTATAAGGCCGTCATTTTTGACTTTGACTATACGCTGGGCGACGCCACCGACGCTATTTTTGCGGGGTTCCGGCACGGATTTTCGGTGATGGGGTACCCGGAGCCGGACCGGGAGACGGTGCGGCACACCGTGGGTATGCTGCTGGAGGATGCCTATACGCAGCTCACAGGGGATGCCACGGAGCAGGGAAGAGCGGCGTTTCGGGCGCAGTTTTCCTCCGTGGCGCGGCCCATGCAGGCGGCGGGCACGCCCCTGTGTGAGGGTGCGGAAGCGCTTTTGCACGCGCTGCGGGCGGCGGGGATCGCCACCGCCGTGGTGAGCACCAAGCATACGGAGACCCTGGAGAGTATTTTTGCCCAGCACGGGCTGTTGGACGTATTCTCCTTTGTGATCGGCGGGGACAAGGTCCGCCGCCCCAAGCCGGACCCGGAGGGGCTCAATACTGCTCTGGAGCGGCTGGGCCTGGTCCCGGAGCAGGTGCTCTACTGCGGGGATACCGTCATCGACGCCGGGACCGCGGACAACGCCGGGACGGATTTCTGCGCGGTCCTCAACGGGACGACGCCGGCCGCCGCCTTTGCGGCGTTTCCCCACATCCATATCGCGCCGGACCTGCCCGACCTGAGACGGTTTCTGGGCCTGTAAGAGGACTTTACACAGAATGTAAAATTGTAAAACGCCGCCTCCGTTTCTTACGGGGACGGCGTTTTTTGCTGATTTTCGGGCAAAATAGGCTTTACGAAGAGTTTACACAGAGAAGAAAGCGGACTTTACAAAGGGCCGGTATACTGAAAGCTGTTCCGAGAAACCTATATGGATTGGAGAATGAAAAACAATGAAGAAATCGCTTGCAATGCTGCTCTCCCTGACCCTGTGCGCGGGCCTCTTCGCGGGCTGCTCCAACAGCGGCAGCGGCACCCCCTCTGCTGAGCCCACCCAGGCGCCCGCCTCCGTGGAGCCCGCCCAGACCTCTTCCGAGCCGGCCAAGCTCTCCGGGAATGTGGCCACCGACGGCTCGACTTCCATGGAGAAGATCATCGGCTCCCTGGGTGAGGCTTTCATGGAGATGAATCCCGACGTCAACTTCACCTATAACCCCACCGGCTCCGGAACCGGCATCCAGGCCGCCATCGACGGCACCTGCGACATCGGCCTTTCCAGCCGCGCCCTGAAGGATGAGGAGAAAGCCTCCCTCACCGAGACTATCGTGGCGCTGGACGGCATCGCCATCATCGTCAACCCCGCCAATCCTGTGAGCGACCTCAGCGTGGAGCAGATCGCCCAGATCTACACCGGCGAGATCACCAATTGGAAGGACGTGGGCGGTGACGACCTGGAGATCTCCCTCATCGGCCGTGAGGCCGGGTCCGGCACCCGGGACGGCTTCGAGACGATCACAGGCACCAAGGAAGCCTGCAAGTACAACCAGGAGCTGACCTCCACCGGCGATGTGATCACCACTGTGGCCGGCAACCCCAACGCCATCGGCTACGCCTCCCTCTCCGCTGTGAAGGACAGCGTCAAAGCTCTGACCGTGGGCGGCGTGGCCCCCTCTGAGGAGACCGTGCTGGACGGCACCTACACCATTCAGCGCCCCTTCGTCCTGGCCACCCGCACCGGCGAGGCCCTCAGCGAAGCCGCTCAGGCCTTCTTCGATTTCGCCACCAGCGCCGATGCCAATGAGATCATCGCTGCCGCCGGTGCGGTGCCTGTTGCAAAGTAAGAAAGCCCCCCTCTTCCCCCTCTTCGACAGCACCCAGGAAAAACTCCCGTGCCGATCCGCGGAACACCCGGCCGGGGGTTTTTTCTAAGAGACAATGTAAAGTTTGTAAATGACAGATAAAAACTTCGGGAAAGGTCTGGACGCGATATGAAACACAGCGGCGCCCATAATGCCTTGGAACAGACGATGCACCTGGTCTTCCTGCTCTTCGGCGTCGTCACCATCGGCTTTGTCCTGCTTATCAGTATTTATCTCATCGCCGCGGGCCTGCCCGCCATCCGGGAGATCGGCCTGGTGGACTTCCTCTTCGGCAAGACCTGGGCTTCCACGGCGGCGGAGCCCAAGTTTGGGATTCTCCCCTTCATTCTCACATCGATTTACGGCACTGCGGGAGCCATCCTCATCGGTGTTCCCGTGGGCTTTATGACGGCGGTATTTCTCGCCAAGGTGGCCCCCAGACCGCTGGCAGGGCTGGTCCGCCCCGCCGTGGACCTGCTGGCGGGCATTCCCTCGGTGGTCTACGGCCTGGTAGGCATGATCATTTTGGTGCCTGCCATTCGTACGGCCTTCGGCCTGGCCGACGGCGCCTGTCTCCTGGCGGCCATTGTGGTGCTGGCCATTATGATCCTGCCCTCCATCATCTCTGTCTCCGAGACCGCGCTCAACGCTGTGCCCAAGGAATACGAGGAGGCGTCCCTGGCGCTGGGCGCCACGGAGATCGAGACCTATTTCCGGGTCTCCGTCCCGGCGGCCAAGAGCGGCATCGCCGCCTCCATCGTCCTGGGCATCGGCCGGGCCATCGGCGAAGCCATGGCCGTCATGATGGTGGCCGGCAACGTGGCCAATATGCCCTCCCTCTTCCAGAGCGTCCGGTTCCTTACCACCGCCGTGGCCAGCGAGATGTCCTACTCCTCGGGGCTTCAGCGGCAGGCGCTCTTTTCCATCGCCCTGGTGCTCTTCCTCTTCATTATGCTCATCAATGTCACCCTCAACGCGCTCCTGAAGCGGAACAAGGAGAAGTAAGAACATGGATATGGAAAAGCTCTCCGGCGCACGAAAGCTCTATGACAAGACCCTGCGCTGCCTGCTCTATCTCTGCGCCTTTCTCACCTGTGCCCTGCTGGTGTTCATGATCGGCTATATCTTCTACCGGGGCCTTCCCCATGTGACGTGGAACCTCATCTCTACCAAGCCCAGCTACCTGTCGGACAACATCGGCATTCTGCCCGATATCCTCAACACGCTCTATATTGTCATCGCCACACTGGTGATCGTGCTGCCTCTGGGCGTGGGCGCCGCCATTTACCTCACCGAGTACGCCCGGAACCGAAAGCTGGTGACCGTCATTGAATTCGCCACCGAGACCCTCACCGGCATCCCCTCCATCATCTACGGACTGGTGGGCATGCTCATCTTCACCCCCCTGCTGGGCAAAAGCCTGCTGGCGGGCGCGCTCACGCTGGTCATCATGACCCTGCCCACCATCGTGCGTACCACCCAGGAATCCCTGAAAACCGTGCCCGCCTCCTATCGGGAGGGGGCGCTGGGCCTGGGGAGCGGAAAGTGGCATATGATCCGTACCATCGTGCTGCCCTGCTCCATTGACGGCATCGTCACCGGCTGTATCCTGGCCATCGGACGGATCGTGGGCGAATCCGCCGCCCTTCTCTTTACCGCCGGCTTCGCCCATGCCCTCAACGGCTTCTTCACCGGGCTCACCAGCTCCGGCGCCACACTGACCGTGGCCCTTTACGTCTATGCCAAGGAACAGGGAGAGTTTGAGGTGGCTTTCGCCATCGCCGCCATCCTTATGATTCTCACCCTCATCATCAATCTCGCCGCCAATTTTGTGGGCAAAAAGCTCAAGCAGCGGCAGGGATAGGAGGTTACGTTATGGAAGCAATCTTATCGGCCGGGAATCTGGACCTCTATTATGGGCAGACCCAGGCGCTGAAGGGCGTCAGCATCGACATTCCGGCGCGGGAGGTCACTGCCCTCATCGGGCCATCCGGCTGCGGCAAGTCCACCTTCCTCAAGACGCTGGACCGGATGAACGACCTGGTGCCGGGCGTCACGATTACCGGCAGCGTGCAGTACCGCGGCAAGGAGATCTACGACCCTGACGTGGACGTGACCTGGCTGCGCAAGCAGATCGGCATGGTGTTTCAGAAGCCCAATCCCTTCCCTATGTCCATCTATGACAACATTGCCTACGGGCCCCGGACCCACGGCATCCGGAACAAGGCCAAGCTGGATGAGATCGTGGAGCGCTCCCTGCGGGGCGCGGCCATCTGGGATGAGGTGAAGGACAGGCTCAAAAAGTCCGCGCTGGGCCTCTCCGGCGGCCAGCAGCAGCGCATCTGCATCGCACGCGCGCTGGCCGTGGAGCCGGATATCCTCCTGATGGACGAGGCGACCTCCGCGCTGGACCCAATTTCTACCTCAAAAATCGAAGATTTGATTGCAGATTTGAAAAATTCCTATACAATAGTAATTGTGACCCACAACATGCAGCAGGCCACCCGTATCTCCGACAAGTGCGCCTTCTTCCTGCTGGGCGAGCTTATCGAATATGGAGATACCAGCCAGCTCTTCTCCGTCCCGAAGGACAAGAGGACAGAGGACTACATTACGGGCCGTTTCGGCTAAGGAGGGCACGAGCACATGAGAAAAACATTTGACGCGGAACTGCTGGAGCTCAATGAGGCGCTGACGGCCATGGCGCGTACCGCTCAGGACGCCATCGATGTAGTGACGGAAAGCCTCTCCACGGACGACGAGGCCCATGCCAAGGCGGCCATCGACATGACGGCCTCCATGGACCAGATGGAGCGGGATATTGAGAACCGCTGCCTCCAGCTCCTGCTGCGGCAGCAGCCGGTGGCCCGGGACCTGCGGGCCATTTCAGCGGCCATGAAGATGGTCACTGACCTCCAGCGCATCGGCGACCAGGCGGCCAATATCGCAGAGATTTCCCTGCTGTTCTCCAGGCAGGGGGAGGTCAAGGTGCCTCAGGACATCGGTGTGATGGCCTGCAAGGCAGGGCTCATGGTGCGGCAGGCCATTTCGTCCTATACCGGGCGGGATGTGGAGACCGCCCACGCCGTGGTCAACCTGGACGACGAGGTGGATGAGCTCTTCCGGAAGATCAAGGGGGACCTGATCAACCAGGTGGCGGACAACCTGGACGAGGCGGATCTTTCCATCGACTTTATCATCATTGCAAAGTACTTGGAGAGGATCGCCGACCACGCGGTTAATATCGCCCAGTGGGCGATATTCTGCGTCACAGGAGAGCTCTGAGAAGCGCGAAGGCGAGCGGAGCAGCCAAACAGTGAAGTTTACAGACGGCGCCGGAACAGGTCCGCACCGCGGACCTGTTCCGCCTTTTGAACCGTCAAAATAGCGGCGCTCCGGCGGCGGTGGAGCGCCGCGAGAGAAAAGGGAAGCATGAGGAGGACGAGACAATGCCAGAGACCATTGTGATCATTGAGGATGATGAGAGCATCCGGGAGATGCTGCGCTACTATTTTCGTTCCGTGGGGTATGAGGTGGGCTGCTTTGAGTCGGGCGAGGCCTACTTTGAGACGGGCGGGGAGCTGAAGCCATCCCTCTTCATTCTGGATATCATGCTGCCTGGCATGGACGGTCTGGAGATCCTCCGCCGTCTCCGGGCCGACGCGGACCTGGGGGATGTGCCGGTCCTGATGCTCACCGCAAGGACCTCCGAGATGGATAAGGTCAAGGGCCTGGAGGGCGGGGCAGACGACTATGTGGTCAAGCCCTTCGGCATTATGGAGCTTCAGGCCAGGGTCAAGGCGCTGCTCCGCCGCACCGGCCGGCCCAGGAGCGAGGCGGTCATCACCTGCGGCGACCTGGAGATCGATCCGGCCGCCAGAGAGGTGCGGAAAAACGGCGCCCTGGTGGAACTTACGTATAAGGAGTTTGAACTGCTGCGCCTCTTGGCCTCGCGGCACGGCATGGTACTCACGCGGGACGATATCCTCCAGGCGGTGTGGGACTACGACTTTGCCGGCGAGACCCGCACAGTGGATATGCATGTGAAAACCCTCCGCCAGAAGCTGGGAGACGGTTATATCCAGACTGTTCGTGGCGTGGGTTATAAAATGCCGTGATGAACGGCTATCTCTGATTTGGGATGGGGGCCTTTTCTGTGAAAAGACGTTTGACTACTTATTTCTTACTCATTGCCACCTTGGGGATCGCGCTTTCCAGCGCCTTTGGGGTCTGGGTCTACCGGGACCGGGAGCTCTCTTCCGCCCGGCAGACTCTGGTAGAGCTGCTGAACCTGATGGACGCCCAGAACTATTATACGGATGCTGAGGCTTGGTCGCAGCAGCTCCACACCGCCGCGCCGGACAAACGGCTGACCATTATCTCCCCGGAGGGCGAGGTGCTCTCCGACACCTATGGGCAGGTTACGGAGAACCACGCGGACCGGCCCGAGTTCCAGTCCGCGCTTGCGACCGGCTGGGGTGAGGCGGAGCGTAAGTCGGACACCACCGGCGAGATGCTCCTCTATGAGGCGAAACAGTTCACCGATGGGAACGTGGGGCGCCTCTCCATGCCCATCTCTTCAGTGAACGCCCTGGTTCTTCAGGGCCTGGTCGGATTCCTGGCGGCCGCAGTCGTGGCGCTGGTCCTCATGCTTGTACTGGCCCGAAAGCTGGCGGACCACACGGCCCAGCCCCTGGAGCAGAAGGAGGAGGAGCTGGAGCAGGAGGGCGAGAAGCTCCAGACCGTGCGGAGCGAATTTGCCGCCAATGTGTCCCACGAGCTCAAGACCCCCCTGACCAGCATCAAGGGCTTTACCGATATGATGTCCTCGGGCATGGTGAAGGACCCGGAAGATCAGAAACGCTTCATCACCATGATCGGCGTGGAGGTGGACCGGCTCATTGAGCTCATCAACGACGTGCTGAAGATCTCCGAGCTGGAATCCGTGGTCATGCCCCAGTCCGACGACCGGGCAAACGTGCTCTCGGTGGCGGAGGAGTGCCGCGCTGCGCTGGGACAGATGGCCGAGGCGGCAAAGATCAGTGTCAACCTCTCCGGCGACAATGCCGAAGTGGCGGTGGCACCCGGTCGCCTGCGTGAACTGCTTACCAACCTGATGGAGAACGGCATCAAATACAATGAGCCCGGCGGACGGGTGGACGTGCAGGCGGCGCAGCGGGACGGAAAGGTGGCCATTACCGTCTCCGATACCGGCATTGGGATCCCCAAGGAGAGCCGGGAGCGGGTCTTTGAGCGGTTTTACCGGGTGGACAAGGGGAGAGCGCGCAAGACCGGCGGCACCGGATTGGGGCTTTCCATCGTCAAGCATATTGTGCTCCTCTACGGGGGAACCATTTCCCTGAAGAGCGAGCCGGGCAAGGGGACGGAGATCACGGTCCTGTTTCCCGCCGTCCGGTAGAGAAAACGCATGAGAAAGCGGCACAGCTTAAGCTGTGCCGCTTTTGCTCTGCACGGAGAGAGGACAGGCCGCGCATAAAAAACTATGGTTTCCGCCAGCGGGCGCCGAGAAAGGTCGCGGCGAGCATCAAAAGAAACGCGGCGCAATAGGCGGAAAATACGGAGTGGCTCCAGGGTGTCAGGGTAAATCCCAGGTTCATCAGCGGCAAATAGTAAAGCTGCGTCCAAAGACCGGCCGGATTACTCCAGTAGGCACCCAAGACGAGCTCCTGCACGCCGACCAGAATCAGGTCGATCCCTGCCGCGAGGTTGAGACAGACGGCCAGGGTACGGACGCCTGCTACACGGGGCCTGACAAAGAAAGCGATTGCCCCCCAGATCAGCAGAAACAGGATCGCAATCAAAGAAAAGGGCGGCAAAACGTCCGGATAAGCCAACATAGCCCAGTTCATCAGTCCGCCGACCGCAAAAGGAAGGAGCCCCAAGAGAAACAATAAGAGCGGCATACCATGCCCACCTTTCCCGATTTCCGGCATCCGTTGTGCCGCCGGCCTCTTGAACGAAAGAAGTGCGGCAGGCGCTGGGAACTGTCCCAAGGTGAAGACATGATATCAAATGCGGGGGAGCCCTGTCAACGGCGCAGGGGGGAAATTTATGCGGTGAATGGAAACCTGCGTAATATTTGCAGCTCCGGCGGAAAATTTTCCGCCGGAGCTATATTTTTTCATCCACCTGCCATACTAACCGCATCAAGGAAAAGGCAGGCAGAAACCATGGAAACCTTTTGGATCAAGCCCAAACTCTATTTTGGACCGGAGCCCATGGACGCGCTGGACCGGCTGGCCGGGAAGAGGGTCCTCATCGTTACAGACGCGTTCCTGGCCTCTTCCGGTCTCCTGGACCGGGTAAAAAACCGCCTCACCGGGGCAGTGGAGATCTTTGACCAGGTAGAGCCGGACCCCTCCCTCCGCCTGGTGGCCCAGGGGGTGCGGATGCTGCGGGACTTCGGGCCCGACGCGGTGGTGGCCTTCGGCGGCGGTTCCCCGATGGACTGCGCCAAGGGAATGTGCTGGTTTTCAGGCCGCCACCCGCCCCTGTGGTGTATTCCCACTACGGCGGGGACCGGCAGCGAGGTCACCTCCTTCGCCGTCCTCACAGACACGGACCAGGGCGTCAAATATCCGCTGGTGGAGGAGGACCTTCTGCCGGAGGCGGCCATACTGGACGCCTCTCTGCTGGAGGGGGTGCCGCCCCATGTCACCGCCGACACGGGCATGGACGTGCTCACACACGCGGCGGAGGCTGTCGCGGCCAAAGGCGCCAGTCCCTTCTCCGACGCTCTGGCGGAGAAGGCATTCGCGCTGGCCTACCGCCGCCTGCCGGAAGCCCACGCCGGAAGCCGGGAGGCCAAGCAAGACATGCTGTTGGCCTCCTGTATGGCAGGTATGGCCTTCAATGCCGCCGGGCTGGGGGTCTGTCATTCGATGGCCCACGCCTTGGGCGGGCGGTTCCACGTGCCCCATGGGAGGCTCAACGCGCTGCTACTGCCCGGCGTGATCCAATTCAACGCCGCGGAGCAGGCAGCGGCGGAGAAATATGCCCGCTTGGCCAAGCTCTGCGGCCTGGCGGCAAACCCCAGGGCCCTGGCGTCGGCGGTGACTCGTCTTCGGTCCGGGCTGAAGATCCCTCTCAAGCTCCCGGTACCGGCACAGGAGTTCAGGGCCGCGCTGCCCGGTCTGACTGCGGCCGCTCTGCAGGATGTCTGCCTGCCGGGAAACCCGAGACCCGTGACGGCAGGGGAGATAGAGGCCATGCTGAGGGAGATCGGGGGATGACGGAGACGCTCAAATCGGTGGGGATCGATATCGGAACCTCCACCACACAACTGGTAGTCTCCAAGCTGACACTGGAAAACCGGGCCAATCCCTTCTCCGTTCCGCGCATCGCCATTACGGATCGGGAGATCGTCTATCGCAGCCGCATCCACTTTACGCCCCTCCTCTCTGAAACGGTCATCGACGCCCCCGGCGTGCGGGAGATCGTGGCGGAGGAGTATCGGCGCGCGGGGTTGCGGCGGGAAGAGGTCCAGACCGGCGCGGTCATCATCACCGGGGAGACGGCCCGAAAAGAAAATGCCAGGGAGGTCTTGAACGCCCTTTCGGAATTCGCGGGAGACTTTGTGGTGGCCACCGCCGGCCCCGATCTGGAATCCATTCTGGCCGCCCGAGGGGCGGGGGCGGACGAATACTCCAAGGAAAAACATTGCCGGGTATTACACTTTGATATCGGAGGCGGGACCTCCAACCTGGCGCTCTACGAAAATGGAGCGCTGCAAGATACCGACTGTCTCAATATCGGCGGGCGTTTGGTGAAGTTCGCCGGAGATGGGAGCGTCACCTACCTCTCCCCGGTCCTGGCCGAATGGACGGCGGACCCGGGAGTCCGGCTGGGGGAGCGGGCTGAACGAAGAGCGCTGAAGCCCCTCATCTCGGCCATGGTGGACGGCCTGGAGCGGGCGGTGCCGGGAGACGTCAAGGTGCTGTCCTTTTCCGGCGGGGTGGCCGACTGCATGTGGGCTCCGCCGGAGGACTGGCTGGCCTACGGCGATATCGGTCCCCTGCTGGGTCCGGCCATCCGGGATCGGTTTGAAGAGCAGGGCTATACGCTGGTCCGGGGGGCGGAGACCATCCGGGCCACCGTGGTTGGGGCGGGCGCTCACTCCATGGAGGTGTCCGGCTCCACGATCTTCTACCGGGAGGTGGCGTTTCCGCTCAAGAATTTGCCCGTCCTCCGTCTGAACCAGGAGGAGGAGCAGGGGAATGCCGCCGCCCTGGCGGAGGCCGTCCGCAGGAAGCTGAACTGGTATGCCGATGAGGGAGGACTCACCCAGGTGGCCCTGGCCTTTGCGGGAGAGCTCTCGCCCGCCTACCGGAGGGTGGAGGAGATCGCCCGGGGCATTCGGGAGGGGCTGGCTCCGCTGCTGGAGCGGGGGTATTTTCCTGTGGTGGTGCTGGAACGGGATATGGCCAAGGTCCTGGGACAGGCCATGGGGGGGAGCGGTCCCCTTCTGTGCCTGGACGGCGTGGCGGTGCACAACGGAGACTACATCGACATCGGAGCCCCAGTGGGCGGGGGGAATGTGCTGCCGGTGGTGGTGAAGACCTTGGCATTCCAGAAATTGTAATGCGGCGGACAGGGAGCGCCCTGACCGCGACAGGAGGAACAGGAATGATTTTAAAAACCAAGCTGCTGGGCCATGTCTATGATTTCCCTTCGGTACGGGAGGTCATGGCCAAGGCCAATGAAGAAAAGTCCGGGGACCGGCTGGCGGGCATTGCCGCCGAGAATGCCGAAGAACGGGTGGCCGCCAAGGTGGTGCTGGCAAACCTGACCCTGGGAGACCTGCGGAACAGTCCTGCGGTCCCCTATGAGACCGACGAGGTCACACGCATCATCCAGGATGATGTAAATGAAAAGATTTACGCGCAGATCAGGAACTGGACGGTCTCCGAGCTGCGGGAGTGGATCCTGGACGAGAAGAACGACGGCGCGGCCATCCGGCGCATCTCCCGGGGCCTCACCAGCGAGATGGTGGCCGCCGTGGCAAAGCTTATGAGCAATATGGATCTCATCTACGCCGCCCGGAAGCTGCGGGTCACGGCCACCTGCAACACCACCATCGGCGAACCGGGGACCCTCTCCGCCCGCCTCCAGCCCAACCACCCAACCGACGACCCCGACGGTATCATGGCCTCCCTGCTGGAGGGGCTCACCTTCGGCATCGGAGACGCGGTGCTGGGGCTCAACCCGGTAGACGACTCGGTGGAGAGCGTCACGCGGGTGCTGGAACGGTTCCATGAGATCCGCAACCGCTGGGAGATCCCCACCCAGATCTGCGTGCTGGCCCATGTGACCACCCAGATGGAGTGCGTCCGCAGGGGGGCTCCGGCCGATCTGATCTTCCAGTCCATCGCGGGCTCGGAGAAGGGAAACGAGGCTTTCGGCTTTACAGGAGAGACCATCGAGGAGGCCCGGCAACTGGCCCTGCGCGAGGGGAACGCCATGGGGCCCAACGTCCTCTATTTTGAGACGGGTCAGGGCTCCGAGCTCTCCTCCGAGGCCCACAATGGCTGGGACCAGGTGACCATGGAGGCCAGGTGCTACGGCTTTGCCAAGCGCTATCAGCCCTTCCTGGTGAACACGGTGGTGGGCTTTATCGGCCCGGAATACCTCTACAATTCCAAGCAGGTCATCCGGGCCGGTCTGGAGGACCACTTCATGGGCAAGCTCACCGGCATCCCCATGGGCTGCGACGCCTGCTACACCAACCACATGAAGGCCGATCAGAGCGATATCGAGGATCTGGCCGTCCTGCTGACCACCGCCGGATGCAACTACTTCATGGGGATTCCCCACGGGGACGACGTAATGCTCAACTACCAGACCACCGGCTATCATGAGACGGCGGCCCTCCGGGAGATGTTCGGCTTGACGGCCATCAAGCCCTTCCAGCAGTGGCTGGAAAAGATGGGCTTTGTGGAGAACGGCCGGCTCACCGCCCTGGCGGGAGACGGCTCCATTCTGCTGGCATAAGGAGGATTTCAGATTTGAACGAGCTGGAATTGCGCGCCCTGGTGGAGCGCATGGTGGCCGACCTGATGGGTCAGGCGCCTACGCCCCAGGTCAAGGCGGCGGACTATAAGCCCCTGGAACGGGGGCAGGAGAGCGGGAGCGGAGGCGAAATGCTTCCGGACGTCACGGAGGTGGATCTGCGGCGGCAGTACCTGGTGCCCAATCCGCAGAATGGCCCCGCCTTTCTGGACCTGAAGCTGAAGACGCCCGCACGACTGGGGCTGAGCCGGGCGGGCGCCCGGTATAAGACGGAGACCATGCTCCGCATGCGGGCCGACCACGCGGCGGCTCAGGACTCGGTGTTCTCCCATGTGGACGAGGCGTTTGTAAAGCGGAACGACCTTGTTTTTGTCCAGACGCTCTGTCAGGACAAGGACGAGTACCTGACCCGCCCGGACCGCGGACGCCGGTTCGACGAGGAAAACCAGGCCGTGATCCGAAAGACCCTTGGCGCCGAACCCAAGGTGGCCCTGGTGGTGGGGGACGGTCTCTCCTCCGCGGCCATCGAGGCCAATGCCGAGGACTGTATGCAGGCCATCCGCGCGGGCCTGAAGGGCTACGGCATTGATCCCGGTCCAACACTTTTCGTAAAATACTGCCGCGTGGGCGCCTCCGATCACATTGGGGAGCTGACGGGAGCCCAGGTGGTGTGCATGCTGGTGGGAGAGCGCCCTGGCCTGGTGACCGCCGAGTCCATGTCGGCTTATCTCACATACCGGCCTCACATCGGCATTCCCGAATCTAAGCGGACGGTCATCTCCAATATCCACCGCCAGGGCACTACCGCGGTGGAGGCGGGGGCGCACATTGCGGAGCTGATCAAGACCATGCTGGAGAAGAAGGCCAGCGGCATTGACCTGGCCAGGGGGGTGAGTGCATGACAGGCGATCTGCTGAAATGCAATGTTCTGGCCACGCATACCATTGCCAACGTTTCGGAGACCCTGGCGCAAAAGCTGGGCCTGCCGAAGGAATACCGTTCCATCGGTATCCTCACCGCCGACAGCGACGACGTGACCTACTGTGCCTTGGATGAGGCCACCAAGGCGGCGGCCGTGGAGGTGGTATACGGAAGAAGCCTGTATGCGGGCGCCGCAAACGCCAACACGAAGCTGGCCGGAGAGGTCATCGGCATCCTGGCCGGTCCCAATCCGGCGGAGGTAAACAGCGGCCTGCGGGCGGCGGTGGGATTCATGGACAGCGGCGTGGGTTTTCGCTCCGCCAATGAGGACGACTCCATCGTATACTTCGCCCATACGGTGTCCCGGACGGGGAGCTATCTCTCCAAAACGGCGGGCATCAAAGAGGGGGAGGCCCTGGCCTACCTCATCGCCCCCCCGCTGGAGTCCGTGGTGGGGCTGGATGAGGCGATGAAGGCTGCGGACGTGGAACTCATGGCCCTTTTTGAGCCGCCCAGTGAGACTAACTTCGGCGGCGGCCTGCTGACGGGCACCCAGTCGGCGTGCAAAGCTGCCTGTGAGGCGTTTGCCGAGGCGGTCAAGGCGGTGGCCGCCCATCCAGTGGAGGTGTAGAGCATGATGATACAAATGGATCAGGACCTGTGTTCCATCCAGGAGGTGCGCGACCTCGTGCAGCAGGCCCGAAAGGCGCAGCGGGCTATGGAGCGCATGACGCAGGGAGAGCTGGACAAAATAACGGCGGCCATCTCCAGCGCCGCCGCAGCCGAGGCCGGACGTCTGGCGGGGGTGGCGGTGGAAGAGACCGGGTTTGGGCTCAAAGCCGACAAGGAGATCAAGAACCGCTTTGCCGCTGTCACACTGTACGACGCCATCAAGGACGAAAAGACCCATGGCATCCTGGCCCAGGACCGCGAGAAGCGGACCATTGACATCGGGGTGCCGGTGGGGATCGTGGCCGGGCTGGTGCCATCCACCAATCCCACCTCCACGGTGATCTATAAGTCCATGATCTGCATGAAGGCGGGCAATCCCATCATTTTTTCCCCCCACCCCAGCGCAGTGAAGTGTATTCTGGAGACAGTGGAGGTGGTGCGCCGGGCGGCGGAGGCGGCGGGGGCTCCCAAAGGGGCCATCGCCTGCATCACCACCCCCACGCTGGAGGCCACCAACGCGCTAATGAGGCACGATCACACCCGGCTCATTCTGGCCACCGGCGGCGGCGCCATGGTAAAGGCGGCCTACTCCTCCGGGACCCCAGCCATCGGTGTGGGGGCGGGCAACGGTCCGGCCTATATCCACCATACCGCCAACGTTCGTCTGGCCGTCAAGCGCATCTTGGACTCCAAGACCTTTGACAACGGCACCATCTGCGCCAGTGAACAGTCGATCATCGTTACCCGGGAGATGGAGCGGGCCGTGACCGAGGAGCTCCAGCGGCAGGGGGCCTATGTGCTCAGCGACAGCGAACACACCAAGCTCTCCAAATTCATCCTGCGCGCCAACGGTACGATGAATCCGGCCATCGTCGGCAAGAGCGTGGAGACTGTGGCCAAACTGGCCGGACTTGACCGGGTGCCCGCTTCCGCCAGGGTACTGGTGGCCCGGGAGACCGGTGTGGGGCGGGGCTATCCCTATTCCAATGAAAAGCTGGGCCTCATTTTGGCCTATTATGTGGAAAACGATGAGCCGACGGTGCTGGAGCGCTGTGTGGAGATCCTGGAGTGGGAGGGCGCGGGCCATACCTTCTCCATCCATGCCGAGGACGAGAATGTGGTGAAGAAGTTTGCCGAGCGGGTCCCGGCCAGTCGGGTGCTGGTGAACACGCCCTCCGCCCTGGGAGGGATCGGGGCAACGACCTGCCTGTTCCCGGCGCTCACGCTGGGCTGCGGCGCGGTGGGCGGCTCCTCCAGCTCCAACAACATCGGTCCCCTGGATCTGATCAATATCAAGCGGGTGGCCTGGGGCGTCCGGGAGCTGGAGGATATCCGGGCCGGAAACAGCACATCTCCCTGGGAGAACGGCCGGAGCGAGGTCAAGGTGGACGATGCGATGCTCCAGGAGCTGGTACGGCAGATCGTGGGGAGGCTGATGTGAGATGAAGGAGGCGGACCGCTCCGGCATCTACTCCAAGAATGCGGCGCTCGCCCCGGGCGGCGTGACGCCGCCCGCCGCGGGAACCAACGTATTTGATGAGGTGAACGACCCCGGCACCCTCATCAACCCCTATGCCAATCTGCTGCGGGAGATGGGCAGGCTGACCGCAGATATGGAGGCGACCGATCCGGAGACCCCGCCCCCCTCCGGCGACGAGGTAAAGCCCTTTTCGGCGTCCAAGCGTCTGAATGCTGACGGCGGACCCACCGCATGGGCGCAGCCGGACATGGGGGGGACCGGAGCCAAGAAAACACGGGGCCGGAAAAAAGAGACCGGTGCCGACAACAGCAAGTCCGGCGGAAGAACGCCGGAAAAAGCAAAAACGGCCCCGACCGGCGGTGCGGGGCGTGGAGCCCCGGAGCCAAGACCCGAGTCCAAGGACGGCATGGCCGCTCTGGCTGCCTCTGTGATCGGCGGCGGGGCGGCGGCTCGGCCGGAATCAGGGCCAAATTCCAACCATCGGGGAGAAGCTCCCGCAGAGAGACGGGAGACCCCCTCCAACAACGAAAGGAGCGCGAAGAAAATGGCGAATACAAATGCACTGGGTATGGTAGAGACGAGAGGACTGGTGGGCGCCATCGAGGCGGCGGACGCCATGGTGAAGGCCGCCAACGTCCAGCTGGTGGGCAAGGAGCAGGTGGGCGGCGGTCTGGTGACCGTCATGGTCCGGGGTGACGTGGGCGCCGTCAAGGCTGCCACTGACGCCGGCGCCGCCGCCGCGGAGAAGGTGGGAGAGCTCATCTCGGTCCACGTGATCCCCCGGCCCCACGTCGAGGTGGACGGTATCCTCCCCCACAAGAACGGCGAATTCGATCAGGGACAGTAAGCCGTGGCGCTTCTGGATGAGGCCCGGGTCCGCCAGATGTCCAATGGCGGGACCCGGGGCCCTGTGGTGGTGACCCGGGGGGATGTGCTCACCCCTTCCGCCCGGTCCTGGCTCCGGGAGCACCGGGTGGAGGTGGTCTTTCCCCAGGGAGAGCCGGAAAAAACCGGCGGCGGGCGGCAGGAAAAGGGCGGCGCTGCGCGCTATCGGACGCTGTTCGGCGCGGAGCTCCACGAGAAGCCGGAGCACATGACCCACCTGAAAGGAAACCTTCTGGTATTCAAAGACCATCCACGCATCGCCTTTCGGGGATACATCGACCTGTTGGAGGCGGAGATCGTGCTCTGCCAGCAGGCATGTGTCCGGGAGGGATACCGCGTCTTGGCTGTGGAGCTGGAAGAGGTGCTGGGCTTTGTGCGGCGGTTCATCCGGTTCGACGTTCTGGATGAGCCTGTGGGAGAGGTGCGGCTGTGCGGCTACGGCCCTGCGGAGCTGCGGGAGTACTCCCATTACCCGGAGAAGCACTTCGGACAGCCCCATTTTATGCTCAGCTATACCGATTCTCCCGCTGTCGCGGCGGTAAATAAGGTGCGGGCGGTGGTCCGGCAGACCGAACTGGCGGCCTATCAGGCCTTCCGGGACGAGAACGGAGCTGTGGCGCGGGAGGACATCATTTTGGGGCTCAACCGCCTCTCCTCCCTCTTCTGGATTTTCATGATCAAGCTGAAGGCGGGGAAGTATGAACGCACATGAGATAGAACGTCTGGCCGAAGCGGTGGTCCGGCGGGTCACTGTGGAGATAGAGGCCAGTGGGCGCCATGTCCACCTGAGCCGGGCGGGTGTGGATCAGCTCTTCGGCGTGGGCTATCGGCTCAACCGGGTCAAGGACCTCTCCCAGCCGGGACAGTTCGTCTGCGCCGAGCGGGTGAGCCTTGTGGGCCCCAAGGGAGAGTTGAAGAACGTGGTGGTGCTGGGGCCTGAGCGGGGGGAGTGCCAGGCGGAGGTCTCCCTCACCGATGCTGTGGCCCTGGGGTGCAAGCCCCCGGTCCGGCTCTCGGGGGAGATCGAGGGGACGCCGGGTATCACCCTCCGCCACGGCAACCGGGAACTGCGGCTGGAGCGCGGCCTCATCGTGGCCAAACGGCACATCCACATGACCCCGGCGGATGCCGGACAGTTCGGCGTGCGTAATGGACAGAGCGTCCGCCTGAAAGCGCTCACCGCCCGTCCTCTCACCTTTGGTGAGGTGGAGGTGCGGGTCAGCGAAAAATTCTCCACCGTGGTCCACCTGGACTACGATGAGGCGAACGCCTGTGGATTCCAAAAAGGGGATCGGGGGCTGATCCTGTCATGACGATGGAGGAGCGGGAGGGCGCGCTGATCATTACCCGCCTGCCTATCGAGCAGATGGGACTGCTGACCCTGGGGCTGGCCCTCACGGGAGAAGAGAGACAGGTGCTGGAAGCCCTCTTGGCCGGAAAAAAGGTAAAGGTCCTGGAGACAGGTCTGGAGTATAAGCAGTATCGGAAAACAGCCCCTCTGGGGGTGTATCAAAAATTTGTCTCCCTGGAACGGGAGCTGAGGGAGATGGGCGTCTGTGTGGTTAGGGATCGTCATTGGTAACGTGTGGTGCACCAAAAAGGTCTCCGCCCTGACAGGGCAGACTTTCCTTCTGGTGGCGCCGGAGGGTCACCAGGGGCCGGCCCTGGTGTGCGCCGATCAAGCGGGAGCGGGCCCCGGCGACAGAGTGCTGGTGACGCGGGGCAGCGGGGCCAGAGTCGCTGCGGGGGAGTCTATTCCGGTGGATGCCGCCGTGGTGGGGATCGTGGACCGGGTGGAGCAATGACCGCCCCGGAATCATCAAGATAGGGGGCAATATTTTGTCCATTAACGAGATCATCGTCTATATCATGGTCCTGTTTATGGCCCTGGGGGCCTTGGATCGTATCATCGGGAACAAGTTCGGGCTGGGTGAGAAGTTTGAAGAGGGCATCCTCGCCATGGGATCCCTGGCACTGGCCATGATCGGCATCATCTGCCTGGCGCCCGTGCTGGCAAATCTCCTGCGGCCCGTGGTGGTGCCGCTCTATTCCCTCCTGGGGGCCGACCCGGCCATGTTCGCCGGGACCATACTGGCAAACGATATGGGCGGCGCGCCCTTGGCCAGAGAGCTGGCGCTCACCCCGGAGGCGGGGCAGTTCGGCGGACTGATCGTGGGCGCCATGCTGGGGCCCACCGTTGTGTTCACCATCCCTGTGGCGCTGGGTATCATTCAGAAAGAGGACCAGGAATTCCTGGCCAAGGGCGTGTTGGCTGGCGTTATCACCATCCCACTGGGGGCCCTGGCCGGCGGACTGGCGGCGGGGTTTCCGGTGGCTATGGTGCTCCGCAACCTCATCCCTATCGTGCTCATCGCCGTGCTCATTGCGGTGGGGCTATGGCTCATTCCCGGGGGCATGGTAAAGGGATTTACCGTGTTTGGAAAGATCGTGGTGATCGTCATTACCGTGGGCCTGGCCGCCGCCATTGTGGAGACCCTGACCGGTCTTGTGCTCATTCCGGGGATGAACCCCATCGACGAGGGGTTTTCCACTGTGGGCGCCATCGCCATCGTGCTGGCTGGGGCGTTTCCCCTGGTATTCGTTATTACAAAGGTATTCCGGAAGCCGCTGATGGGGCTGGGGCATCTGCTGGGGATGAACGATATTGCGGCGGCGGGATTGGTGGCTACCCTGGCCAACAATATTCCCATGTTTCAGATGATGGGGGAGATGGATCGGAGAGGCAAGGTGGTCAACGTGGCCTTTGCCGTGTCGGCCGCCTTCGTATTCGGCGACCACCTGGGGTTTACGGCGGGATTTGACTCCACCATGATCTTTCCTATGATTGTGGGAAAGCTGGTGGGCGGTGTTACCGCTGTGGCAGTGGCCATGCTCATCACTGGAAAGGAGAAGACATATGGCTGAGCTGGATAAGGCCGCGCTGGAGGCGCTGGTGCGGCAGGTACTGTTGGAAAAGCTGGGCGCTGCCGCGGGATGCGGCCGCGGACACGGCGTACGAAGTGTGGCGGTCCCCGCCATACAGGTGACCGAACGGGACCGGCTGGACACCGGGCGCAGCGGGGACCGGGTGTGGACAAAGGACCTCTTTTCTCTGGAAGAGGCGCCCCGTCTGGGCTGCGGTCTCATGGTGATGGAGGAGACCACCTTTCCCTGGAAGCTCACATATGACGAGATGGATTATGTGATCGAGGGGCGGCTGGATATCCTGGCAGGAGGGGAGACCGTCTCCGCCGGGCCCGGCGAGGTGATCCATATTCCCAAGGGAAGCGAGATCCAGTTCTCCGTCCGGGATCGGGCGCGATTTCTCTACTTTGTCTATCCTGCGGATTGGCAGAAGTAAAAAATAGGGCGCTGCCGAGCATGCTCGGCAGCGCCCTATTTTTTATTGGTCACGATAGCGATCCAGAAAGGCCTCGTCCTTGACTTCAAGCCCGCGCTCCCCGGCCAGCCCCTCGATATGATGGGTAAACTCATGGGCCAGGGTCTCGTAGAGCTCCTCCTCCCAATTCCGCCGCGTCCAATCCTCCTCTTCGGCCAGCACTGCAAAGGAGCCGTAATAGAGATTGATATACCGGCCCATCTGATCGTTGCAGTATTCCCCCATGATGTACATTTCACCGGGAGGAAAGTCCGGGTCGGGATGGGCTTCCGGGAGAAGCAGGATCCCACCGTTCAAGTCGCTGAAAAAGGCTGGCGGGAAGGACTCCGCCATGGCATCCAGCAGTTCGCCCGCCTCGTCGAAGGACAGCACCATATGGGATAGGCCCCCTTTACAGATCGCCCTTGGGCTTTTTCATGGTCAGGGAGATGCGCTTTTTTTTCTCGTCCACCTCCAGCACCCATACCATGACGATATCGCCGACGGCGCAGACCTCGCTGGGGTGACGGACGCGGCGCTCGCAGAGCTGGGAGATGTGCACCAGCCCGTCCTGATGGACGCCGATGTCCACAAAGACACCGAAGTCGATGACGTTGCGCACGGTGCCGGTGAGCTCCATGCCGGGCTTGAGGTCCTTGATCTCCATTACATCGGTGCGCAGGATGGGCTTGGGCAGTTCGTCTCTGGGGTCCCGGCCCGGCTTCATAAGTTCCCCTACCAGGTCCCGCAGGGTGGGAAGCCCCACGCCGCAGGCCTGGGCGGCCCGCTCCTCGCCAAAGTCGGTCACCCGATCCCGGAGGTCTCCGATGCCGCCCGCCTCCACCGCGTTCAGGTCGTAGCCGCACAGGGCCAGGAGCTGTTCCGCCGCAGCGTAGCTCTCGGGATGGACAGCGGTATGGTCCAATACATTTTTGGACTCCGGGACGCGGAGGAATCCCGCGCACTGTTCAAAGGCTTTGGGGCCCAGCTTGGGGACCTTCAGCACCTGCTTCCGGGAGGTAAAGGCGCCGTTCTCCTCCCGGTACCTGACGATGTTTTTGGCCGTGGCGGCGCTGAGGCCGGAGACCCGGGAGAGAAGGGGCGCGGAGGCGGTGTTCAGGTCCACCCCCACGGCGTTGACACAGTCCTCCACCACACCGGAGAGGGTCTCGTCCAGCCTGGCTTGGGGCATGTCGTGCTGATACTGGCCCACCCCGATGGCCTTGGGGTCAATCTTCACCAGCTCCGCCAAGGGGTCCTGGAGCCGCCGGGCGATGGAAACGGCCGAGCGGAGGTTTACGTCATAGTCGGGAAACTCTTCGGCGGCCAGCTTGGAGGCGGAGTACACGCTGGCCCCTGCCTCACTGACGATCATATAGCTCACGCCGCCGCCCACGGCCTGGATGAGCTCTACCGCCATCTGCTCGGTCTCGCGGCTGGCGGTGCCATTGCCGATGGCGATGTGCGCCACGCCGTGCTTTTTGATGAGGCGGGAGAGAACGTCGATGGCCTCCTGCTTTTTGCGTTCGCTGAAGGTGGGGTAGACCACCGCCGTGTCCAGAACCTTTCCGGTGCCGTCCACCACAGCCACCTTGCAGCCGTTGCGGTAGCCGGGGTCCAGCCCCATGGTGACAAAGCCCTTTACCGGCGGCTGCATGAGAAGGGGCTTGAGGTTGAGCCCGAACATCCGGATAGCCCCTTCGTCGGCCTGCTCGGTGAGCATATTTCGGATCTCGCGCTCCACCGAGGGGGCGATGAGGCGGTCATAGGCGTCCTCCGCTGCACTGCGGACAAAGGGCATGGCGGGAGAGCCGGGGATCAGGACGCTCCGGCGGACCGTGATGAGAGCGGTCTCCCGGTCCAGCTCCACCGAAACTTTCAGGAGGTCCTCCCGTTCACCCCGGTTGATGGCCAGCACCTGGTGCCCCTGGACCCGATTGACGGGAGTCTTAAAGTCGTAATAGAGCCGATAGACCGAGTCCCCTTGGTCCTTTTTTGCGGCGGTGGAGATCAGGACCCCCTTGGACCACCACAGCGCCCGCAGCCGCTTACGCAGGGCGGCGTCGTCAGAGATCTGCTCGGCCACGATGTCGGAGGCGCCCTGGAGCGCCTGCTCCGGAGTCTCCACCCCTTTTTGGGGGTCCACATAGCCGGCGGCCACAAGAAGCGGCTCGGAGCAGTCCCGGCCCTGGGCGAACAGGAGCGCGGCCAAGGGCTCCAGACCCTTTTCACGGGCGACGGTGGCGCGGGTGCGGCGCTTTTGCCTGTAGGGACGGTACAGGTCCTCCACCTCAGCCAGGGTGGCCGCGGCGTCAATGGCGGTGGAGAGAGCCTCAGTGAGCTTTCCCTGCCCGTCGACAGCGGCCTTGACCTCGCCCCGGCGTTTTTCCAGATTGCGCAGGTACTGGAGGCGGTCGGCCAGGGTGCGCAGGGCGGTGTCGTCCATGGCTCCGTGGAGTTCCTTGCGGTAGCGGGCGATAAAGGGGATGGTATTCCCCTCGTCAATGAGCTTGACCACGTTTTCCACGTGGATGGGGTCCTGGCTTAATTCCTTTGCGAGGATTTGGATCATAGCGTCCATGGGGTATGCTCCTTTATCAAAGTACGCGGCGCGGCCGCGGGCGCCGGATCCGGTCCGGCAGGCACTATTTTACCACGGAGCGGGCGGCTCCCGCAAGGGTGGGTACGGCTTGACTATCCCGCGCCGGGAGGGTAGAATAAATCGGATAAAACAGAAGAGGACACAAAGGGGTGCAGGCAGATGAAACAGCTCGGCTTTGACAACCGCAAATACTTGGAGACCCAATCCGCCCATATCAAGGAGCGCATCGCCCAGTTTGGAGACAAGCTCTACCTGGAGTTCGGGGGCAAGCTTTTCGACGACCATCACGCCTCCCGGGTGCTGCCGGGCTTTGCGCCGGACAGCAAGATTCGTATGCTGTGCGAGCTCAAGGAGGACGCCGAGATCGTCATCTCCATCTGCGCCAGCGACATCGAAAAGAACAAAATCCGGGGGGACCTGGGCATCACCTATGATGTGGATGTGCTCCGGCTCATCGACGCTTTCCGGAGCAAGGGGCTCTATGTGGGCAGTGTGGTGGTGACTCAGTACGCCGGACAGAGCGCCGCCGACGCCTTCAAAAAACGGCTGGAGGATCTGGGGATGCGGGTATTTCTCCACTACCCCATTGCGGGCTACCCCAACAATATCCCCCTGATCGTCAGCGACGATGGGTACGGGAAAAATGAGTATATCGAGACCTCACGCCCCCTGGTGGTGGTCACCGCTCCGGGGCCGGGCAGCGGTAAGATGGCCACCTGCCTCTCCCAGCTCTACCACGAATATAAGCGCGGAGTGAAGGCTGGATACGCCAAGTTCGAGACCTTCCCCATCTGGAATCTGCCGCTCCAACATCCGGTGAACCTGGCCTATGAGGCGGCCACTGCCGACCTCAACGACGTCAATATGATCGACCCCTTCCACCTCCAGGCCTACGGCGTCACCACCGTCAACTACAACCGGGATGTGGAGATCTTCCCGGTCCTCTCCGCCATTTTTGAGAAGATCACCGGCCAGTGCCCCTATAAGTCCCCCACGGATATGGGGGTTAACCTGGCGGGCAGCTGCATTGTGGACGACGCGGCCGTCTGCGCCGCCGCCCGCCAGGAGATCGTCCGGCGGTATTACGCGGCTCTGTGCGACCGGCGCCAGGGCCGCTGTGGGGACGAGACGGTGTACAAACTGGAGCTGCTGATGCAGCAGGCCAAGGTGGACGCCTCCATCCGGCCTGTGGTGGCCGCTGCCGGCGCCGTGGCCGAGGAGACCGGCAACCCCGCTGCTGCCATCGAGCTGCCCGACGGCGAAGTGGTGACAGGAAAGACCACGGATCTCATGGGGGCCTCCTCCTCCACGCTCCTCAACGCCCTCAAGCGCCTGGCCGGGATCGGCCATGAGCACCACCTCATCTCCCGGGAGGCCATCGAGCCCATCCAGACCGTGAAGGTCAAGCATTTGGGAAGCGCAAATCCCAGGCTCCACTCCGATGAGACCCTCATCGCTCTGGCCATCAGCGCCACCACCAATCCCCTGGCCCGGCGGGCGCTGGACAAGCTCTCCGAGCTTCGGGAGTGCGAGGCCCATTCCTCCGTCATCCTCTCCCCGGCGGACTCCGGCACCTATGCAAAGCTCGGCATGCGCCTTACCTGTGAACCTACCTACGAGACCAACAAGCTGTACCACAAATAGAGCGGCGGCAAGAAAAGCGGGCCCATGGAAATTTTCCATGGGCCCACTTTGTCTGGACGGCTCACAAGAGGCTATCCTCCGTGTCTCTGGGGGCAATTGCCGGGACTGTGGTCAACAGAAGCAGCGTCTGGATCAGGGCGGCAAACGGAAAAACAGGAGGTCCGCCCTGGCAGATGAGTTGTGCAGCGGCATAAAGAACCAGGACAGTCAAAAAATCCCCCTTCGATGGATATTCCCGATAGGCAAGCAGGTCTTAAGACGGCTCTATTTTAAGGGAAAACCCCTTAAAATCCAACAAGGAATTTTCTATTATGGCATACTATCTGTGAGGTGACAGAGATGTATGATCGTATCCGGGCGCTCCGTGAGGATGCAGACCTGAAGCAAAAAAATCTGGCCGAGGTCTTGAACATCCGCCAGCCAACCTATTCCGATTATGTACGCGGAAATTTGAACGTGCCTGCGCCGGCTCTGATCGCGCTGGCCCGTTTTTATCACACCAGTGTGGACTACATTCTGGGATTGGCGGATATCCGGGAGCCCTATCCCAGGCACGAGGAGAAGGGAGAGCGGCAGTGGATGGAAATCACGCCATAAAACGTTGACTTTTGGCTTGACGCGGCCCCGGATTCGGGCGTAGAATAAATAGGATTTTTTTGTAAGGAAAAGGCAGGGGACAACGGGGTCCCGGGACAAAGGCGTCCCATGCGGAATGGGAGGAATGAACGATGGCGGTCAAGTACATTTTTGTCACCGGCGGCGTGGTATCCGGGCTGGGTAAGGGGATCACGGCGGCGTCGCTGGGGAGGCTCCTCAAACAGAGAGGGCTCAAAGTGGCCCTTCAGAAGTTTGACCCCTATCTCAACGTGGACCCCGGCACGATGAACCCCTACCAGCACGGCGAAGTATTCGTCACTGACGACGGGGCCGAGACCGATCTCGACCTGGGACACTATGAGCGATTTACCGATGAAAATCTGACGGTGGACTCCTCCGTCACCTCCGGCAAGGTATACTGGACCGTCCTCAACCGGGAGCGGGAGGGGGGCTATCTGGGCGGTACGGTCCAGGTTATCCCTCATATCACGGATGAGATCAAGGAGCGCATCTACCGGGTGGGCCGCCGGGGCGATGTGGATGTGGTCATCACTGAGATCGGGGGCACCGTGGGCGATATCGAGTCCCAGCCCTTTTTGGAGGCCATCCGACAGGTGAGCGCGGAGGTGGGACGGCAGGACGTGATGTACATCCACGTCTCCCTCATCGTGGCCATCCCCGGTTCCAATGAGCTCAAATCCAAACCCACGCAGCACTCTGCCAAAGAGCTGCTGGCCCTGGGTATCCAGCCGGACGTCATTGTGTGCCGCTCGGAGCATGAGGTGCCTGAGGACATCCGAAATAAGATATCCCTCTTTTGCAACATCCCGCCCGAAAACGTCATCCCCAACCTCACCGCCCCCTCTCTCTACGAGGTGCCGTTGATGCTGGAGAAGGAGGGGCTGGCCGCCGTGGTGTGCCGGCGTCTGGGGCTTACCGCCGCGCCGCCGGATCTGGCGGAGTGGACCGCCATGGTGGAGCGGGAGAAGGCGGCCGTCCGCCGCGTGGAGATCGCCCTGGTGGGCAAGTACGTGGGACTCCACGACGCCTACCTCTCCGTGGTGGAGGCCCTGGCCCACGGCGGCATTGAAAACGACGTGAAGGTGGATATCCGGTGGGTGGATTCCGAGGAGGTCACCGATGAGAACGTCGGGCGGCGGCTGGACGGCTGTGACGGCGTGCTGGTGCCCGGAGGCTTCGGGAGCAGGGGCATTGACGGTATGCTCTCCGCCGTACGGTACGCCCGGGAAACCGGCGTGCCCTATTTTGGCATCTGCCTGGGGATGCAGATGGCGGTGGTGGAGTTCGCCCGAAATGTGGCGGGGTTGACAGGAGCCCACTCCAGTGAGCTCGCGCCGGAGACGCCCTATCCCGTCATCGATCTGATGCCCGACCAGGTGGGGGTCACCGCAAAGGGCGGCACCATGCGTCTGGGCGCCTACCCCTGCCGTTTGACCGGACACGGAGGTCCCTGCTACGCCGCCTATGGCGCCGATGCCATCTCCGAGCGGCACCGCCACCGCTATGAGTTCAACAACCCCTACCGGGAGGTGCTGACGGCGAAAGGGCTCCGCCTGGCAGGACTTTCCCCGGACGGGCGGCTGGTGGAGATGGTGGAGCTGCCCGACCATCCCTGGTTCGTGGGGGTCCAGTTCCACCCGGAGCTCAAGTCCAGACCCAACAAGGCCCACCCGCTCTTCCGGGCCTTTGTGGGGGCGGCGAAAGCGCATCAGAGCTGAAAACGCAATGGAAGCGGCAATGGGGCCGGGATGGGAAAAGCCGTCCCGGCCCCTCCATATGTTGCATCCCGGCGAAATTTCTGATATGCTGTTTACCGGTACGAAATGATTTTGGAGGTGTTATATTTGAAGCGAATTTTCAGCGTGTTCTTAAGCCTGGCGCTGGCGGTCTCGCTGTTCCCGGCGGCCTTGGCGGAGAAGTCTGCGGGTATGGACCGCGGAGCACTGGCCCAGCGCCTGGCAGAGCTGTGCGGCTATGCCGACGAGCTGGAAGGCTATGCAGCCCAGCCAAGCGCCTTTTCGGATGTGGAGGAGGAGGACGAGTGCAGGGCAGCCGTTAACCTGCTCCGGGACAAGGGTCTGATGCAGGGCGACGGTTCCGGCGCTTTCCGCCCTTCCATTCCTGCCACCCGGGCGGATGCCGTCACAGTGCTGCTGCGCTGGGCGGGGCTCACCGAGGCGCAGATCGGCGCGTACGGCTCCTATGACAGCGCCTGTCTGATGGCCAGCCTGGGCCTGTCCGGCGATCTTGCCGGCAGGATCAAGGATGAGGGCGAGCTGACAGATCTGTACGAGGCCGTAAAGCCTCTCTACGATGCCCTGCACGCCGAGGCCCCCGCCCCCTATTTTGTGGACGGCGCGGCACTGCCCATCTTCCCCTATGATACCGTGATCCGCGAAGTGGTCTACGTGGAGACCGATGCGGATACCGACGGGGACGGCAAGGCGGACAAGGTGCAGGTGCTCGTCCAGCGTCCCGCCGCCACAGACAGGGGCATGAAGGCCGCCTCCATCTTTGAGGCCCGGCCCTATTCCGCCGGGTGTACCGACGCCTATGATCTGGATACCTGGAATGCGCACATCGTGGACGCCCGGCTCACCGAAGACACGGCATCCACCTCCACCGGCAAGGAGGACTGGGACTGGCACGCCTCCAGCGAGCCGGGACCCGCCACGCTGGAGGTGCAGACCGCTGGCGGCGCCGGCGCGGCCGGAGACGGTGGAGATGTGTGGGGCAATACAGAGAATGTGGACGCTTACGACTACTGGCTGGTCCGCGGCTATGCCTACGTCTCCTGTTCCGGTCTGGGTACCTTGGGCTCCGACGGCTTTGAGACCTGCGCCAGCGCCGACGAGACGGCCGCCTTTGCCTCCGTGGTCCGGTGGCTTGCCGGGGATGAGGGTGTCAAGGCGTACAGCGATAAAAACTCCGGCGTGGAGGTGAAGGCCGATTGGTCCAACGGGAATGTGGCAATGTCCGGCCAGTCCTATGCCGGGTCCACCGCCTTCGCCGTGGCCTCCACCGGTGTGGAGGGGCTCAAGACCATTGTGCCCCGGGCCGGTATCGCAAGCTGGTATGACTATTACCGCTCCCAAGGTGTCGCTGCCGGCGGGCTCTACTATCCCGGCGACGACTGCAACATCCTGGCCGACTACTGCATGTCCCGGCAGCTGGACGAGACGGACTATGCCCCCATCCAGGCAGACTATGAGGCCTATCTGGAAGAAATGATCGCCGAGCAGGACGCACTCTCCGGCGACTACAACCGGTTTTGGGACGAGCGCAACTATACAAACGGCGCGGAGAATCTGAAGTGCAGCGCGCTGATCATCCATGGGCTCAACGACTTCAACGTCCGTCCCAAGCAGTTCGACCTGATGTACGACGCCTTCCGGACCGCCGGACAGGAGGTAAAGCTTCTCCTCCACCAGGGTGCCCACTATACCCCGGAGCAGATAGAGGGGCTGGACCTCAACGGCATTTTGGGACGCTGGTACGCCCACTATCTCTATGGCATGGACAACGGCGCCGAGCGGGAAGCCGAGGTGCGTGTGCAGAGCAATACGGATCTCTCCTGGAACACCTACGATGCCTGGGGAGACGCCGTGGAGAGCGTTGTCCTCTCCGCAGGAGAAGGGGAGAACCGCTTTACCAGTGATCTGGGAGTCACCAGCTTCGATACCTCTCTGGCCGATGTGGAGGAGGGGTGGATCGAGTACTGCTCCGACATGGATTATACCTGGGAGCAGGAGATGATCGCCGGCGCTACCGGCGCCAGCGCGGTCTACACTTTTGACATGGAGAAGGATATGCACATCAGCGGCACGCCCACCGTCACTGTGCGGGCCAGCGCGGACCGTCCCACCGGCATCCTCAGCGCAATGTTGGTGGACCTGGCGCCCGAGGGCGGCATGGAGGCGGTTATGCTCGAGCAGTATGGCGAGGGCGTGGCCACCGAGACAGTGGAGGCAAACGGACTGTGGTACGGCGGCGGTCTTGCCGCGAAAGATTTGACCCAGTTCTCCATGACATCCACTGACAATAAGATCGTCACCCGGGGGTGGATGGATATCCAGAACCGCACCTCGATCTACAGGGTAGACATGGTGGAGCCCGGCGTGTTCTATACGCTTACGCTGGAGCTCCAGCCCATGGATTACACCGTGAAGGCCGGACACAAACTGGCTTTGGTGCTCTACTCCGTCGATCCTGAGGTCACTTACTGGCCGGAGGCGGTGACCAACTTCACCGTGGACAACACCGGGACCTATGTGACCATCCCCGTGCGGTAAAGAGGGTAAAAAGCCCCCCGGCGGCGCGTATGCGCCGCCGGGGGGCTTTTTCAGTAGGGAAGAATCAGTGCGGAGAGGTTGGAAAAGTCGTTGTCGCCCATGGAATAGAGGCCGTCGTCATCGGGGGCCACCAACACCAGGATGGGGACGACATCCAGTTGGTTCAAAAGTCCCAGGGCGTCCCGGCAGAGGGATACAATGCCCATGGCCCAGTCGTTTTCATAGTCCGTGCGGAATTGTTCCTGTTCGTCCTGCGAGAGCGCGTCGAGGTCAGTATCGGCGTATTTCCGGGCGAACGCCTCCTGATAATCCGCCAAACTGTCCTCACGGACCTGAAGAAAGAGGTCCAGGGGACGGACGGAGACTTCCACGGCGTATCGGGTGTCGTCCAGGGGCACGGCCTCCTGGACGCTGTACTGTGCCTTGGCGCAGACCTCCGCGAGAAGATCCAACACCGCCTGTCGGGTCTCCTCCGTAAGGGCGCTCTCGTCCAGGTCAAACTGGTAGGCAAACCGCCGGTACTCCTGCTCCAGGGACGCCTCGTAGGCGTCCTGGGCCTCCCCATCGGTGAGCTCCACCAGATCCAGAAAGGCATTGTTCCAGGTCCCCTTGTAGGTCTCGTCCAGCACGCCCTTCACGTAAGCGGTGGCGTCGAAGACGGTCATCTTTGTCTCCCCGCAGGCCGTGAGGCTCAGACAGAGAAGGGCCGCGGCGGTCAGGGCGGCGGCGCGCCCGCGCAGCCTTCCCATCACCGGCACAGCTCCGCGATAGCCTGGGTGAAGATCTTGCAGGAGAGAAGGAGGTTCGGGATGCTGGCCTGCTCGTCGGCAGCGTGCATCTTGGGGTCAAAGCCGGGGAAATCACAGCCGAAGGCCACGCCGCCGGGGATATCGTGGACATAGGTGCCGCCGCCGATGGCGATGGGCTGGGGGTTTTCCACGCCGGTATAATCGGCATAGCACCGCAGCAAAGTCTGGACCAGCTCGGAATCCCGGGGGACGCAGTGGACGGTGGTCATGTCCGGGTCGCCGGTGACCGAGATGCCATAGCCCGCGAAAGCGGCCTCACAGGCCTTCTTGCAGGTTTCCTCCGTGGCACAGATGGGGAACCGCACGTCAAATTTGGCGGTAAAGCCGGTCTCTGTGAGGGTGAGAAGCGCAAAATTCAGGGTAAGGGGGCCGGACTCGGCATCCTCCTGGGCGATGCCGAGGGCCTTGCCGCGATTGTCCCCAAAGGGGAAGAGGGTGTGTAGGGCCAGGACGGCCTTTGTGCTGCCGCAGTCGGCCAGAGGGAGGCGTGCCAATACCTCCAGGAGGGCGGCGATGGCGTTGATACCGTCGTCGGGGGAGGCGGCATGGGCATTTTTGCCCTCACAGTGGATGTGGCAGCCGCTGGCGGAGCCGTTTACCAGGAAGGACGCGCCGGTGGTCCGGGCCACTTCGTCACAGGCGGACTGGACGTCCCGGTCAAAGAGGCCCAGGATCATACACTCGGCCTCGGGGGGAACCACATTCTGACGGAAACCGCCGGTCATGGCGGCCACCCGGGGAAGCGCGCCGGAGCGCTCCCACCGCGTGCCGAAATCGGGATGGTAATGTCCCTTCTCGATGTTGATGACAGGGAAATCGGCATCTGGGGTAAAGGCGTAGGGGGCGTAAGGCTCCCGGGCGTAATAATAGGCGATGTCGGCGGAACCGCTCTCCTCATCGGTGCCCAGGATCAGCCGGGCGTTGGCGCTCACGGGGAGTCCCAGCTCACGGACCGCCTTCATGGCCAGGAGGGCGCAGACTACGGGGCCCTTGTCGTCGGAGACGCCGCGGCCATAGAGAATTCCGTCCCGCTCCACACAGGTATAGGGATCGGTGGACCAGCCGGAGCCCTCGCCCACTACGTCCAAGTGGCCCAGGATGTGCAGCCGGGTCTCCTTGTCGTTGAGGTCGGCAAGGCCGACATAGTGGTCATAGTCGGTGACAGCAAACCCCAACTCTTTGCAGAGGGACAGGGCCTCCGTAAGCGCGGCGGCAGGGCCCGGGCCAAAGGGCTTGCCGGGTTCGGCCTCGCCCTTCACGCTCTTAACGCCCACCAGCCGGGAGATGGCGGCGACCAGCTCCCGCTCCCGAGCAGGGTCGTTCCAATATGCCTCGATTTCTTTTTGATACATAATTGATGCTTCCTTTCCTGAAAAGACGGGCCGGATACCCATGCGCTGCATTACGCGTGAGGGGCTCCCTCCCGCTGGGCCAGCTCGTCGAGATATTTGTACACCGTGTAGCGGCTCACGCCCAGCCGCCGGGCGGCAAAGGGCACCGATTTCCGGTAGGAAAACGCGTTTTTCTGGTCCATCATGGCCACGATCTTCAGGCGGTCCGCCTTGCTCAGGGCATCCACGGGCTTTCCCACGGCGGAGAGACACTCGTCGAAAAGGTCGGCCAGGGCGGAGTCACCGCCCTGCCACAGGGCGGTCTTGAGGTCGGCCTCCGCACTCATCAGGTCCACCAGAATGCGATTGGCGTAGACAAGGGAGGTGTAGTCAAAGTTGATGCCCAGGGCCAGATTGTAGTCCTCTCCGATGAGATGAAAGGTGGAGGATTTGATCTGCTGGCCGGAGGGGGTGGTGGCATACAGGTTCACCTGATCGCTGCTCCGGGCCTCGGGGTCCAGCTCCCGGGCGGTGCCCAGGATATCCAAGGTGGAGCCCACCTCCCGGCCGGAGACATGCCCGTTATAAATGGACAGAATGGGGTGGGTGGGCACGCCCATATCGTGGACCAGAGTCTCACAGGAGGAGCCGAACATTTCCGCGATGCCGCGGGCGGCGCGGTCCAGAAATTCAAAGGCTTCGTCACGGGTCATTTACATCGGACCTCCTTCTGACAGTGCCATTATTTTACCCGGAAACGAAAAAAAAAGCAAGAGGCGGAAGGCTGCTCCCGATAAGAAAACATCGTGAGGAAAGAGAGAACGGTATAGCTTCGGCTGTACCGTTTTCTCATTTTTCCATTGATGCCGTGACTTTTGACATTTCCAAGGCCCCGATGCCCTTGTAGTAAATATCGATCTCCTGCGTCCGGTTCTTGCCCTTCGGGTCGCTGGCCGCATGGACGATGATTTTCTCCACGAACTCATGGAGGATGCAGGGCGTGAGTTCCGGGATATCCGTATACCTCTCCACAACGGAGAGAAAACGATCTACATCCGCCGATTTGCTTTCCTCCAGCTCCACTTCTTTCCGAAGGGAGTTTACCAGCACCTTGAGCTCCTGTTCTTCCTTCTCGTAGTCCGCAGAGAGCTTCTGAAAGCGTTCATCGGAGAGTTTGCCCGAAATGTTGTCCTCATAGAGCCGCTTGAAGATAGCATCCAGCTCAGTGATCCGCTTCTCGGAATCGGTAAGCTGCCGTTTCCTCTTTACAAGATCCCGGTTACGCTGCCGCAGGTCGCTGTCCATGACCAGCCTCACAAATTCGTCCTTACTGCGGGAGGCGAAGGAAACGATCTCCCGCAGGTTTTCCAGAATCAATTCCTCCAAGATCACCGTGCGGATGGAATGGGTCTGACCGCAGAAGTCACGGCTCTTTCGGTAGCCGGCGCACAGGTAGTATTCCTGCTCGCGCCGGAAGTTGGTGGCCCTGCATTGATACATGACAGATCCGCAGTCTGCGCAGAACATCATGCCGGAGAACATCCCCATTTCTCCCATTTTTGTAGGACGCCGGCGCGTCTGCCTTGCTGCTCTCGCGGCGTCTGCGATTGCCTCCGTCCAGATCGGGTCATGGGTGTTCTCAAAGATCATCCACTCACTTTCCGGATTATGGATGACCTTTTTGCTCTTGTAGGACTTCTTCCTTGTCTTGAAATTGACCGTGTGCCCCAGGTACTCCCGCCAGCGGTCCATAATATCCGCTACGGTGGAGGCATCCCATGCGTAGGGCAAACCCCGCTTGATATTACTTGCTTTCCGGCCCTTGCTGGCATAATAGGCGGCCGGGGTCAAGATCCTTCGCTCTGTCAGCTTTCTTGCAATCTGAGACGGCCCGAAGCCGTCCATCACATATAGGCCGATCTCATAGACCACCGCTGCGGCGTCCTCGTCCCTGACCCACAGCTTTTTGTTGTCAGGAGACTTCATGTAGCCATAGGGCGGCAGGGTCGTCAGATGCTCGCCAGCGTTGCCCTTGACCTTCATCACGGCACGGATCTTCTTACTGGTGTCTTTCGCATACCACTCATTGATGATGTTCCGAAAAGGGGTGAACTCATTATCACCCTGGGTGCTGTCCACGCCATCGTTGACAGCAATAAAGTGAATGTCATGCTCCGGGAACATGATCTCGGTATACATGCCCACTTGCAGATAATCACGGCCCAGGCGTGACATATCCTTGATAATGACCCGATTGACAAGGCCGGCTTCGATATCCGCAATCATTTGCTGGAAGCCAGGTCGGTTAAATGTCGTACCCGAAATGCCGTCATCAATATAAAAGCGATAATTTTTGTAGCCGTGGTCAAGTGCATAGCGTTGAAGGATCTTTTTCTGGTTGATGATACTGTTGCTGTCGCCCTGCAATTCATCGTCACGCGACAAACGGCAGTACAAAGCGGTAACAGCTTCGACGCTCATAGCGCTGTAAGGGAATTGAAGCGCGGCAGCGGTGTTTGACTGATGATACATAGTAACCTCCCATCCGGCAGTCAAACACGGTTTTGAAGTCACCTTCATTATACCGCGTCTTTTTGTCCCTGTCTGCCTGTTTGGGAGAATTAAGTTGTAGCTTCTTTCTGAACGTCCGCTTTCATCAGACGTTCCAGCTTTACGGCAATACCCTCATCGCCCTTTTCCCGAAAGAAGGAATTGACGATAAAGGTTGTGTTGCCGATCTGTTTTTCGCTCCGCCTCGGCGGGGCGTATTTCTTTTCGGATGAAACGGTCGTTTGCATAGTTAGCCCCTTTCTAATCGTCTGAAAACAAATCATTTTTTGATAGCTTACAAAGAACAGCAGAAACGGACGGCTGAATGGCTTTTCAGCTCCACGGGAATCCCACCCCCCGCACGGTTCTCGCGCGGCCCTGCTCATTGCCTGCGACGCCTCACCGCCTGAATACGGCTGCACGCCCGGACTATGACTGCAAGGGAGTATCGCCCCGCCTGTGCATCGTGGCCCGCGGGCTGCCTTGCCCGCTTTGCGTCCCGGTGGATATCGCTCGCCCCGTTGGAGGGTCATGGCGCACCGGCCGTATGGCTCCGCACAGACGGGAATGTATCCGTCTGCTCTATGCTGCGCCGGGATTTGCCGGGCTTTCTTTGTCAAGGAGCAAAGGGCTCAGCCGCGCGGAAAGGGGGGCGCACGGTTAAGGCCTGCCTGGGTTCAGTTCAGGTCGAAACTCAGGATGGCGACGATCAGCTTCGTCTCAATTCGACGGCGGATCTCCTCGTCCACAGCAAAGCAGGGGTTTCCGTTCTGATTGCAGCCCCTACGCATGGACAGTGCCGCTATGTAGCCGGAATAGTGGTCCAGCACACGGTTTACGGCTTCCGGGTCGCCCCGCACGGCGGCGGCGATCACCGGGTAAGGGATCAGGCTGCTTCGCGCGGTTCTGCGCTTACTCATTCGCGTCACCTCCCATCAGCCTTTTCAGCAGCTCATAGGCCTGCTGCCTGCGGTTGTTGACCGTTCTCCGGGACAGGCTCAGCCTCTCGCCGATCTCCCGGTCTGCCAACTCCAGGAACCAGTACATCAGAAGGATATCCCGGAATCTCTGCGGCAGGGCGGTCAGCGCGTCGGCCAGCCGGTCATCCTTAATGAGGATCACGTCGCCGCCCACGGGGAAGGATGTGTATTCCCAGGGGTAGACGTCCCAGGTCGCAAGTGCCTCCATCGCCTCCTCCGGCAACTGGCTGAACGGGATCTCAAGATCCTGCCGGCGCCCGATTGCGCGGTAGGCGTTGTAGGCTTCGCACCGTATCACCTTTTTGCAAAAGCTGTCAAAGGCGTGCTGCTTGTGTTCGTCGTGACGGTCGAGGTCCATTTTCTCACCTCCCTTCGCGCCGGAAGGCAGGTCGTTGTTTCCCCTTTCACCCCCTACTCGTCTTGCAAACACCCCTTTTGGCCATTTTTGCGGAAATTTCTCAAAAATATTTTTCTCGCGGCTCATGCTGCGCTCCTTTCGTTCTGTTCGGGTGGATGTTCCTTCCAGAACGAAGGGCGGCGGGGAGCGGCAGCCCACGGCGAAAAAGTGCCGGGAACGACAAAAAGCGCCCACACAGGCATAAAAGCCTGCATGGGCGCTTCGGTGCGGTTCAGTATGGAAATTGTCGGCGGCTGTCGGAGGGCATAGGTATCCTACGGTGTCCGGGTATCGCCCGGCTATGCTCCCGGCGTGGCTCGTCGCCGCAGCATTAGCGGCACCTCCTGTGCTCTCCTGTCATACGCATAGGTCCCTTTCATCTGAAAAATGTTGGGACAGCAAAAACGACGGCTGCCCCGTACAGAGCAGCCGCCGTTTTCCCTATACCATACGCTGCTTTTCAGTACCGCAAGGATGGGTGTCCTATTATCGTCGTATTCTGATTTCTTTCAGGGCATTTCCGGCTTCTTCACCAGCTTGACGGTGAACGCCTGTTCCGTGGCCCCCTCCGGCAGCAGCTTTGCCATGACCACAAGCCGCTGATTGCCGCTGTTGGTCTTGTCGTACTTCCGGCAGCAGGTGGAGAGGGTCAGGAAGGTATCCCCCTCGGAGAAGGTCACACCGTCAATATCCAGCCAGTTTTTCTTCTCCACGGTCTGGAAGAACTCGGTGAGCTTACTCCCCATGGGATTGGGGTCAATATAGTCGAAGCCGACGTCCGTAATAAACAGGGCGGTGATCTGGAAAATCAGGTCGTCCCCGTCCACAGAAAGGTAGATGTAGGGGTTCTCCTTCACGAAGTCCGCGTCCATATAGCGGTGCAGCTTGGTAAACCGCACACCGTCCGGGTCGCAGTCGTTGGCAGAGTGGCCGTAGATGACGGTGTTGGTATCCAGCGCGTCCCGCCCGCTGAGATGGTTCCGGCAGTCGGCGTAGTAGCAGCCCCATGTGCTGTACTCCCGCAGCTCGTCCCGGTTGAGGTAAAAGCCGTTGTCCTCCGCCTGCATCACGGGGTCGTCCACCTCCGCGCCGGGGATATACAGCCACGCCACGGCGTCGGGGTTCCTGCTTTTGGCGTCGGCAAGCTCCGTCTGCCGGTTGACGGTGGAAATGGGGGTCGCCTCCACTTCGGAGGTGCCGGAGGGATCTTCAATGGGATCGGGGTCTTTCTGATAGCAGCCCATGACGCCCGTGGTCATGGCAATGAGCAAAACCACCATGCAAAGCATGGGTCGGATGATCCGTCTGATTCTTTTCATAATGCGTTCTCCTGCCGCGCTGGAGCAGCGGCATGGCTCAAAGTGTTGTGTGTTCGGACTAAATGTTTCTTATAGCGAAAAAGGAACAGCGCAGCTTCGGGGCGAGATGCCCGTCCGCTGCGCTGTCCAATGTTCGCTTATGGGTCTTTGCCAGCGGCCTTGCTATTCAGCCATTCGTATAGACTGGGGAACTCATCCGGCGGCTCTGGCGGCTTTTTGCGGCGCTCGCGCTCGATGCGCAGATCGCACCGCACCAACAGAATACCGCAGACCGTTACTATGAGGAATGGCACGAGCAGAATGCCTCCGATCAGCACCGTCACCAGCCACTCATCCAGAGAGGATAAAAGCCCGCTGTCGGTGAACTGATCAAACCAGCCAAAGTACGAAAGAGCAACTATCATGGCGGTGATCAGCAGCGTTCCAACGCCGCCAATGACCACAAATGAGATGTCAAGCCTCTTTATCTGCTGCCATTCCTTTTCAGTCATACGCGCTTACTCCGCAAGGGCGCGCCAGATGAAGGTGACGATCTGTGCGCGGGTGCAGTTGGCGTCAGGGCTGAACGTGGTGTTGGTGGTGCCCTTGGTGACGTCCTCCTTGACAGCCCACAGCACCGCGTCAGCGTAGTAGGCGCTTGCCTTCACATCGGTGAAGGGATTGGCCGTGCCCGCTGCCGGGGACTTCTGAGAGCGCCACAGGAAGGTGACGATCTGCGCGCGGGAGCAGGTGGCGTCGGGGCTGAACATGGTGTCGCTGGTGCCCTTGGTGATGCCGTTCTCCACGGCCCACAGCACCGCGTCATAGTAGTAGCTGCCAACCTTCACATCGGCAAAGGGCATGACTGCGGACTTGGCGGCGGGGCTGCCTGCGGCGCGCCACAGGAAGGTCACAGCCTGCGCGCGGGTGCAGATGCCATCGGGGGAGAAGTGGGTCGCATCGGTGCCGGTGGTGATGCCCTTTTCCACGGCCCAGTTGACAGCTTCCTCATAGTAGCTGCCCTCCGGCACATCCACGAACACGCCGGTCTGGGGGTTGCCGCTGGCCTTCATAAAGACGACCTCGATGGTGTGGTTCTTCTTCACATTCTCGAAGGTGTAGGACTTCACCGCGCCCACGTTCTTGCTGTCGATCAGCACCTTGGCGACGGCGTAGCCATTATTCGGGGTGATGGTGAAGGTCTGATCCCGGCCCTCGCGGACGCTGACATTGCCGGTGGGAGAGATGGAGCCGTTCACGCCTGCGGTGGCCTTGATGGTGTAGTAGGTGTAACCGCCGCCGCTGCTGCCGCCGCCGTTGTAGACCCAGTTGGCCTTGACGGTGACATCCTTATCCGGCATGACGAAGCTGGCGTTCTTGCTGCTGGCGCTGAGGACGGTCACATCGTCGGAGGTCCAGCCGTTGAAGGTGTAGCCGGACTTGGTTCCTGCGTAGATGTTGACCGTGGTTCCTGCCGCATGGCTGCCAGCGCCGGTAGCGCCGGTGCCCGCGCCGGTCAGGGTGACGTTGTGATACTTGGCAGCCTCCGCGTCGGCGACCTTGATGGTAAGCTCCTTCGTGTCAGAGCCGCCGCCGTTGGTGGCCTTGACGGTGAACTTGAACTCGCCGGCCTTGGAGGGCGTACCCTTGATGGTGTCGCCCACCAGCGTCAGGCCGTCAGGCAGAGTGCCGGCCTCGATGCCCCAGGTGATGGGGTTGGTGCCGGTGGCAGCCAAGGTCTGGCTGTACACATCGCCCACCTTGCCGTCCGGCAGGGCAACGGTGGTGATGGCGGGCTTGGTGGGAACATAGGTGCCCTCGGTGGCATCAAAGGTGTAGGTCAGGATCACGCTGTCCGCATGGTTATCGCCGGTCAGATTGGGGCTGACCGTGGCCGTCTTGCCCTCGATGGTGTTGTAGGTGGACTTAACGGAGAATACGCCTGCGCCAGCGGTCTCCAGCGTGATCTTCACGGTGTAGACCGTACCGGGCTGGAACTTGCCGCCGATGGCAAGGGGCGTACCGTCCGCAGCCATCCACTCGGTATTTGCCACAGTGTAGGAACTGTCGGTGGTGGTTGCCATAGCCGCAGCAGCGTCCTTGACGGGCTTGGCAACGGTCAGGTGCTCCACCATGATGCTGGTCAGCATGGGGATCTCGGTGTTTTCACTGCGCTTCGCGTGGCAGTCAACGCACTCCTCATGCTGCTTGCCCGCTGCATTGGGGGTCGCGGGGGCGTCTACCACCCACTGCCAGTTGTGGTTGGCGGTTTCGGTGTAGGTGGAGCTGTCCGTCATCTTGCAGACGGTGCAGTGGCGGCTGTGTGTGCCGTTTCCGTTATCCGTCCAAGGCGTGAACGCATGAGGCTGAATGTTGTAGCCGCCGTCGTTCGCCGTGCACTCCTGATAGTGATTGCCGGGGTCCAGATACAGGTACGGCTGACCGGTGTAGTCATGCGTATGCACTGCATCCGTGCCGATGTTGTAGACTGCCTTGGGGTTGGAAAGGACAGTCAGATCGACGGTGCCGTTTGCATACAGCTTATCCCTGGGGATGGTAACGGCAATCGGCTCGATAGAAGCCGCCTCGGGCGTACCGCTGATGGTAACGGTCAGGTTTTCGTGGTAGCCGTCCGCCTCGGAAAGCGCCTTGACCTTAGCGGTCAGACCTGCGGGCCGATTGGTAAACCAATTGGAAACATCTTCGCCCGCCGTAACATTCTCAAAGCGGTCGCCGTTCATGCGGATGACCACATCCTGCGTCAGCGTCTCACCGACCTTGCCGCTGACGGTCACATTGTCGATGGCGGCGGAGTAAGTCCGGGTGTAGGTGGCGGATACATTCTCACTGGTGAGATGCTCCACATGGTCTCCCATATCCACTTCCTTAAAGCTACGGGCATAGAGGGTGATCGTTCCGAATTCATATACATCAATGCCTATCTCAGGATTATACTCATGCCACTGATTACTAGCAGGCTCTTCGCCCGGGGAAACAAGCTGATACTCCAGCTTCACGCCATCCAGGGCGGGGGCTGTCAGATAAGCCTTGATGCTGCCGGTGTAGGTCATGCCCTCCGGGGTGATGGTGGGCTTGGGCAGGGTCGTATCGGAATACTTGGTAAAGGTAGCTGTTGCCAGCGGGCCCCACTTTTCGGCATCTGCGGCAGCGTCCCCATTATAGGTTCTTGCCTTGATGGTGGTGGTCTCCGTCAGCGTGATATGCACGGAGTCTGTGTTGGCATTTGTAGCCGCAGTATTGTCCTTGGGGTCTGTGCCGTCTGTGGTATAGACGATTTCAAAGATTTCCTCACCGGCGTACAGGGCATCGGAAGCAATTACTTCGATTTCCCCGACGAACTGCGTCCCGTCAGCGGGGGTAAACTCCACCGCCGGAGCCTGCGGCCAGCTGACCCATTTGACCTTGAACTCGTCGCTGGAGAACTTCTGACCGTTTGCCGTCACAACGACGGTATAGGTCTTTTCCACCTCACTGCTCTGCGCGGGAATATCCACCGTGATGGGGTTTCCGGTGTTGATAAAGAGGTTGCCGCTGGAGGCCACGGTGGTGTTGCCCTCCTTCAGCTCCCACTTGGTGATGGGTGCGGAGAAGGTGACGGTGGCCTTGCTGCCGTGATTCACCTGCGGCCAGCTATCGAGCGGCTGCTTTCTGAACGAAACCTGCTGGAATCCGGGGTTCACTTTCACATCACAGTCCGGCATAACAAAGGTTGTTTCCTGCTTGGTCGCATCTGCGAAGGTCACGCCGGGGGTATCCGTATTCCACCGGGTGAACATCATGTTGTCGGCGGTGCGATCATTCGCCTTCACGGTGATGGTTTCTCCGGCGATTGCCGTGGTGGGATTTGCCGTGCCGAAGCCGTTTATAATCTTGATGCTATGCGCCACGGGTGCGGGGGGCGCGGGCGGCGCTTCGCTCACCAGCAGCCTAACGATATGCTCGTTGCTCACGATGCCGACGTTGCTGGTGCCCTTTTTCAGATTCAGGTGCAGGTCAAAGGAATAGAGCGTCGGGTCTGCGCCCTTGAGAAAGGTATAGGTGTAGTATTCGGTGCCGTCGAGAATAAAGTTGGTGGGGGTAGAGGTAGCGCCAGGAACATAGCGCTCGCACTTGGCGTCGTAGCTGTAGCCTGCGCCCCTCAGTTCGTCCGCCAAAGGCTTCCACGTGAATGTGAGGGTATGCTCCGTGTCGTTGGTAATCTCCTTAACTTCGCCCATGAAGTCCTTGGCGTAGTCGATGGGGTTGCCGTCCAGCGTAACGGACTTCATGCCCCATGCGTTGGGGATGATTCGGACGGGGTTGGAAGCAGTGCCCTCCAACCACATGTCATAATCATAATCACCTGTCTTTTTCAAAACACCAGTTTTTGCATCGGGACCGGCAAAGGTGCCGTCAGGCGTAACAACTGCGCTGTAGCCAAAGCACTCGTTCAATCCCAGCGCAACATTGGGGTTGCTTTCCGGTTTTTGATAAACGGTTATATTATTTACTGCGTGAAGGTCTACTGTGCCCTTAAAGGTGCCGCCATTCAAACGGTACGGCATATAAAGGCTTTCCTTCCAATCCCAGTCCTGCAAATAAACATTGTCCTCAAAGGTACCGCCGTTCACTGTAACAGTAGGATCAGAATTATTCTTCTTTGCTACATACAGCGCTTGCACACCCTTCTTGAAGGTGCCTCCGTTGATTTGAACAGAGCCGTTGGTGTCTGGATATCCGATCAGCCGTACCCAGCCGTCGAAGATACCGCCGTCAATGACAACATGGCTTACTTTATCTCCATAATTAAATTCTCTTTCTTGTTCACAAAGTGCGTATCCGCGACCTTTAAGAGCACTGCCGCCCCCACCATACGCATAATGCTCCGGTTGGCTGATGGTCACGCCATCTTTGATCGTAACATTACTCTCTAAATAATCAATCACATTGACATTGGTTCCATAAGGCTTGGCAGTAGCGCGGAATGTGCCGCCTTCCAGTGTCAAACTGGATTTATTCATATGAATTAAATACCTGTCGCCTGCGTTAGCATTTTCAAACTCACCCGTGATTTGACCGCCAACTTGGCTGTCCTTGATCGTCAGGTTGCTTCCCTCATATACGCGCATGAAAGTCGGCATATCACCCATCCTGGTCAGCAGCGACAAGGTTTTTCCGTTCAAGTCGAGAGTACAGGTTTGGTTTTCAAAAGTCAGCCAATCGGCTATGTCCAAACCGCCGCCCGAGTAGTGGAAGTCTTTGGTGTCAATGTCTCGACCCAGTTTGATGTATTCTTTCTTGGCTTTGACTGCCGTTTGCAATTCCGCATAGGAATTGACGGTTTCCCACGTCTCCTCCGCGCTCGCCGTCACGCCCATGGCGGGCACGAGGGAGAGCAGCATCACCAGCGTCAGAAGCAGACTGGTCATTCGTTTTCTCATGTTTTTTCTTCCTCCTTCATAGAAAGAATTTGTTGTGCGCCGCGTTTTTGTCCCCGGCCCGCGGCCGCCGGGTAAAAGGCAGGCGTTCCTTCGGATCTACCCCACCTCCTAAAGCGGAGCCACGGCGAAGGCCGTGCCCTTCGTGCCGTGGACGCCGGGCGGCGCTCTGTTGGCTGCCGCCCGGGGCATGGACGGCTTTCCCTCGCCGTCGCTCTCCCGGTCCCGCGCCTGTGTGCGGGGGCGAAGGAAGGAAAATAGCTTCTTCATCCCGTGTCACCCCCTGCCGTCAGAGCGCGAAAAGGCGCGCCCTGTCCGAAAACACTTCGGGCAGGCCGCGCCTGTTGACAATATATGGGGGCAGCAGAAAAGGACAGACTTACTCTGTCTGTCTGTCTGTCTGTCTGTCTGTCTGTCTGTCTGTCTGTCTAATTATGGGGGAAAATCTCATGTTGTCAACCCCTTTTTTGCAGATGTTTCAAGGGCTTTCCGGTTTTGCGCTTCCGTTCAGACGCCTCGAAAAAGCGGTCTTGCGCAGCGCTGTCCTCGCCCTTCCAGCCGGACGCTCCGCCGCCTCGCCACACCCCAAAGCCCGGACAATTCAGCGCCCCGGCAAAGGGGTATAGTTAGATATAATAAGTTTACCATAGACCCCTCCGCAATTCAAGGTTTTTGTGTGAATCCCCTGTATCTTTTTCGGGAACGGGTTAAAAAAATCCGGCTTTTTTCGCCGCGAGACAAACATTTCTCCGAAAATCTGGCCAAAACGCCCTGTTCGGATTGTAGTATGGGTAGAGGGGGAAATACGGGGGTACGAAGTAGTCAGCAAGCACAGCAAGCGAGTACCCGCTTGCGGATTTTGCGCTGTTCAGGTCCCTTGCCCGAACAGTCAAAATTGCTTGCTGGGATATCCCAGACCCTTATGAGAAACGGAGGCTGCCCATGGCGAACCGAAAGCGGAATATTCAGATGAAATTCTATGTGACGGAGGAGGAAAAACGGCTCATAGATGAAAAGATGGCGCAGCTCCCCACACGGTGGTACGGCGCGTATCTGCGGAAGATGGCGATAGACGGGTATATCATCCAGCTTGACACCACGGATATCAAGCGGATGAACGCCGCCCTGTCCGCCATCGGCCGGAACATCAACCAGATCGCCAAGCGGATCAACGCGGGAGGCGGCGCGTACAAAGCGGATATGCAGGAGATACAGGAGAGGCTGGATGAGATATGGCAGTTACAAAGACGCATCCTATCAAGTCAACGCTGAAAGCGGCCATTGACTATATCTGCAACCCGGAAAAGACGGACGGAAAACTGCTTGTATCCTCCTATGGCTGCGCCGCTGAGACCGCGGATATCGAATTTGCCTGGACCCGCCGCCACGCCATCGACAAGGGAACGAACCTGGGCCGCCACCTGATCCAAGCCTTTCAGCCTGGGGAGGTCACGCCGGAGCAGGCCCATGAGATCGGCATGGAGCTGGCAAGGGAGATCCTGGGCGGCAGGTATGAGTTTGTCCTGACCACCCACATAGACCGGGATCACGTCCATAACCACCTGATCTTCAATGCCGTCAGCTTTGCGGATCACAAGCACTACCATTCCAACAAGCGCAGCTATCACTTCATCCGCCGCACCTCAGACCGGCTTTGCAAAGAACACGGCCTGTCCGTCATCGTCCCAGGCCAGGACAAAGGAAAAAGCTACATCGAGCATCAGGCGGAGCGGACCGGCACCAGCTATAAGGCGAAGCTGCGCGCCGCCATCGACCGGCTGCTGCCCGGCTGCCATGATTTGGAGGAGCTGCTGGTGCGGTTGCAGCGGGAGGGCTATGCGCTCAAGCGGGGCAAGTACATTTCTGCCAGAGCACCGGGACAGGAGCGGTTCACAAGGCTAAAGACCCTGGGCGCGGACTACGCCGAGGACGCCCTGACCGCACGGATGGCCGGACGCGCCAGACCCTCCCGCCAACCAAAGCAGCGCGGAGGCAGGGTCAGCCTGCTCATTGATATTCAGAACAACATCAAGGCCCAGCAGAGCGCGGGCTACCGCCATTGGGCGACCATTGAGAATCTGAAACGCATCGCCGAGACCAGCAACTTCCTGACGGAACACGGCATCGGCAGCATGGAGGAGCTGACAGAGCACTGCGAGGCGGCGTCCGCCTCCGCCGCCCGGCTGAAAGCGGAGCTGCGGGAGACCGGGGCGCGGATTGAGGAGCTGACGCTGAAAATAAAGCACGTCGCCGCCTACCGTCAGCTCAAGCCCATCTATGACCGCTATCAGGCGTCGAAGGACAAAGAGAAGTTCCTGCGGGGCTATGAGAGGGAGATCATTCTCTTTGAGGCCGCCGCCAGAGAGTGCAAGCGCCTGGGCGCGGTTCCGCTGCCTGCCACAGAGCGGATGCAGGCGGAAATGGACGCGCTCACTGCCCGGAGGGCGGCGCTGACCGCCGAGCGTCAGAAGGCACGGCGGGAGGAGCAGGACTACGCCGCCGTGCGCCGGAATGTGGAGGAGTTCCTGTCCCCGCCCCGGCAGGCGCCGGCACGGCAGAAGGATATGGAGCTGGAATGACCCCTGGGACAAACTTTTTGCCGCGATCTGCGTTTTCCCCTGGGCTTTTGCCGAAACGTCAGATATAATGAAGATACAAACGATTTTGAAGGAGGCGAACCCCATGACAAGAGG